>DATLRN010000010.1:0-96971 GCA_035534695.1 Candidatus Dormiibacterota bacterium
GCTTCGTCGCTCTATCGAGGCACCTCCCCTGCTGAGGGCACTCGAACACAAGGCGCAGCGCCTGCCTCGCCTCTCCCGGAACCTCCGCTTCGCGCTGGCGGCGCCAATGGCCGTACTGGATGCACCGCCCGACGTCCGCACGATAACGGCGGCGGACATCTTTGGCATCGAGGGTGAGCCGCCGCCGGCCTACGCCCACGACTACGTTGTGGAGTAGCCGTTCCAACTCCTCCCCTCGGCGCAGGTGCCTAACCCATCGTTGCCGTTGGTGGTCCCTCAGCGCGCCACCCCAGGTCGCCGCTCTGGTCCTCGGTCCGCGCCGCCTTTGGACGCGCCCTCGGGGCGTCAGTCACCGCCGCCCAGCTCAAGCTCATGGCCGCCCTCCCGCCCGAGCTGCGCGCTCGCGCCGGGCGCGTCGCCGAACGGTTCCACCTCGATGCGCCTTCGTGGTACCGCGACGCTGACCAGACGCCCTACCTCGCCGGCGTGGCGGCCGCGGTGTGGGACCAGCGGGTGATCCGTGTCCACTACCTGCGCTGGGCCAAGCCGCAGCAGATCACCCGCGAGGTCGAGCCCTACGGACTCGTGCTCAAGGCCGGCCGCTGGTACCTCGTCGCTGCCGCGGCCTCCACCAAACGCACTTACCGCATCTCGCGCATCGCCCACCTCGAGACACTTGACGCTACCTTCGAGCGCGACACAGACTTCGACCTCGCCGGCCACTGGCAGGAATACCTCCGGCACTTCGACCAGCGCCGACGCATCGACAGCGCCACTATCCGTCTGTCCCCAGACGCCTTCGCCCGACTGCCAGAGGCGGCCGAACCCGCCATCGTAGAAGCTGCCTGACGCACGACCCAGCCCGACACCCACGGATGGCTTCAAGTCACCATTCCCGTCGACGAGCCCAGCCAAGCCCTTGCAGACCTCTTCCGCCTAGCTCCAGACATCGAGATCATCCACCCAGCCGAACTCCGGGCAAAAATGATCGCCACCCTACAAGCGCTCAACCGCCTCTACGGACCCGCGCCCCTATCCGATAACTGAGCACAGCCATTGGCGTGAGAAGTGAGATTCCCGCGTAGGTGCTCCCCATGGCGGGCCGGCCACGGTCACCCGTGACGATGGCATCGGCCCTTCCGGCCTTCGCCGCATCTCGTCCGCATGGCACTAGTTCCCGTGAGGACCTGTGACCCTTGGGTAGCGCACAGCGGACAGGGCTAAGCTGCCCGCCATGCGGGTACTGCTCTCGTCCACCGCAGGTTCTGGCCACTTCAACCCTCTGGTTCCCGTACTGGAGGCGCTGGAACGGCGCAACGATGACGTACTCATCGCGGTACCGCCAAAACTTGAGGCTACCGTGCGTGCGACAGGTCACCCGTTTCGCATCGGGTCGGATCCACCTGAGACAGAACTTGCGTCGCTTTGGGCGCGCGTCACCACTCTCCCACGCGCTGAGGCCTCAGTCATTGTCGAGCGCGAGATCTTCGGTCGTCTCTTCACGGCAGCCATGCTGCCTACGCTCGATGAGGCGTGTCGGGTCTGGCGGCCTGATCTCGTGCTGCGGGAGACCTGCGAGTATGCGTCGCTTGTCGCGGCTGAGCGCTACGGGGTCATGCATGCGCAGATCGCCATCTCGGCGGCAGCGGCCGAGGCTGGCGCGCAGGAACTCGCGGCACCCGCGCTCGGACCGTATGGCGCCACGCTTTCCGACCGGCTGCACGCCGCCCCATACCTGACGCGCTTTCCCACCTCCTTGGATCCGTCTTCCTTCCCCAGCACGATGCGCTATCGTGAGGGCACGGGGGTCGAGATCGTCCCCCTACCGGACTGGTGGGCAGGAAGCGAGCTTGCGCTCGTCTACGTCACCTTCGGAAGCGTCACCGGTGGGGCGCCATTGGCCACCGCGACGTACCGAGTGGCGCTAGAAGCAGTCGCGAAGCTTGAAGCACGGGTCCTCTTCACCGTCGGTCACGCGTTCGACCCCGGTCGACTCGGCCCCGTGCCGGCGAATGTGCACATCGAGGCTTGGGTGCCACAGAAGCGTGTCCTTCCGGGCACGGCCGTCGTCGTCTGCCACGGAGGGTCCGGCACCACCTTTGGGGCACTCGCGGCCGGTGTTCCAATCGTATTCACCCCGCTGTTCGCCGATCAGCCGGCTAACGCTCGGCGTGTGACAGCTGCGGGGGCGGGGCTCACAGTTGGGCCCAACGCCGACTCGACCGGAGCCCCGGCAGAGCTAGGCCCGGCCGACGTGGCGCCATTGCGGGCGGCGATCGAAGCCGTCTTAGAAGACAACGCCTTCGCCAAGGCCGCGCGCCGAATCAGTGACGAGATGCGAGTCTTGCCCGACATTGACGGCGTACTGGAGCAGCTGGCTACTGTGGTCGCACGTCATTAGACGCGAGGGTGTGGCGTATGGCGCGTACTCCTCGCCCGGAGCGAAGCGGCCGCCCTTCACCGACCATCTCCCTGAAGTTGGCCAGGACGGCCAAGCAGATCACCCTAACGTCCGCCCGGGCCGCTCAGCGCGGGGACTCGACATCCAAGCCTTGAGCGAGTGCCGCGTTGCTGAGCCGAAGGTCGTAAGTGAAAATCATCCCGAGGTCGGCACCGATCGACAGTGCTGTAGCCAGGTGGATCGAGTCCAGCGAGCGCAACTCTACGGGCTCAAGATCGCCGGCGCGGTCGAGTAGCGGCTCGTCTATGCGCACGAGTCGGATCGTCCCGAAGAGACGACGGGTCTCTCCCAACAGATGACCGTTTCCCGAACGGCGCAGGGCGCGCACCGCCTCGGTGCGCAGCAAAGTCGCCGACGCTCGGTCCGGCCAGCGTCGGAGGCGCGTTAGGAGGGCCGCTGATTCGGGTTCGGCAACGATCAGTTTGAGGAACGCTGAGGTATCGACATACGCCGCCCTACCGTTCATGGTGGCGCAACTCGGCCAGTGCGTCCGAGGCGAGGATGGGTCCGCGCGATGGTGCCGGAAGACCGAGTTCCTCGGCCAAGTCCAAGAGGTCACCAACCGCTTCCGTAGCCCGACCGTCCAGCACCAGTTGATCCAAGACCCTGGCCCGGAGGGGCACGATCCTAGCGACGGGGTGCCCGCGATCGGTGACCTCGACGGTTTCGCCGTGGATGACGCGTTTGAGTACAGAACTAGCCTGCTGCCTCAATTCTCTAACGCCCACACTGTGACTCACGGTGTACACACAGTAGCACAAACGTAAGAGCACTCTCCCCAGCTAGAGGACGGAGAAGTAACTCGGGCAACTCTTGGTCGAGAGGTCGAACCTTGCGCCTCAGAGGCCCAAGGTTGTACGAATGCAGTGAATGCGAAGGATAACCTGGCGCCGAACCAGAAATCACCTAACTTCTCGCACCCTGGGGGGGCTTAGGGGGACGCCGTGAGTCAGATGAATGAGCTTGACTTTATCGACGGCGCGGCGATGCCGAACCTGGCCGTTGCCTGGATCCACGGTTCCGAAGCTGCTAAGTACAACACCGACCCCGATATCCAGGTGCACCCGTACGACGAGCACACCTACATCCTGCGCCAGAACATGGCGGTGAGCTACGAGGCACCCTTCATGTTTCTCCTCTTCGGACAGTCCCAGGCACTTCTGCTCGACACCGGTGCGACCGCGAGTCCGCACTTCTTTCCACTGCGACGCACCATCGACCCGATCATGGCCAACTGGATGAACGCGCATGCACACCCAGACGACTACCGCTTACTGGTCCTCCACACCCACTCACACGCCGACCACACCGCGGCTGATGAACAATTCGCGGATCGACCCAACACCCGCCTAATCGGGGCCAAGCGGGATCAGGCTTGGCCCTACTTCGGCTTCGCCGACGAACCGGAGGCAGTAGTCAACGTTGATCTCGGCCGGCGGGTTATCGATTGCCTGGCTACCCCCGGCCATCACCAGGCTGCGGTCACTTACTACGACCGCTACAGCGGCACCCTGTTCACCGGCGACACGGTTTATCCGGGTCGCCTATATATCTTCGACTGGCCGGCCTTCATCCGCTCGATCGACCGGCTTATCGAATGGTGTGCGCAGCGGCCAGTCAAATACCTGCTCGGCAGTCATATCGAGATGAGCACCACGGCCGGAGTGGACTACCCGGTCGGCTGGAGCTACCAGCCCGATGAAACACCACTAGAACTGACGACCGACCATCTGGAGCAGATCCAGAACACGCTGCGAAATCACAACTTCCAACGCCAGCGCTACGTGCTGCCTGAACTGATCATCACGCCGGTGGGCTAGTCCCGCCTCCACATTTTCGGAAGCAACCGCCCAGGCCGCTAGATCAGCTGAGAAAGGGCCATTGACGCCAGGTTCCTAGAACCGGCGCAAGTGACTCCTCCTCAAACGCCAGATGCTCCAGAAGACGCGTCGATAGTTCGTTTAGGGCATCAACCAACTTGCCTCGCTCCACGGTCGAGTCACCCACATTTAAGGCGCCGGCGGTCGCCTCGACGTCATCCAGCAGAAGAGATACCGCTCGGTGATCTGCCTCCAATCGGTCGACAACCGTGTTCAAGCGAGCGTCGGCCTGGCGCACGGCGGGAAAGAGTGCAACATCCTCCGCCCCGTGGTGACCATGGACGAACCTGCAGTAATGCAGGCAGTTGATGCGTAGCTGAAAGAGGGGACCCCCGGCCTGCAGGTAGCGAATCTCGCTCTCTACCTCGGCCGAAGTGGCGCCGTCGGCCACCGCTCTTGCCAGCCGCTCACATGTGCGCAGGTCTCGTCGTAGCAGGCCGTGCACCCACTTCAACTCGTCCAGGAGTGTGGTCGCTCCAGAGTCGCGGGCGGACACTATCCGTCGACGCTTCCGGTGGCGTACACATGTCGCCCAACATCCATGCAATCCAGCATAGGGCCGTGTCCGGCGCGGTGACGCCGGCCAGGCCTGGTCTCCGCCGGCCGGCGCTCCATCGTGGCGAGCGAGGTGGACGGGCTGCGCGGATCCATTGTCAAGGCGGGGCCCTTGATACTTCTGCAGAAGTGCCGAGCGATAGCCCGACCCAAGTACCCGTAAGTCTGTTCCCGACCACTATCGGTCAACTGCCCCTGAGAGGTGGTGGTGGGGAGCCGGTGGATTGGCGGCGCCTCCTTGCCTCGCACGGGGTGGCTAGCCTGCCGCCCAACCGCATCGACAGCACGACCCGGACCCTGCAGACGACGCTTTCGGGGGAGGATGGGCAGAGCCACTCGGTAGTGGTTGCTGAGCTGCAGCCGGGAGTGGCGACTGTGCGGGGTAGGGAGGTGGTTTCTCCTGCGGATGCAGCGCGCATTCTCGCCACCTGCCGCCGAATCTTGAGCCTCGACGAGGACCTCTCGCGCTTCTATCTGATCGCGGCTCGCGATCCCGACATCGCCTGGGCGACCGCTGGTGCGGGCCGGATGCTGCGCAGTCCGAGTGTCTTCGAGGACGTGGTCAAAACCATCTGCACCACCAACTGTGCCTGGTCCGGTACCGAGCGGATGGTGGCGTCAATTGTGGGCCGCCTGGGCCATCCCGACCGTCTCGGCGAGCACGCCTTCCCCAGTCCGCAGGCGATGGCCGAGGTGGACCTCGACTTTTACCGGGAAGTGGCCAGGACCGGCTATCGAGGGCCCTATCTGCAGGCGCTCGCCCGGGTTGTCGCCTCCGGAGACCTGGACCTGGAGGCTCTCCATGACCCCGCTCTGACCGACGCTGAGGCTGAGCGTCGACTGCTCTCCCTAGCCGGTGTTGGCCCCTACGCCGCAGCTCACATTATGCTGACGGCGTTGGGCCGCTACCGACTGCTGATCCTGGATTCCTGGACCCGGCCCACGTACGCGCGGCTAAGCGGAAGGGCCGCCTCCAATCTAGCCATCCGGCGCCGCTTCCGCAAATTCGGCGCGTACCAGGGGTTGGCCTTCTGGCTCTACCTGACCCAGAACTGGGTCGCGGAATAATATCCTGGAATCTGTCCTGGTATTTGACCTCAGCTGATGTGAAGCGGGAGAGACGGCGGTGGTGCTAGTGATACCTGCCAGGGCAGCGGCAGGGGATACCACTCCAGGTCGAGCAGCTGCCGCGGCGCATTGCGGGGGACGGGATATTGCATGGCAAAGATGCGCTCCCCGCCGCCCCCGATCTTGCCCGCCGCCCCGCAGTTGAGCGCATGGTCGCTGCTCGCCTTGTATTCGACGCCCGAGAGACCCTCGACAAAGTCGGGGCAGAAATTTCGCAAATTGATGGCTTTCTTACCCACGTTGCGCAGCTGTAACCGGTATTTCAGCAGGTGCCCTGGAACCGCGCGACTGGGGTCGGTCAGCTTGGCGACCAGCTTGAAAATGGGCGCCGGGGTCGCCGCAACCGTCGCTGAGAAGGCAACCATCTTCACCCCTCCGCATGGTGCGAACAACGGTGATACGGAAATCTTCGTCACCACGACGTTGCCGGTGGAGCCGGGGAAATTGAACGTCATGCGGGCGACGATTGGCGCGGTACTAAGGCAGTTGGCGCCATCCGGCTCCTGGGGACTCCAGACCAAGCCGAGCCCCGCTTCGCCACCAGGAGTAGCTGTGTGAATCGGACTGACACTTCGGTTGGGGACCATTAGAACTGCGGTCGTGTCCTGGTTGGGTGCGGCGCCGGGATTTGTTCCGATCTCAGCACCATCTGCTTCGAAGACGGCGAGCGTGGGCGGTCCGGAAAGACGGCATTCGGTCGACGATCGGTTGACGATGACGACGACGCTCTGCAACTGGGCCCCGGTCATTCCCTGGGTGCCGGTGAGGCCTCCAGTCAGCTGGCCGGCCCGGCACACGGGAGTGCCCTTGGGGATGGTGTTGGGGGTGGGCCCAGGTGTCTGCGGCCCACTGGCCGGCCGAGAGGTCCAAGGCACTACTTGGGCGGTTGCCTTGGCCAGCGCGGGTGCTCCACTCGGCCCCAGGGACAGGAACGCCAGCCCCAGGGCCAGTCCGCCAGAGCGGCGGCGACCCCATCGCGTCATGAACGCCAGTCTGGCAGCGACCACGCCGACTGTCCATGCCATCCGGCCTCGGGACTTCTTCTGCCATCATGCTGGCGATGTCCAAAGAGGATGACCTGGACTTTCCCCGGGGCGATCCCGATGAGCGTGAACTGCTTATCAGCTGGCTGCACTTCCTGCGCGGCGCCATCCTGCGCAAGGCCGGAGGCGTGAGCGACGAGGCCGCCCGATGGCGCCCTGACAACCGGCTGATCTCGCTGCTCGGGATCGTCAATCACCTGACCCATGTTGAGTGGAGGTGGATCGACGGCGCCATGCTCGGGGAGGAGACCAGCCGGAGCGAGGAGGAGTTCCACCCTGGGCCTGAGCCGTCCCTGGCAGAGGCTCTCGATGCTTACAGAGCGCGTGCCGAGAAGACGGATGCCGTGATCAGATCGATGCCGTCACTGGCGGAACCGAGCGTCCGTGGCGAGGGCCGCGATCTGCGCTGGGTGGTGCTGCACCTGATCAACGAGACGGCCCGCCATGCCGGCCATGCGGACTCCACAAGGGAGCTCCTGGACGGCCTGACTGGCGAGTGAGACGCGCCGCGACGGCGCGATCTTGTACTCCGCCCGGGGTGACGCTCCAGTCGTACTGCTAGCCTAGAAGCGACGCTGGCGCAGGCCGTCCTGACCAAGTCCCACCAGCCCGATTCCTTCTCGCAGCTTCCGTTTGGAGGTAGCCCAGTTGACTCAGATGCCATATCGCCGGCTCGGGCGTTCGGGACTCAAGGTGAGCCTGCTCTCGTTGGGTTCGTGGGTGAGCTTCGGGGCGCAGGTCGATGAGGACAAGGCGCTCGCCTGTATGAAGGCTGCCTACGAAGGTGGCGTGAACTTCTTCGACAACGCCGAGGCCTACGCTGGAGGGGAGTCGGAGCAGATCATGGGCACCGCCCTGGCGCGGGCGGGTTGGCCCCGCAACAGTTACGTCGTCTCGAGCAAGTTCTTCTGGGGTTTGGGCGATGGCGTGAATCTGTCCAACACCCTCAACCGAAAGTACCTGCTGCAGGCAGTCGACGCGTCCCTGGAGCGCTTCGGGCTCGACTTCCTCGATCTCGTCTTCTGCCACCGGGCTGACCCCGAGACCCCGATTGAGGAGACGGTCTGGGCCATGCATGACCTGATCGACCGGGGCAAGGCCCTTTACTGGGGGACGTCGGAGTGGGCCGCAGATGAGATCCGGGCCGCCTTCGAGGTCGCGGAGCGTCATCACCTGCACAAGCCGGTGATGGAACAGCCTGAGTACAACCTCTTCGCCCGCAAGCGGGTGGAACAGGAATACGCCCGGCTTTACGAGGACTGGGGACTGGGCCTCACCACCTGGAGCCCGCTGGCTTCCGGGTTGCTTACCGGCAAGTACCTGGACGGTGTGCCCGCCGGCAGCCGAGCCCAACTTCCCGGGTACGAATGGCTGCGCGACCAGCTGACCGACGCGGAGGCCAATGCCAAGGTCCGGCAGCTGAAGGAGATTGCTGACCAGCTGGGTTGTTCACTGGCCGAGTTGGCGCTCGCCTGGTGCGCCCATAACCCGCACGTCTCCACGGTCATCACCGGGGCAACCAGCGTCGAGCAGGTGCAGCAGAACTTGCGCTCACTGCAGGTCCTGGACAAACTCACGCCGGCAGTCCTGAACCGGATCGACGAACTCTTCCCCGTCGACTGACCGGCTCGCCTGGCAGCCGCCTCAACCAGGCGGAGCGGCGCGCGGGGGTGCCTGGTAGCGCCGGGAGCGGGGGAGGGCCAGGGACAGGGCCACGCACGCAGCGACGAACAGCACGCCTCCGGAAATGATCGAGGTGCGCAGCCCAAAGAGGGCCTCCACCAACCCGGCCTCGGCGTTCCCGACGGCCGGGCCGGAAGAGTGACCGTCGCAGCGGGCGGACATCGACCGCGGCGAAGCGGCGCAGTCGGACCCAGCGGCCCCCGGGATCGGGCGGCAGCGGATTGGGGGTTTGCAAAGCGCGTCGATTCTCCCAAGCTCCCGGGGATCGAGTCCGCTCCCCCGAGGAGGCAGCCGAAGCGGGAGTCTAGCTTGCCTCGACGAAGCGGTGGAGAAGGTCGGCCCAGCCGTCTTCACCGTCGAAGGTCGCCTGGAGGCGCTGGGCGTTATCCCCGATCTGCTCGACGCAGCGGTGCTCCAGCTCGACCAATGCCCCGCCCCCAGGAGTGGGCCTGAAGCGGACCTCGATCTCGGTACGGACGGCAGGGTCGTATTTCCAGTCCGGACCAACGCGCCAGCCCAACACCACTCGCTCGGCTGGCTCGAAGACCAGGACCTCACCCCAGGGGGACTCGCTGCCGTCGTCGCCGCGCTCGTACCAGCGGCCACCCGGGTGTGGCTCCATGACGACCGTCACCGCTGCCGCAACCCCGAAGTGGCAGCGGCCCAAAGGCCACCAATCCCCCATGCTGCCAGTAAAGAGGTTGAAGGCGCGCTCTGGTGTGATCCGCAACGTGACATCCCGGCGAACCAGGAAGCGGGCCTCGGGGTCGGAGCTCGCGTCGGGACGTCGTTCCACGGGCACCCCGCTGACCTCGGCGCTGGGCAAATTCGCGATCCGTTCCAGGTAGTCGCGAAGCTCCTCCACCCCCTTGGAGTTGACCCGGTAGGCCAGCTGCTGATGGCTCCGGTCCTCGGTGACCAGGCCGGCGCTCTGCAAGGTCGACAACCAGTCGACCAGCACCGGCACCGGCGCGGCCAGCTGGGTCGCCAGTTCGGCAGCGGTCCGCGGTCCCTCGCCGAGGCGCTCCAAAACCTCGCGGCGGCCGGGGTCGGTGAGGGCGTCGATGGCACGGCTTAAGGTGGAAGCCACGGCGGTAACTATGAGACCCCCAGCGTCGTCAGGGGAAACCGGGTCAGAATCGCCGCCGATTCGTCAGCAGCGGCAACCGACTCCAGCAGAACTTCAGGGGTTGGAGTCGGACCCCGTCAGACTTCGACGCAGCTCCCTAAGGGCTGCTTCGATGGCAGCTGACAGAGCCCTTCGAGCTTGCTCTGGATTTGACGCGGAAGTGGCCAGTCGCCCCCACTCGCTGCTGAACCGAGATAGCTCTCGCTGCAAATCGCTGCCGAATGGAGCCGTATGGTCCTGGTTTCGCAGTGCCTTGGCCTGGGCCCGCATCTCCTCCCGAAGCGCCTGGGCCGACCGGCGCACATCGGCCTTGAGAGGTGAGCCGATCCCGTGATGGATCCTCTCTACCTCGGCGTCGAGCTCGCCGATCTGGGCGGCCTGCTCGCGTAGCTCTGCCCGGCCCGCCTCAGTGAGCCGGTAGAAGACACGTCCAGCGGCGTCGCGGGCGGCCACTAGCCCATCGCGCTCGAGCTGGCGCAGCCGCGGATAAACCGTCCCGGCGGAGGGTCGGTAATCGCCACCGATCCGATCCTGCAGGGTGCGGATGATCTGGTAGCCGTGCAGCTCGCCCTCCTCGAGGAGGGCGAGCACGTACAGCCGTAGCCAGCCGTGCCGGAAGACTGGGCTCAGGCGCTCGCCTCCGCTAGCACGGCCACCGCCCCAGACACGGTGCTGACCCGGACCTCGCCCTGGCCGTCACCGAGCGCTCCCTTGAGCGTTCTGGAACCGGGACCGTTCTTGGCCTTCAGTTCGGGAAAGCTCGAAGTCAGTCGCCCCGAGACGGACTCCACGCGCACTTGCTGTGAGGGCTCCGAGGCCAGTCGCAGATAGACCGCCCCGGACACCGTCTGGACCTCGGCGGCGGCGCTGGATCCCGCCTGTTGCAGGTCCGCTGTGACATCACCGGAAACGCTCTCCAGGCGGACAGAGTTGGCCAGGTAGGCGTCGAGGGTCACGTCTCCCGAGACCGTCTCACCACGCAGCTCACCAGACTGGCCCCGGACGTTGAGCTCTCCGGACACGGTGGTCGCTCGGGTCTTTCCGCTCAAGCTTTCCAAGGCGATCTCGCCCGAGACCGTTTCCAGCTTCACGTCGGCTGCCAGCCCCTCGGCCAAGACGGACGCAGAAACGGCCTCCAGATCGACCTTGCAGTCCGTTGGCACCTGTAGCGCCAGGGACGCCGAGACCTTGTTCAGGCCCCAGGAAGGATGCGGATGTTCCTGAACTATCTCCAGACGGCCGTGGTCCAGACGAACCTGCAACTCAGGACCGGTCACATATCGGACCTCGAGAGTGGCCGGACCCTCGCCGGCCTTGAGCTCGATCTCACCGCCAACCAGGTTGACACGAAGGTCGGACGGGATCTCGTCGAACTGGATCGTCTGTGCTGCTTCGATTTTCCACTCGCTCATCGCTGTGCCTCCCGCCGCTCTTGCCCAATTACGATATAGCGCACTCTAGCACAACGCGATATATCGTGTCTACAGCGATTTTTGGGAGCCCGTCAATCAGATCTCATGCCTTCCTCGGCCGCGCCGGGAAACTCGAGCTCCTGCCAGCGGAGGTCGGCAAACCGGCGCAGGTGATGCTGCTGGGCGTACTGCAGGCAGCCCTCGACGATCTCCCGGCTGGCGTGGGGATTGTTGAAGTTGGCGGTGCCGACCTGGACGGCGTCCGCCCCAGCCACCAAGAACTCCAGGGCGTCGCCGGGGCTGGCGATGCCCCCGATCCCGATCACGGGGACCTGCACCGCTCGACGCACTCGAGCAACTGCCGCCAGGGCCAGCGGCTTGATGGCCGGGCCACTCAGGCCTCCCGTCCCCATGCCGGGCAGTACCGGGCGCCGGGATGGCAGGGTGATCTTCATGCCCACATAGGTGTTGACAGCCGAGACCGCGTCGGCCCCGGCGTCCTCGACCGCCCGGGCGACCTCGGCGATGTCAGTCACGTTGGGGCTCAACTTCACGACCAGGGGGAGATCGGTTGCAGCGCGGACGGCGGCGACGCAGCGCGCGGCTGCCGCCGGCTCGGTGGCGAAGTCGAGTCCGTGGGCAATGTTGGGGCAGGAGATGTTGAGCTCGACGCCAGCGACCCCGCTCACCCCCGTCAGCCGTTCGACGACCATGACGTATTCGGCGATGTCGGCTCCGGCCACGTTGACCAGGACCGGGACCGGCCACGAGGCCCATCGGGGGGCGTAGTCAACGCACACGATCTCAACCCCGGGGTTCTGCAGCCCGATCGAGTTGAGCATCCCCGCCGCGGTCTCGGCGATTCGGGGCGGACGGTTGCCCTCCCGAGCCAGTGGCGTCGTCCCCTTGCTGAAGATGGCGCCCAAATGGCTGATCCCGGCTAGGGCCTCGGCCTCGAATCCGAAGCCAAAAGTGCCTGAGGCAACCGCGATGGGGTTCTTCAAGACGAGACCGCGGCCGAGGTCTACCCGGGCGTCGAATGGGGGAGAGAGAGTGCTCATGCCAGGTGCGCCGGTTGCAGCAGGAGCTGCTCCCAGTCCAGCAGCGATCCCCGCAGGACGGGTCCCTGACGGCAGCACAGCCCAATCACCGGCTCGGTGTTGGTCCCATCGGCCCGCAGCGGGATGGCGCAACCGAGGCAGGTTCCGAAGCCGCAGCCCATGGGGGCCTCGATGGAGACCTCCAGCGGAAGCCGCGCCAAGCTGGAGCTCGAGATCAGCTGGAAGACTGCGCCCAACATGTGGTTGGGACCGCAAGCGTAGACGCGATCGACCTCCTTGAGGAGAGGGAGAAGGCCCGCCGTGATGCGCCCGGTACTTCCCTGGCTGCCATCTTCAGTGAACTGGACGATCTCCTGAACTCCAGGGGGAATCAGTTCGTCCGGGTAGAGCTCATCCGCGGTCCTCGCCCCGTTCACCCAGACGACCTCTTCCCCCAACTGCCTGAGCCGCTCGGCCAGCAAGGGAAAGGGCGCCGCTCCCAGGCCGCCCAATATCAGAGCCGAGCGCCCGGGAGTTTCGGGCAGGGTGAAGCCACGGCCCAGGGGACCGAGAATCCGGACCCGGTCTCCTGGTGACAGGGCGCGCAGGCGCCTGCTTCCATCGCCGACGACACCCAGATAGAAGGCCACCGTGCCGTCGCGCCGGTCGGCCCGGCTGAACGAGAACGGCCGGCGCAGTAGGGGAATATGGCTTCGCTCGACCCAGATTTGCGCGAACTCCCCGGGTCGAGCCAGCTCGGCAATCGCCGGCGACTGGAAGGTTATCTCGAACAGGTTTCTCGCCAAGGGACGGAGCTGGCTGCACTCGGCTAACTCCTCGATGGCCCGGCCCAGGTCACTCTCACCGGCCAGGCCCTTGGCCGAGGTGGCGTTGGCGGTAGGGCTCAATCAGCCACCGCTTGCAGGGTGCCACGACGATGCTCGTCAATGGTGGCGACTTCGATCACCGCCTCCTCGCCACTTCCCAAGGCGGCGACCAGCGCGGCTGCTGTCTCCAGCGAGGTCAGGCAAGGTATGCCCCGCTGTACCGCCGCCTGGCGGATGCGGTAGCCGTCTCGAACTGGGCGCCGCGTGCCGATGGTGCCCGACGTTTCTTCCATCTCGGAGCTGGGCTGACCCGAGATGGTGTTGATCACCAGGGCCACCTGGCCCGCCACGGTCACGTCGAGGACGTTGGGCCGGCCAGCGTGCAGCTTGCTTACCTCGACGACGCTGATGCCCGCCTGGCGCAGGGCGGCGGCTGTGCCTGGAGTGGCGTAGATGGTGAACCCGAGTTCAGCCAGGCGGGCCGCGATGGGGAGCCCATCGGGCTTGTCCTGGTCGGCGATGCTGACCAGGGCTCCGCCCCGCCGAGGCAGTGAGCCCAAGGCCGCCAGGAAGGCCTTCTCAAGGGCGGCCGGCAACGCGCGCGCGACGCCGATGACCTCGCCGGTCGAGGTCATCTCGGGGCCGAGAACGGTGTCCACCTGGTCCAACTTGCGAGCCGAGAAGACCGGTGCTTTGACGGCCACCAGGGGTGGATAAGGCCGCAGTCCAACCTCCAGACCACGACCTCGCAACGTCTCTCCCAGCATCGTCCCCACCGCGGTGTCGACCATGGCCACGCCGGTCACCTTGCTGAGAAAGGGGACGGTCCGGCTGGCGCGCGGGTTGACCTCGATCACCAGCACCAATCCCCGGTGGACCACGTACTGGACGTTGATCAACCCCAGGGTGTTGGTGCCCAGGGCCAACTGAGTGGTTATGGCAACCAGGTCGGCGATCACTGACTGGTCCAGACGCTGGGGCGGGAAAACCGCCATCGAGTCCCCGGAGTGGACCCCGGCGCGCTCGATGTGCTCCATCACCCCGGGGACGAGGACCTGCTCGCCATCGCAGATGGCGTCGACCTCCACTTCCATGCCCAGGATGTACTTGTCGATGAGGACCTCACCGCCGGCCTCGCCCGAGGCCAGTAGGGCGTCGCCCAGGTAGAGGCGGAGCTCCTCGACCGAGTGCACCACGTCCATGGCCCGGCCTCCGAGCACATAAGAGGGTCGCACCAGCACGGGGTAGCCGACCCTGGCGGCGATCCGCTCGGCCTCGTCGGGATCGCGGGTGGCGGCCCCCGGAGGACGGGCGATCCCGAGCTGCTGGAGCAGCACTTCGAATCGGCCACGATCTTCGGCCATCTCGATCGATGCCGCGGCCGATCCGAGCAAGGGGACATTCAATTGGTGCAGTTGACCGGCGAGATTCACCGCCGTCTGACCGCCGAACTGGACCATGACCCCGAGGGGGCTCTCAACCCGGCAGACCTGGAGGACTGACTCCAGGTCCATCGGTTCGAAGTACAGTCGCGAACTGCAGTCGAAGTCGGTCGAGACGGTCTCCGGGTTGCTGTTGATCATCACCGCCTCCAGGCCCCGGCGGCGCAGGGCGGCGGCCGCCTGAACCGAGCAGTAGTCGAACTCGATGCCCTGACCGATCCTGATCGGACCCGAGCCCAAGACAACCGCTGAGCCGGGGACACCCCGCTGTTCGTCCTCCACCTCGAAGCTGGAGTAGAAGTACGGGGTAGCAGCGTCGAACTCGGCGGCGCAGGTGTCCACGCATTTGAAGGTGGCGGCGATCCCCGCCGCGTCACGTTCCCTTTGTACCTCGGATGAGGAGCGTCCCGTGAGGGCGGCGATCCGCCGGTCCGAGAGCCCCGACCGCTTGGCCAACTGCAGCAGGCGTGGGGGGATCGCGCCTTCCTCGACTTGCTTGAGGTCGTCCTCAGCCCCGGTCAGATCCGCCAAGCGGTGGCAGAACCACTCCGGGTAGCCGGTCCGGCCCGCAACCGTGGCCGGGCTCTGCCCTTCCCGGAGCGCCTCGAGCACCGCCTGGAGCCGGAGGTCGGTCGCCTCCTCCAGTCGCTCGACGGCTAGTCGGAGCGCCGACGGGTCCGGGGCCACCTGCTCCATGGAGCGCAGCACCTTGCTGATCGCAGCTTCGAAGGTGCGCCCGATCGCCATGGCTTCGCCGGTCGACTTCATCTGGGTGCCCAGCCGCCGGTCACCATGGGGGAACTTATCGAAGGGCCAGCGGGGCGACTTGGCCACGCAGTAGTCGAGGCTCGGCTCGAAGGCGGCGCAAGTGCGCCCGGTCACCTGGTTGCGAATCTCGCGCAGCCGCCGGCCGACCGCGATCTTGGCCGCCACCCGGGCGATGGGGTAGCCGGTGGCCTTGGAGGCGAGGGCGGAGGAGCGGCTGACCCGAGGGTTGACCTCGATGACGAAGTAGGTGAAGGAGTCCGGGGCGAGGGCGAACTGGACGTTGCAGCCGCCTTCGATCTTGAGGGCCCGGATGATCCGCAGCGCTGCCGACCGCAGCTGCTGGTGCTCCTTGTCGGTGAGGGTCTGGCTGGGAGCGACGACCACCGAGTCGCCGGTGTGGACTCCCATGGGATCGAGGTTCTCCATGTTGCAGACGCAGATGCAGGTGTCCTCTCCATCCCGCATCACCTCGTACTCCAGCTCCCGCCATCCGACCAGCGCCTGCTCGATCAGGACCTGGGTGATGGGGCTCGCCTGGAGGCCCCTTTCGACCACCTGCTCGAGCTGATCCTGGGTGTGGACCAGGCCGCCACCGGTGCCGCCCAGGGTGAAGGCGGGGCGGACGACCAGGGGCAGCCCGACCTCCTGGGCAAAGGCCTTGGCCTCGAGGACGGTGTTCGCCGTCCGGGACGGCGGTACTGGTTCGCCGATGGCCATCATCCGGCGCTTGAAGCGTTCCCGATCCTCAGCGTCCCGGACCGCCTCCAGCGGGGTCCCCAGGACCGCCACCTGGAACTGCTCCAGGACGCCGGCGTCCTCCAGGGCAACGGCCAAGTTGAGGGCGGTCTGGCCGCCCAATCCGGCCAGCAGGCCGTCGGGGCGCTCGCGCTCGATGACCTTGGCCACCACCTCAACCGTCAGCGGTTCCAGGTAGACCCTGTCGGCGACCTCCTCGTCGGTCATGATGGTGGCCGGGTTGCTGTTCACCAGCACCACCTCGATCCCCTCCTCGCGCAGCGAGCGGCAGGCCTGCGTCCCGGCATAGTCGAACTCGGCCGCCTGCCCGATCACGATGGGACCGCTGCCGAGTACCAGAACCCGGCGAATCTCAGCCGGCGGCTCCGGCGACGGAGCGACCGCCAGTGGGGCTGCGGCCTCTCGGTTTCGGCAGAGATGGAGGAAGTCGTCGAAGAGGTGCTGGCGGTCCTGAGGACCGGGGCTGCCCTCGGGGTGGTACTGGACTGAGATCACCGGCAGCTGCTGGTGGCGCAAGCCCTCGACCGAGTCGTCGTTGAGGTTGCGCTCGGAGACGAACCACCCACTGGCGGGGTCGATGCTGTCGGCGTCGACCTGGAACTCGTGGTTCTGCGGGGTCACGAAGACCTCGCCAGAGACCAGGTCGCGGACCGGATGGTTGCCGCCGTGGTGTCCGAAGGGGAGCCGGCTGGTGCTGCCGCCGACGGCCCGTCCCACCAGCTGATGGCCCAGGCAGATGGCCAGCACCGGGTAGCGTCCCAGGAGCGCTTTGGTCAACTCCACCTGGGAGGTTAGGGTGGCCGGGTCCCCGGGCCCGTTGGTCAGCACCACGCCATGGGGATGCAGTTGCTGGATCTCAGCCAACGAGGTCGATTGGGGTAGGACCAGTACCTCGGCGCCGCGGCTCGCCAGTGAGCGCAGCGTGTTTCGCTTCACTCCCAGGTCGAGCACGGCGATTCGGAGACTCTCGCCGCTGCCGCGCCCGGTTGGCCCAAGTCCGGCGCCCCGGCGCAGCGCCGGATGCAGAGCCTCCTCCCACGTTTGGACTGCAGCGCAGGAGACCTCCGCCACCAGGTCTTGTTCGGAGAGGGAGGCGGACTGCCGAGCGGCCTCGGTCAGCTCGGCCACGGTGCCCGCGGTGACCGGCGCCATGACCCCGCGCAGGGTGCCATGCTGGCGCAGGTAGCGGGTCAGGGCCCGAGTATCCACGCGCTCCAGCCCGGGTACTCCTTGGTCGCGCAGCCAGTCTGAGAAAGTCTGCTCCGCCTGCCAGTGCGGGGCGCTGGGACTGCACTCCGCTACCAGGACTCCCCGGCACCAGGCTCGCCCCGACTCCATGTCGGCCACGGCGCTGCCGACGTTGCCGATCAGGGGTTGGGTGAAGACCAGGAACTGGCCGGCATAGGAGGGGTCGCTGCAGACCTCCTGGTAGCCAGTCATGCAGGTGTTGAAGACGACCTCACCGAAGGTCTTGGCCGCCGGTGCCCCGATCCAGGTACCGGAGAAGTAGGCTCCCGACTCCAGGACCAGTACCCCGGGCTCCCCCTCGGTGCGGTGCATCGTGGTCAATCAGTCTCCGTCCAACTCCGGGACCAGTTCCCGGTTGAGGTGGACCATGCGGCCGCCGGCAAAGGTGGCCAGCACGGTCCCTTTCAAAGGCTCGCCCCAGAATGGTGTGTTGGTTCCCAGCGAGAGCCAGGACTGAGGGCTCGGAGTCCAGCTCTGGTTGGGGTCGAACCAGGTGAGGGAGGCGGCTTCGCCGGACCGGATCCCATCCCCCGGCGCAGCCGCACCTGCCTGTCCCAGAACGCGACGAGGCCCTGCGGTCAGTGTCTCGACGACGCGACCCAGGTGGGAGAGCGCCCCTCCCTGACCGAGGACAGCGGAGAGGACCAGTTGGATTCCACTGAAGCCGGGCAATCTCTCCGAGGGCGGGGCCGCCTCGTGGGGCGCATGGTCGCTGGCAATCGCGTCGATGGTGCCCTCGAGCAGAGCTCCCCAGAGAGCCATCCGGTCAGCTTCCGTGCGCAGCGGGGGGTTGCAGCGGGCGGGGTCGGCGGGTCCGGCATCGCCAGCGGCGCCGGTGAGCATCAGATGGTGTGGCGTTACCTCTGCCGTCACCGAGAGACCTTCCTTCTTGGCCTGGCGAAGGAGGTCGACACCGCCCGCCGTACTCACGTGCTGGAGGTGGAGTCGGGCGCCGGGTGTGTCGCGGAGCACCGAGATTGCCGTTTGAATGGCCGAGAGTTCGGCGCCGGGGGGGCGAATGTGCCACTGGCTGGGGTCTTCGCTGCCCCGGTTGGCCCGCTTTAGGAGTTCCTCGTCCTCGGGATGGATGGCCACCACCAGGTCCAGTGCCGCCGCCCGGGTCAGCACCTCTTGGAGCCGCTCTGCGGCCATCCCGTGGCGGCCGTCGTCGGAGAAGCCGACCGCACCGCCGCGAGCGAGCGCCTCGAGGTCGGCCAGATCCACTCCAGCGATGTCCTTGGTGCAGGCTGCGAACTGGAGGACGGGGACTTTCCCCCAGGCCTTGTTGTGCCGTTGGCAGCGCCGCAGGCGCTCCACCGTGTCCACCGGAGGCGTCAGGTTGGCCATGGCGCACACCGCCCCAAAGCCACCCGCCGATGCGGCAGCGGTGGCGCGAGCGATGCGCTCCTTCCAGGGCTGGCCCGGCTCACGGAGGTGGCAGTGGAGGTCGAGGAATGATGGCGCGACCACCGAGCCGGCGCGGCGCACCGCCGTGCCACCTCGGGGAAGCTTGATCTCGGCCCCTACCTGCTTGAGTACGCCATCCTCGAGGAGAAGGTCACTGTCCTCGAGGTCGACCCCGTTAAAGGGGTCGATCAGACGAACCCCCTGGAGAAGAATCCGGCTCAAGTCGGTTCTTCCTCCGATGGACGCAGCAGGACCGCGTCGCCCTCATCGCACTCTGCCAGCCGCACCAGGACTCGCTCGTGCTCGGAAGTGGGCAGGTTCCGGCCCACGTAGGTAGCACGCAGGGGGAGCTCCCGGTGGCCCCGATCCACGACCACCAAGAGCTCGACGGCTCGCGGCCGGGCGATGTCAGCCAGCGCGGCCAGGGCGGCACGTCCGGTCCGGCCATGGAAGAGGACATCGTCCACTAGCACCACCACCCGGTCACTTACCGAATCGATGGCGGCCGGTGGCAGTGGGTACTGGGTCGTGTCCGCTTCGTTGACCCGCGGTCGATCGTCGCGGTAGGCGCCGACGTCGAGGGTGACGCCGCGCCAGTCACCGCCACCCTGCTCACGAATCAGATCGATGAGACGAGCGGCCAAGAAGGCTCCCCTGGTGACGATGCCGCACAGCACCGCATCGCCACTCGGATGGTGCTCGCGGAGCTCGCAAGCCAAGCGCCAGAGAGTCCGCTGTAGGTCCTCTGGGCCGAGCAGCACCGGCATCCCCGGCGTCGTCATTTGGCTCGTACTCATGCGGCCAGCAGCGTCTTCATCAAGGCCATGCGGACGGAGACGCCGTTGCGCGCCTGGCGGAAATAGGCAGCCCGCGGGTCCTGGTCGATGGTTGGGTCAATCTCACCAACCCGGGGCAGCGGATGCATCACGATCGCACCCTGAGGTAGACGGTCCATTACCGTCTCGGTGATTCGGAAGTGACGGCGATTGTCCTCTGACTCCTCCCAGGGCTCACTGAAGCGCTCCACCTGGATTCTGGTCTGGTAGACGACGTCAGCGTCGGCGACGGCCTCCAGAAGGTCCTCGGTCTCTCGCACTTCGACTCCGTGCTTGAGGAGGTGCTCGACGACACCCGCGCTCATGCGGATGCGGTCGGGGGCGACCAGGGTGACCCGGACTCCGTGGTAGAGCGCCAACAGGTAGGCCAGCGAGTGCACTGTGCGGCCGTGACTCAGGTCGCCAACCATGACCACATGGAGGTCATCCAGCCTTCCCAACTCAACCTGAATGGTGAAGAGATCGAGCAGCGCCTGAGTCGGATGCTGGCCGGGACCGTCGCCGGCGTTGATGACGGGAACAGGGGAGATCTCGGCGGCCCGGGCGGCGGCGCCTTCCTCGGAGTGGCGGAGAACGATGCAGTCCGAGTAACCGGCCACGATTCGCACCGTGTCCTCCAGCGTCTCTCCTTTGATCGCCGAGGAAAAGTCGCGGGCATTCTCGGTGGAGATGACCTGGCCGCCCAGGCGGAGCATGGCCGCTTCAAAACTCAGCCGTGTTCTGGTGCTGGGCTCGTAAAAGAGGGTGGCCAGGATCCGGCCCGGCAAGAGCTGGGCACCGCCGCTCTCCCTGAGTCGCTCCATTTCGGTGCTGAGCTGGAAAAGCTGACTGAGGCGTTCGCGGTCGAACTGCTGGGCCGCGATGACATGACGAAGTGGAGTCAGCGTTGCGCTCGAGGGCTTGCTTACCGCCATGAAGTCCTCCTCCAGGAGTCCTTGTGGCCGGCAGGCGGCCGCAGCGGCCAGGCCGCTGAGCTCCTTACCGGCCTCGCTGGACCGGTTTCAAGGTCGCGTCGCAGCCATCATATCGCGACCTGGTGGGGCGGGAGCGGATCATCCCAACGTTGGGGTCGATCGGAAACCTCAGCTGGGCTAAGAGTGGTCGCCGGGAACTTTCACCGTGGAAGGCGACGCTATGTCGAAACGGCGGCCGCTCGTGCGAGGTGTTTGCGCCGTCGCCTAAAACGTTGGCGATTTAGCAGAGCCTCTCAGAATCAGCGCGCCCGGGAAGCAGTCCGCGGGCGTTTTTGTGTGGGGCCGCCAGTACTTGCCGGAGCCGTCTGGCGCGCACCAAAGGCTGCCTGTCTGCCTGCCTCCACGACGCGTACGCGATCAGAGGAGAGTTGCGCGATTCGAAGGTCAGTGGGATGCTGACGCCATGGAGGTCCGGGATGTCCGAGTTCACGGCGAGCGGGTAATCCAGGAGGTAGAGCGAGCAGTCGTCGGCAAACGTGCCGTTCTGGAGTTGATCCTCAGCGGCATCCTGGCTGACGGGCACGTCCTCTTGGAGGACTATCCCGGTTTGGCAAAGACCCTCATCGCCCGCTCGTTCGCCCAGTCGATGAAGCTCGTCTTTGCTCGCGTTCAGTTCACTCCCGACCTGATGCCCTCCGACATCACCGGCTCTTCCATATACAACCAAAAGACCGGTGAATTTCAGATGCGGCGTGGACCGATCTTTACCAATCTCCTTTTGGGCGATGAGATCAACCGATCCCCTCCGAAAACTCAAGCCGCTTTGCTCGAGGGGATGCAGGAGCGGCAGGTCACTATCGAAGGCCACACCATGGTCTTGCCTCGGCCATTCTTGGTCATGGCCACGCAGAACCCGATCGAGTATGAAGGGACCTACCCTCTGCCTGAGGCTCAGCTCGACCGTTTTCTGCTGCGGGCCAGCGTCGGGTATCCCGATCCAGCCGACGAGGAGCGCATGGTGCGCGAGCGCCACCTCCGTCAGCACGATGAGGTGCGCCTCACCCCAGTTCTTGACGGGCCAACGCTGCTCGCCTGCCAAGCGGCCGTCGAGGGAGTACTGGTCACGGACGACCTCTTCCATTACATCGTTCAGCTTGTGGGGGCGACACGGCAGAGCCCACGCGTGCTGGTCGGGGCCAGCCCGCGGGGGACGCTTGCGCTGCTTCGTCTTTCCCGTGCCCGCGCCGCTCTGATGGGCCGAGACTTCGTCGTTCCGGACGACATTCAGGCGGTGGCGGTACCAGCATTGGCGCATAGACTCACTCTCCGCCCGGAGCTGTGGGCGCAGCGCATACGAGCGGCCGACGTCGTCCTGGAGTGCCTCAAGACCGTTCCTGTGCCACCCACCCTGCCCCCAGAGATGATGAGGTCGCTGGCAATAGCGGCAGAGGGCGGAGAGTCCCCGAGGCAGGAATGAGCCGGCCCGCCTCGTCAGCACGAGGCCGATCTTCGAGCGGTGACTTTTCGCAGGTGGGTTGGCCAGCACCAGATGGCCGCGTGGCCTTCGTCAGCCAGCCTACCGCTCAATTGGGCGGCTTGCTCTTCCTGGTCGCCTCGGGTTGTCTAGGCGCCTTGGCTCTTGGGCTGCCTGCCTTGGCAGCGGTCGTGGCGCCGATGGGGCTGTGGCTGCTCTGGGGCCTGATGGCCGCGGGCCAGACGAGCTGCCAGGTAAGCCTGGTTCTGGACCGCGATCGGGCGGTGGAAGGAGAAGTCGTAGAGCTCACCGTGGTTGTCCAACGCGCGCGATCGTTCCAGCGCGTGCTCTGCAGCGTATCCCTACCACCGGGCCTCACCGCCGATCCACCTCCTGCTCGTCTGGCAATGGCGCCGAACCGGAGTGGGACAGCTTCCTCCACCCTCTCAATCCGCTGCGGCCAATGGGGAATCCACCGGATCGATCCCTGCTTGGTGGTCGCCCGCAATGCATTCGGCATCTCTCAAGCGTGGGGAAGGAGCCTCAACTCGGTCGAAGTTAATGTCTATCCAGCCGCGCCACGCCTTAGTGGCGGCGTAAGACCTTGGGCAACCCAAGTGTATGTGGGCGAAGAGAGGGCTCGAGAGCGAGGCCAGGGGTTTGAATTCGCCGACATACGCCAGTACCAGCCCGGGGACCAGACGCGGCGCATCAACTGGACGGTGACAGCGCGGAGGTCTGAGCCGTACGTCAACTTGCAGCACCCAGAGCGCAATGTGGACATCGTCCTCCTTGTCGACGCCTTCACCGACCTGCAGCTGGGGAGCAACAGCACGCTGGCATGGGCTGGGAGGGCTGCAGCGGCACTGGCTGAGCTTCATCTCGCGCGCCGAGATCGGGTCGGTCTGCTCTCATATGGAGGAGTACTGCGGTCGCTGCCACCGGGCTCAGGAACCACTCATCTCTATCGGTTCCTGGACTCTCTGATCGAGACCGAGGTGGTATCGAGCTTCGAGCGTCCTACCCTGAATCGGCTACCACCGCGGTCATTGCCGCCCCAAGCTCTGGTGATCGCGTTCACACCCCTGGTGGATCCGCGGATGATCAAGGTGCTTCTGGAGCTGCATGGCCGGGGATGCGATCTGGCCGTAGTCGAGATCGACCCGGAGCGATTTACCTCTTGGGGTACGGGCACCGGCGAAGATGCCAGCCGACGGATTTGGCGGCTGGTCCGTTCAGCCGCGCGCCGCGACATTTGGCGCTCTGGGGTGCCACTGGTTCGCTGGGACACCTCCGACCCGCTCGATGCCGCGCTTGTTCAAATCAATCAAATGAGGCATGGGCGATGGCGCGTCCGGGCCTGATCCCGCAACTGACCGTCGGCAGTCTGGCCGTGGCCGTCACCGGTCTCGTCGCCGTGCAGATCCTCAACCTTGGTCCGCTCCTTCCACAGATCGCTCTGACCGGCGGAGTGGGCGCTCTCGTCGCGGCGGCCCTAGCCGTGGGCCTAAGGAGACCACGACTGGTTTCCGTGGCTGGAGTTGGGCTTGTGCTCGCGTATGCGCTTGCTGTCGTGCAAAGGCCGGACTCTTCCGTCGCAGCCGCCTCAGCACCTGTCATTGCGGGCGGAATCTTCCTCAGCACTCAGTTGGGCTGGTGGGCGACAGAGCTACGTACAACAGCTCGAGAATCCGCGGTGGACCTCACCCGCCGGGGGGCTCAGCTCGGAGCCAGCGCGGTAGCCATCGGAGTTATCGCTGAAGTCATCTGGCAGGCCGGGCGTATTCATTTAGGTCAGGGTCTGCAGTTCATGCTCCTCGGTCTCTTGGCGGCCATCGGACTTGTAGCTCTATTTTTGGGTGTAGTCACTCGTCGGCGCTATGCGAGGAATCAGCTCCTGAGTGACCAACCCGCCCTTCAACCGCGTTCTGCTGATGGGCATTCCGGCCTCGTTTCAACCCCGAAGCGATTCGGCAGGCTCGTTGCTCCAGCCGACGCCACATCATCACGAGTCGCGCACAATCGAGTCGCCTTACGGACAATGATTGCAGCGATTCTGCTCCTGACGGATGCCGCAGTCACCGCGGTGGACCTTCACTACTCGGGAGCGAAGAATGCCGCTCCCGGCATCGCCCTTGGGCTCATCGTGGCCGGAGCAATAGTTTTGGCTTGGCTGGGACTGAGTCTGGGAGCACTCGTGCGACCTGTTGCCGATTTAGAGGAGCGCCCACTCACCCACAAGCCACCGCCGCCCGCCGATCTTGGCAGCCTGGGTGTGATTAGATCACTGACTCGGCGCGCTTGGAGGACGGGACGGTGCGACGCCGAATTCGGCACGTACCTGGTATCGCTTGGCGACCGACTGGCAGGCGAACATGAGATGGAGACGGTCCCACGATCAGTAGCCGACATCGGGGCTCTGCTAGCAGACTTGGAGCGCGCGGCCGATGCTTGACTCACCCCGGTGGGCAGCGCGATCGATATTCTCGGTCATCGTACTGAGTCTGGTTGCGGGTTCTCTAGTTGCCCTTGTGGTGACCATGAGCACTTCGCGAGTCGGGACAATCAAGTTGCCGGAGAATAGCCTCGCCCGCTCCGTCGGCATCGGCCCAGGGCATCCAGGGGGTTTCTTGACCCCAGCGTGTCACGCGGCGAATGCGCGATGCCGGCGAGATATCGGCTCCGCCCGGGCGTCGGGCACCTCGGTACCATCGTGGGAACTCGCGATCGCCGGCTTGCTTGCTGCTGGCGCGGCCGGCGTCCTCTTGAAGACGCGGCGCACACAGCTGAGTGACCCCAGCCAAGTCAGCTCCAGTCTTGAATCATCGCCCAGGACTCGGCGAACGCCGGGCAACCCGAGGGAGATGGTGCTGGCGGCCTTCGCCGATGTCGAGGAACGCCTCACGAGCCGCGGGATTGCTAGAGAGACATGGGAGGCTCCGGAAAACTACCTGGCGCGGGCTGTACCGGGCAACACCCGCGCCGGATCCCCAGCTGGCAAATTGGCCCGACTTTATGCCCTGGCGCGTTATTCCCGGCATCCGATCGACAGGTCTTCGGCCACACAGGCCGAGGAGGCAGCGGCGGAGTTGAGCGACCACTTCGATCCGCCCTCCGAGGTTACATAAAAGGTGCGCCGACTTACTGAGGCCGAGGAACCCAGCGTCGACCTAGCGCCTCTGCTGGACGCCGTCGAGCGGATCCAGGATGAGTAATCCTCGCACACGTCTCGGGCAGTCGATGCCCTGGCTCATCGTGCTAAGTCTGGTCGCGACTTCTCTAGTTACCCTTGTTGTGATCATGAGCACTTCCCGAATCGGGACGATCAGGTTGCCCGAGCATAGACATACCGTCGTCCACATCCGCAAGAGGTCCCCAGGCGACGGCCACCTACCTTGTGACGCGGTCGGTGCCCAATGCCGTCGTGCTGTCACTCCATCCCGGGGCAGGAGCACTCCGGTGCCGCAGTGGGAACTCGCGCTCGCCGGCTTGCTTGCTGCAGGCGCGGTCGGCGTCCTCTGGAAGACGCGCCGCACACAGCTGAGTGACGCCAGCGACGCCGGCACCAGTCCTGAGTCATCGCCCAAGGCTCGCCGAACGCCGGCTAACCCCAGGGAGATCGTGCTGGCGGCCTTTGCCGATATCGAAGAACGCCTCACGAGCCGCGGGATTGCTAGCGAGACTTGGGAGGCACCGGAGAGCTACCCGGGTAGGGCGATACCGGACAGCGGACACTCCAGTCGCGCTGCTCACACACTGGCGCGCTTGTACGCACTGGCGCGCTACTCACATCACTCCATTGACACGGTCGCTGCGACCCAGGCTCTTGCTGCGTCGACTGAGCTGGCCTCCAGGTTGAGCACAGGCTCTAGCGTCTGATCCAAGCGCAAGGGCATCCGAGATTGGAAATTGAAAAAATTGGGAAAGTGGGCTGAAAATGGGGCTCCAGCCTTCGTCAGAGTGTGCCTACCCGCTGAGCCTTCAAGAAACGCGCAAGGGCTCACGACGGTCGTCACCCTGTTTGGCATGACGGCTAGGGACAAAGTAACGAACCACCCCGGCTGGGGCTTGGCAGTGCTTGCAGGGCTGATGATGGTGCTGACGGGCTGTTCCGCTGCCTCTCCGCTACCCGGACGGGATGGCCAAGTGGTGGGCGGAATCGCCGCCTGCACTGGTGCCCGGGAACTGCATCGCCCGGGGTTCGTCGCAGGCACGGTGCGCGTGTTGCGAGGTACTGTCTCTGAGACGCCGACACAGGCCAACGGCGATACCACGGTGCTGCCCACGGATCAGGTAGCATCGGCTCACGTAGCCAAGCTCCAGAAGTACCGTTTTACCTTGAAACCAGGGCGATATGTGCTCGTGGCCCACTACGCAAGGTCGAACATTGTGTCTTGGGTGGCAGTCCTCATCCGGACTGGCAAGGTGACCAACCAGAGTATCCCCACCCCATGTATTTAGCAGCGTTGGCATGTGCGGCGAGAAGTACTCGCGGTCAGCATTGTCGACCCTGGCCTCAGCTACCGGCGCCGTCTGCGGTAGCGAGCTCCAAGTAGGCTGCCCGTTCTTGCTCACTCAACGGGGAGCTTCCGGCGGCGAGAACCCTGACGCGCAGGAAGAGGTCTCCCCCTGCTGCTGCCGCCTTGAGGGCGGGGATGCCCTTGCCCGCCACGCGCAGCGTTCTTCCCGGTGGACAGTTCTCGGGAATCGTCAACTCCAGTTTTCCCGCCGGCCCGGTGGTCACGACTTTGCCCCCCAGGGCGGCGCGGTAATCACGCACCGGTAAGTCCTGATAAACATTGCGGCCCTTGACCTCAGTACCGGTCGGCAGCTTGAGCCGGACCTTGAGGTAGAGATCGCCGCGCTTGCCGTCGCCCACTCCGCTGGCGCCCTCGCCGGCCACGCGGATCCTCGAGCCCTCGGTCACCCCCTTGGGGATCGTCACCTTGAGATTCCGTCGTCGGTACTGACGGCCGGAGCCGGAGCAAGCCGGACAGGCCTTGACCCCGACCTTGGTCGCGGTTCCGCCGCCACCGCTGGCTTCAGTCACCCGGCCGCTGCCGCCACAGGCGGGGCAGCTCTCGACGATGGAGACCTGCATGGTCCGGTCCCCGCCCTGCATGGCCTCGGCGAGGCTCACCTCGAGTTGGTCTTCGCTGTCGGCCCCCTTCTTGGCGGCGAGGTTCTCCCGCCGGAGTTGCTCCATCTGGGCTTCAATCCAGGGATCGTTGGGGTCGCTACCGCGGCCGCTAAAGAAGGTCTCGAAGAAGTCGCTGAACCCGCCGAATCGGGCCCCGGCTCGATCCGCCGCCCGCTGGGCGGTCTCCCGAGCACGAGTTCCGGCGTCGGCGAAGGGCTGACCGTGCTCGCGACGGAAGGCCTCGGCCCTTTCGATCTGCTCCCAGTCCGACCCCAAGCGATCGTATTTGGAGCGTTTCTCGGGGTCCTTGAGAACCTCGTAGGCCTCGTTGACGCGCTTGAATCGCTCCGTTGCCTTGGGATCCTTGTTGACGTCGGGATGAAGCTCCCGGGCCAGCTTGCGATAGCGGGCACGGACTTCCTTGTCCGTGGCCGTCCGGGGAACGCCTAGCGTTGCGTAGTAGTCGCGGAACTCCACAGCTTCAAGGTACCGTCTCGGCCCCGCTCACGAAACGCTTGTTTCCGGGCCAGGCTCCTCTAGCTGGGATCGGAGCTCGACGATGGCGGCCGCGAGATGGGGCAGGAGGGAGCTATCGGGAGCGCAACACGTTCCCTCGAATAGAAGGCGGGCCAACTCCTTCCCCGGTCGGGACGTGGACTGGATGACTAGTCCAACCTCACCCGGGGATGGTCCCCCCAAACCCATCTCCCCAGTGGCGTGGAAATGCCCGTCCTGGGTCAGAGTTCCCCGAGAGGTCGCCGGAGCTGGGTCGGAGCGCCGTTCGCCCAGTTGATAGAGGATGACCTGGGACCAGCGGCACTCCAAGGTCTGGCTGCTGATCTCTCCGATTCCGAAGCTGGCCAGGTGCTCATCTAGAAGGCCCGGGCCGCCGCTGTCGCGGGCGGTGAGGCTGAAGAGAGGCACCGATGCCACCAGCCTGGGGTTGATCTCGATGCACCAGATCCTTCCCTCGGTGCCCACCACCAGGTCCAAGCCAAAGATCCCTCGGTGGCCCAGCCTCTGGAGCCAGTGCGCGGCCTTGAAAGCCAGTTCCTGCACACGTGAGGTTTGAGGCACCGGCTGGCCGTAGTCGTTGCCGCAGGAACCCAGCGGATGAGGAGTCAGGGTATCGATGCCAGTCAGTTGCAGGCACGCCGGACCGACCACCAGGCTGTCCTCTTTAACAACCCCGGTCACGGTCACCGGAACCCCCAGGACTCGCTCGGCGATCCGGCAGGTTCGCCCGGCAAACTGCCGGAGGAGAAGGGCGAGCTGGTCTTCAGTCTCGGCCAGATAGGTCTGTTCGCCGGAGAAGCCTCGCGCCAGTTGAAAGATGACGGGCAGCTTCAGATCACCGGCAGCGGACTGTAGGTCGGCACCCGCGACACCTGTCTTGGTGGCTGGGATGGGTAGCTCCGCGGCGGGGGCACTGCGGCTGAAGTAGCTCTTGTTCTCGATCCGACGCGCGATCAAGGCGGGCGAGTTGGCCACGATGACACCGACTTCTTGGGCCACTTGCTCCACTTGAGCCGAGCTCTTCCACACCACGATGGGGTCCGGTTGCTGGCGCAGAAGGCCCTGAACTCTGGGATCGGCGAGGAGTGCCGCTGCCGAGGCAGGACCGGGTACTTGAACCCGGGCCCAACCAGGCCTCCCATCGCGGGCAAGCCCGCAATCCTCGGCACAGATGGCTCTGAGCCCGGCTGCTAGAACGGGCAGGGGATCGGGACCTATAAAGGTGACGCCTGCATTGCTGGACTTCATGGCGAGCCCGGTTTGGTGAAGGCGGCCCCTTCGAGAAGGCGATCAAGCTCCTCCTCCGTGTTGGCCGTCGGGAGTGGAGGATCGCCGGAGTGCTGCCTCGGTTCTTGATCGAGTTGCGACTCGTCTCCAGTCAGCACCGCCACCCACCGGCCCTCCGCCACTGGCGGGGCCGAGGCGGCCGCTTGCCTCATCGCCGCCAGGGTGGCCAGACCTTCCCAGGATGTCCGCACGCCGTGGCGGGCGGCTACCTCCCGAACTTCTTCAGCTTCTCTGGCGCCGACACGCCAACCCCGCCCGCCGCTGCGGCGAACCTCCCGTCGCAGAGCCGGCGCCCGCCGCGAGCGGTGGGTGCCGAGCTCACCCGGGAGCGACTCCTCCCGCAGTTGCTGGTGACTCGAGGGGTACCAGGGCCGGGTCAGCTCTCCGCCGGGCGCGCCCTCCACCACGTGCAGCGCCGGGCGCTGCCCCGGGGCCAGCAGCTGCTCCATGCCCTGGGCGATACCCAGGGCGCAGGCCCCACTGCTGGAGAAGACGAAGACTGCCGCCAGAGGCTCTTCCTGGACCAGCTCCGCCGCTATCCCCCGGTAGGCGTTGGGGGCGAGCAGGTTGACGGAGCCACGCAGGTCGGAGAGGCCCCAGTCGCGTACGCCATGGTGCAGAAGACCGACCGGACGGTCGCTGAGTACGGTCAGTTGCTGATAGATCTCAAGCCGTTGCAGCTTGAGCCGAGGCGTCCGTGGTGAGACCAGGCTCAACATCCGGAGGCCAGCCAAGGAGGCGTATGCCGCCGCCGCGATGGCGGCGTTGCCGGAAGAGGAGATGACCGCCTGACGGCCACCTGAAGCGAGCAGGACGGAGCAGAGCAAGCTCAGAGAACGCGCCTTGTGCGAGCCCGTTGGGGAGAGGTCTTCGCGCTTGAGCATCAGGTTGGGAATGCCGAGCTCGGATCCCAGCTCGGCAGCTGCCGCCAACGGCGTCATGCCCTCTCCGAGTGAGAGCTGAGATGCGGCCGGTAGACTGACGCCGAAGAGTCGGGCGTGGATCCACTGCCCCTGGGGGCCGTCAGCCCCTTCAGCGCCAGGCATTAATGGAGGTCTCGCGTGAGCACGATCGGCGCCGTCGCCAAGAACTGCCCCGACTGCGGGACGGCCCTCGACCTCGCCGACGTGGCGGAGATCGGCGACCTCGTCGACTGTCCCAATTGCGGAGCCACCTTCGAACTGGTCGGACTCAACCCCCTCACTCTGGCCCCATTCGAGGACGAGGAGAAGTAGCAGCCCTTACCGCCTGCCGGAAACCACCCTGGCGGTAATGGGCGGTGAAGAAGCCAGGGCAGGCGGGAGAGAGAAGGATCGTGTCTCCCGGCTGGGCCAGCTCGGTGGCAAGGCTGACCGCCTCTTGCAGCGTTCCCAGCCGACTCACCAGGTCCTCGTGGCCGGCAGTGCTCACCTCCTGAGCCAGCCGGTCAGAGCCTTTCCCGGGAAGCAGCAGCAGCCGCCCCACACTCGCGCCGACCATCTTTGAGAGCTCACTGAAGTCAATGCCCTTGTCCTCGCCGCCGGCGATCAGGATGCAAGGTCGCCCCAGCCCCATAACTGCCGCCACCGTGGACTGAGGTGTGGTGCTGGAGAGGTCGTCGACGTAGTCGACACCTCGGTGCTGACGCACCAGCTCAGTGCGATGGCGAAGCGGCCGAAAGCTCTCGACGGCCTGGGCCGCCTTGGCCAGCTGGTCCGGCTCCAGAGGGGCGAGCACGGCCAGCACCGTGAGCGCCGCCCGCACATTACTCAGATTGTGCCGACCCACCAAGGGGACGCTCGCGGCGGCCATGACTGCGTGCGAGGTTCCCTGCCAGCGCAGTCGGAGCAGGCCCTCCTCCTCGAAGGCGCCATCCAGACCTGCAAGCTGTTCCAGTCCCCGGGCGAAGCGCAACTGACGAACCTCTGGACGGAGATCGCCACCGGCCAGACTTTGAGGATCGTCGCCGTTGCGGATCGCCACCTCGCAACCAGGGAGTTCAAAGATTCGCCGCTTGGCAGCGACGTAGCCGGCCAGACCCTGGTGCTCGTCGAGGTGATTGGGGGTGATGTTGGTCAGGCAGCCTACCCGGGGAGCTCGCTCCATCTGGAGCAGCTGGCGGTTGCTGATCTCCAGGACCAGACAGCCCGTGCCATCGTCGCCGGCCACCTCGACCAGGGCCTGGCGGTCGTGCCGGTCGTTGCCGGCCAGCCAAACCTTGGGGTAGAGACCGCTCTGAGCCACCAGCGCCGCGACCAGGGAGCTGGTCGTCGACTTGCCATGGGTTCCGGTCACCCCCACCACCTCGCCCCGGGCGAGGTCAAGGTACGCCTGGATCAAGGAGTAAAACGGGTGGCCCCGCTCCTTCAACTGCTGCAGTGGGGCATTGGCCGCAGCCAGGAACCAGGCCTGGGTGGGGATGATCAGGGCCGAGGTCTCTATTCCCTTGAGGTAGTCGCCCCCCAGCTGCAGTGAGCGCAGTCCGGTGAGCAGTTCCTCAAGACGCTGGTGGCGCGCATCACGGTCCATCCCAGCGTGGGCCAGGTGGTGGGAGCGGCGCAGGCTCTCCAGGTCCGGCTGCTGGTCGTGGCCGACCAGATTGGTGAAGCCGGATGCCAGGAGATACCGGGCCATCTCACCGCCCTCGACGCTGGCGACCCCCACCAGGTCGATGCGGCTTTGGCCAAGCTCGGCTAGTCGGGCGGGCACCCGAAGTGCGGCATGACCAGACGGCCCAGGGGAGGTAGCCGCCGCGGCAGGGGCCGGGATCTCCATCCGAGCTAGGTTAGCGGGGGGGAGCGATTGCTCCCGGCACCCGGCGAACGGTGAGCACCTGATAGCGCTGGCGGAAGTCGTTGAGGGGTTCGCGACGCACCTCGTTGCACTCGCTGCAGGCATGAACCACATCGTCATCGGCTAGATAGAGGGCGACGTGGCTGGTCCGTTTCGGACCGCGGTGGACGGCGCAGATCAGATCTGCCTCACGCAACCCGGCGATCTGCACCCGCTCCCCGATCTTTCGCTGGGCCCGGCTGTTGCGGGGCAGGAGCACCCCGGCCTTGAGGTAGGCGCGCCAGCTGAGGCCGGAGCAGTCGATCCCCTGGCCCCCGGTGCCGCCGAAGACGTAGGGGCGCCCAAGCAGGTCGAGCGCTGCCTGCCGCACCACCTGCGGGTCCCAACCGGAGGCGGGCACGTTGGCCGCCCCGGCCACTCCCTCCGCAATAGCTGGTCCCCAGCGGTAGGGCGAGCCGGGGCGCACCCAGCCTACCGCCTCCCCGGGGGCCCTGACCAGGTAATGGCCCTGCCGGACGGCGAGCAGCCCGGCGGCGGGGTCTCCCGGGAGCAGCTGGGTGGTGAGCTCCTGTCTCTCCGAGGTCTCATCGGGATGGCGCCGCCAGATGTCCAGCGTTCCCCCTGCGGGATAGAGGGCGACACGGGTGCGCCGGGTGGCCAGTACCAGGAGTCGGCAGTTGGCTCCCGGCCAGAGTTCGGTCACCCGTCGGCGCAACTCCAGTGCCTGGGCCGGCAGTGCCACCGTGCCCCGGATCCCATCAACGGTCAACCGGACTTCAATCAGGGCCTCGCCATAGCGAGCCGTTGCCTGGCGGCGAAGACCATCAAGGGCGTCTTCCAGCGCCACCGAGAGCGCGCCCGGGGCAGAGTTCAACGTTCGGCCTGCCCAAAGAGTCGCCACCACCCGGTACGGTGCACCTCACCTTTGAGCTGAGCTGGATGGAGTTGTAGAGATTGGCCATCAGTGCTGAGCAAAATTGGGCTCAAAGGGAAGCTCGCCAGCCGGTAAAGTCGGCGTACCAACTCGGTCATCTTGTCGTGGCTGGCGGCGTCGCCAATGCCAGCCACCACCATGGCCCGGTCCGGTGCCGCCAGGGCGGCACGGCCGTCGCCCAGCTCGGCGAGCCTCTCCAAGAAGGCGGGCACCAGCAGAAGGCTGCTTGCAAAGAGGATGTCGTCGGTGAAGAGCCAGGTTCTCTGCTCCGGTTCCTTCTTCAGGACCGTGCTCCAGCGGGTCAAGCGGAGGGCGGTGTTGCGATCGGCGAGTTCCACCAGGTTCTCCTCCGCGAGACCGCCCATCTCCGCCTCGGCGCGGGAAACTCCGCGCATGGCATCTCCGGGCAGCGCCTCGGCGACAAACGCCAGCAGGCCTCCGGGGAGCTCTCGGGTGGCGAGCTCGGCATAGCGACTGAATCGGCGAATGCTGCGCCCAGCGCGGACGCACCAGACCAAGGCGCCCGGATCCGGAGTCGGAGTGGAGAGCTCAGGACGGTCCTCGGCAGCGCTCAGCCGGGGCGCGGCCGCGCTGACGAAATGCGAGATGCGCTCCGGCATTGACACCTCAGGCCGGCTCGCTTCCGCGAAGAGCGACTCCAAAGAGAGCGCTACCTGGGCTCGATCCTTGTGGGCCAGGACCCCAAAATCGTCGTCGCGGGCACTGAAATCCCACCCTCGGTAGCGAGCCCGAAACTGGGTTAGGAGTCGCTCCTGGAACAGTCGGCGCTCGCTGTCCAAGCGTATTGTCGGCATCGGTCTAGTTTGACCGCGAGCGCGAGGCTACGTAGTCCACTAGCACGTAGTCGCCGAGCCGGTCGGGGCTGACGAAGAAGACGCGACCTCGGTTCTGGCGAGTGAGTTGCTGGATGAACTGGACCAGGTATTGGTTGGTCTCGAGCATGAAGGTGTTAATTACAATTCCCTCCCTGGTGCAGTGACGCACCTCCTGAAGGGTCTTGCGGAATGTCTCGGGTAAGGGCGGATACATGAAGACGGCATGGGTGCCTTCCATGTGGGCTGTGGGCTCGCCATCGCTGACGATGATTATCTGGCGATTCCCGGCCCGATGGCGATGCAGCAGACGGCGCGCCAGCATCAGTCCGTGCTGCATGTTGGTGCCGTAGACGTACTCGCTGTAGGAGAGTTGGGCCAGCATGGCCGGACTGATTTCCCGGGCGTAGTCGGAAAATCCGACGACGTACAGAGTGTCCCGGGGATACTGGGTGCGGATCAATGAATTCAGCGCCAATGCCATTTTCTTGGCGGCGTAGAAGTATCCCCGAAGCGGCATGCTGCGGCTCATGTCGAGCATCAGCACGGTGTTGGTCTGCACGCTGCGCTCGGATTCCCGCACCTCGAAGTCGTCGACGTGTAGGCGAAGCGGCCGGCTTCCGTCGCTGTGGCGGACTGCGTTCATGAGGGTCTTTTCTACGTCCAGGTTGAAGGGATCCCCGAACTGGTAGGGCTTGCTGTCATCACCGACCTCGGGGCCGGTCCCCAGGCTGCCCTGGGGATGACTGCCGAAGCCATCCGCAGAGAGGTGCTGGAAGATGTCCGCCAGCGCCTTCTGGCCGATCTTGCGCACTCCCTGCGGGGTCAGCTCCAGCCCCTCGCCATTGCGCCGGAGCTGTCCTTTCGCCTCCAGTTCTCTGACCAGGGCCTGGATCTTGAGCAGATTGGCGGCCGAGTCCGGTCCCAGACTCTCCGCCATCTGCTCCAGCAGCTCCGGGGGTACATCGGCGCCGGTGTACGCCTGGCGGAGGCCCCTCTCCAGAGAATCGAGCTGTTGCAGTTCGCCCATCACGTCGAGGGCGCCTGGGAGATCGAGTTCCTCGCCGCCGAAGAAGGGAAAACGCGAACCGGAAGATGCCTGAGGGGACATCTGGCCGAGCAGGCGTGAGAGCCGGGCCAGCTGGTCTTGGAGTTCTTCGTCGCTGAGGGCGGCGCGCATGATCTCCTGAAGCTGCTCGCGCATTTCCGGCGACGCTGATTCCAGCAGTGAGTCGAGCTCGGCCATCTGCTGGCGCAGCTGGTCTAAAAAGGAATCCAGATCCTCGGGATGGTCGGGGAAGTAGCTGCCCCACTTCTCCATGAACTCCTCGTATCGAGGTGGTTCGCCCCGCTGCTGCCGCTCCAGCATCTGGTTGAGGTCGCGGATCATTTCGCGCAGCTGTCCGATGTCCTGCGTCCCCAGGTTCTGGACCGCCCTACCGAGGTCCTGGAAGTGACGCTCGACGAGGTTGCGGCGGAGCTCGCCCAGCAGCTCCTGAAAGTCCCGACCCGCCTCCTGGTCGAGGAACTCGTACTCCTGGAGCTGGCGGATGGCGGAACCCGCCTCCGGGGGCAGGGCGTCGAGCTGCTCCAGGCGGCTCCGGGTCAGTTTCTCCAGCAAGCGCTGGTGATCGCTGCCAGCCGCCTCGCGGGCGCGCTCCTGGAGGGTGGTGCGCTCCTTTTGGAGAATCCGGTCGAGCCGCTCCTCGATGTCCTTGAAGAGGCCATCCAGGTTGTAGCGCTCAAGCTTCTCTTGGCGCTGCTCGCGGACCTGGTCGAGGAGGTCTTCCAGGCCTCGTAGCTGGTTCCCTTGGCTGTCCCTGAAGCCCTGGCTCAGGAGGCGACGGAGGGCGGACTCGAAGTCCCAGCCGTGGAAGACATCCTCCGCCAGGCGCGAGAAGAGTTCCCCCGAGTCAGGAAGGTCACCCTCCTGACTGCCGTCCCAACGGCTGTACAGCTGACGGGCCGCGGCCATTGCCGCTCGCCTAGCTTCCGTAGACGGTGGTGCCGTCCACCACTGTCTTGTTGAGGCGCTTGGAGAGGTGCAATCCCTCCAGCACCAGTTCCAAGGCAGCTGCCACCGACCCAGGCTGCTGGGGCTCGTCGAGGTCGCTCAGGATCCGCTTCATCTCGGGGATGCCATCGGCCACCTGGAGGTAACGCTCGAGCGGCACCATCTCGCCGACTTCGATGGTTAGCCCTTCCTCGAAGCGGGCCAGCACCGGGGCGAACTCTTGCACCGCGAAGTGGCGGCGGAAGACGTTGGTGCAGGCGCTCCGCAGCAGCTTCTGGAGCAGGGCCTGATCCTCACCCTCCTCCCAGGTCTCCAGTTCCAGCTTGCCCAGGGTCGAGGCGGTGAGCGCGCCGAGGTCGCTCAGCCGGGGCACGGCCTCGGGCTCGGAGAGACTTATCGCCCGGCGAACCGCGTTGGCGCAGAGGCTCTCGAAATTGGCGATCGAGAGCCTGACCGAGACTCCGGAACGTTGGTTGATCTGGGTAGTACGCCGGGCCAGTTGGGAAATCTCGGCGACCAGCTCCAGCATGTATTGGGGCACGTGGAGGGGAATGCCCAGGCCCGAGAACTGATCACGTTCCTGTTCAACGATTTCGGCCTCCGCCTCCGGGGAACGCGGATAGTGGGTCCGGATCTGGGCTCCGAAGCGGTCCTTGAGCGGGGTGATGATCCGACCCCGGTTGGTGTAGTCCTCCGGGTTGGCCGTGGCCACCACCAGCACGTCGAGCGGCAGACGAACCTGGAAGCCGCGAATCTGGACGTCGCGCTCTTCCATGATGTTGAGTAATCCCACCTGAATCCGCTCGGCCAGGTCGGGAAGTTCGTTGATGGCAAAGATGCCCCGGTTGACCCGGGGCAGCAGGCCGTAGTGGATGGTCAGCTCGTCGGCCAGATAACGTCCTTCGGCCACCCGAATCGGGTCCACCTCGCCGATCAGGTCGGCGATGGACGTGTCGGGGGTGGCCAGCTTTTCGCCGAAGCGCTCCTCCCGGCCGATCCAAGTTATCGGCGTTTGGTCTCCCAGCTCGGCGACCAGGTCGCGACCGAGGCGGCTGATCGGCGCATAGGGATGGTCGTGCACCTCACTCCCACTAATCATCGGCACCGCTTCGTCCAGGAGTTGGGCCATGGCCCGGATCAGCCGCGACTTGGCCTGGCCCCGTTCCCCGAGGAAGACCATGTCCTGCCCAGCCAGCAGAGCATTCTCGATCTGGGGCAGCACCGTGTCCTGGTACCCGACCAGACCCTGGAACCGCTCCCGGCCGTGGCGCAATGCCTCGATCAGGTTGTCCCGCAGCTCCTCCCGGACCGAGCGCATCCGGTACTCGCTGCCCCGAAGCTCACCAAGGGTGCTGGGGAGTGCCATTCAGTCCCTAGCACCCCGACCACCAGGGCGCACCATTTGCCCACTATAGTCAGGGCCTCCAGAGCGAGCCGGAAGTGAGAGCGAGCTCCGGCCCGGGTCCCTGCCCCCTCTCCCCGGAGCCCCGATCCTCCAAGCTAGGAAGCTATGGACAGCAACCCTTCCGAGCCGGCTGCGAGCGGTGCCAGCGGCTATGGCCAGCACCGCCAGTCCGCCGCCGGCCAGGCGGGCTACACGGTCCGATTCGGCTGGGGCCTGCCTGGAGTCGCGGCTCTGGCCCCGCATTCGGATGTGCTGGTGGTGGTCGATGTGATCACCTTCTCCACCGCGGTGGCGGTGGCGATGGAGCGTGGTTGCCGTATATACCCTCACCCCTGGGACCCCGAGACCGCCCGGGCCCGGGGTCTTGAGCTGGGGATCCCGGTGGCGGTGAGTCGCTCAGCGGTATCCCCCGAGCATCCCTATTCCCTCTCCCCGGCGACTCTCAGCCGAGCCCCTACCGGAACCTCGATCGTGCTGCCCTCGCCCAACGGGTCGGCTCTCTCGGCAGCCGCCGGTCAGTACCCGGCTCAGGTTCTCGTCGGCTCTTTGCGCAATGCATTCGCGGTTGCCCGCTTCGCCCGCCAGCAGGGCAAGGTGATCTCGGTCATTGCCGCCGGTGAGCGCTGGGCCGACGGATCCCTGGACCTGGCACTGGAGGACATGATCGGGGCCGGAGCGATCATCGACGGCCTGCGTCGACGGCGGCGTTCGCCCGAGGCGACGGCCGCCGCGGTGGTCTACCGGCAGGCGCGAAAACAGGGCTTGCGGGCAACTCTGCGAGAGTGCGTTTCGGGGCGCGAGATGCGCCGCCGAGAATATGGTGATGAGCTGGAGTGGGCGGCTGCGCTCAACGTAACAACGTTCGTCCCGGTACTCCACAATGGTGCCTTCCAGGGAGTCGGCTGATCAGCAGTGTCACCACCTGCTTAGCCAACCACGCGCCTTGCGGAAGACGGTCCGAGGCGCCCAGCTAGCGTCACCGGACAAGAGGATGATTCCGTCACCGCACGGTGCCACGGCACCGATAGAGGAGGAGCCATGACCGATCACTCCCAGGTCCTCAAGGATTTGAGCGCACCGATCTCCGAACTGCGGCAGGCGATTCCTGACGTTTGGGCGGCCTACAGCCAGACCCAGCGCGCGGCGACGGCGGAAGGGGCGGTGTCCGCCAAACACAAGGAACTGATCGCACTGGCGATCTCCATCGTGAAAAGATGCGATGGCTGCGTCGCCGCCCACGCCCGTGGTGCGGCGCGTCGGGGCGCCACGCCGCAAGAGGTTGCCGAGACGATCGGCGTCACGCTCTCACTCGAAGGTGGTCCGGCCACGGTGTGGGGCCCGCGGGCCTGGGAGGCCTACCAGCAGTTCGCCGCCGAGTACCCCCAGACCAACGAGGGCGCTCTGCATCGGGGACAATGACGATCGCTGACGCGACGCTCAGGGTGGCGGCTTTGGCGTATGTGAAGGGGGATCAAACGTGACTGGCTTCAAGGCGTTCCTGATGAAAGGGAACCTGGTTCAACTCGCGGTGGCCTTCGTCATGGGCCTCACCTTTGCCACCCTGATCCAGTCCGTGGTGGGCGCCTTGTTCAGTCCGCTGATCCTGGCAATCGTCGGCAAGCCCACGTTGAACACACTGTATTTCACCATCAACCATGCCCACTTTCAGTACGGGCAAGTCATCAACGCCGCCATCATCTTCGTCCTCACCGCGGCGGTTCTCTACTTCGTAATCGTCGTGCCGTACCAAGCCCTGGTGACGCGTACTCAGCGCCTGCCCGATCCCACCACCAAGCAGTGCCCGGAGTGCCTCAGCGAGATTCCCCTCGGTGCCTCGAGGTGTGCCTTCTGCACGGCCGCGCAACCAGCGCTCAACTGACCCCCCAAGCCAGCTGCCTTAGAGAGCGCCATGGTCGCCGTCGGCTAGTTTGGTAGCGATGAGCGATAGGCAAGATGTGGAGCCCAACCAGTCGGTCCTCCTGCCGGTGGGCTCCTCGCCGCTGCCGCCGCCGCAGTCCATGTCGCTGACCGTTGTCGAGGTGGTCGACCTGGGACCGAGCCTGCGCCAGATCCGACTGGGTGGTGAAGACCTCATCGACTTCACCTTCGCGCCGGGGCAGGATTTGATGCTGCGCCTGCCCCGGCCCAACGGCGAGCTGATCAGTCGGCGCTACACGATCCGGGGCACCAATCCCAGGGCTGGCCAAGCCGACCTCAACGTGGTCATGCATGGCGACGGTCCGGCCGCCCGTTGGGCCCGAGCTGCCCAACCTGGCCAGCAGCTGGCCGAGGTGGTTGGTCCACGCGGCAAGATAACCATCGATCCCGACGCCGACTGGCACCTATTCCTGGGTGACGAGACCTACATTGCCGGGACGCTGGCCATGCTCGAGGCTCTTCCCACGTCCGCTTCGGCGCAGGCCCTGCTCGAGGTCTCGACGGGCGCCGACGAACAGCCCTTTGCCTCCCGCGCGGGAATTCACCTCGACTGGCTACGAAGAGTAGACGAGCCTCCCGGGGATGCGGACCGTCTGCTTCATGAGCTGCGCCGTTGGCAGGCCCCGCCCGGTCGGGGCCACGTCTACATCGCAGCCGAGCTGAGAGTCGCTCTGACCCTGCGCGACGAAGTTCTGGGCGGGGGCCTGCCCCGGGACCAGATATCCGCCAAGGGCTACTGGAGCAGGGGTAGGGCCAACGCCAGCCGCGGGGAGCCAGACGATCCCGCCTAGACGTCACTCGGCGTTGCTACGGGACCGAGGGGTTCCAGCTCACCGGAGCCCGTTTGCCGCTGCCCTCGGATCCCAGTCGGAGTCGGGTGGAGAGGCACTTCGTCGGTCCCGGCTGACCTGCGGCCGAGGTCGGCGCTGAACGATTACTCACTTCCCGGACGACGTCTTCGGTGCGGGACGCGAGATCATGTTGACGACGGGACCACGTGGGGTGGCTTCCCGTCCTTGGTCGGGGATGGACGTGGCCGAGAGCGGGACCGGTCTACGATTCCGGTAGCTTGGTGGCTAGGAGGCACTAGAGACTGTGATCTGGCTCTTTCTGGCGTTCGTTCTGGTGGCCCACGAGGGCTCACACGCTCTGGCGCTTTGGGCCTTTCGAGTGCCCTTCGCGGCTCGCGTCTGGTACAGCAGGGACTTTCCCTGGCTTGGCTTTGGCTGGAAGTACTACGTGGACAAAGTCAACCCCCGACAGCGACGGACCATCTTGGTGGTGGGGCCGATCGTCGAGGCGATTCTCTGGTGTGTGGGAGCGCTGCTCTTTCCCGCCTTTTGCTTGGGATTGATCGTGATGGCCGGAGCGACCCTCCTGCTCAACCGGCTGGTGCCCGGCGGCGACCTCTGGAAGGCGCAGCGCTTGCCCGGGTCGGCCTCCCCGATCCGGACTGGTCGGGAAGTCCCTCCCCTCTGGGCGAGCCGGTAACGGGGTTCGGTTCCCGGGCCCCCAAAGTCAACTCAAGATCGCCGGGTGCCTTCTGAGACCCAGCCCGTAGACTGACCCCGTGGCGCCTGACACCCCGGCTGCCCCGAAGCCCGCAGCGAGCGCCGCGCCTGCACCCGAGCACAAGGCGGAGGCTTTTCGGGAGACCTCACCGGGGAGCGTTCCGCCCGGTACCTGGGGCTGGATCCGGGCCGCCGCCATCGCAGTCACCATCTTTGTTGTCTATCAACTGCTGTTGGTGGTGGCCGGCTGGCTGACCACCATCCTGACGGTGATCCTGGCCTTGGTTCTGGCCGTCGCTATCACCTTCATCGCCGATCCCGTTGTCGGCCTGCTCCGGCGTCGAGCCCACTTCCCCGCCACCCTGGCGGTGCTGACCACTCTGATCGTGGGGTTGGTCGTGGTCTCGGGAGTGCTCTACATCGTAGGGGGACCGCTCATCGGGGAGGCCCGCGGACTGGCGGCTCAGATTCCCCATCTGCTGACCCGGGCCAACACAGAAATCAATCATGTCCGCACCCAGCTCAGCCAGCACGGCATTCAGGTTGGCGGCGGTGGCGTGGTGCCCACCAATCTGACCTCGTACATCCCCGGCGCCACCGGCATCCTGCTCCACGGCCTCTCCAGCACGGTCACGGTTCTGGTGGATGTCTTCGTGGGCTTGGTGATCTCCTTCTGGCTCCTCAAGGACGGTCGGGTGCTTCGGCAGCAGTTTCAGGAACTGCTGCCCGGCCGCGTGCGCAGCGAGGTCAACTTCGGATTCGACGCCTTTGCGGTGGTGGTCGGCGGTTACGTCCGGGCCCAACTCTTGATGGCGCTGCTGGTCGCCATCCTGGCCGGTGCCGGGACGGCGATTCTGGGGGTGCCCTTTCCCCTGGTGATCGCCGTGGCCACCTTCATCTTCGAACTGATCCCGCTGGTCGGCCCGTTCGCCGGGGGAGCCGTGGCTCTCCTCCTGGCCCTCACCAAGAGCCCTGCCCTGGCTCTCTTCACCCTCATTCTCTTCCTGGCGATCCACATCATCGAGGGGTATCTTCTGGCGCCCCGCATCCAGGCCAAGTTCGTCCGCTTACATCCCTTAGTGGCTCTGCTGGCCCTCTTCGCCGGGATCGAGGCGGCCGGATTCTTGGGCGCCCTGTTCGCCGTCCCCGTTGCCAGCTTGCTCGCCGTCTTTCTCCGTGCCGGAGTGCTCGACTGGCGCCACAACCGCCCCGATCTGTTCGGGGCCCGGGCCGCCCAGGCGGCGGCGGTGGGTGGTGCGCCGGGGCGCCGTGTCCTGCGAGAGTTCACTCCCATCCACAAGGATCTCTGGAACTGGATCAAACGCCGGGGGCGCGCTTCCTGAGGCCTGTCCGGCCGCCCTGGCACTTCCCTTTAGGTAGCTGTTTTCCCGCCTGTCTCGATGAACGGCGCCAGCAGCCCGGGCCGAGCTTGCTCCGCCACCCGGACCGCTTCCGTCCAGGTCAGGTCCTGCATTCGGTAGGCCTGCCGCCCGGCCGCGGTGGTGGCGATCAGGTTGACCACCCGGGAGCGGCGCTGGAAGAAGGACTGATGCAAATTCCAGCCGATGATTCCCTCGGAGGAGAGCATGCAGCGCCGCCGCACCAACGATCCGGAGCGGACCACCAGGCGCCCTTGCACCACGGCGTGGCCGAGGCTGCGGTAGCGGTCCGCCGCTAGCGGTAGGCCGAGCAGCAGCAGCGCCAGGACGGCCAGCCAGGTCCAGGCGGGGATCCCTCCCAGCCACCATCCGATCAGGAGCACGACCAAGACCGGGACCGTCACCAGAAGGACGCGGTTAAAGCGGCGCCGGCGGGCGATGCGACCGTGTTCCAGCAACTCGCACTCGACCGGTGTCGCCGCGTGCAAGATCATGGCGGAAACCGACTGGGCCAAGGCCCTGGGAGCTGGCGGTAGCAGCATTGAACCACCTCGTTCGGCACCGCGGCCGACCCGTAGCTCGGTAGCGATGGCGATGCAGCGGCCACCATGGACCCAGCGCAGGAGCAGGGGTTCGCTGAACTCGACGCCCCGCAAGCGACGCTCGTCGATGCTGACTATCCGGCTGGTGAGGAGACCGCGGGTCACTTGGAGCGTGCCTGTCTGCCGAGTCAGGCGAAAGTTCCAGAAGGTGAGGATGTACCCCAAAGTCGAAGCCGAGGAGATCACGATTGCGGCCGCCAGGATGAGGGCGATAGCCAGCACTGGTGTCGAGCCCAAGCCGCGCTGCTCCAGGACCGCATGCACCGGGCCGATGCGACTCGGATTGAGATGGTCCTCGTTGACGATCTGGAGACTGAAGCCGACCACCGCCAGGACGGTCACCGCCCCCGAGAGGGTCAAAGGCCCGTAGCCGATCCATCGGGGCTGCCAGCGGGCGAGCTCGGTAGGTTGGGTGGCGTCTCCAGCGGAGGTGCTAGCGGTCGCGCTCAGGGCGGACTGATGCAGCAGCTGCTCCCGGAGCCAGGCGGCGTCCTGGGCACTGAGCCCATCCAGCTTGAGCCCCCGGTCATCCTTGCGATCGGTTCGTCCGGTGCCGATGGTGATGCTGGCGAGCCCCAGCATCCGGTGCAGGAGGTTGGCGGTGAGATCCACCGTCCGGATCCGATCTCGCGGAACGGTGAGCGTGCGTCGCCGGAAGAGGCCGCGGCGGAGCTGGACTTGCACCGTCCCGACCTGGTAGCCGGTGGTGAACCAGCGCAGGGTGCCGGCACACAGCGCGAGCACCAGACCCGCCAGGCCCCAGAGCGGACCCTTGCCGCTGCCACTTCCTGCCAGAACCAGCACCACCAGCCAGGGAATGTTCTTGAGGATCTCCTGGACCGGTAGAAGAACGAGCATGCGCTTGTCCAGCCTTCGCCAGCCGCCATCGGGACTGGTGGGAGCCGCCGCATCACCGCTCCCGGTGTGGTCGATCAGGTTGCGTCTCCGGGAGTCTGCTGAGCGATGGCGGTCAGTTCTTCGACCAACCCCTGGGCCGTCGCGCGGTCCAGGCCGGTGATCCGCAGCGGGCCTGCCGCCGAGGCCGTGTTGGCCGTCACCTTGACTAGCCCAAAGAGCTGCTCGATGGGTCCGCGCTCGCTGTCCACTGTCTGCAACCGGGACAGAGGAGCGATCCGGCGCTCCTGGTGAAACCATCCGGCCTGGGTGTAGAACGCGACCGGAGTGACCTCCCAGCGGTGAACGCGGTAGCGCCATCTGGGCATGACGATCAGGTGCGCCCCGGCCAGGGCGACGGTGATCGCCAGCAAGGTCCAATGCCAGCTCGAGGAGCCAGGAGCGGCGACCATCCAAATGACTTCCAAAACCAGGAGCACGACCCAGCCAATGGCGGCTCTGGCGGTCCAGTACCAGACCGCCAGGGGACTGACCAAGTGCCGAGGCGGGCGCAACCAGGGCGCGTCTGTCTCGGGCTCCCGTTCCACTCGGCTACTGAGTTGCCAGCTTGAGCCGGGAACGCAGCAGGGTGAGTACTGACGGGTCGCCCCCCTGGCTTAGTCCGGCCTCCGAGCGTCGTCCCCACAACCAGAGCAGCACACTCTCCGGATCACCACTGACCTGGGCGTCGGGGGCCCCGTGCGGGGTTGATACCTGAACGGACTCTCGGTCCAGCGCCACCTCCCAGGCGCGACCCCCGGTAGTGATCACGATCCGTTGCCCCGCACAGCCATCGCCGGAGACCTCCGACCAGTCCCCGGCGAGGAAGATGACGAGTACCTCGTCGACCCCGTCCGTGGCCAGCTCGGCGTCGATCGGGCTAGGTTCCCCCACGCTGAGTTCGGCATCGACCCGGTGGATGACCGTTTCCTGGGCCATGCGCCTGGCCCAGAAGCCCACCGTCTGATCGGGCGGCCACCAGGTCGCCGAGTGCGCCTCCGGACCCCGCTCGCGGAGGATCGACAAGAGGCGCCCCTGGGCGTCTGCCAACCACTCGAGCGGGTCCCGCTCAGCCGGCCAGGCGGGGGGCCACGGGTCAGGGATTTGCCCGGTCAGCGTGCAGGCGATCTTGTGCTCGTAGACCTCGGCAACGTGGTTGACCACATCGGCGACCGTCCAGCCCGGACAGGGTGGCACATCGGCTTCCAGATGGCCACGGGCTACCGCCGCCAGGCGATCGCCATCCAATCGGACGTGCTCGAGGAAGGTCGTGAAGTCGATGGGAGACAGCATAGGGACGGCGCTAGCCGTGGTACCGCCCGGGCCCCGGAACCTCGCTAGTGACGCACCAGGAGGCGGCCGCCCTCGGTGGCCGGTGGTTGGTAGGCGATCCCGTAGTGCTTGAACACCCGGGCCTCGTCATCCAAGGAGAGCTCGCCACCCTTCTCGATGTTGGGAGCGTGGTGGATCTCCGCCTTGAGCCTACCCACCTTGAGATAGTCCTGCCCCAGGGTCGCTCCCGCCAGTGGAACGAAGGTCAGGTGGCGACCGAACAGCCCGGTGTGCACGGTGACGAAGAGAGGCTCGTCGGTGCTGGCGTCGAAGTAGACGTCCTCCAGTTGCCCGACCGGCTCGCCTTCCGCGTCGACAACGTCCTTCCCTTCCCACTCACGGATGTTCTCAAGCTCGTTCACCAAGTTCCTCCATCCTCCCGACTCCGCCAGCTGGGCGCGGCTCCGCCCCTCTGGGCCAGATTACTCTGCCGGCTTGGGCGAGGCGAGCGCGCGCTGAGCGTGTTCGAAGGCGGAGTTGGCCGCCGGCACGCCGCAGTAGATGGCGGTCTGGAGGAGTACCTCGGCTATCTGCCCCGGAGTGAGGTCGTCGGCCGCGGCCCGTATGTGCATTTCGAACTCGTCCCAGCGACCTCCGGAGACAAGCAGGGCCAGGGTGACGCACCGGCGGGTGAACTGGTCCAGGCCGGGACGCGCCCAGACCTCCCCCCAGGCATATCTGGTGATCAGCTCCTGGAAGTCGCTGGTGAATGCGGTGGCGGCGGCCACCGCGTGATCGACGTACTCGTCTCCCAGCACGCGCCGCCGCGCCGCCATGCCCCGAGCAAACTGGCCGCCCGTGAGCTGGCCCAAGACCGCGCCGACGAAAGCCTCCGGCTGCTCCACGTTGGCCAGATGGGCGGCGCCAGCGAGAACTCGCAAGGCGGAATTCGGGATCGCCACCTGCAGCTCCAGCCCCCGCAGCGGGAGGGCGGCCTGGTCCATGGCTCCGGCCAGGATCAGGGTCGGTGCCGCGATGGCGGCGAGCTGGCCGGTGAGGTCGGCCGTGGCCAGGGCCTCGCAACCAGCCGCGTAGGATTCGGGATCGACCGCGACCAGCTGCTGCCCGAAGCGCTCCACAACCGCCGGCTGGGAGATCATGAACTCGGGACAGAACCAGCGCTCCAGGATCTGCTCGCGGAGGGGCTCCAGGCCGTCTGCCCGGACCAGGGCCGCCCGGTCGAGCCAGTACTGGCCGGGCGCCATCTGGGCGCTGCTGCAGGCCACCACCAGCTGCTCCACTCGCTTCGGGTGACGAGCCGCGATCGACAGGCTGATCATTCCTCCCCAGGAGAGACCGCAGAAGGAGGCCTGGTCGATACCGAGACGATCGAGCAGGAAGAGGAGCTGATCAGCCAGGCCCTCCACCGAGTAAGGTCCCGGTCGAGGGGCGGACCCTCCGTGCCCGGGGTGGTCGTAGCGGAGGACCCGGAAGTAGCGGACCAGCGCCGGGACCTGCGCTTCCCAGAGGTCCAGGGTGGTCCCCAGTGAATTCACCAGAACCAGCACCGGGGCCTGGGCCGGCCCATCGAGCTGGTAGTGAGTGTCGCCACCGGTCATGTCGAGCTGGCTCATGCGTCCTCCTGGGGCTGGCCTGGCCGCAGTGCCAGGGCGCGGTCGATCAACTCTTGGGTGGCTCCCAGATAGGTAGCCGGCTCGAAAAGCTCGTCGAGGCCGGCCGACCCCAACAGCCGGGATGCCTGGGGATCGTTGGCGAGCTCGTCCCGGAGGCCGGTTGAGTTCGCAGCACTGCGCCGAGAGGCCTCTTCGACAGTTCTTCGAGCCGGCCCCCGGCCCTGGCGACGGCTGAGCTCGAGAGCGACGCGCTCGGCCATGACTGCGCCTCGGGTCAGGGAGAGATTGGCGGACATGCTCGCCTTGTCTACCTGAAGTCCGTCCAGCAGGTAGCAGAGCCGGTTGGTCACCCCACCGGAGAGGCGGAGCATTGCGGTCAGGGTGGTCCACTCAGCTTGCCAGTCCCCGGTGGCGCGCTCCAGCTCCTGCGCCATCCCTCCCAGGATCACGCTGGCCAGCCCGGCGATCCGCCGGTAGCTGGCGACGATCGCCACCGAGCCTGCGGCATTCCGCTTCTGGGGCATCGCCGATGAGCCACCAGCACCATCGGACTCGGGCTCGCTCAACTCACCGACCTCGGTCTGGCTGAGCAGCACCACATCCTGGGCGATCTTGGCGGCGACCCCGGCTACCAGGCAGAGGGCGCTCGCCAGCTGGGCGGGGCGCACCCGGTCCGTGTGCCAGGGGAGAGTGGGCTCCGCCAGCTGAAGGTGCCGCGCCAAAAGACCCACAACCTGGGGCCCACTGCCCTCTAGCGAAGCCAGCGTGCCGGCCGCTCCGCCGAGCTGAACCGCAAGACCGTTCTCCTCCAGGCTGGTCAGGATTCCCCGCACTTCCAGGATTGATATCAGCCACTCGGCCGCCTTCAGGCCGAACGTTCTGGGCACCGCGTGCTGGAGCAGGGTCCGGCCCACCTGCAGTGTTCCCCGGTGGCGCTCGGCGAGTTCTGCGGCAGCTCGCCCGGCGCCATCCAGGTCCGATCTCAGCAACTTCGAGCTGCGCTTGGCCACCAGCATCATCGCCGTGTCCATGGCGTCCTGGCTGGTGGCGCCCCAGTGCACCCAGGTGGCGGCTTCATCAGGTAGCTGATCCATCAGCGCGCGAACCATGGGCAAGACCGGATTGCCGGTTTTTGGAGCCCCGCGGCCGAGGCGCTCCAGGTCGAAGTTCTCGGCGTGGCAACGCCCTTCGATGGCCAAGGCCGCTGGAGCGGGAATGAGTCCTGCCTCCGCTTGGGCCCGGGCCAGACCGGCCTCGAAGTCCAAGAGCGCTTGCAGCCAGGCGTGATCTGAGGTGGCCCGATCCAGGGCGGGGGTCGTGTCGAGGGCACCGAAGAGACCGAGCTCGGAATTGTCCCCGGCGGCGTCGGCCTTCCTTCGCTTCTCGTCAGCGCTCAAAGAAGACCGTCTCACCCTCGCCCTGCAGGACGATGTCGAAGCGAAAGCCGGAGGCCGTCGGCTGCGCGACCAGGGTCTGGCGGGCCTCCCCATCCGGGATCGCGGCCAGCACGGGATCGCTGAGGTTGGCCTCCTCCTCGTCGGGAAAATAGATCCGCGTGAAGAGCTGGCGGAGTAGGCCGCGAGCAAAGACCTGGACCTCGACATGGGGCGCTTGCAGGCTGCCCTCGGGTCCTTGGATTCGTCCGGGCTTGACCGTGAAGAATCTAAAGGCCCCCTCTTCGTCGCTCAGGCTCCGACCGAAACCGCTCCAGCCGGGGCGAGCGTCCGGCGGAAATCTTCCATCCTCGTCGGCTTGCCAGATCTCCACCGCAGCGTCAGGGACGGGCTCGCCGGCCCCGTCCAGCACCAGCCCTTCGAGCAGGAGGGCAGTCGGATCGTCCGGGCGGACCAGGTCCTCGGACCCTTCCCAGGCGAGGCCTAGGCTGAAGAAGGGCCCTGCGGTCTGGGAGGGGGTATTCGGCAGCCGGGTCATGCCCCGTCCGAGGACTCGAAGGGGGTGCTGTTGGAGCCATCCAGGACAATGTTGAACTGGTAGCCCAGAGCCCACTGCTCCACTGTCAGGTCCATGGCGAAATTGCAAATCAACCGATGGCGGGCACGGGCCGGAAGTGACATCGAGATCGGATCCTGGTTCATCAAGGGATCGCCTGGGAAATACATCTGCGTCACCAACCGCTCGCTGAAGGCGTTGCCGAAAAGAGAGAAGTGGATGTGGGCGGGACGCCAAGCGTTGGGGTGGTTACGCCACGGGTAGCAGCCGGGCTTGATGGTGACGAAGCGGTAGCCTCCCTGGTCATCGGTCAGGAAGCGACCGCCGCCGGTGAAGTTAGGATCCAGTGGAGCCGGATGCACGTCGTTGGGGTGCGCATAGCGCCCCGCGGCATTTGCCTGCCAGACCTCCACCAACTGGTTGCGCAGCGGTCTTCCGGCGGAGTCCGTGACCGTTCCCGCCACAATGATCCGCTCTCCTAGCGGCTCGCCATCATGTTGGCGGGTGAGGTCGGCGTCGAGCAGAGTCGGGGCCAGGTGTCCATAGAGGGGCCCGTGACGGTCGGCCAGCGCCGCGGGCAGTGCGACCAGGGGCTGCGTAGGGGCGCGAAGAACGGTCGAGCCATAGTCGGGGTACAGATAAGGTGGAAGGACGCGATCGCCCTGACCTGGGCCGTCGACTTCAATCGGAGCCATGGCAGGCTCTGTGGCGTTGGCTCGTTCACTTTCGGACCTTAGTTCGCTGCCGTCATGACTGGTAGCCCCTGTCATCATGGCGCGCCGGGTGCGGAGTGAAAAGCGCGCAACGTCATCAGCTCCAAGTCCGAGGGCGGTGACGTTCTCTTCAGGTCCTGCGCAACCTTTAGCTGCCAGCCGGTGGCGCTGATCGCCTCCTTCGCCTCGACACCCGGGTGGAGATGGGTTAGGACAAGCTGGCAAGAGTCCGCGTCCGGTCGGAGCACGCCGAGGTCGGTGATCACCATGCTGGGACCGCCGCCGGTGAGGCCCAGACCCTGGCGGTCCCCGGGGCCTGCGCCGAAGCCGACTGAGGTGACGAAGTCCAGCTTCTCGACGAAGGTCCTTGGTGTCTGCCGGATCACGACTATGACCTCCCGGCAGCACGCCGCGATCTCCGGAGCGCCGCCGGCGCCAGGCAGACGCACGTCTGGGGACTCATAGGAACCGACCACTGTGGTGTTGAGGTTGGCGAAGCGATCGATCTGGGCCGCACCCAGGAACCCCACATCAACTCTTCCTGCTTGGAGCCAGTAGTTGAAGATCTCGGGCACCGAGACGACGGCGTCGGCAGTATCTGCCAGCTCGCCGTCTCCGATGGAAAGCGGCGGGCGGACGGGCTTAGCTCCTATCGTCCCTGACTCGTAGATCAGAACCAGGTTGGGCGCTGACACCCTTCTAGCCAGGTTTGCCGCGACCGACGGTACCCCGATGCCCACAAAGCAGACCGCTCGGTCGCGAAGGACGCGCGCTGCGGCGACCGTCATCATCTCCTCAGCGCTGTAGCCGCGCTGAGGTCTCCTCGCCTCAGGCGAAGCCAGATCGGGGCTGGGAAGCGCTGTTCCCCTACGAATCGCCACGCTCGCCTTCTTTGTTCCAGCCCACCGGCCCCGACGTCGGCGCATTACTCATCACGTTCTTGTCCATCCAGTCAACGAAGCGGCCCCGGTCGCGGCTGATCTCGTCCCAGGCTTGGTAGAAGTCGTTGTCCCGCGATGAGTAGCCGGCAGCATAGGAGGGGTGGGCACCGCCCGGCGCCAACGCCACCGCGTTTATCACCCAGTTTGGCAAAAGCGTAGCTCCGGGTCCAGTTGGGACGAGCTGGTCGACGACCTCCTCCACTGTCACAAGAGATCGCGTGGCCGACAGCACGGCCTCCTTCTGAACTCCTTGGATACCCCAAAACAGCACATTGCCACTACGGTCTGCCTGTTGCGCGTGAACGATGGCCACGTCGGGGTGAAGTGCCGCCACGGCCGCCAGGCGCTCACCTGTAAAGGGGCAGGAGATCTCTGCTACGGTCCTGGAGTAGCGTCCCAAGTCAGTTCCGGCGTAACCCCTCAGAACCGCGAATGGGAGCCCGGACGCGCCTGCCACATAGCGATTGGCAAGTCCGGCGTGACTGTGCTCGTCAGTCTCCAGCCGCTGGGGCCATCCATGCTCCACGGCGTCTCTGAACCGGTGCAGGGACCCGACGCCCGGGTTGCCCCCCCAGGAGAAGACCAGCCGGTCAGCGCAACCCATCCCAATCATTTGATCGTATAGAAGATCTGGGGTCAGCCTAATCAGGGTCAGGTGACGCCGTCGCTGTCTGATTATCTCGTGGCCCGCCGCATAGGGAATGAGGTGTGTGAAGCCCTCCATTGCCACGCTGTCACCATCGCTCACCAGGTTTGCCACGGCATCTCGGAGGGTCATCAGTTCGGCCATACCCGCCCCCCCCCCGCTTGCAGACTGGAAGGTGTCACAGCGGTTCGACCTTTGTTCTTGGGGGCGTCTTCACCGCGAGCTGGCCGATCGTCTCTGAGTGGTCTGCGGCAGTGCTGTCGCCGCTAGCCGCGGACATTGACACTGCGGAGCCAAAGCTCTTGATCGCGCATCGCTAGCCCCCGACTGTCGCCCGGCCATGAGTCAGACTCGAGAACACGGCCTCGGTGCCAGCCGGTAGCCCCTGTCACTCGCGGGGTAAGTTTCTCCGGAGTTCCCAGCCGTCTGCCTCGCCGGCATGGCTTACGTGTCGATGCGGACCCAGGACACCTCCAGCTAGCTTCCGTGCTTCCGCCCGGCGAATCTGGTGGCATGAACGGCTCCTCCGGGGCGGCGGCGAGGGCCATGGGCCTCGGATTGTCCTGTGCGCATGACGTACACATGGACAAACTACGAACACCTCATGCTAAGTGCTATCGCTTCTCCTGTCAACGAATTCGGCTGCAGGTGTGGAAGTTGAGGACCAACCATCCGGTCAGATCTCTGCCCCCATGCTTCCGCTTGACGAATCCCGCGGCGGAGCGAGGGCTGAGATATGCCCCGCAGGGGGCCATCGGAGCCAGGGCTGGCGTGACGTCGGCGACGGCTACTCCCGGCACGGTCGGACGCAGATCATCCCTGACGGAAATGTCAGCCTGGGCACGGTCATCCATTCCAGCACTGGGTTCGCGCTCTGTCGCAAGAGGCGGCACAATCTCGGTGCTATACTCGGCCGACCCATCTTAGGGAGGTGCGGATAGTGCTCTCTCCGACGCATTTGGTGCTGTTTCTCTTCTTGGTCCTACTCGCGCTAGTTGTCTTCGGTCCCAAGCGGCTACCTGAACTCGGTAGCAGCGTAGGCAAGGCCATCCAAGAATTTAGGAAGGCATCTGAGTCATCGCTCCGAGAGGTGAGAACGGTCACCACTACAGTGACCGACGCCGTGCATCAGCCGGTGGCCCCTAGCAGCGCTGATGTCAGCACACCGGTAGAAGCAGTTGGGGACGCAGAGCCGCACGTCTGATCTAAAGGTGGTCACAGGCCCAGCGCTGGATCTTTGCCCGTTCAGTTGGTGAACGGTCGACGGGCTCAAGCCACGTCCGGTGCGCCCGCGAGTTAACCGGCACGCGACGGCCGCGGTCACCTGGGGCGAAGCGGAAGCGTCAGAGGGCCGGAGATGACCAGCGGCCCGCTGGAGGCAGTCGATCCAGCGATTCCGCCCGGGGATTCGCCGCCTGAGGCTGACGAGCGCCAGATGCCGCTCCTGGAACATCTAGAAGAACTGCGGCGCGTTGTCCTCATCAGCATGGTCGCTTGGGCGGTTGCTACCGGAGCGGCCTTCGTATTCAGCCGACAACTGATCTCCATCTTGGAGCAGCCTCTACTCTTGGCACTGCACCACACCCACTCCCCGTTTGGACGTGACATCGTCTTCGGCAGTCCGATTGAGGGGCTCTCGATTCCGTTCAAGGTGGCGGCGGCCGCGGGCGTCGTGCTGTCATTGCCGATCACGGTCTGGCAGATCTGGACCTTCGTCAGGCCGGGACTGCTTCGGGCCGAGCGCAACCTCGCTTTCCCCTTCATTTTTGGCACGCTCTTCTTCTTCGCACTAGGTGGACTGTTCGCCTACTTTGTCCTCCCCGTAGGACTCACGTTTCTGGCGACATTCCTGGGGACAAATGCGGTCTACCTTCCCGACCTCAACTCCTATCTGACCTTCCTCGCGCTCGTCGTTCTGATCTTCGGGGTTACCTTCGAGATGCCGGTAGTTCTCTGCACCCTTGGAGCGGTGAAGATTCTCAGTAGCGCCAAGCTGCGGCGGTGGCGCAAGGCGTCGTACTTCGTCATCGTAGGGGTATCTCTTATCGTCACCCCCGGAGCTGACCCCTTCACGCCCACGTTCCTTTCGCTCGCGCTACTCGTGCTCTATGAAGGCAGCATCCTGGTCATCGCCCATGCCCTGCACAACTGATCGGCGCCCACGTCACTGCTTTGCCCCTCCTAGCGAATCAGCGGCAAGCCCACATAGTTCTCGGCGAGCGAGGCTGCGGCCGCAAGGCTGTTGACCGTGTAGTCTTGACGAGCTCGCTGAAGTCGGCGGGCAAACGAGTCGTCCGTACGATTCAGGTGCATCAGATTCGTCAAAGTGATCGAGAAACTCTGGGCCTTCCACACCCTTGCGAGACAGCGCTGGTTGTACGCTTCCAGGCCAGCTGTATCGCCCCGTTTGAAGTAGCGCGTGAAGGCGTCGGCGAGAAAACTGACATCCGTCATCGCCAAATTCAATCCCTTAGCACCTGTTGGGGGGACGATGTGGGCGGCGTCGCCAGCCAGAAATAGCTTGCCGTAGCGCATCGGCTCTACCACAAGACTGCGCATCGGGGTAATGCTCTTATCAAGGATCGGCCCTTGATTCAGTTTCCAGCCGGGAGCGCCGAGGCGTGTCTGCAACTCTTGCCAGATCCTGTCGTCGGACCAGTTAGCGATGTCTTCGGTCGGCTCGACCTGGAGATACAGACGGGAGATCTCGGGTGATCGCAGACTATGAAGCGCAAAGCCGCGTTCATGGAAGGAGTAGATCAGCTCATCGGTAGAAGGGGGCACCTGGGCCAATACCCCCAGCCATGCGAAGGGGAATTGACGCTGATGTAAGGACATCACAGTTTTGGGAATGCTCTTCGGCGACTCTCCATGTGAGCCGTCGCAGCCAGCGACGAAGTCGCACTCCAGCCGTTCGACGCTGCCGTGGTACTCGTATCGAATGACGGGACCGCCAGATGTGTAGGGGCTGATTCCATCGACGGCGATCACCTTTGCGTTGAACAGTAGCTTCCGCCCTGCGGCTAACCGTGCCTCCGTCAGATCCTTGACCACCTCCTGCTGCCCGTACACCGTGATCGTGCGCCCATTTGTCAAATTGGCGAGATCGATTCGGTGCCGCTCTCCATTGAACTGCAGGTAGATTCCGCGGTGAACCAAACCCTCTGTGTGGAGCCGCCGGGCCAATTGCAACGAGTCCAATATGTCAACCGTGCCTTGCTCCAGCACCCCGGCGCGGATCCGGGCTTCGGCATAGGCCCGGTCCCGATCCTCGAGCACGATGGTATCGATATCCTGTGCCGCCAGCAGTTCCCCTAGCAGCAGTCCAGCTGGCCCACCGCCGACGATGCCGACCTGGGTCCTGTTCACGGGAGGATGCCCTCCATCTGAAGCGACCGCAAACGCGTTCCTAACTCAGATGGGAAACGGGCGGTGACCCATCTGCAGGGTGATCCAGCGCAGGGACGTGAATGCTTCGATCCCTGCTTGACCGCCGAAGCGGCCGTATCCGGAGTCACCAATCCCGCCGAATGGTGCTTGCGCCTCATCGTCCACCGACTGGTCGTTGATATGAACGATGCCAGTGTGCAGCCTTCGGGCGATGACATAGCCGCGGCGAACATCCTCGGTCAGAATGCCCGCAGTCAGACCGTACGCGGTGCTGTTGGCTGAATCGACCGCTTCGTCCTCATTGTCGAAGATCCCAACGGCACAGACCGGACCGAAAATCTCTTCTCTGGCGAGACGCGAGCCGCTGCTCACTCCAGTCAACACCGTAGCCGCGAACAGTGCCCCTTCGGCTGGACCGCCGCCCACTTCGACCTTGGACCCGGCCGCCACCGCTTCTTCGACCAGCTCGGCGACGCGCTGTGCGGCATCAGCATGGATCAATGGCCCAATGACGGTTTTGGGATCGCGAGGATCTCCACTCGCTAAGGAGCCAGCCTTGGTCCTGAGCAGGTCGACGAATTCATCAGCGGCTCGACGTTGAACAAGAACCCGGTCCGCCGACATACAGATCTGCCCCGAGTTCATGTACGCTGCGAAGGCAACTGCGTTGGCGGCGTAGTTGAGGTCGGCATCGTCCAGCACGATCAAGGAGTTCTTTCCACCCAACTCTAGGACGGCCGGCTTAAGGTGTTTGGCTGCCAGACCTCCGATAATCCGACCAACACGGGTCGAGCCGGTAAAGCTCACCCTGGTCACCCGTGGGTCCGATATCAGGGCCTCTGCGATCTGCGCTGCTTCGCTCGGGTCGTTGGTCACGACGTTGCAAACCCCGGCTGGAAGGCCGGCCTCTCGCAGAAGGTCGGCCAGGCTGAGCCCGGAGGTCAGCGGCGCCTGTTCACTTGGTTTCATCACAACTGTGTTGCCTGTGGCGATGGCAATCGCCACCGAGCGAATGCCCAGGATGAGGGGAGCGTTCCAAGGGGCGAAGGCAGCTACCACGCCGCTCGGTTGGCGGATCGCCAGAGAGAGAGCACCCGGAGTGTCGGTGGCGAGCACCTGACCCAGGGGATGGGTGGTTGCCGCCGCAGCCTCGCGCAGGATTGAGGCCGCAAAACCAGCGTTGAACATGCCCCAGCCGAAGGTGGAGCCGGTCTCCGCCGTCATCGCCGCAGTCAGCTCCGGAGCTTTGGCTTCCATCAGGTCAGCGGCCTTGAGGAAGATACTCCGGCGCTCGCTCGGTGAGCTCTGGGACCAACTCGGGAAGGCCTTGGCAGCGCTTTCGACAGCACGGCCCACGTCAATCGGCTTGGCGGCGGCCACAGTCGCGACCAAGTCGCCCGTGTAGGGGTCCGTATCGGAGAAGCTAGCGCCATCCTGCGCCTGGACTTCCTCGTCCCCAATCAAAAGACCGCGGCTGGTGCTCATAGTATGGCTCCTAGTGAGATTCCCGGGGTGCACGTGATCCCAGTCATCAATTCCGACGTGGCACCGGACCATGTATCCGGCGGGTTCGGCGAGGCCCCTCCTGTACGTCAGGGCTGGGCGGACCGCTGCTCGGCTCGGGAGGCTCGCCGTTGAGGTAATAGCCCACTGAGAAGAGCCGGAAACTGCTCCTGGAGGTCCAGAAACCCCATAGTCCGCCTCTCACCCAGATCGCCACGGCCATGGCTAGCGCGCCGACCAGCACGAGATACCAGCCGTTGTACTGAGAGAGTGTCTGCTGTAGCACGATAAAGACGATCGAACCGATGATAGGTCCCTCCACAGTGCCCATGCCGCCAATCAGGACCGCGAAGATCATGTAGGCGGTCCACTGGATGTCGAAGACGTTGGCTGCTTGAACGTCGAGTTGGCTGATCGCGATAATCGCGCCGACCGCAGCGCAGCCCGCTGCGGAAAGCAGGTAGACAAGTAGCTTGGCGCGGCGAACTTTACCTCCCACGCTGCGTGCAGCCAAGTCGTTGTCGCGCATGGCTGTCAGTAACAAGCCCAGCCTGCTCCGCATCAATAGGAAGATCGAAAGTACGGAGACCACGGCCACTGCCAGGGCCGCCCAGTAGGTGTCGTTGATCAGGGCGGCAGCGTTGAAGTTGATTAGCCCTGGTACCGACGCACCTGTGCCAGCGCCGAGAGACGGGATGGCTGTGATGACGAGAGAGGCCACCACCGCCAGAACCCAAGTGGCGATCGCAAAGTAGCCTCCCGAGAGACGGAAAAGGAGAAACGAGGCAGGTACGGCGAGGACGGTGCCTACGAGGACGGCCGCAGGAATCCCTAAGAAAGCATTGATGCCATGTTGGGCCACCACCAGAACGGTATAGGCGCCGATCCCGATATAGGCCTGCTGACCCACGGAGACAAGCCCTCCGTAACCAGCGAGCACGTTCCACATACTCGCTAAGGCTAGGAGAATAAAGAGGTTGGTGAGGACATCAGTGTTGCCCTGCCCCACCAGAAAGGGGGCGACGGCCAAAAGTAGCAGGACTACGATTCCGGCGCCCCCGGCGAACAGACCCGAGTGTGGGGAGCGGGTAACCCTCGCTCGTGCCATCAGGCAGTTACCCGGCGAGGAAAGAAACCCTGTGGTCGGACTGCGAGTACCGCGAGGAACACTAAATGGGGCGCGAGGGCGCCGTAGTTCGGACTCAGCGTCAGACCAACGGTCACCGCGACTCCCAAGACGATGCCCCCAACCAGGGTGCCCCAAAGCGAACCAAGCCCGCCGATTACCACCGCCTCGAATCCGTAGATCAGGTAGTTGGGTCCGGCAGTAGGCGAGATCTGCGAGTACATGGTCAAGGAGAGGCCGGCCAAAGCCACCGTTCCGAAGGCGACCGCTGCGGCAACTCCAAAAATGTGGCGATAGTTCACTCCGATTAGCTGGGCGGCCTCACGGTCGTCGGCGACCGCCCGGATGATCCTGCCCATCCGAGTCTTGGACAGGCCCAACTGAATCAGCACCAAAGCCAGTACGGCAACTCCGAGGATGGTCATAGAGAGATAACCCAGGGAGATCTGGCTACTGACGACGACGGAGCCCACGCTGAATGCGCCCAAGGCGAGGGAGTGGCCATTGGCGGAGAACAATTCCAAGAGTAGATTCTCGATCACAACCGACATGCCCAGCGTTACTAGGAGGGGGGTGAGATGGCTCGACTCCAAGCTCGGCTGAAATATCAGTCGCTGTACCAAATACCCGCCCACCATCATCGCCGCAACTACGATGAGGAAGACCACGAGGGGGGGTAGGTGCAGGGCGGGAATCAACGCTACCGCCAGGTAGCCGGCGACAACCGCGATGTCGCCGTGTGCCAGGTTGAGGACCCCCATCACGCCGTAGAGCAAAGAGAGCCCCGCGGCAAACAGGGCTAGAAGTCCGCCCAAAAAGATGCCCTGGATGACCGAGTCGGCCCAGATCACGCGACGACGCCTGCAGTGGCCGTTTTCACACCGAAGTAGGCGCTTTCGATCTCCCCCGGGCTGAACTGCTGGGGTTCACCTAGCAGGGTGACCCGACCCTCAAGCAGACACTGGATACGGGAAGCGACAGAGCAGGCTTGAGCCACATCCTGTTCGACCAACACGATGGTCAGCCCGCTCACCAAGAGTTGCTTCAAAGAAGAGTAGATCTCTCGGACGACGATGGGCGCCAGACCCAGGGAGAGTTCGTCAATAAGTAGAACTTGGGGATTGGCCATCAATGCCCTGGCGATCGCGACTGCATGCTGCTCGCCTCCGGAGAGCTGTCTCGCGCTCTGGCGCCGCCGCCCGGGCATCCAGGGGAACATGTCGTAGATACGAGGAAGGTCCCAAGGACCTTTACGCCCTGGGTAGCCTCCCGCGAGGATATTCTCCTCGACCGTCAGCGAAGAGAAAAGGCGACGTCCCTCTGGGACCAAAGAAATACCCCGCTGGACTCGCTTGGGGCAGGGCAGCCGCGTTATATCCTCGTCGTCCAGGAGGATTCGGCCCTGACTGGACGGAAGCAGTCCCGCGATGGCCCCGAGAAGCGAAGATTTTCCAGCCCCATTGGCACCGATCACGGCCAGGATGGTGCCTCGGGTCACTTCGAGACTGACCTCCGATACGGCCGTCAGCTGGCCGTGCTTTACGGTCAGGGCGTCGACCTGAAGCGCCATCCTGCCGCCGCCAGCCGTCATCATCGTCCCCCGTCGAACGAATGGATGTCTGGGTCCGAGTTCGGAGGTGTCCCTGCGCTGGAGGCGACCGACACCTCGCCCGGGACGGCACCCAAGAATAGTTCCCTGACCTCGGTCATGCCGAGGACTTCGGTGGGCGCGCCCTCACCCACGATTCTGCCGCCGGCGAGACAGATCAGGCGGTCGACGGTATCGATGATCGCGCGCAGCACGTGCTCGATCCAGATGATCGAGATCCCGCGGCCTTGTGCCCTCCGTACCACTCCCACCAGCTCATCCACCTCGGGGTCGGTGAGCCCTCCGGCCACTTCGTCCAAGAGCAGGAGCTTGGGGCGGGTGGCCAGCGCTCTGGCTAATTCCAACCGCTTGCGCTGGAGAAGGCCCAGGGAGCCAGCCAGCCGGTTGGCGGACCCCAGGAGGCCCGTCTCCTCGAGGACTTCGGTAGCGAAGTCGGTGGCCTGCTGACTTCTCAGCCGGCCACCCTGATGGGCCGCCACCAAGACGTTCTCGAGTACCGTCATCCCCTGAAACTCGCGCGGCACCTGAAAGGTTCTTCCGATACCTAGGCGACAGCGAGCCGCGGCATCGAGCCGCTTGACGGACACGCTTTCGAGAAGGATATCCCCCGCGTCGGCGGGGAGCTCGCCACTGATAACTCCGAACAGGCTAGTTTTGCCGGCCCCATTGGGGCCGACAATACCCAGTGCCTCGCCCTCTTCGACGCTGAACCCGATCCCGTCGGCGACAGTGATCTGGCCGAATCGTTTGACGACTCCAACCAGTTCGAGGACCGGCGGTGCCGTCATCAGGCGCGGGTCGGTTCGAGCTTCCCGTTGATCGGTACGTCCTTGTTGGCGGAGTTGTCGACCACATACATGCTGAAGGGGTACTTGGTGCCCTTCTTCCACTGGACTCCGACCGGTTCGATGATGGCAACACCCGGTGCGGGACCGCTGGTGAAGTCCAAATGGCCGCAGATGCTCTGCATCTTCAGGGAATGCAGCTGTGCCGCCACTTCCCGCTTGTCGTGAGGATCACTGGCTCGAGCCAAGGCTTGGTGCGCTATTTCAAAGAGAGTGTAGGTAGACCCGATCGACTGGGTCCACTGTTGGCCGGACGCGGACTCGAAGGCCGCAGCGAGCTGCTTGGCGCTCTCCCCGGTGAGGGAGGAGCGGTAGGGGCTGTACGGTGTCCACCAGGCGTCAGTGGCGATGTTCTCGACTAACGAGCCGAGCGCAGTCGTGTCGGACGGAAACAGCAACACCTTGGCGACCGTCGCTAGTTTGGGTTTGAAGCCCTGCTCGTGGGCCTGCTTCCACATTGTGTTGAAGTCAGGAGGGAGGGGGCAATTGAGGTAGAAGTCGGCGTTGCCATCCTTGAACTGAGAGATCATCGAGGTGTAGCCGGTCTGGCCGTCTGGGTAGGCACCGCCGTCGATCTCTGTGTATCCGGCGGCGCTGATGACGGGGGGGAAGCCCATGCGAAAGGCATTGCCGTCAGCGTCATTAGGAAACATGCAGGCGATGACCTTGTCGGTGCTGTACTTCTTATGGATCCGATTCCACATCGGTACGAAGCATTTACCAAACTCACGGATTCCGAAGAAGAAGAGCGTGTTGTAGGCAAACTTCTGGGACGTGCCGGGGGGCGTCGCACCGAGACCCGCGTAATACCACGACTCCCATGGGCAGACCGTGGACACGCAGGGCACATGCTCTGACTCACAGACTCCGGCGACCGGGTTCACGGTTTCCGGTGCCGAACTAGTCACAATCAGGTCGACCTTATCCTGAAGTATCAGATTTTTCGTTACTTGTGAGGCTCGGGTGGGATCAGACTGGCTGTCGACCTCGATGATCTTGATCGAGTACTTCTTCTTACCCTTAGTGAGTCCTTTAGAGAAGGCAGACGTTTCACGAATTCGCTTGAGGACAAAGTCGTCCGGAGTGGCGAATGATGCCAGGCTTCCAGTCTCTGGGCTGACATAGCCGATTACGATCTCTGAGCTGTGGCTGCTACTGGCGGCTCGCGCGAGCATCGGTCCGAGTCCACCTACTAGTTCGCTCGTTGCGAGGGCGGCCGTACCCCCGGCGAGTCCTTTTAAGACCGTACGGCGCGAGACCGGCCGGTCGATCTTGTTGGCCATGACGCCCTCCCCGGAGTGTTTGCCTGCTGAACGCACGTACGCAATGCGCACAGTATTCTGCAGAGATAGTATCGTGATCGAGCCGGGGTGATGTCAAGCGTTTCCCGGGCTGCGATACGAGCTTCGCCACTTCGGTTGCCACTCACGTCAGGCGTAATGTGCTTGCACGCCGTGAGCCAACCACGGACAGCTAACAAGGGGTGAGGCGACCGTCGGGGAGACCAGAGTGCCGACCGTGATGAGAAGTGGGTTCAGCGCGCCCCGGCAGTGCGGGAACTCGGCGCGACCAGATCGGCCTCGATCTCGCGTGCCGCCTTCAGAAGGTGCGGAAGAAAATCGGACAGTAGGCCATCGAGGCTGACTCTGGTGGCGTGTGCCGAGACGTTCACCGCCGCGATCACCGTTCCGTCCCAGTCGTGAATCGGTGTGGCCACCGAGCGAAGGCCGCGTTCCAACTCTTGGTCCACCATGGCGTAGCCATCCCGGCGCACAGACTGCAGCACATCCCTTAGCAGGGCAGGATCCACCAGTGTCTGAGGCGTCAGCGGGCTGAGCTTGACCTCACCCAGATACTCCTCGAGCTGACTGGGCTCCAGTCCGGCCAGCAAGACCCTTCCCATTGATGTGGCGTAGGCTGGAAAGCGCGTGCCTAGTGCGATTGTCACACTCATGATCCGGCGGCTGGGCACCCGAACCACGTACACGATCTCCTCCCCGTCGAGGACCGAGATCGATACCGACTCGTGCAGTTCGGCTGCCAACTCCTCGAGATGAGGCTGGGCTACTTCTGGTAGCCCGAGGGACGAGAGATAGGCGTATCCGAGCTCCAAGAGCCGAGGACGTAGTTCGAAGTAACGGCCCACGTTGCGGGCGTAGCCGAGCTGGACCAGAGTGAGCAGGAAGCGCCGCGCTGCGGCTCTGGTCAATCCCGTGGTCTTGGCGACCTCGCTCAGTGTGAGCCGGGGGCGCTCCGCCCCGAAGGTCCGAATCACCGCCAAGCCGCGCTCCAGAGATTGGACGAAGTCGGGGTTGCGCACCTCCGCGACGAGGCTCGGAGCCATAGCCTCGCGCAAGTCACTCTTGAGCCCATCATCCGTGGCCGGGTGGGAACCGTCGACCATCGCCGCCACCTGAATGTCAACCTCCTGACGTCCGTCTAGGACTAGCCTCTCCTTTTAGTATGCCGTCTAGCTGTACTGCCTATGGGTTGGGGGGCAGGACTTGGATGAGGATGGAGGCAGATCTGCGTCGGGGCCAATGGAGGAGCACTTCTCTCCTGGGTCGCAGTATCATCCGGCCTCTCGGCACCCAACTGGAGGCAGTATGGCGAACGACATCGACGGCTATGGATTTGCCGAGCAGGGACGGACCATCGGCCGCCTCAGCGCTGACATTCGAGAGCTCGGCCGGGCGGGAGTCGAGAGAGTGGCTCAGGGGTGGGACCGCCACGTCGGGGAGGCCCAGTTGGACGACTTCCGCGCCGCCGAGCAGGAAGCGTCGGAGGTTCTGGAGGCGACTGATCGGGTCGACCAATGGCACCAGGTGCGAGACGCCCTCCTCGGCCTGACCGCAGGCACTTCGGCCCTGGTGAGTTGGAAGGCCGAGCACGGTGAGGTAGGCGAGAAGGCCGAGCGGGCGGCGCTGGCTGCCGCCCTGGGCCTGCTCGCGGGTGCGGACGGCGACCACCCTGATCTGCAGGTCCTCCTCCGCCCCATGGCTGAGGCACTGCCCTGGCTGCTCTTGGATGAGGGCCCCAGTCTCGGACCGCAGTGATCGGGCCGGTCGCAGTCGCCCGTCCGGCCCACGAAGCGCTCATCGAACAAATTCCGAAGCTACTCGGGACCTAAGATCGCGAAGGCAAGCTACGATGAAGCTGCTGCCCCTTAAAGGTCGCGAATCAGCTCCAAAGAAGCGAGGTGAGCACGGATGTCGATGACCGGCACTCTCGACTCGAGGGCGGAGAAGTTCCACCACGAAGCCTTGATGTATGCCGGGGACGATGGATTTCTGGCGGGTACCCTGCCCTTCATCCGTGAGGGGATCGCAGCCCAGGAGCCGGTGATGGTGGCGGTCGCCGCCGAGCGCATTCGCGAACTGACCCAAGCGCTGGGCTCAGACGCCCAGGCGGTGCGCTTCGTAGACATGCGCCAGATCGGGCACAATCCTGCTCGGATCATTCCCGCCTGGGTCGATTGGGTGGAAGGAGTCAGCCCAGACGGTCGGCCCGTGCGAGGCATCGGAGAACCGGTCTGGGCGGGGCGGTCATCCGACGAACTGGTGGAGTGCGAACGCCACGAGGCGCTACTCAATCTGGTATTGGAGAAGCATTCCCAGCTGCGCTTGCTGTGCCCTTATGACGTCGATCACCTGGACCCCCCCGCGCTCGAGGTGGGCCAGCGCACCCACCGGCTGGTGCTCAACGGTGGTGAGTCACTGATGAGTGATCTGTACCAAGGGACAGCGCGCAGCTCGCTGCCCTACCAGGCGCCGCTGCCACCCGCCCCTGGAGACCGGATAGAGCTTGACTTCGGAGCGGGACAAGGCCTGGAGATGCGCGAGGTGGTGGCCCGCTGCGCTGTCGCGGCCGGACTGCCGACCCTGCGGCAGGCCGACCTGGAGTGGGCGGTAACTGAGCTGCTGACCAACAGCATTCGCCACGGGGGCGGACGGGGCACGGTCCGGGTCTGGGAGGACAGCGCCGGAATCGTCTGCGAAGTCCAAGACCGGGGTCACCTCGATGATCCCCTGGTCGGGCGCTATCGTCCGGCCCTTCCCGGGGCGGACGCACGAGGCCTGTGGCTGGTCAACCAAATCTGCAATCTGGTCCAGGTCCGCTCTTCCGAGCTGGGCACGGTCGTCCGCATCCACGTCAGTCGCGCTGAAGGTCCGCGCGAGGTGGGTGGAGTCCCGCTCCTTTCGGATCAGCTACTGACGGCCCTCGACAGATTCGCCAGGGAGGTGGAACGGCGCCTGAGCCAGCGGGATCGTTCCCTGCTCTGGAGGCTCTCTCCGGGAGCCGAGTCACTCCTTATGAGGCTGCCCGACGAGGGCGTCAGATGGGTCGATCTGCCCCGGCTCCTGGCCACCAACTCGAGCGGAGTTCAGGCACTGGAAATGGAGTTGGAGTCGTTGGGCCTGCTGAATCGCCCGGTCGCGGCGGACGCGGTTGTCCGCCTTCTCCCGAGCGTCAAGGGTCGCCGCCTGCGAGACGCGGTGACGGTGGCGCGTCGAACGGTTCTCGAGGGCATGGTTACCCGCCTACCTGCGGCCGCGCTGGCTGAGGTTGGGGCTGTCCTCGGCGACTGGGCAGCTCGATAGCCAGAGCGACCGCCAAGGCACCAGCCACGCCGCCGGGCCGCCCGGCCTGGTCTCCCAGCAACGCGTTTCTTGACGAGCTGGACAACATGGCCAAGCGGTGCGGCGAGTCCCCCTGGTGCCTGATCGCCATCTACGCCGCCCCCCGGTCCATCGTCCTGGTCTTCGACGACGATGTCTGCGGCGGCGCCGTGCGTGACAACCACATTGAGATCCGCACCCAGAAGTGGGATCCGCTGTTCAAGGCGCTCCGTTCGGCAGGGCACACCAGCCGGACCAGACAGCTCCAGTTGGGGCCCCGCCGTCACCAGACATATGACTGCCCCGAGTGCGAGCTCATCTGGGACAACGAGTCGGCTTAGGCAAGTCGCTGCTGCACCGAACCGGACGCGTTGTCCGGGTCGGAGCGGACTCCCAGCAGATCCGGCCCCGACGTAGGCTTGAAGAGATGGCAGTCTGGGACGACCTCGCTGCGGCACTGCTTGAGCTGCGGGATGCTCCAGGGCGACCTCTCACCGGGTATCCGGATCCCCGAGTAAACCCCACTGGTGAGACTCGGTTTCACATCAGCTTGCGCGGCTGGGCGACGCTAGAAGCAGAGACATTGCAGCAACGATTCGCGGACTCCGTGGACCTCACGGTCGGCTTTCTCCGCTACCCGCAGTGTCGGCTCGAACGTCCGATCCCGGACGACCATGTGACTCGCTCCGAAATTCATCCCAGCGAGTTGAAAATCTCCCTGGAGAGTCCTCTCCAGGTGAGCTCCGGTCAGTACCTACATCACCCGCTTCTACTGCACAACGTAAGTGACCAAGACATGACTGTCAGAACCAATGGAAACTTGACGGCGATGGTCTTCGCCCCGGAGTCGGGCATGCTCGTGGGCGGGTTCAGCGGCGCCCAACATTTCCGAGGCGTCGACGTCGCGATCGGTGCTGGTGGCTCCGCCACCATCCCGCTGCTGGTCGGCACCGATAGCCTCTCACCGAGCCTCGGCTACGCCATCCCGCCCGGCGCGTGGATGGCCCGGGCACCTCTCGACTTGGCGGACGGAAGGCGCCTTTGGACTGGACCGATCGCGATCACAGTCACGATGTGACTGTCGGCGCCAACAGTCTTCAACCCTCAGGCGATTTGCCGGATCCGAGCAGGATTCGTCTTATTTCACCCCTGCCGGTTGGAAGCTCTCCCACATTGACGAGTAGGCACCGGCATCCGCCAGGAGTTCGTCGTGGCTGCCATCCTCGACGACCTTGCCGTCGGCGAGGATGACGATCCGGTCCGCCTTGCGGGCCGTCTGCAGACGGTGGGCGATGACGATGGTGGTACGGCCGCTGGCGAGGCGGGTCATCGCCGCGCCCACCCTGGCCTCAGTGGCCAGATCGAGATTGGAGGTAGCCTCGTCGAGGACCAGGATCTTGGGGTCGATGAGCTGGGCTCGAGCCAGAGCGAGCAATTGTCGCTGGCCGGTTGAGAGCGAGCGCCCTCGTTCCATCAGTTGGTGGTGATAGCCCCCCTCCAACTCGCCGATGAAGTAGTCGGCTCCCACTGCCCGGGCGGCTGCCTCAACCGCGGCGTCGGTCGCTCCGGGTCGTCCGTAGGCGATGTTGTCCCGGACCGAGCCCGAGAAGAGGAAGGGCTCCTGAGGCACGTAGCCGAGGCGGCGCCGGTACTCGCCCAGCTCGAAGGAGCGAAGGTCCTGGCCGTCGACTAGGACCCGGCCCTGTTGGGGGTCGTAGAAGCGAACGATCAGCTTGGCCAAAGTCGACTTGCCCGCCCCGGTCTCGCCCACCAGTGCCACCGTCTGCCCAGCGGGAATCTCCAGGTCGACACCTTTGAGCGCTTCCTGGGCGTCGTCCCTCGCCGACTCCCGAGGAGTGCCAGGCGACCCTGACTCAGCGCGGCTGGGATAGCGGAAGTGGACTCCCTGCAAGCGCACCGCCCCCTGGGAGATCTCGACCCGGGTGGGGCGTTCCGGTGAGGGCGTCAGGCTTCGCTGTGCCATCAGTTCGCGAATTCGGCGCATGGAGGCTCCCGCCTGCTGCCAGGAGTCGAACACCTGGGAGAGCTGCTGGATCGGCGAGAAGAACATGTCGATGTAGAGCAGGAACGCGATCAGCGCCCCGCTGGTGAGCTGACCCTGCGCGATCAGGTAACCGCCGAATCCAAGAATCGCGGCGTCGGCCGCGTCGGAGAGGAACTGCACGAAAGGGAAGTAGACCGACACCAGCCGCTGGGCGGAGAGGCGGGCGTCGAGATAGCGCTGCCCGAGGCGATGGAACTCTTGCTGACTGAGCTGCTCGTGACGGAAGGCTTGCGCCTCTCGGACTCCCGCCAGGCTCTCCTGGAAGTCTGCGTTGACCACGGCGATGCGCTCCCGGGCGCGGTCGTAGATCTTCGCCGAGCGCCGGCGGAAGATGGCGGTCGCCAGGCCCAAGGGGATGATCACCACCAAGCAGGCGGCAGCCAGTCGCCAGTTGATGAAGAAGAGCGCGACTCCTACCCCGACGAAGGTACAAACGCTCACGACCGCGGTGATAAGGCCGCTCTCCAGGAGCGACTCCAGGGAGTCCACGTCGGTCGTCATCCGGGTCATGATCCGACCGGCCATCTCGCGCTCGTAGTAGTCGATGGAGAGTCGCTGCAACTGAGCGAAGATCTTCACCCGCAGCGCCACCATGAGACGCTCTGCCGTCCTCCCAGTGACGAAGGTCTCGGCGATGGAATCGGCCAGGTCGGCCAGCGTGATCACCAGGAAGACGGCGGTGGCGATGACGATCACCGCCAAGGATCCGGCCACCACCCCCTGATCGATGCCGCGCTGGATCAGCAGCGGCCCGGCCAGGCTCGCCACGGCGTCGAGGACCACCAGCAGCAGGCCCAGGCCGAGGGGGCGGCGGTAGTCCTTGATGAAGGCCCAAAGCGAGAAGCCCTCGTCGGGACGTGACTCGGCATCGACATCGATCCGGGCCTCGTCCCGGATCGGACGCAGGGCGGCTACCTTGGCCAGAAGCTCCGGGGTAGGTGCGAGGCCGCTGCGCCAACCTCTACCTCCACCGCTACCGCCCAGTCCGGCACCCAGGGTGGGAGCTGAGGCGGCGGTCCCCAGGGGCGCCGCCGGGTGCGAGGTCCCCACTCGTCCCACCCGGCCGGACCGTCGCCAGGTGGATGCATCGGCCGGTGCATCCACCACTCCCGCGGTCAGAGTGCCCTCCTCACCTTCTGGCCCCGCCAGGAGCAGGCGGTAGAGAGCGCAGCGTGCCATCAACTCGCCGTGGCTTCCCTGGTCCACGACGACTCCCTGATCCACCACCACGATGCGATCTGCGAGACCCAGGGTCGACTCCCGGTGGGCCACCAGAATCGTGGTCCGTCCCCGCATCACGTCGCGCAGGCCCCGGTGGATCGCCTCCTCAACCACCGAGTCGACGGCGCTGGTGGCGTCATCGAGGATGAGTACCCGGGGGTCGGTGAGCAGGGCTCTGGCCAAGGCCACCCGCTGCCGCTGTCCGCCGGAGAGGCTGAGTCCCCGCTCACCGACCACCGTCCCGTAGCCGGCTGGCAGCCTCTGGATGAAGTCGTGTGCCTGGGCCACCCGGGCGACCGCCTCGACCTCCTCCTGGCTGGCGCCGGGCCGCCCATAGGCGATGTTGTCGTAGATGCTGGCGGAGAAGAGAAAGCTCTCCTCGAAGGCGACTCCGATCTGACCTCGCAACGAGCGAAGGCTGACCTGGCGCACATCGTGGCCATCGACCAGGACAGCCCCTTCGTGGACATCGTAGAAGCGGGGGAGGAGGGCCGCCACGGTGGACTTGCCCGCGCCCGACGGCCCGACCAGAGCGATGGTCTCGCCGGCGGCGACTTCGAGATCGAAGCCACGGAGAACAGGGGACGAGTCCTGGTAACCGAAGGCGACCTGGCGGAACTGGATATTGCCCTGGATGCGGGGTAGCTCGACTGCTGAAGCTGAGTCCTCGATCTCGGGGTGCGAGTCGAGGAGGTCGAAGATCCGTTCCAGGCCAGCTCGTGCCTGTTGGGCGATGGTGAGCATCCCGGCCAGCATTCGGGCCGGCGACATCATCGAGGTGAGATAGGTCGAGAAGGCGAGGAAGGTGCCCAGAGTGATCTGGTGGTTGAGGGCCATCCACCCGCCCAGGCCGAGCACCGCCACCTGCCCCAAGGTGGGCAGGGCCTGCAGCACCGGCTGGTAGCGAGCCTGCAGGCGCACCGCCCGCATCCGCGCACCGTAGAGGCGCTGAGCCGAGGCGGTGAGCCGCAGCAGCTCGCGCCTTTCCTGGCCAAAGGCCTTGACGATGCGCACCCCGTTGACGTCCTCGTCGACGATCTGGGCGACCTCCCCCTCTCTCTGTTGGCCGTCCCAGGTGGCGGGAAAGATCTGCGAGCGCATCCGGTAGGACACGATCAGCAGGGCGGGAGCCACGATGAGGCTGATCACGGCCAGCAGCGGTGAGAGCACGACCATGATGACCAGCGAGCTGACCAGCAGAAGCAGGTTGCCGCTGACGTTGGGGAAGAAGGCCAGCAAGCCCTGGACCAAAGTGGAGTCGGAGTTGGCGCGCGAGACCAGTTGGCCGGTGGGCATCCGGTCATGGCTGGCGAAGTCGAGCTCCATGAGTCGGTCGTACATCGCGTTGCGGAGGTCGTACTGCACATCGAGAGCCACCCGACCTCCCTGGTAGCGGCGCAGGTGCGCGGCCAGGAAGGTGAGGACTCCAATCCCAATCAGGGCCCCCAGCCAGGGGGCCATGGGGGAGCGGTGGTGCAGGATCACGTTGTCGAGAATCTGGCGAGCCACCAGGGGGGCGGCCGCCTGGCAGGCGCTGGCGACAACAGCTGCGGCCAGGGATATGAAGATGGCCCGCCGGTGAGGTCGCAGGTAGGGGATTAGCCGGCGGACCCATCCGGCCTGCCGTCCCGTCCGGAGCGTTGGGCTCACCCGACGGACTCCGGCGGGCTGGCCGGAGTGGACGTGTCACCGTGATGTGCTGCTTGGCGCCCGGCCATGGCAACCGAGAGGTTCTCCAGCCCCGCCAGTGTTCTCGCTCTGTCCGGCGCGTGTGCGAGGACGTGCGCGAGTTCCTTCGACATGGCCAGCTCGGCGTCCGCCAGCGCCGAGTAGCCCTTGGGGGTGATCTCCAAGTGGACCACCCGTCGGTCGGGCTCCAGGTTCGAGCGGGCGATTAGTCCTCTTGCCACCAGGGACTCCACCGTCGCGCTGATGGCCGGCTTGCCCAGCGCGAGTCGTTGAGCCAAGCGGGAAGCTCTCCCGTCCCCAGCCGAGATCATGGTCAGCACCCGGTAGTGCGCGAGGCTCAGCTCAGGAGAGGCTCTTTCCAAGATCCGTGCCACCCGGGTGAGCGCCTCCACCGCTGGCCCCAGTTCAGGTCGCACGAACCCTGCCCCAGGGACGGGTTCACCTGCCAAGGACCTATTTTACAAAATTGGTTCTAGCATCGAACCAATTTTGGGTTGGCTGCGAATCGACCCGTCAGGGCAGCTCCCAAGGCCCACTAGGAGCCGCAGCCAGCAGCGCTCCTAGGTCGTCGTGTCGGGTAACGGCAGGCGGCTAGCTCAGCATGCCGATTCGCCGCTCAGCCACCTCCGGAGGGCGCAGTTCTCAGGCCCTCGACTTGGGGGTGAGCGCAACCACCGGAATTGTTCGCTTGGTCTTGGCCTGGTATTCGGCGAAGCCTGGGTAGAGCGTTGACTGGCGTTGATAGAGCTCGTCACGCTCCTTGCCCGTCAAGGGCACGGCTCTCACTTCTAGGGTGTCCCTACCAACCTCAATCGTGGCCTCCGGGTGCGCCATCAGGTTGTGATACCAAGCGGGGTTGCTCGGGGATCCGCCCTTAGAGGCAAACACCAAGTAGCGATCCCCGTCGGCCAGGTACATGACCGGGTTGATTCGCGCTTCGCCGCTCCGCGCTCCGGTGCTGTGGAGGAGCAGGAGTGGAGCACCCTCAAAGTTGCCGCCCACCTTGCCGCCGTTGGCGCGGAAGTCGGCGATGGTGCGGGAGTCGAAGTCGTCTGCTGGGCTCATGAGGTCGCCGCCTCCAGTGATGATCGCAGAGCACGTCTACTGTTCCAGCCTACTCCCGACCCGCGCGCCTTCGCCTTGTGTGCCGGGGGGACAGAACTTCAGACTCAGGGCATTCTAAAGAAGCCAAAGGGGAGGCCCGCGGGGCCGGTAGATGAGCCGCCGATGCCAACGGGCGGAGTCGACCGAGCGCGGAGCTGAGTCATGACCAGAGTCGGAGATCCCTTTGATTTAGAGCGGTTTGTTACCGCTCAAGAGGCGGCAGGAACCTACCGCCGTGCCGTCTCCGAGCTGCGCCGCGGGTGTAAGACGGGACACTGGATGTGGTTCGTCTTTCCCCAGCTGGGCGGACTGGGAAAGAGCGCCATCTCTCGAGAGTTCGCCATTTCCTCCTTGGCCGAGGCAGCGGCCTATCTGGGTCACCCTCTCTTGGGCCCACGCCTGATTGAGTGCGCCGGGATCTTGGCAGAGACACCCGGCCGGGGCGCCGCGGAGATCTTCGGCCTCGTCGACGCGATGAAACTCCGCTCCTCGATGACGCTGTTCCTGCGGGCGGCGCCCCAAGAGAAGGCATTCAGTCAAGTTCTCGACCGCTACTTCGACGGTCTTGCCGACCCGGAGACCGACCGGCGCATCTGATCCTCTGGGGGAACCCGAGCGGCGGCTGAAGACCTCCATGTCCATCGCTCATAGCTCTGACCTGAGCCGACTTCGTGATCTCGGGAGATATTGGCAACTCCTTTCGAAGGAGCGCCTTCGGCGGGCCGGAGCGAGAAGGGCGCAGTTCTCGGCGAAGCGGCATATGATCGGGCACGAAGTGCTGAATGGGACCGCGCTCACGACGGGCGCATTTACGCTCGGTGGGGCCGCCATGGGGCTGGCCGGGGGATCGGCCGGCCGCTTTCTTCGCGACCGCCAGGACGTCGCTTGGAAACGTGAGGAGAAGCTGGACCGGCAGGTGGAGCGCCGCCGGCAGATCGTGATCGACTTCCAGGCGGCCCTGGATCTGTACATGCGGGCGGTATGGGACGTTCATCACTGGGAGATCAAGACCGCCAAGGCCACTGGCTCCTGGGCGGCATCGCCGCGCCCGGCCGGCATTGACCACGAACTTTGGGAGTCGACCAGGCGAGTGCGTCAGCTAGCGGAGTGGGTCGAGGACGATGAACTGCGCCAGAGATTCCTGGCCCTGGATCGCCGCGTCTCCAACGGGCTGCCCCGGCTCACCTCGGAAGCCGCCGCCGGCAAGTTCCTCCGCCAGGTAACCCAGTTGCTCAGGACGACCCAAACTCGCCTGGGGGAGGTTGCCCGGCCTCTTCTCTGAACCTTTGCTTGACGCGCCGGTCGATAGCGTCTCGGTCAGCGAGCTCCTAGATCGTTTCGATCCAGAGTCTTAGTGCCTAGCCGAGTCCGGTCAGGGCAACCAGGATCCGCAGCCGACCCTCGGGCAAGTGTCGGACCCCAACTGGCATGACGTGCTGCCGACGAACACCCACCGGATAGGGGAAGGGCGGCTGTCCACTTGACCGGTCCGAAGAAGAAAAACGCAGCTGCGGCGATGACGCTCCTATACCAACGACCATGTTCTTGTATCGACCGCTCAGTGAGCCTTCCGCAGCGGGAGGAGTTGGTGCCGGCAAGGGCCGCCAGTCGCAGCACCGGCTATCATGACCCCGACTTGAAGTCCAGTTGAGATCGTCGCAGGGATCCCATCGACCAACAGGAGAGCCAGTACGAAGACCGCTCTGATCACCGGAGTAACCGGGCAAGACGGCTCCTACTTGGCGGAACTTCTCTTGGCCAAAGGCTATGCGGTCCATGGCGTCGTCCGTCGCACGTCCAGCCTCAACCGGGGCCGGATTGAGCACCTCCGACAAGGAGGAGGTCAGGCCGCTGATGGGGCACGCTTTTCACTGCACTACGGCGACCTCACCGACTCCGGAAATCTGAACCGACTGATTCGTTTGGTGAGGCCCGACGAGGTGTACAACCTCGCTGCTCAGAGTCACGTTCAGGTCTCATTTGAGCAGCCCGAGTACACCAGCGACGTTGATGCCCTGGGCACCACCCGCCTGCTGGAGGCGATCCGGACCTACGGCCTACCATCGCGCTTCTATCAGGCGAGCAGTTCCGAGATGTTCGGAACCTCGCCACCACCGCAGAACGAGAAGACCCGCTTCCATCCACGCAGTCCTTACGCAGTTGCCAAGGTGTACTCGTATTGGATGACCACGAACTACCGTGAAGCTCACGGACTGTACGCCTGCAATGGGATTCTCTTCAACCACGAGTCCCCGCGACGGGGCGAGAACTTCGTGTCGAGAAAGGTGACTAGAGGGGTCGCCGCTGTGCTGGCCAGAAAGGAGCGGCTCCGCCTGGGTAATCTGGAGGCTCGCCGCGACTGGGGCCACGCCCGCGACTTTGTTCAGGCGATGTGGCTGATGATGCAGCAGGACGCGCCCTCCGACTTCGTCATCGGGACTGGGGTAAGCCGCTCGGTTCGGGAGCTGCTCGACACGGCGTTCGGAATGGTAGGACTGGACTGGACCGCCTGGGTGGACACCGATCCTGCCTACCTGCGGCTGGCAGAAGTTCCCGATCTGGTGGCTGACTCGACCAAGGCCCGTCAGTCGCTGGGCTGGGAGCCGTCAACGTCTTTTCCAGACATGATTCGCGAGATGCTTGAGGTCGACCTCGCCGCCGCCGGTCTCGAGCCAGAGACCGTGCTAACCGACCTGGACTGATCAGCGCTCGGTCAACTCTTTTGGCGTTCCAGCTCCGACCGGCGGGACAGGTAAGCGTCCTCGGATCCATAGTCGAAGAGGTTGGTCGGATACGCCGCTAGTCCGGGAAATACGTCGCGCCAGTCGCGCCCGGCGGTGGCTTCGACAGCCCACGAGATGGTGTCGGCGAGGGCATCCGCGTAGCTCAGCGGTTGCTGGTAGCCGATCTCCAACTTCGCGCGAGCCATATCGACCACAACTGGTCTCGGTGTCGCCCAGGGATGACCCCCCACCGTCGGTTCCGGCTCTGGGCCTGACACCAGCACCCGTTCGGTCGAATGATTCATCACTTGGTCCACGATTTCGCTGATCCGGGCGACGGAAGGAGGCTCGAAGTCGCCGCAATTGAGAGTTCGGTTTCCAGGTTGTTCCGCCGCTCGGAGCACCAGCTCGGCCAAATTGGCGGATGCGGTTGGTTGGAAGATGCTCTGGCCCGCAAAAGGGAGGACCACCTGCCGGCGCCGATCAAGGACTCTCTTGATGAAGTACCACTCCCGGAGGTGGTGGCTGTGACGGCCGTGGATGGCGCCGGGACGAATGATCGTCAGCGGCCACCGGGCGCTGTCGCGCAACGTGTTCTCTAGGGCTGCTTTGCGGGTCGAGTAGGTTTGATCGCCGGGAGGCAACCGTACCCAGTCTTCGGGGATGGGGACCGGCCAGGCGGGGAAGCTAGCCTCGTCGGATGCCTCGTCCAGCGACCGCCCGGCGGCATCCGAGTAGACGGATATGGTCGAAATTACGATCGCAGCACCAATCCGCTCCTTGAGCGCCAACAGCTGTTGCCCGTGCTCTGGCGTGAAAGCCGTCACGTCCACAACGACGTCGGTGCCGGAGGGGATGACCTCGCTGAGTTCACTCTTCTCATCCCTGACGAACTGGACCCAGCGGACCTCGTCCCTCGCGGCCGGACCAGGCTGGGCGGCGCTGGATGTGGCGGTAACTGTCCATCCCGCCTCGACCAGGCGTCGACCGATGGCCCAGCCTGTCTGGCCCCGCCCGCCAATGATTACCGCTGTAGGCATCGTCATGGCATCACTGATCCGGCTGGCGATGGGCTGGCAGAATTCCATCCAGCCCGGCCGCCTGCGTTACGAACCACTTGCTGGAGGCCTATTGGTCGGCGAGGACGGGTCCAGCTCCCCAGGTCGGAGCCAATCTGGGTCGGCGATCTCGAGATCTCTCCCTGCGCGACTGTGAACCTCATCGCGTTCCGGGGACGGCCCTCTGAGGTGACGACCAGTCCAGTGGCTCCGTTCACAGTGCCGGGCGCAGTAGGACGGCCGCGGTTGAAGAGTGCTGGCCAACCAGCGCTAGGCCCACCTGGCAACGGCCCCGGCGCCGTGGACCACCATGGAGGCGGCGGTCGCCAGATGCCGGCGTCGAGTCGCGGGACGACTTCGGGATCGCCGACGCGATCAGCCCCAAACTTCCTCGGCCGTCTCCACGACCAAACTTAGCTTGGCGAGTTCCTCGTCCAGGGTCAGCTGGTTCCCTTCGAACGTGGAGGAGAAGCCGCACTGGGGGGACAGACAGAGCTGCTCGAGGGGCACGTAGCGACTCGCCTCCTCGATCCGGCGCTTTAGGTTTTCCTTGGTCTCCAGCGCGCCGTGTTTGGTGGTCACCAGTCCCAGCACCACCATCTTTCCCGGAGGCACGAATCGCAGCGGGGCGAAGCTACCCGACCGCTCGTCATCGAACTCGAGGAAGAAACCGTCGACCTGGAGCTCGCCGAACAGGGCCTCGGCCACGAAGTCGTAGCCTCCCTCCGCTGCCCAGTACGAGCGAAAATTCCCCCGGCAGGAGTGAGTGGTGACCACCATGCCCTCCGGCCGGTCGGCGATCGCTGCGTTGATCTGCCTGATGTTGATCAGATGCTGGTGTTCGGCATCGGCCCCCTGGCTCCGGAGGAGCTCCCGCTGGTGTGGGTCATTGAGGTAGGCGAGGCTCGTGTCGTCAAGCTGCAGGTAGGTGCAACCCACGTCACCAAGGGCGCGAATCTCTTGGGCATAGGCGGCGCTAAGATCGGCCCAGAATTCGTCCATCTCCGGATACACCGTGGGGTCGATGGCGGCGCGCCCACCGCGGTAATGCACCATGCTGGGGGAGGGGATGGTCAGCTTCGGCACCGCGCTGGTCACGCAGCCTCGGAGGAACTCGAAGGCCTCGGTGAAGATGGGGCGCTCCAAACGGATTCGGTCATGTACCTGGAGTGCGGCAGAGGTGAACTCAGTGGTGCCATCGCGGTTACGGAAAGCGACGCGGAGATTCTGGTCAGCTTTGGAGATGCCCCCCAGTTGGTAGATGAAGTCCATGTGCCACGACGCCCGACGAAACTCTCCGTCGGTAGCCGACCGGAGCCCGACGCTCTCCTGCAATTGCACCGCGGTCCGGATGGCGTCGTCCTCGATGGACTTCAACTCGGCTGGAGTAATGCGGCCGGAGGCGAGGTCAGTTCGCGCCTGCAGGACCGCCTCTGGGCGCAACAGACTGCCCACGTGATCAGCTCGAAATGGCGGCGCGCTGCGTCGTCCCACAGCCAACGATCCTAGCGGATCCGACCGATTCGTAGCCGCGGCTGCAGGGGACTGCTACTCCCTGTGCCGTGCCACTGAAATCGGTTGGTTCCTGCGATCCAGCGATTACCGCGAGCACGGGGTCTTTTGATCGAGGGGAACCTGGCTAGGGTAGTATGTAGTATATTTAGCTACGTCACTAGATAAATGGAGTTGCAATGATCGAGTTTCACCTGAACTCGCGCTCGGGCGTCTCTCCCTACCTTCAGATCGTCCACCAAGTCCGACAAGCGCTCCGGCTGGGCCTCCTGCGCGAAGGAGACCAGCTTCCGACCGTCAAGGAAGCGGTAGCGCGGCTGGCGATAAATCCCAACACTGTCCTCAAGGCGTACCGGGAACTCGAACATGAGGAGTTGGTTGCAGCCCGTCCGGGAATTGGGACGTTCGTGACCAAGACGTTGAGCGATGGCCCCCTGGCCGAGCTTGGTCCCCTGCGCCAAGACCTCCGGCGCTGGCTGGCCCAGGCGCGTCTATCTGGTCTCGACGAGGAGAGCATCGAGGCGCTGTTCCTGGACACCCTTCGTTCCGCCACCGAGGAGGATGTAGCTTGACCGCGGCCATAGAGACCACCCGATTGGGAAAGCGCTACGGGAGTCGGTGGGTGCTGTCCGACTGCACTCTGGCAATCCCACGGGTCGGGTCGTCGGGCTGGTTGGACCAAACGGGGCCGGCAAAACAACCCTGCACTCTTTGGCCGCGGGCCTGCTGTCTCCGACGTCGGGCTCGGTCACAGTCCTTGGTGCTGCACCAGCCACCACTGGCCCGCAGATCGCCCGGATCGGTTTCGTCGCCCAGCACACTTCCCTCTATTCCAGGTTGAGGGTTGTTGACCATCTCCGGCTCGGGGCGCACATGAACCCGACCTGGGACAGCGACCTCGCACAAGGTCGGCTCGAACAACTCGACCTGGATCCCGGTCAGCGGGCTGGCTCCCTCTCGGGAGGGCAGCGGGCTCAGTTGGCGCTGACGCTGGCCATTGCCAAGCGCCCCGAGCTGTTGATTCTCGCTCGCGTCGCACCGCCGTCTGATTGGACCACGGCGCGACCCGAGCACCCTGCCGGCCCATCAACAGGTCATAGAAGAAAGTCATACCGACCACCAGAGCACGTTGTTGGTGCGTACTGAGGATCCCATCCTGGATCCGACCTGGACTGTCGAGCAAGTCGGGATGGAAGACCTGGTGCTGGCCTACATGCGCCAAGCACCAGCAGCGAAAAGGGATCGTCTAGGCCACTTTGAGGATTCAGCAGTGATTTGGTTGACGTGGCGTCAATACCGAACCCAGATCCTGGTCGCGTCCGGTGCCTTAGTAGCTCTCGCCATCATCTTGCTGGTCACCGGTGTGGGTCTAGCCCACCTTCACGACACGTCCGTCGCGACCTGCAAGGCGCACCACGACTGCACGAGCGCCAAAGCTGCCTTCCTCCAGCACTACTCAACCTTGCAAACTACGCTCGGCGTCCCTGAGGTAGTCGTCCCCGGCTTGGTCGGGGTCTACTGGGCGGCGCCTCTGGTCGCCCGCGAGTTGGAGACCGGCACCTACCGCCTGGCCTGGACCCAGAGCGTCACCCGCACGCGATGGCTGGCCATCAAGGTCGGCGTCATGGGCCTGGCCAGTATTGCCGTGGCCGGGCTGCTCACTCTGATGGTGACTTGGTGGTCTGCCCCGTTCGACCGGATCGCCATGAATTCCCTCGGTGTGTTTGACGAACGCGACATCGTACCGGTCGCTTACGCAGCGTTCGCCTTTGCCATGAGAACAGCTGTCGGGAGAGGAACGGAGAAACTTCAGCCATGTCGTGGGCCCTGACCCCGGAGGCCGACAGCCCGATGATCGGCAGCGAATAGTAGCAAGCAGACGCGCTCAAGATCGTCTGCGCGATTCTGATCGCGGGGCCGTCTCTAACGGACTTAGCACGGACCAATCGAAATGCCCGAGGGATCGGAGCGGGGGCAGGTGATCAACCCGCCGCCGCTCATCAGCTCTACGCCCTAACTGGAGCGAGAGCCTCCTCGTAGAACTCGATGCGCGGCTGTCCGACGACGCCGGCCTCGCTCATGGCCTCGCGCAGCTTGTGGCTTTCCATGCACTTCTCGGCATCAGACATTGATGCGAAGCGGTGAAGTACCAACACGTTGTTCGAGTCGCCCTTGGCCTGGAAAACGCTCTCCTCGATGACGCCGAGCTCCTTCTGAACTCCCTCGAAGGACTCGTAGGCCGTCCGCCAGGTCGAGTAGTCAGCAACGCGGTGTAGAACTAGAACGGTTGTCACAACAACCTCCTTGCGCCAGAACAATCCCCCGAATTACAGAAGTGATTGCAGACCGGCTGAACTGACCATAGACCGTGCAGGCTTACGGCACCGCTAATGATCTTGACGCCTGAGCTACGCCAAGTCATCCAGCCGACTCCACGCACGTAATGGCCACCCGTCAGACTGCAACGTCAACTGTTGCTACGGAACGAAATGGGCGCCGCTGGAGAGAGATTTTCATTCCACGTAGGCCTCCACGTGGCATGCCCAGACACACGCGACGACGTTTTTCATCAATGATCCCAATCTCACCTACGAACCACGCACCGAACGTGTGCAACCGCTTCTCCGATAACCCCCTTCATGGAGCAGGCAGGATAGAGGTTGCCCCGGACGCTGACACGATGGGAGTGATGCGACGGATGGCTACGGCGCACACGGCTAGTTGCGATTCTTTTGGGCGGTGAGCCACGCTACGATCGCCGCGATGGTGATGGGGTCCAGTGAGGCGTTTGGCGCGTTGTACCTAGACATCGCCTCTGCCTGCATGAGTTCCTCGCGTGGTCGGGGCTCATGCTTCAGCACGTGATTGGCATCCTCGGGGAAGAGGAAGCTGACGTCCGTGCGACCCGCCGCGGCGCGATGAAGAGGCTCCGCGTCGGCTTGCCAGTCGACCTGTAGGCCCTTCTTGCCGATGATGATGAGCACCGGGATGCGCACCTCCCGGAGAGGTGCTGCGGCGTCCGCTGTCCACAGCTCACGGGCGAAGGGAAGGTTAGCGGGGCTCTCCAGGGCCGCTATCAGGGTGCGCACGCCCTCCGGCAGGGACGGATCGGGCGATGCAGGCTCACCTGCCAGGAACCGGGCGACGGCGGCGTCATACAGTCCGAGCAGATGCTCGCCATTCGGAAAACTCCTAGACTGGGCGGCAAGCTGGGACCGGGTGACAGCACCCACGGTGCGCCCGGGAGGCCCGGACAGCACTAGGCCGGCGAGAGGGATGCCGGGGTCGTGGACCTGGTAGTTGAGGGCGTGGAGAGTCCCCTCGCTGTTGCCGAGAACGAAGATCCGGTCACGGCTAGTGCCCGGTTGCTCGGCAAGGGCGCGGACCGCCCCCGCGAGCTCATCGACGTGGCTCTGCATGGTGATGGCCCCGATCAGGTGAGGCATCGTCTTGCGGACGTGGGGGCCGGAGGCGCGCTTGTCGTACCGTAGCGAGGCAAACCCTGCTCGCCCCAACGCCTCCGCGAGCAGGCGACCGCTGCCATTCTGCCCAGGTAGGAGTGGGGAGTTCCAGTCGCGGTCCGTCGGGCCACTGCCACCCACCAGCACGACGCCCGGGAAGGGACTGGGTCTCTCCGGCGTCACCACAGTTCCGGAGATCGTCGTGGAGCCAAACGGCCAGCCTACCTCCAGGCTCTGCCCGTACCGCTCAGATTCATTCATCGTCCAGGTCCTCCCCGTGTGGGCCAGCCGCAATCGGCTGCTCTCAGGGCTCGTCGTTGCATTCGAGCCCTGGCCGGTGCCCGAGCTGCACGTTCCCCGCCATCCTCCGCTACGTCATACCATGCGGTGGACCAGGCCTGCGGCCTGAAAAGTGCCCCCTGGTCGGTGCAGTCTCAGCGCTGACGAATCGCAAATTTCTCGGCGATGCCGTTCGGCTCTAAGTCGTGGCAAGAGCTCTATGACGGACGATCCGCCAGGGAGCGAGGATTCAACATATTCAAGAACTCGGACATGATCGGATTGCCGAAGGAACGCATCCGGTGGCGTGGTACCGCTCGCGTCGGCCTGCTCTCGGTCTGGCCGCGGCTACCCACAGCGTCGGGCTGACCAACCTGCCCCCAGCGGCGGCGTGCGTGCGCCGCCGCTGGGGCGGCTCCTCGAAATCTGTCGCAACCGAGTGCAGCAAAACGGTGAGACGCGTTGGACTCTCTCCTCAAGCGGGGGTCGGCGGGCCGGCCCCCTCCCGAACTCAAGCGTCGTGTGCGGTTCGGTGTCCCATGGGGTCATGGCGGAATGGAGCACTATCGGGTCGGTCCAGACGTATGGTCGTTGGTAAGGTCTGAGGTGTGAACCAAGACGCAGGAGACAGTTGTGCCTACGAATCAAAGCGCGCGACGGCGCCTGCCGCTCTGTTGAGCGGGCAGGCCGAGGCGGCATCCCTGTGAGCGAGTTGCAGGCAAGGTCGAGCGAGGTGCTGTGTGACACTTACCACAGAGCACCTCTGACCATTGAGAGTGGTGAGGGTGCTTGGCTGATCAGCGACTCAGGTGCGCGTCTGTTGGACTGCGTCGGTGGCATTGCGGTCAACGTCCTCGGACATGGACATCCCGGTTTGACGTCCGCCATCTCGGTGCAAGCGCAAAAGCAGATTCATCTCAGCAATCTGTACTTCAGCGAGCCACAGGTGGCCCTGGCGGAGCGACTAGTTGCGAGTGCGTTCCCATCCCGCGTCTTCTTCAGCAACAGCGGCGCAGAGGCCAATGAGGCAGCGATCAAGATGGTGAGGAAGTGGGGAAGCCAGCAAGAGCGTGGGCCGCACGTTGTGGTAACCCTGAGTGGCGCCTTTCACGGACGGACCCTTGGTACCCTGGCGGCCACTGGCCGGGCAAAGTACAGCAATCCCTTTCAGCCACTGCCAGAGGGCTTCCGCCAAGTTCGGCGTGGCGACGTCGAGGCTCTCGAGTCGGCGCTGACCCCGGATGTGGTGGCGGTTCTGGTCGAGCCCATCCAGGGGGAAAGCGGAATCTTTGCCCTCTCGGATTCTCAGCTTCAGGAGATCCGTCGGCTCTGCGACCGATACGACTGCCTTCTGGTGGTAGACGAGATCCAGTCAGGGATGGGCCGAACCGGCCGCATGTGGGCTCACCAGTGGTCCGGCATCGTCCCCGATCTAATGACGGTGGCCAAGGGACTCGCAGGAGGGGTTCCCATCGGGGCCACCTTGGCCGGGCCCCGCGCCGACGTCTTCGAACCTGGTGACCATGGGAGCACCTTCGGCGGCAACCCGCTGGCCTCGGCGGCTGGATTGGCCGTCCTCGATGCCATCGAGAGCGAGCACCTGCTGGAGAATGCGACTCGGGTCGGCGCACGTCTGCGCGACGGGATCCTTGGCCTTCGGTCGGACGGGTTGCCGGTTCTTGAGGTGCGGGGGCGCGGATTAATGCTGGCGGTCGGCCTGCGGACCCCGATCGCGGCTGCTGTGGCCGATGCCGCTATCGACGCCGGCCTGTTGGTCAACGCCATCGGGCAGCGCACCATCCGTCTGCTCCCGCCGCTCACGATTAGTACGGCGGAGGCGGATCTGGCGGTAGAGCGGCTTGGAGTCGCGCTCACCGCCGTTAGCCGACCCAGCGTCTCAGCCTGATCGGGAGGCCGTAGCCGTTTACCCGACGCGAGGCAGCTTGCGCCGTGCTTGCGTGCCCTGGTAAGGTCCGTGCCGACAACCGAATAGCAAAGGCGTAGACGAGGACGAGTACGGAGGACGGATTCCTTCTAGAGAGTGGCCGGTAGCTGCAAAGGCCACAGGGATCACCTTCGGGAAAAAGACCTCCGAGCCGCGGGAAGAACCCGATAGTCGGTCGGAAGTAGAACCCGCCGGAAGCCCCACCGTCATCCGGGGCAAGGTGTGATGGCACCCGACGAGGCCAGCGCTGCGAGGCGCTGGCGAAGTGAGGTGGTACCGCGTGGCCGACGACCCCATGGGTCTGGCACCGCCCTCACGGTCGACTGATTTTCGGTCGACCGGACGGGGCGTGGCCAACGGGTCGGGAGGCGACGATGCGAAAGACGACCACCGGTGGGACTCGGCGACCCAGAACTAGCAGTTTTGGTGCCGATATGGGATCGACGTCGAATCAGCCCGCGCTCATGTGCTCAATGGGGAGTGGCTGAATGCCAGGTGAATCGATGGCGTTGCAGGCTCAGTGCCCGGAGTGCGACGAGGCCATCGAGCTGCCTACCGGCACTTTGCAAGGCGAGATCGTGGCGTGTGGCGCGTGCCTGGCCGAGCTGGAAGTCATCGGGGTGGATCCGCTGGCGCTGGCGCTTGCCCCTGAAATCGAGGAGGACTGGGGCGAGTGAGGGAGGTGCGCGTTGGTCTCGTCTATTCCCGGATCCGCGTTGAGGAGAAGCTCATCGTAGCGGAGCTTGCCCGGCACCGCAGCGTCCGCGTCGTCACCGTCGCCGATGACCTGATCCAAGCTTCGCTTGCTGGGCCCCAATTGGATTCTGCAGAGATCACAGCTCTGCGCGGGTGCCAAGTGGTGCTCGGCCGCTCGCTGAGCCATGTGCGGCAGCTGACTGTGGCCCGGCTACTTGAGGCTTGGAGAGTACCGTCGATCAACTCCGCAACGGTCCTCGAGGTGTGTGGCGACAAGATGCGAACCACCCTCGCGCTCGCCGGCGCGAACGTTCCCACTCCGCCGACGCGAGTCGCCTTCACGGTCGCGGCGGGCTTGGCAGCCGTCGAAGATCTCGGGTACCCGTGGGTGGTGAAGCCGAACACTGGCTCCTGGGGACGGCTCCTGGCGCGGGTTAACGATCGAGACGCAGCGGAGGCCGTCCTGGAGCACAAGGCACTGTTAGGTGGCTCGTTGCACCGGGTGCTCTACCTGCAGCAGTACGTGGACAAACCGGGCCGTGACATCCGAGCCTTCGTGATCGGGGGCAGCACTGTGGCCGCCATCGGGCGGCGCTCCGAGCACTGGGTCACCAACACCGCTCGTGGCGCGGTGGCCGAGGCCGTCCCCGTCTCGGCTGAGCTGGACCAACTCTGTCGCCGAGCGGCGGTCGCTGTGGGGGGCGGGAACTTGGCGATCGACCTGCTCGAAGCCCCGGACGGACTCTTAGTCAATGAGGTGAACGCGACCATGGAGTTCCGCAACAGCGTGGCTCCCACCGGGATCGACATCCCGGGCCTCTTGGTCGCCGACGCCCTCCGCTGGGCGGCTTCGTGACTCTCCGAGTAAGCGTGGTGGCTGGCGCTGGCTACGTTGGGGGGGAGTTGGTGCGACTCCTGCTCGGGCACCCGGAAGTCGTCCTTGGGCAGATTACTTCTGACTCGCACCCGGGTCGGGTCATCGCCACAGTGCACCCCAATCTGCGCCACTTTCCCGCGCTCCGCTTTGCCAAGCCTGCCGACCTGGACATCTGCGACGTGCTCATCGTGGCTGACCGGGAGCCAAGCCTTGGCCGGACTCTGGCGGAGCTGCGGCAACTGGCCCCTTTAGTCATCGACTGCGGCCCCCGTCTGCGGTTTCGCGACGCCGACACTTTCCGCACTTGGTATGGAGGCGCCCCAGAGTCGGCCGACGCGCTGGCAACGGCCGTGTACGGATTACCAGAACTCCATCGGTCGCAGCTGCGTGGAGCCACCTTGGTGAGCGGTGCTGGGTGCTCCGCGGTAGCGTCCATTCTGTCCCTGCTGCCGCTAGTCCGCGCGGGCTGGCCGGTCCTCGGTCCTGCCGTCATCGAGGCTCGGTTCGGTTCGTCGGCGGCAGGATCGCGCCCCGAGGCCGCCTCGCACCATCCCGAGCGGTCGGGCGCGGTCCGGGTGTTTGCTCCTGCGGAGCACCGCCATTCGGCCGAGGTCGTCCAGGCGCTGGGGTGGCCCGCCGAAGCTGTCAGCTATTCAGCGGTTGCGATCGAGATGGTGCGGGGCATCTCGGTTTCGACCCATTGCTTGCTCGAGCGCCCCCTTTCAGATCGTGACCTCTGGGCCGCGTTTCGGGATGTCTATCGCCGCGAGCCGTTCCTACGGATCGCTTCCCAGCGTTCCGGCTTGCACCGGTTTCCCGACCCGCGCTGGACGCTGGGCACCAACTTCTGCGACGTCGGCTTCGCCCTCGACCGATCCGGGCGACGGCTCACCCTCATGGCCGCCCTGGACAACTTGGGCAAGGGCGCCGCGGGCAACGTGATTCAGGCAATGAACTGTGCACTCGGCATGGACGAGAGCCTTGGACTTGGGTTCCCAGGACTGCACCCGATATGAGCGCTCGCGCCATCGCAGCCCGCGCAAGGGCGGGGCCCCCGGTGCTGGTCGTGAAGGTTGGGGGTGGCACTGCCATCGACATGGACGCTGTTTGCACCGACCTGGCCACCCGGACGGGCCAGGAACCGATCGTAGTTCTCCATGGCGCGTCCAAGGAACTGGATCGAGTCTCCATCGCGATGGGCCATCCACCTGTGAGGCTGCAGTCGGCCTCCGGGATCGAGAGCCGTTTCACCGACGACGCCACCATGGAGATCTTCAGCATGGTCTACGCCGGCCGCGCCAACCCGAAACTCGTGGAGCGTCTCCAGCGACTGGGTGTCAACGCGGTGGGCTTGTGCGGAATTGATGGAGGTCTGCTCCGTGGACCCGAGAAAGGAACACTCCGAGCTCGGCTTCCAGATGGCCGCGAGCAGGTGATTAGAGGGGACCGCTCCGGCACGGTGGCGGCCGTAAATGGGAACCTGCTCCATCTGCTTCTGGACGGTGGGTATGTGCCGGTGCTTAGTCCGCCGGCGCTGTCGGATCACGGGCGGGCAATGAACGTGGACGGGGACCGGGCCGCCGCCCAGGTTGCGATGGCTCTCGGCGCGGAGACGCTGGTCATCCTGAGCGACGTTCCGGGGCTTTTGCTGGATCCGGCGAATCCCGACTCAATCGTGAGCGACGTCCGTCCTCATGAGATCGGTCGGGCGATGGAGGTGGCTCGGGGAAGGATGCGGGTGAAGGTGATGGCGGCCCGGGAAGCACTCAAGGGCGGCGTATCCCGGGTGGTGGTCGGGGACGGGCGTGTTGCCCGTCCTGTCGAGCTGGCTCTGCGCGGTGGCGGGACGGTATTCCGGCGTCGGGGTGTGGCCCGAGCAGGTCGGTGACAGTCCCCCCCGCCAGCGACTCGGCTGCCCGGGGCAGCTCGTGCACTCGAGCGGCGGCACCCGATGCCGCCAGCCCGGAGGAACTGGACTTGCTGATGCAACTGGTCGCCATCCCGAGCTTCTCCGGGGAGGAGCAGCGGGCTGCGGCCTGGCTGGTGAGCCGCCTGGAAGCCCTGGGGGTTGAATCCACAGTTGACGAGGTTGGCAATGTCGTGGCAGTCATCGCACCCAGTGCTTCCGAGTCGGTCGACGGCGACATCTACCTGCTGGGCCACCTGGACACCGTCGACGGATTCTGGCCCCCCACACTCGTCGAAGGCCGGCTGTCGGGTCGTGGCAGTTCGGATGCCAAGGGTCCGCTCGCTGCCTTCATCGCTGCCGCCGTACGGGCTCGAGTTGACGGCCGGCTCCGCCGGCGCGTTCACATCTTGGCCGCAGTGGAGGAGGAAACGTCGTCCCGCGGTGCGGCGCACCTGGCGCGGACCCTTCTGGCTCCGGTCTTCCTCGTAGTCGGTGAGCCCTCCGGGTGGGACCATCTGGTGCTTGGCTACCGAGGCTCAGCTCACGTCTCGATACGAGTCGAGTGCGCCGCTGGCCACAGCTCTCGTCCCGACGCCACGGCCGCCGAGCTCGCAGTGGGCGCCTGGGCAGCGGTTGAACAGCTGTCTGACAAGCTGAATGGCGGGGCCGTGGGATTCAACGCTCTGAACGCCCACCTGCTTGGCATCGAGTCCGGCAGTGACGGCCTGGTCGACTTTGCCACCCTGCACATAGGCTTCCGGCTGCCGGCGCGGATTCCGGGGTCCGTACTCATGGAGACACTCGGTCAACTGGACCACGTCACCATGCAGATGAGCCGACTGGGTGATGCGGTGCTGGTGCCCCGTACCGGTCCTCTGCCCACCGCCTTCGCGACCGCGATTCGTCAGCACAGGATGCTACCCGTTTGGCAACGGCGGCTCGGTACTTCAGACCTAAACGTCGTCCTTCCCAAATGGCGGTGCCCGGCCGTGGTATATGGGCCGGGGAGCGCCGAGCTGGACCACACTCCATACGAATCATTGGAGATCAACGACTACGGTCGAGCGATCCACGTACTGACATCGGTCCTCATCGGGCTCTGAGCGGCTGCGATCCATCGCCGGGGTTGATCGGATAGCCGCCTGCATGTTCTTTACCCACAATCTTCATTTACGCATGTTGGATTAACACCGTCAGGCAAAGGGCTGGCCTCGTCTTCGACGCACCTCTTCTAATCGGCGGAGGCGTTCGCTATCGCGGCCAGGACTTGCGACACAGCTGGCCTCTCACCTGCCGGCTCAGGCTTCCTGAGCGCCGTAGTCGCCGTTTCCTCTGGAGGAGAACTAGTCCCCGTGACCGGTCCCCCTTGGACTAACAAACGGGGTCCCCTCACCAGGTCTGCCGGAGAACCGGAGCTACTTCTGGGAACTGCTGATCGAAATTGGCCGTACAATCGGGAAGAGTTGAAGGTACCCTGACAGTCGCCCTCAAGTAGGTGTGCGAGCAGACTTCGAGCAGCGCTAGTTCTTCTAAGCGGTAGCTGACCTTGCGAACGCCACTCTCGCATCAACAAACATGAGGTCGCCACCCACGGTGGCGGTCAGCGCCCTGGAGTCACGGACCCCGCCAGACCAGGGAGGGCGATCCGCTTCAGCGAGTCAGGAAGGGCTCTCCTAACAGACGCCACTTTGGACTACCTCCAATCTTCCGGAATCGGCGTCCAGCTCCGCCAAGACACCGCACGGGAGTGTCGCGATGTGCCGACCGTGCCCCAGCGGCAGGTTGTAGATGGTCGGCAAACCGAGCGGCTTCAAGAGTTCACGAAAAACATCGGTTAGCGCAAGCGTTGGTCCCGGTGCCCGCGGGATGCACCCAGCGTGCTCTCCGATGATGATCCCGGCAGCCCTCGCGAGGCCACCACCCATGATCAGTTGAGAGATTCGTTCCTCGATCTCATACGGCTCGCTGTTGACGTCTTCAAAGAAGACCAAGCGCCCTGCTAGTTCTAGCTGCCACGCGGTGCCTACCAGGCGTGCCATGAGGTCCAGGCATCCCCCGGTGAGTAGTCCTGCAGCTCGCCCAGGCACGAGGCATTCGACGAATGCGTCTTCCGGATCTGGCCGGACGACGAATGGATCCCGCGACATCAAAGCCATTCGATAGCCGCCCAACGTGTAGTCTGAGGCCCTTCCCAGGGCCGCGACGGTTGGGCCATAGAAGGTGACCCACCCAGCACTGCGCTCAATGACCGCGTGAAGCACGGTGACCGCTGAAAAGCCGACGAATATCTTGGCGGGCGCTCTACGAAGTCGCAAGAGCCGCGCCGGCTCCATCGCCATCGCCGTCCGAAGGGCTCCGCAGCCTCCCTCCAGGCATATGACCGCGTCTATGTCTGGTCGCTCGAGCATGGTTAGGAGATCGTCAGCCCGAGATTCGTCGTCGCCAGCGAGATAGCCTCTCACCTCACTTGCGTGCGGCGCTAACTCGACCGAAAAGCCCTCCTGTTGCAGCCACTGCATGCCTCTCTCGGCCGCAGACGGTTCAGCCGCTGGGCTACAGGGCGCCACCACGCCGATACGCATTCCACTCTGGAGGCGAGGCGGTCGACGGTACGAACCGCCAACCGCCTCACGGGTCTGTTCTGTGGCCACGGCAGGCAGAGGTCCTCAGCCGACTAGTCGCTCCATCCTTCAGCGGTGAGATTGAGGAGAGGATCTTGCGGGAGCACTCCCTTCATCTTGGTGCTGATCGCCGAAATCTGATAATACGGCTCTGGCATCCACAAGACCGGGAGGTTTTTCGCCATATAGACTTCGAGTTCGTGCATGGGGGCTAACCCGCTCTTGGTGAGTGTCGCCTGCATCAACGAGTTCGCTTCAGAACTGGAGTAGTATCCGGCGTTTAGGAACGATCCTGAGCCGAAGGGAACCGAGACATTCGGGTACGACGCGGGGAAGTAGGTCCAGCCGCTACCCCAGTACCCAAGAGCCCAAGAGCACGTGCTCGGCTTGGAGCGGTCGCAAGCGACGCTTACGTTCCCCACCACTGTACCGAATGGCGCCTGATCGAGCTCAAGTTCGATCCCGGCCGCTGCGAATGACGACTGTAATACGGATACCTCAGCTGTGATCGTCGCAGTCCCGGATGCGTATTGAAGTGGAATCACTAGTCGGGTCCCCTTGGCTATACCCTTTCCACACTCAGACGAACTGACTCCTGGACGCGCACAGGTGTCCACCCCGGCAGCACTCCTGTGCCACCCGTGGGAAGTGAGGAGTGCCTTGGCAGTGGCCGGGCTATAGGAGTACGTAGACTTCGCCACCGACGACGTTAGGAGAGGCGTTGGAGGAAGCGCCGGGATCACGCTGTCAGTCGCATACGCGAGACCGTGGAAGATAGATTTGATGAATGCTGGCTGATCGATGAGGTGCTGCATCGCCTGACGCACGTACAGCTGCGAGAACACCTTGCCCAGCTTGGGATTGGCAAAGTTCACCGAGAGGTAGTTGAATCCCCAAGTCGCCCATGAGGCGATCTTGTAGCCGTGCGACTTGAGATAGGAATCCTGGCTAACGTCCTGATAGGGCACGTAGCCATAATCGATGTCGCCCGCTCGTAGTGCATCGTATTCCGCCGAATCGCTTGCAAAGGGGATTTCCTCTAGCTTCGCCAGCTTCGGTCTGGGTGACCCCGAATATGCGGTGTTCGGGGAAAAGGCGACGTACGAAGTCGTTGCAGAGTAGGCAGACATTCGCCACGGGCCATCGACCGTCCTCCAGAGGGGATTGGTGCTGTAGGTGGCGAGGTTGCTTGACTGAGCGTTTAGAAAGTCGTAGACACTCGCCGCTCCCGAGGGCGTCATGTCGTAGTTGCCGATAGCTCCGCCCGTTGAAGTTCGGTCCCAAGCCTCCTGGGGAATAGGGATAATCTGCGCGAGTTGGTTCCCGAGCAGGAACTGGTGACTGTACTCGCGGTTAAAGGTGATCGTGAAAGTTAGAGCCGTCGGGAAAGTCATGGAGGACACATTGTCCGGGAATTCGCCGGCCACGTACTGCCACCAGTTGGCCTTCTCTGCTTTCAGCAGATTCATCCAGAATTCAATATCCCTACTCGTGACTGCCGTCCCATCAGACCAGTTGTAGTGGCGAAGTTTGATCGTCAGAGTCTTGCCGTTGTTGGAGTACACAGGAGGGTAGGCTAAACTTAGCTTTGAGTTGGGGATGGGCTTGCCATCATCGCCGTTCCAATAGAGCGGCCTATACATCAGGTACTGGAACTGCATGACATCGCTTCCAGTTGCATCGGAGCCATTCACCAGAGGGAAGATGTAATCCGGGACCGATCCGGGCTGCTGAGCAATGGTCACAGTGTCCCCACCCGATTGGGCCGCTGACACACCAGATGTCAACCCGCCGACAGTCGCGGCTAAGGCGACTAGGCCACAAAGTACTCCTAAGGCTGCCAGTCGGCCCCTTGTCACGGATTTGGTGCTCATATGGTCATTTCTCCCGTACCTTCCATGGTGGTGGATACCGAACGGAGTTCAGGCTGGTCAGCGTTGTTGGGCCACGGACCGGGCGGCACCGGACGATCGTCGCTAATGAAGGGGCCGGAGGAGGCAAGTCCATCGAGGACATGGACCCGTCCGCCACGCATCACGATTTGGGTGTCGCCCAGGTTCCGGATATCGGTGAGTGGATCGCCTCCGACAACTAGAATATCTGCGGCCTGTCCAGGCAGCAACATGCCCACTTGGTCAGAGATCCGCAAGAGCGCGGCGGCATGTGAGGTGGCGGAGACAATCGCCTGGTGGGGAGTGAGCCCACAGGCGACGAGCCATTCCAATTCCCAAAGGAGGCTCTCTGGCGGGTTGATCGGCATCGCGGCGTCCGTTCCCGCCACGATGCGAATTCCTGCGGCCTGCGCCCGGCGGACGTTCTCGTGGTGCGCTTGGTACCGACTCTGAACTTCCTCCGCGACGTGGGCGGGGGTAGCCAGGTGTCGGGCGCGCTCGCCAACGTAATGGTACGCCCATACTGTCGGAACATAGAACGTGTGGCGCTCAGACATCAAGGCAAGTGCGTCGTCGTCCATCACGATCCCATGCTCGATTGAATCTGCGCCAGCGCTAATCGCATTTTTGACGCCGGTTGCGTTGGTCGCATGCACGGCCACCGGTCGTCCTAGACCATGGGCGGCCTCGGCTCCGGCGGCCAGCTCAGCGACGGTGTAGTGCACATCGGTGGGTCGCTCCTTCGCTGAAGCTCCAGAACCGGTGGCCATCAGTTTCAGCGATAGAGCGCCGGCAGCCAATTCCTCTCGCGCCGCCTTCCGCACGCCATCTGGACCATCGGCGAACACCGCGAGCATGGCGCCATGACCACCGGTCATCGCTATGGCTCGACCGCTCGGGATGATGCGTGGACCGACGGCCTGATCGCTGTCTATGAGGCGTTTGACAGCAAAGATGCCGTGGCCGTGGGAGCCGACGTCCCGCACAGTTGTAATGCCCTTGCCAATTAGGGAGCGAGCATTCCAAAGTCCATAGATCGCAGCGAGTGCCACCGACTCTTGGGACGTGCCCGGAAGATCTCCCCCAGGATCGTCCGGGTGGTACGGAATGCACAGATGGATGTGAGCATCCACCAGGCCCGGCACAGCCCAGCGCCCCATCCCCTCTAGGACGCGGATGTCATCCGAACTGGCCAGAGGCTGCCCCGTGGATCCGATCGCAACGATTTGAGAGCCTTCGATCAAGACATCGACATGAGCCCGAGTCCCGTCTTGCGAGCCGTCGATGAGGTTGAGATCCCGCAGCAGGGTCAGCAAGGCCGCTCCTCAGTGGGGCTAGTCAGTGAGCGGTAACAGTAGTTTATGGTCGCCTAGTTGTCAACGGTCGTTCCTCCCTAGCGGGGTAGGCATTTCCCAGTGTCAAATACTCGGCTGGAGCTCACCGCCATCTCGTGGGCTGTCCGTCTGGCGCCATTCAAGTGCCTTCAAAGCGCTAGTCTATGAGCGTAGGCGTCACGCTATCCGTGGAGGTAATAATGACCCGAACGCACCCGGAGGACCGCCTGGGTACGACCGCCGATTCTTCATTCAGGCCCGAGGCACCAGGGTGGGTTGGGCCCCGCGTCCGCGAAGCTCGCCACCGGCGCGGGCTGTCGCAGGCGGACGTGGCAGCCGCGACCGGAATCTCCGAGTCCTTCATCCGACTACTCGAGCGCGGCCGGACGGATATCTCCCTCAGTCGGCTCCTGGCGGTGTGCAGTGCTGTGGGAGTGGCCCCAAGTGAGCTGATTCGCGACGCCTATTCGTCAGTTATCCAAATAGCGCGGCGGGAGGAGCGGATAGACGCGCCGGGACGCGAGAGCGGCGTACAGCTCAAGCTCCTCTTTCCGGCCGGCGAGTCAGCGCTTGAGCCAGCTCTGTTCGAGCTTGAGCCTGGAGTAGCGATGCAGAAGGCTCTACTCCACCGTGGCAGAGAGTTCGTCTTCGTACTGGAGGGTGAAGTTCGCCTTGAGGTGGGCGCAGCGAAGGTCGACCTGGCTCCCGGAGATGCATCCGACTACCAAAGCAGCATTCCTCACCGCTTCTCTAACCTCTCGTCAGCGGACCGAGCGGTCTTCCTGATTGTCGATGCCGGATAGGCAGATGAAAGCTGCGCGGCGATCTGCCGGTAAAGCCGTCCGCTGGTCTGGCCGCTGTTGTGGGGGATGGTGACGGTGGTGCTGGGAGCGTGGATGCGAGTGGGACTCTGAGTGGGCACCGAGTGAGTTGATCTCGGCGAAGTTGCGGAGGACCCCGGAGGCACAGGGCGCGGACACGTATCTCCGGTGTCCCTCGGCTGGAACCGCTAATGCCAGGGGAGGAAGCCCCCCTCCCTCTCTGCTCCGCCCCCGGGCTCCCCCAAAAATGGCCCGGGTCTCTTTTTGACCGGGGCCGACCACGCCTCTGCCAGAGACCGCGATCCCAACTGGAGGGGCTGCTGCTTGGTGCTGCAGGGCTGGCCCTATCTACCCCAACTGCCGAAGCGACTATGGGTTTTGCGCCGCGCCGGGTTGCTAGCATCCGCCCAGAAGTGGGAGCAGTTTCGCCGCGACGTGGCAGAAAGAGTCCCGGGGTGGGTCTGACGGCTGGTCTGATCTCCGGTCGGTTGACCGCTTAGCGACTACGAGTCACTTGAAAGCGAGCTATCTGGGCAACGGAAGTGCACAGGGAGCGCGGATACCCTGCGGGCGTCGTCCCGAGACCGCCCCGCCTTATCTGGTAACCGCACTTGCCATGGTTGTGAAAGACGTCGAGCTCGCGAGGGCTCTAGTACTCGGTCTTGGTGTCCGAATGAAGTGCGGCAATCCCGGAAATGAAAACTGACATCGGCGAAGTGCTTCCCGGCTCCAGATGGAGGGGAGCCGAGGAGCGGCCCAAGGCGGCACCCCTTCCCCTCCGCCGAGTGCGCTGACCGCTAAGTCGCCGCCGGTCGGCCCCGCATACATTCGGTCGCGAGAAGCGGCCGGATCACATTCGCCGGTGCGGGACGTCCCAGGAGATAGCCTTGGAGCTCCTCGCAGCCAACGCGCGTCAGGAACTCGGCCTGTTCTGGGGTCTCGACCCCCTCCGCCACCACTGAGAGCCCGAGGCCGTGGGCCAGTGCCACGGTGGCGGTCACGATGATCTCGTCATCGGACCGAAGCCCGATGCCACTGACGAAGGAGCGGTCGATCTTGAGCACCCGGAAGGGGAAGCGCTGGAGGGCGGTGAGTGAGGAGTTGCCAGTTCCGAAGTCGTCGATCACCAGACAGACCCCGAGGTCGCGCAATTGCGCCAGCGCCTGAGCGGCGGCCTCCGGATCGGCGCTCAGCACGCTCTCGGTGACTTCCAGGTGGAGTCGCTCTGGGGCCAGTCCGGAGCGCCTCAGCGCAACCGCGACCTCCTCGACCAATTTTCGGTCCTGGAGTTCAGCTACCGAGAGGTTGACCGAAACGGTCAAGTGGGCGGCGGCCGGCTCCGCGTCGGTCCACAGCTTGAGGGTGGCACACGACTCGCGGAGCACCCATCGTCCGATCGAGGAGATGCTGCCGCTCTCCTCGGCGAGGGAGATGAACTCATTGGGACCAAGCAGTCCACGCTCTGGATGCTGCCAGCGCACCAAAGCCTCCACCCCCACCAGTTCGCGCGAGACCGCGGCGACGATGGGCTGAAAATGGAGGCGTAGCTGGTTCTGGTCGGCTGCCTCGAGGAGACGGGCCGCGAGCCAGCTCCGGTCTAAGAATGCCCGGTCCAGGGCCTCATCCAGCACCTGGAAACCACCTCGGCTCACTCGCTTGGCATATTGCAGCGCCACCGCGGCCCGCCGGAGCATCTCGGCCGGTTCTTCGAGTTTGGAGCAGGTGGCTACCCCTCCGGTCACCTTGACCGCCGCTCGGTGTTCTCCTACCTGGTAGCGTCCTGAGACGGCTTCGAGCAACCGTTCAACCTTCGATTCAAGGGCAGATGGCGGCATCCCTAGCATCACTACCGCGAAGAGAGCGCCCTCCAGCCGCGCGACCACATCTCCCGGCCGCACTGAATTCAGCAAACGCCGGGCGAAGAGGGTTAGCACTTGGTCGCCGACTGCGCGTCCAAAGGCGTCGTTGACGTGTTTGAAGTGATCCAGGTCCAAGGCAACTACCGTGAATCGGCTTCGCCTACCAGATTGGAGACGGTGCAACTCCTCGTGAAGACCGCGTCGGTTGACCAGGCCGGTGAGGTCGTCCCGCTGGGCCTGGCGAACGAGCTCGTCCTGGGCAGCCTTGCGCTCGGTCACGTCTTGATAGGTGCCGAGGACGGCGATGACCCGGCCGCGGGGATCGTGCAGGCCGACGGTTGAGACGGCGACTTCCACCAGGTGCCCGTCGCGGTGCCGGCGCTGACTCTGGACCTCGACGACGCTGCGGCCGGCCGCGGCCCCGCGGCGCAGTCGGAGGCTCTCTCCTCGGGAGCTGAATTCGATGAGCTGGAGCGGTTGGCCCACGACTTCGGCCGCGCTCCAGCCGAATAGCCGCTCAGCGGAAGGGTTCCAGAGCAGCGCCATGCCACGGAGATCCGCCACCACTAAAGCGGTCGGCGACCCCATCACGGTGGCGGTCAGCAGCTCATGGTCGGCGATGCTGGACATCGGCACGATCGACGCCCCGCTGCGGCGGGTGGCGCTCTGCCGCGGGTACGTAGCTTGTACTCGCTTTGCCCTGGCCGGTCGGACCGTTTGGCTTGGTCCCACCGACAAGGTATCCACTTCGGCAATCGGGTCCGAGGAGTCCCGGACTCTCGGGGCGATCATGCCTCGACCCTAGCCCTGCCCTTTCACCGGACGATGACGCCGTGGTCACGATCTTGAGAGAGGGTGGCCGATTCCCCTTGATGAGCGGCTCCAGCGCCTGGAGGCCCGAGCTGAGTCTGTGAGGAGTGGGGTTATCTCAGACTGAGGAGGCCAAAGGAGCCAGCACCAGGCCGGATCGTAAGGCAAAGGCTGGTTGCGGAACGGGCCGTTAGGAGATCGCAGACTTTGCCTGTGCCGAGGACCCTACCCTGCGGCAAGCAAGCGAGATCCCGCACGTCTCATCTCTGAGCCTTTGGCGAGTTTCTGCAAGGGCCAGAAGATGCGGATGTTCTGAGGGGGCTTCGGGGACTTTTCAACACCACTTCTCAGATCGTGGAGTCTGCGCCATCGCTCGTGGTCAGCTCCGAGGGCGTATCTCCAGACACACCCGAAGCAGACCCCGGGCGAGGGCTAGCTCGGGCTGCTCTTTGAGACTCCTCGGAGGGCGTAGGCGAGCGGATTGCAACATACTATTGACAAGAGATAGCTGTTTGGTCAATACTATATTCCATGAGTCGACCACAGCGTTCGCTTTACCCACACACTCAACGCCAGGCCGAGGAACTCGGAGCCCGACTTAAGGCCGCTCGCCGACGGCGCCGTATGAGCGAGGCTGAGATGGCCGCGCGCGCCTTGGTGAGCCGCCCCACACTCCGGCGACTCGAGCGCGGTGACCTCTCGGTGAGCGCAGCGACATTAGTTCGCGTTCTCGAAGTGCTCTCCCATGCCGATGACCTGAACGGCATCGTGGAGCACGACGACCTGGGTCAGCAGATTGCTGATGCCCGGCTGCCGCTACCGCACCGGCCCCGGACACGAGGGCTTGCTGATGACCTCTAAGGATGAACTCGTGGTGATACTTGATGCCCCAGAACTTGGACCGACACGTCCCGTCGGGGTGCTGACCCGCTGGTCAGGCGGGGCACTCTCGGTCGCGTTCCAATACGCGTCTTCATGGCTGCGCGCCGAAAGGGGGTCGTTCGCCATCGACCCTACGCTGCCTCTGGCGACGCATTTGGTCACAGTTCCCGAGCGACGGTTACCCGGCATCTTAGCCGACACCTCGCCCGACAAGTGGGGCGAAGCCTTACTTCGAAGGCGCGAGGGCCGAGACCTCGACGACTGGGGACTGCTGGTCGGAGTCGCGGACGAGACTCGCATGGGTGCTCTCCGTCTGCGCCGTGGGATCGACGGTCCGTTGGTCTCTGACCGCGATCCATCCGTCCCGCCCATTACCAGCCTTCGTGCACTGCAGGTCGCAGTGCAACGGTTTGAAGAGGATCCGGACGCGCCGGGAACCGACCCGGTGATAGCCCCACTGATAGTGCCCGGATCGTCACTCGGAGGCGCGCGGCCGAAGGCGAACTATCGCGCCCCCGACGGCGGCCTCTGGATCGCCAAGTTTCCATCCAAGACTGATCGCCGAGACGTAGGCGCATGGGAGCAGGTTTACACCCGACTGGCAGCTGCCGCCGGCATCGCCGTCCCGGAGACCACTCTGCTGAGGCTCGGCGATCAGGGACGAACCTTCGCGACACGGCGCTTCGATCGCACTGCGGTCGGTCGCCGTCTATATGCATCTGCGCTCACTCTGTGTGGACGCACTACCACCGAGGACGCCGACTATGCTGATATCGCTGAGGCGATCGCCACGAACGTCGCCCCAACCTTCGTGCGGACCGACCTTGAACAAGCCTATAGAAGAATGGTATTCAACGTCCTGGCTAGCAACGGCGACGACCACCTGCGCAACCACGGATTCCTGCGCGCAGCTCAGGGCTGGCGGCTCGCTCCCGCCTTCGATATGAACCCAGTACGTGAGATGCGTGAACACGCTACGACAGTGAATGGTCGGAACTTCGGAATCACGGAGGATGACGTTCTGGCCGAGCGCGCGGCCTTTGGGCTATCAGCGCGCGACGCCCGTGCCATTGTGAGCGACGTTGCCGGTAAGCTCGGTTCGTGGCGTGAGCTCGCGCGGAAACTGAGTATCGGTAGGCATGAGCAGGACCTGGTATCGCCCGCGTTCGCGCTGCTAGGGACGCTAAAGGTGGTTAGATGACTACACTTACTGTGCTTTCGTGTGTCCGGATCATAAACGCGTGGCGACACGGGCCGCCATGCGCGGACTTCAGCCATTTACGCGTGGCACTATTTACACCTCCACCCCAGTTCCCCCCAGCTCCGACTGAGGTCCCAGCTCCCTAGGCACTGGCTGGCCTTGGTAGCCGCCACCTTCCCCGCAGACACTTCCGCGCGCTACAGGATCTCCGGCGGTGCGAGGTCGAACTCTCAGGCATGGTCGTTGCGTAGGCGGGAGATCACCGTCGCACAGGCGCTGGCGCAGCGCTGGATCTGTCACAGGTTGTATGTCGTCGAGCAGCTGGAGGCGCCCCTTGTAGTCGTCCCGAGCGTGTGCTTGGTCGACGTGACGGCAGAGCTGGCCAAGCTCCGGGAAGCGGATCTCGGCGCCAAAACTCAGAGCGTCTGCCCCCGTCATGCGTATCCCCCAACGGTCCTTGTCGTGAGGGCGACCGGTCACACCATCCATCACGTCTCGGTAGCGGTCCCGGTCTAATCCCTCGAGAGTCGTGGCATGGCTAGCCTGCGTGCGGGAGCGTAGCCGCTCTGGACCTCGCCTCTTCGTGTCTACCGAAGCGAACCTCGCCCGGCTCTGCCCCTCGGTCAGTTCGCGGGGGTAGATGAGGTTAATTGGTCGTTGTGAACTCAATCGAGGTGAGACGTTGCCAGCGCTGAACCAGTTGGCGGTGGGCGCTGGTAGCAACTCCGGCGCGGCAGCTTCTGGGACCTGAGAGGTGACGCCGACGTCTCAAAGGGCAGGGCGCGGCCACGCCCTGCCGTTCGGCTAGCCACAAGGGCCGCAAGGTCGTGGGCCAGGTTGCTCGGCGTCACAGACGGGGGGCCGTCTGGTGCTACCTACAGGCGTGTGCCTATCGTCCCTGCATCACGCTCCACCAAAGCTACGAAGACTCAAGGCACAACATCTGGCCCACCAACCTGCCGCCAGCTGCAGCGTCCCTCCGCGGCAACACCCGATCATCCTGCCCCTCGCGGCCTGATCAAGGCCCGAACAAGCGGCGGAAAAGACATTCAGTGGACGAAGTTCGTCCATGTGTGCATTTAAGGGTGGTCTGAGGCTTATTAGACCACCCGTTTAGGTCCCGCAAACCAGCCTTTCAGCCCCGAGTAAAGAAGAGCCGCCCCAGACCTCTGAGGCGGCTCTTTGAACTGAAGCTTAGCGGCGTTTTTGCTGATACTTAACGGTGGCTCACACTGGGCCTTTTGCGAGTTTCTGGTAGGGCCAGCAGGTGGGGATATTCTGAGGGAGCTTGGAGGACTTTTCCAGCCGACTTTGCCGGTTTTACAATTTTTGATCTCAAGCATCTTGGCGGTCGAGATCAGTCGCTGCAGCCGCCCGGCGGGAGAGCAGGAGAGGGAAGTCAAGTCCCATCGTTGGTGTAAATTCGGTCGGAAGTTAGGGATAGGTTCATCAGGCCGCTAAGCCCGCAGTCAGGGGGTTGGTGAGGCGGTCCTGGTTGGTGGGGTCCAGCCGGGCCATGGACTGTTGGGAGAAGTG
>DATLRN010000011.1:0-77715 GCA_035534695.1 Candidatus Dormiibacterota bacterium
CACAATCGGCGCCGGCGCCCCGCTCTCATGGGACATACTCGGTGGGGATTCTAGGTTGGGGGTAGCTGACTTCAGGCGAAGTCCTTGCTACGATCGCGCGGGGCTTCGGTAACGGTCGCACGCCGGTGATGGACGAGGCCACAGGGTTGAGAGCGAAAGCTAAGCAGGAGCCCAAGTTAGGCCCGTCCGAATTCGCACAGGCGGTGGTTGCCTCTCTGACCCGCCGACTCACCTTCACCTTTCCGAGAGTCGGGCCCAGGGGATCACCAACTTTCGCGCGTCCACCCCTGCACCGAGACTTCCGCTTCCTTAGTGCCGAGATGACCGGCCAGCAAATCGCAGATCAAGTCTTGATCAAGTTCTGCTGGGTAGCTACGCACGATCGGGTCGATAGTGCCTCCGTCAATTTTGTCTTCTTCCTGAGACAGACCGAAATGGATGGTCCAGAACTGTGCGCCAGCTTCATCGTGCAGGAGCTGGAAGAGGACCTTTGCGGCGGCGAAACCCCAGATCAACCTCTACCGGTGTGGGGAGTCAGTTACCAGCGTGGCGTCTAGCCCGGAATCGTCCTAGCTCGCCTCCATGCGATAACTCGGGGCGCTGCCTACGCGACCTCTTCGGCTTCCCAGCCACAGAGGAGCTCGGCCGCCCCGGCACCACGTTCCACCGGGGCGCCCAGCCGCAGCAGGGCCTGCTCCAGAGCCGCCACCCCGGTCAGGAGCTCGGGCAGCGATACGGCACCCATGTGGCCGATGCGGATAGCGGTCTGGCTCCACTCGGCCAGACCACCGGCGATCGCCACACCATCTTTTGCCACCTCGGTCCGTAGCTGCGGTGCCGTCATACCCCGGGGCAGGGACAACGCCGAGACCGTGGTCCCCAAAAGCTCGTCGCCACAGACCGTGGGAAGCCCGATCGCCCGCAGACCCCGGCGAACCGCCCTGGCCATCCGCCGGTGGCGGGCGAAGCGGGGCTGCCATCCCTCGGCTTCGGCGATCTCCATGGCGGCGGCTCCGGCGGCGATCAGGTTGGTGGGCAATGTCGCGAAGTAGCTGGTGCTGGGATCGGCCATGGGCGCGAGCCAGTTGAGCCAGTCCAGAAAGTAACCAGCTGCCCCGCCCAAGCTCCGCCGGTGCTCTATGGCCCGCTGGCTGACCACCACGATGGCGAGGCCCGGGGGCATCCCCAACGCCTTCTGGGAGGCGGTCAGGACAACGTCGATTCCCTGAGCCTCCATGTCGATGGGCATCCCTCCGGCGCTGGCCACGGCATCCAGGATCAGCACGGCACCATGCTCCCGGGCCACTTTGGAGTACTCGGAGAGCGGAGCCGCCACGCCGTTGGCGGTGTCGACGTGGGTGACGGTGAGCACCTTGGCCCCGGTTCGTGCCAGCGCCTGCTCGACAGCGGCGACCGGGACCCGCTCCCCCCAGGCGCAGCTCGCCTCCTCGGGCAGGGCTCCATAGGACCGGGCGATCTTGGCGAAGCGGTCACCAAAGAAGCCGTGGTTGACGATCACCACTGGTGATCCCGGAGCCACCGTGTTGACCAGGGCGGACTCCATTGCCGAGGTTCCACTTCCGGCGGTGACCAGGACTGCCGGTCCCTCGTCATTTGTTCCAGGTTCATCACCCAAGGAGCGGAGAACGCCGTGCTGCAGCGTCTTGAGCTCCTTGGCGGAGGTGGCGCTGTTGTGGGCTGTCGTGGGCCGGGCCAGCGCCACCAGCACCTGTCGGGGTACCGGAGTCGGTCCCGGGATCAGGAGCAGGGGACTCTCCGGCACGGCGTGCTCGGTTGGCGCCATCAGACCGGGAAGACCCCATGGCGACGTTCCGGCGCCCAGCGGCTCTTGCCCGCCGCGGCCGCCAGTCGCCAGATCAACTGGTCACGCAGATCAGCTGGGTCCACCACGGCGTCCAGGGTCAGGTCGGATGCCAACTGGAAGATGTCAACGTCCTCCACGTACTCGGCTCGCAACTTGGCCACGAACTCCTCGCGCTCATTCTCCGGCAGGGCAGCGATGCGATTGGCATAGACGGCGTTGACGGCTGCCTCGGGACCCATGACCGCAATCTCGGCGGTGGGCAGCGCCAAGGTGGCTTCAGGTTCGAAGGCGGGGCCGCTCATAGCGTAGAGACCGGCGCCATAGGCCTTGCGCAGAACCACGCAGATGCGAGGCACGGTGGCCGAGCTGAGGGCGGCGATCATCTTGGCCCCGTGGCGAATGATCCCCTCGCGCTCGACCGCCGAGCCGATCATGAAACCGGGCACGTCGGCAAGGAAGAGCAAGGGCAGATTGAAGGCGTCGCAAAGACTGATGAAGCGCGCCGCCTTGTCCGACGAATCGACGAAGAGGACACCGCCTTGGTGTTCCGGTTGGGAGGCGACCACTCCCACGGCGCGCCCGCCGAGGCGCCCCAGTCCGCACACCAACTCCTGGGCGTAGAGGGCCTTAATCTCGAAAAACGAGCCTCCATCGAGCAGGGCGTCGAGGACCAGATGGATGTCGTAGCCCTTGGTCGATTGGGCCGGCAGAAGCTCCCCGATGTCCCCGTGACTCCCCGGTTGCCGAGTCGGTGCCAGGGGTGCTTCGCCCCGCCAGCTGGACGGGAAGTAGGAAAGATAGCGGCGAAGGGAATCGATGGCGGACGCTTCGTCGGGACTGAGCAGGTCGCCGCAGCCACTGACCGTGCAGTGCATCCGGGCTCCGCCCATCTCTTCAAGGGAAACGTGCTCGCCGACCACCTCCTCCGCCATCCGTGGCGAGCCTAGATACATGGACGCATTGCCCTCCACCATGAAGGTCACGTCGCAGAAGGCGGGGATGTAAGCACCGCCGGCGGCGCTAGGCCCGAAGAGGACACAAGGTTGCGGAATCTGCCCGCTCAGACGCACCTGGTTATGAAAGATGCGTCCCGCGTGGCGCCGTCCGGGAAACATCTGCCGTTGCTCCGTGATGCGAGCACCGGCGGAGTCCACCAGGTAGCAGAGAGGGACTTGCAACCGCTCCGCCTGCTCCTGGGTGCGGAGGATCTTCTCCACCGTCCGGGGACCCCAGGAGCCGGCCTTGACAGTGGGGTCGTTGGCAACCACACAAACCCGGCGCCCCTGGACCGTCCCGATCCCGGTGACGACCCCATCCGCGCCCATCTCGTCGGGCGAGGCGGTATTTGCCAGCAGGCCATCCTCGAGGAATGGGGTGGTGGGATCAAAGAGGAGCCGAAGACGCTCGCGCACCGGCAGCTTGTGCTGCTCAGGAAGCCGACTGCGATAGCGTTCCGGACCCCCGAGGTGGGCGGTCGCGTCGCGCCTGCGCAGTTCCTCGCGGCGGCCCTGAGCCGCTGCCCCCTCGGTCCGGACGGGCTCGGACGGGGTGCTCATCTGGAGGCCGAGTATATCGGGCCATGTCGCGGCTCCCGGAGGACCGGGGACGCTTAGACTGCCCAGGTGGCCGTGGACGCAGCCCCTCCCCTCTGGCAACTGGCGGGACCCGATGATTGCGGCTTGGACGAGGTGGGGCGCGGTGCCCTAGCCGGACCTCTGGTGGCGGCCGCAGTCGTCCTACCCCCGAGGTTCCGCCACCCCCTCCTCCGCGACAGCAAGCTGCTCTCGGAAAAGCAGCGCGAGGTGATCGAGCCCTTGATCCGCGCCGCCGCCGTGGCGCTGCAGGTAATCGTCATCGAGGTGAAGCTGATCGACGATCGCGGGCTCGGCTGGGCCAACCGGGTTGCCTTCGAGCGCCTCATCGAGAGGGTCTCAGCGCCCAAATACCTGGCTGATGGCAACCTCCGGATCAGTACTACTCGCCCTTATCAAAGCGTTATCGGAGGCGACCGCCTGGTCCCCGCCATATCGGCGGCATCGATCGTGGCCAAGGTCTACCGAGACCACCTGATGCGGGAGCTTGACCCCGAGTTCCCTCACTATCACTGGGCCTCCAACAAGGGCTACGGAACGCCCCGCCACCTGGGCGCCATCCATCAACACGGGGTCTGTGCCCACCACCGGCGCAGCTTTATTCATGAGGATCAGCCGGAGCTCTTCGCCGACGACCAGGTAGGCGTGGAGATGGGCCCGGATTGACAGGCTAGCTACCAGCCTCGTGCCGCCCACTCCGGAAAGTGCGGAGACTCGGCTCCAATCGAGGTGGGACCGCCGTGGCCGGGGAAGACGACCGTTTCCGGGGGCAACACCATTAGCTGGGTGGCGATGCTCTCCACGATGGTGGGGAAGTCCCCGAGAGGCGGAGTTGTGGCACCCGGTCCACCAGGAAAGAGAGTGTCGCCGGTGAACAGGTAGCCCGGGTGGGAGAGGCAGATGCTGCCGGGAGTGTGGCCGGGGGTTGAGAGCACCAGGAGGTGCCGTCGCCCGAACTCCACCACCTCGCCATGCCCCAGCGCGCGGGCCGGGGGCGGCTTCGGGAACATCGCCAGATCGGCAGCGTGGGCGCCCGTCCAGGCCCCGGGAAACTGGGCCTGGACCTCGGCCAGGGCCTGCCAATGGTCGGCGTGGCCGTGGGTCTCCAGGATCGCAACCAGCTGCAGGTCGCCGACCGCCTCGATCAGCCGGTCGGCCTCGTTGGCGGCGTCGATGAGGACCGCCTCGCCCGTCTCCGGACAGGCGACCACATAGGCCGCGTTGTCGATGGGACCAACGCGTCGGACGCGAATGCGCAGGACGTCATCAACGTCCCATTCGGCGAGGCCCTCTTTCAGTGGCATTCGAATCAACTCCCGGAGCCGGGTCGACTGACTCCCTACCGAGGAGACTAGCGCGGCGGCGGCTACTCAGAAGCCGAGCCCAGCTAGGCTCGAACTTGCGGCTCGTTCCCGGGCCAGACGACCCCCTGGCGCTGGGCCAACAGGGCCAGGCGCGGCAGCAGGTCACCCTCCACCACCAGCGGCCAGCTGTAGGTGGCGGCCATCGCCCGTGCAGAGCGCCGAATCTCTTCGCCAACCTGGGGCTGGGAGACGACTCGCCAGATCACCTGGGCCAGCTCCTGGGGACTTTCGGTCTCGATCACCAGGCTGTTGTGCAGGTGGCGGGCGTAGTCCTCCCCGGTAGCTCCCACCACGGCCACCCCGCCCGCCGCCATGGTTTCCAGACCGACCAGGCCAAAGGGCTCAAATCCCGAGTTGGCCAGAACCGCCAACGAGGCGGCGTAGAGAATGGGCAGAAGCTCCTCGGGAAGAAACTTGGTAAGTTCCAGGAGGTCCACGTCCTGGGTCGCCGCCAGAGCTCGCTCCAGGTCAGCAACTTCATTGATGCGCTCGTCCCAGGACCCGACCCCTAGTCCGCTATCGCGGGCGGCCTGGAGCACGTCTTGGCGGTAATGCTCGTTGCCGCCGCGGACCAGCATGCGCACCGGGGCACCGGTGCGGCGCAACTCGCCCAGGGCGCGAACCGCCTGGATCCAGCGCTTGTCCCGGTGGAAGCGGCCTATCTTGAGCAGCACTTGGCGAGGGCCGGCGGCCCTCCGCAGGGCCTCGACCGCGACCGGATCCGCCGGCTGCAAGTACTCCTCGGGAATCCCGTTGGGGATGACGATCGGGTCGACACCGAAGCCACCGACCAGTAGCCGCATATGTCGGCTGATGGTGGTGATGGCCGCCGCCTGTTCCAGCCCCACCCAATCCATGCGCTCGAATCCGAATTGGTTGTTGGCATTCCAGACGACCAGACAGCGACTGCCGATGCTGCGTTCGCAGAGCAGGTCGAAGGTGCTCTGGGCCCAGGCGGCGGTCTGCCACTCCTCGAAGAGCAGCACGGGCAGGCGCCCAGCCTGGATCTGCGGCTCGACCCACTCGCTGATCAGCTGCGCGGGGAACCGGGCCGCCAGGTAGCTCAGCTTGAGCCGCTCGCCCTGGTATACGCCGCCGGGGAACTCTCGCGAAATCTCCTGGCCCAGACGGCGGAGTTGAACCCCCTCCCACATCTCCTCGGCGGCCGCTTCGGGGTCGCCGACGAAGTAGATGCGGGTCGGATTACGGCCCGCCGCCAAAGCCCTGCTCAACTGGGAAACGCGGACTCCCAACCCACCCGCCTGGCTGTACTGATCGGGGCCCTCCATGGCGATCAGAGCGAAGGCGAGCCGGGAACTGGTGGAATCCATCGCCGAGATTGTGCCGGTATCGACTGGCCCAGGTGGGCGGCGGGCCCAGTGGCGAGTGTCAGACGTCTTCTGCCGGGCCCAGCCAGGCCTGGGGCGCTGCCCGCTGCAGAGAGTCCCGAACCGCTACCGGCAGCCGCGCCAACTGCTCCCGATACGTGGTCGGGAGCAGGAGCGGGAAGTCACTACCGAAACAGGTCCGCCCCATGCCCAGCAGTTGGTCCACCGCCGGGAGCGCGCTGGTGAGGTAGAGGTAGGGAAGGGCCGCCGTGTCGAACCAGAGCTGGCGACACAGCTCGAGGACCTCGGGCATGTGGGCGTAGAAGGGAAGCCCGCCCCCCAGATGGGCGAGACAGACGCGCAGCCCCGGGGAGCTGGCGAGAGCTGGCGAGAGCAACTGCCAGAGCCGCCTGGGACCGGCACTACCCTTGCCCGGGTAGTCGTGTCCAACCGGCTCACTGGCGTGCAGCATGACCGGCCAATCCATCTCCGCCAGCGTTTGCAGCGCCTGGGCCAGGCTTCCTTCGAAGTCAAGCTCGAAGCCCTGGGCGTCGGCATTGAGCTCCCCCACCCCGCGCAGCCCCAGTCCCTGGCAGCGCCGCAGCTCCGCCTCCCAGCCGGGACGGCCCGGGTTTATCAGCGCGAGTCCGACCAGACGCCCGCCGGAGGCTGCCGCCTGGTCAGCCACGTAGTCGTTGACCTCGGTGAGAAGTCCGGGGTCGGCAAACGGCCAGCCGAAGACTACGCCGCGCTCCAAACCAGCTCCATCCAGGGCACCCACGACCTCCTCGCCGGAGGCGAAGTCCTTGGCGTCGGCGTGACAGGCAGCGAACCAGGGGTCCTGCCAACTGGCAGAAGGAGGTTGGCGCAGTTCGGGCGGCAGTAGGTGGCAGTGCATGTCTGTCGCTGGCGGAGGAGCGGCAGAACCGTCTGCACCGCTCACGACAGGAGCAATCACTTGGCCGACCAGAGACTGCGGACGTTGAAGATCACGTAATTCTCCGTGTGCACCACTACCGGCAGATGCTGGCTCTCATACCAACTCAGGTTGGCGGTGATGCTGTTGAAGTCACTGGGTTCGAACTCGATATATGACACATCGTAGGTGCGTAGCAGCTTGCCAACGGCACAGCTGCCCTTCTGTGGGCAACCCGCGTACATGGCATCGACCGCGTGCAGGCGGCTGCGCAGAGGTTGCCCATAACTCCAAAGCCACCCCACGTAGGCGAGCACTGCGGTGCGTCCCGCCAGGGCCGACACCGGCTCGTTGGGCTGCCCCTCGGTGAGGAAGATCGCCGACGGAGGAGTGTGGCGCAGCACCGCGTGGGCCACCACCTGTTCCTGGCTGTCGGCCACGCTCAGCGCAGTTACGGTGTTGGGACTCTGGGAGATAGAACTCTGACCGAGGAAAGCCATGTCCATGCTCAGTAGGCCGCTGAGGATCAGGGACAGGACCCCGAGCCCAGCCAGAACTCGCCACCAGCCGCGGCCTCCCAGGACGCAGATGAGCCAGGCCACCGGGATGGCGGCTCCGACGTACCAGTACTCGAGCAGCTTGGTGTTGTCCCAGTTCCAGGGCTGGGTGATGGCCAAGTTGCCAATCAGGAAGAGCAGCCAGAAGGGTCCCCAGAAGCGAAGCAGTTCCAGATCCTGCAACTCCTCCCGAGCCCGAGAGGGCAGGCGGCGCAGTACCAGAACGGCAACCGCCAACAGAATGAAGATGCCGGTGTTGGCGAGCCAGAACCCGGCCGTCTCACCCCAGACTGCCGGTTGCACCAGATTCTGGGCCAGATAACTGAGGCCGGTGATCGGGGACGCCCCGGCCAGGTAGAGGGTGTCGCAAACCGCGCCGGCGTTGAACTGGGCCGCCGTGCAGGAGCTGGCCGCGTGGGCCAGCCAGCCCACGTCCAGCTGGGGATAGAGGTTGCTACCGACCGGATTGGCCAGCTCACCGTGAGGGCCGGATACGACATAGAGCATGCGCGGCAGTCCCAACACCAGAAGCGGCACCAGGTAGCAAGCAAGCCCGCGCCACCAGCGCTGGCGTCCCAGCCACCAGAAACCGATCAGCGCGATGACCAGGAAGCCGAACGGGTTGAACCAGGGCAGAGCCGCGGCTCCCACCCCGGCGGCAACCAGGAGTGCTTTGCGCCGCCCTCGATAGGCCTCCCAAAGGAGCAGGCTGAGCAGAGCCACCAGCCCCAGGCCGTAGTCGAAATCCCGTTGAGGCAGCCAGAACGCCAGGAGTGGCTCATACCACTCCAGATCCGCGACTGGTGGATCGGTCTGGTCTTGGCCGTCGTAGGACCGGGTTAGATGCGTTAGCTCGGTCGGCAGGTGGGCGACGAAGGCGGCCGCCGCCGCCGGGGTCTGCTGGGTCAAGCTGGTGCAGGAGCTGGCACTGAAGCCCGCCTCGGTATGGGCCAGCTGCTGGCAGCCGTCGCCATAGAGACCGATGAACCCCAGTCCCCCGCCGAGGAGAGCAAGCAGGAGCGCCAGCGCCGCGGCATAGGTCCGCCTGGTCACCCGGAAGGCCAGATGCCAGAAGAGGACCGCTGCCGACCAGGAGATCAGCCAGGAGGGCACATCCAGGGCGCCCCAGAGGTTTTGCCCCAGGCTCTCGAGGAGCGCCGACTGGAAGTCAGGCAGAAACGGATAGCGCAGGCCGGTGCCGACCTCGAGGGTGTCCTTCGGCGGGAGGTTGTGGCCGAGCAGGAAGCTCTGAGCGTAGGCGGCATGGACGGACCAGTCAGACCAGACGGTCGGGTAGTTGGCCAGAATCGAGCCGCCTGACTCGGTGAGGGCTCTGGTGAAGATGAAGTAGAAGACAATCCCAACCACCAGGGCTACCTCGATACCCACCCGCGAACCGGCTCGCGCCCACTCCCGAGACAGCCAGACCGCCCATCCCCTGGGGCCGTGACGAATCCGGCTGAGCCAGATCCCCGCCCGCGTCCCGACCCCGGCCAGAAGCAAGACAGCGGGTGCCCCAAGCGATGCTGGGACACCGACTCCCCACCATAGAGAGAGCCCGAAGCCGAGCAGACTGGAAGCCACCACTCCCACCAGCAGCCCGGCCGCCAAACGTTCCGCCAGGCGCCAATCCAGGGGCACCAGGTCGACCAGGGCAGCGCCGGCCGCGAGCACCAGTACCCAGTAAGCCGCCAGTTGCCAGGTCACCGGTTGGTGTGGCTCGCCTCAGTACCAGCCAGGCAGCCAGATGTGCTGGAAGAAGTCGGTCGACGGGATCGGCTGCCCGGTCCAGAGCGGGTAGAAGTAGGCGAAGCTGAGGATCACCGCCAGGACCACCGCCCCGGCCAACGGGCGCAGGCTGTAGGGTCCCAGGCGAACCGGGCCAACCTGCACCGCCCCCTCGGTATGGATCAGTCGAGTACAGCAGTAGGCCAGTGCCAGGCAGGTGAAGGGAAGCGCCTCCAGGATCTCGTAGAAGAAGAGGATCCGCGATGGCCAGGACCAGAGCAAGAGCCAGTCGAAGAGAAACCCGAGGAGGATGAAAAGAGCGACCCGATCACGGCGCCGCAGCGTCCAGTAGAGGCAGGCAGCCAGGGCCAGCATCCCCATCCAGAAGATGGCCGGGTTGCCCATGTCGTCGATCCAGGTGTAGTTGGAGGCGGTTTGACCGTCGCTGGTCGTCACCCCATTGCCGGTGTAGACGGCGTAGAAGAGCACGGGGTGGCCATCCAGCGGCCAGGTGTAGTAGGGCGAAGCGAAGGGATGGCTGGCCTTGAGCGTCGCCTGGTAGCTGAGTCCGGCCAGGCTGTTCATCTCCACGTCGACCACCGACTGGCCCAGATTGAACGAGGTGGGCAGCCAGAGCGTGATCGGACCCAGCTGATCTCGCGTGATCGGCATCGCCACCGGGAGCCGGCAAACCGAGGCATCGGTGGTCAGCCCGGTGCAGGTGGCGGAGGGACCACTCGTGTTGGCGTAATTGACGTAGACGCTGTGGGAGATGGTCCAGTAGCGGAAGAAGGAGAGATAGAAGATCAGGACGATCAGGATGAGGGCGCCGGCGTAGTGCCAGACCCATTTCAGTGATCTGACCATGGTCCGTCGCCCCGCCTCGACGGGATCGTCAGGCGCCGGCGGCAGGAGCCAGCGGACGCCCCGGCCACCCAGACCCCGCAAGCGGATGTGGGGACGCACCCAGCGGGCCAGCAGCAGCAGGCCCATGAGCAGCACCGCCGGCACCATGTCGGCCTTGGCGGCGACCCCCAGCCCGGAGGCAGCAGCGGTCAGGTACAGGGTCCAGAGCCATTGGGAACGGGTCCGGGCATGCCAGTGGAGCGTGAACAGCCAAAGACCCAAGAGCACAAAGAAGACGGCGAAGATGTCGATCAGGCCGGTCCGTGACTCCACCAACTCCAGCCCGTCCAGACTGAAGAAAAGCGCGGCCAACATGGGAAAAACTCGATGCCGGTGCCAGAGCCGGCGGGCCAGAAAGTAGAGCAGTCCGATGACCAGGCTGCCGAAGATGGCTGACATGATTCGCCAGCCCCAGGGATCGAATCCAAGCCAACTGATCCCGCCCGCGATGATCAGCTTGGAGAGCGGCGGCTCAGGGTCGAAGTAGTCGATTCCCTTGAGATCCTTGAGCGCGTCCACCGGGAAGTAGACCTCGTCGAAGACGAAGCCACAGCGCTTCGCCTCGGCGTTCTTCGGTCCGTTGGGGACTTGGGTACAGCCCGCGACATTGAAAGGGTAGCCCAAACCCCAGGCGCCGATCCCGGCTATGTCGTGAGTTGGCGAGCGATGGACGCCGGCGGGGGCGGGCACGGTGCCGCTGGCGATGAGGTTGCCCTGCAGGAAGTCCAAGTAGATGGGACTGGCTAAGCGGACGACCAGGGCGGCCGCCACCAGCACCCCCACGATGATGCAGTCGAGGCCGTCGATTCCGGTTAGGCCGCGATGCCGGCGCAGCAGGAGCGAGAGACCCCAGAGCGCCCCCACCATGACGGCCGCCACCAGCGGATTAACCGGCCAGTGCAAGAGGACACAGAGCGCCGCGAAGATGGCCGCGACCGCCGCCGCCCCGACTCCCTCGCGCTGCCAGGCAGGCATGCCGGTCGGAGTCACCGCCGGTGGGATGCCGGAGCGGGAGGGCGCCGACGAACCCGGGACTGGAGGCTGCGCTCGAGGTCCTTGGCGCCAGCCACCACCAAGATCAAATCCTGGTCGATGGCGCAGCCGCGACCCGCCGACTTTCCCAGCCGGGTCACCTTCTCCGGTTCCAGGTCGAGGCGGATGACACACGCCGGGGTACGCTCGAACTGGCGCAGCGAGCGGGCCATCAGCCCCTTGCGGTTGGGGGCGGCGAAGAGCACCTGCAGCGGCTGGCTGCGAACCTGACGGATGTCTGAGAAAGGTATCAAGGCGTGCCGCAGCAAACCGTTGAGGGCGAGACCCCCTTCGGTCACCTGCACGTAGTAGCGACGGGCCCCGAAGAGGTAGGCCAGACCGAGGACCAGCAGAAGCAGGCCGAGGACCAGGAACTCGAGGTCGAGCTTGTGGTCGCCGGCATAGGTGACCGCGGTGCCGATAAGCATCACTGCCGCCCCGTAGAAGAGCATCGTCTGGGTGCGCCGCCAGACGGCGCTGAAGGTCAGGAGCCGGTGCTGGGGCTGGGGCGGGTCGCCGGCGGTTTGGGCGGCCCCCCCGCTCAAGAGGCGGCCAGCTGCGGCAGAGGCTGACTGGACGCGCACCGGCAGCCGCTTGCGCCGGGCAGGTTCTCGACCAGGTCAAAGAGAATCTGGCGAACACGGCCTATGTTGGCCGCGAAAACTTTGAGGACCTCCTCATGAGTGACCGGAGCTATGTCCGCCGAGCCCTCCAGGCCGGCGTCGTAGTCAGTCACCAGAGCGATTGCCGAGTAGCAGATACCCAGTTCCCGGGCTAGGATCGACTCTGGATAGCCGGTCATGCCGATCACGCCCCAGCCTTGACCGGAGAACCAGCGCGACTCGGATCGAGTGCTGAAGCGGGGACCCTGGATCACCACCAGGGTCTCCCCCTGATGCACCTTGGCACCCTGCCGGGAGGCAGCAGATGCCACCGCTGAACTCAGCTCGGGACAGTAGGGATCAGCTGCGCTCACGTGCTGCACAACCGGGCCCTCCCAGTAGGTGTCGGCGCGGCCCCAGGTGCGGTCCACGAACTGGTCCGGAATGACCACATCCCCGGGAGTAATCTCGGCCCGTAGCGAGCCCACGGCGCAGGGGGCGAGTATGCGTCCGACCTTGGCCCGGTGCATGGCGAACAGGTTGGCCCGGAAGTTGATCTTGTGGGGGGGCAGACTGTGCTCCCGACCGTGCCGAGGCATGAAGGCAACCTGGCGGCCGGCGATCTCCCCCAGCCAGAGGCTGTCACTGGGAGGGCCGAAGGGAGTGTCAACCCGGACTTCACGAGCTCCGTCGAGTAACTGGTAGAGACCGGATCCACCGAAGATCCCGATCACCTCCCCCCTTGCTGTCACCCAGCGACCTCGACCATACGGTTGATGGCCAAGCGGGCCCGGGCGGCGATCTCAGCCGGAACCTCCACCTCGTACTTGAGGTCGCGCAGCGAATCGCGCACCTTCTCCAGGGTGATCATCTTCATATAGGGGCAGATCGCGTCCGGGTTGGCCGCCATAAAGTTCTTCTCCGGAGCCAGCTGGCGCATCCGGTGCATGACACCGACCTCGGTGGCGACGATGAAGCTCTCGGCGTCAGAACGCTGAGCGTGGCGAACCATGCCCTCGGTGCTGGTGACGACGGTGGCGCCGGCGAACTCTCCCCTCCCCGCCTCGTAGAGGGCCGACGTGGTGCACCCGCACTCGGGGTGAACCAGGATCTCGGCATCGGGGTGAGCGGCCCGCTGCGAGGCCAGCTGTGACCCCTGAATTCCGGCGTGGACGTGGCACTCCCCGAGCCAGACATGCATCTTGCGGCCGGTGACCCGCTCCACGTGCGATCCCAGGAACAGATCCGGGCAGAAGAGGATCTCGCGATCGCGAGGAATGCGATTGACGATTTCCACGGCGTTGCTGGAGGTGCAGCAGTAATCCGACTCCGCTTTGACCGCGGCTGTGGTGTTGACGTAGCTCACCACCACGGCGCCCGGATGCTCTGCCTTCCAGGCGCGAAGCTCATCCGCGGTGATGCTGGCCGCGAGAGAGCAACCGGCATCCAGATCAGGTAGCAGGACGGTGCGACCCTCGGCGAGGACGGCGGCGGTCTCAGCCATGAAGTGGACCCCGCAGAAGACGATGACCTCGGCATCCGTCTCCGCCGCCTGGCGCGAGAGTCCCAGCGAGTCACCGACGAAGTCAGCGATGTCTTGGACCTCGTCGCGCTGGTAGTTATGGGCCAGGATCAGGGCCTTGCGCTCATGTCTCAGTTCGCGGATCTCCTCCGCGAGCAGCCCCTCGGTTGCAACTGCCATATCTCAATTATGGGCGGTTGCCGAGCGTCCTCTCCCCATGGGCCGGGCAGCTGGGGTCGAGCGGGAAGCGAACCTCCCGCCAGCGAACTGCGGCAGCATCGAAGTCGAACAGCCGCCCGCCTGCCTCCGGGCTCGGCCCGCAGACCAGCTTGATTGCCTCCAGGGCCTGAAGAGATCCGATGATGCCCACGAGCGGACCGAGAACTCCGGCATCGCGACAGCTAAGTCCGGGCACTGCCGGCGGACCACCGAACAGGCAGCGATAGCAGGCACCACCAGCAGGCACGGTGACCACCTGTCCGGCCAGGCCGACGGCGCCTCCGATGACCAGCCCCTTGCCTCGAGGAACGCAATAGTCGTTGACAAGGAATTTGGTGGTCGGGTCGTCGGAGCACTCCAGAACCACATCAGCGGCTGCCACGAGTGCCCCGATCGAAGTCGGAGTCACCGCCGTCGAATGGGTCTCGACTGAGACGTTGGGGTTGAGTTCGGAGATTCGTGCTCCCAGCAGGGCGGCCTTGGGCTGGCCAACCTCGGCGGTCCGGTAGGCAATCTGCCGGTTGAGGTTGTCTAGAGAGACCTGGTCCGGGTCGATCAGGATCAGATGGCCTACGCCAGCGGCACCAAGGTAAAGAGCCACGGGTACGCCGAGCCCGCCGCACCCGACCACCACGGCGGTGGCCTGGGCCAAGCGGAGCTGACCCGCTTCGCCGACCTCACGCAACAACAGCTGCCGGCTGTAGCGCTCAACCGCGGCACCGTTGAGCTCCTGCAAGGCCACGGTCATGGCCGGGCCCTCACCAGCTCGTGACCTGGACGGCGACCACGCACCGTTCGATGATCCCGGAGTAGTCGATCAGAGCCCATCGCTCGGCGACTTTCCGCTGCTGAGCATCCTCAGCGCAGGCCAGCACCACTACGGCCTGCCTCTCCTTCTCGCCTAGAGCGGCTTGTACGGTAGTTTCGGTCTCGAGCACGGCGTCGTGGCACAGCACCACCTCGACCTGCCGGCCAGCTTCCAAGCGGGCGCGGCAGTGCTCCCAGGCACGGGCGTCGTCCCGGCGGCTGATCAGGTGCAGCTCCAGGCCTCGCTCAGAGGACAAGACAAGTTGCCGCCGACCCGCAAATGGTGATCACCTCCGTTCGGGTAGCCACCTCCACCCCAGGCCGCAGGTCGCGGTCAGCCAGGCCCAGCGCGACCAGCGATTCCAGTTCCGCCACCACCGGCACCTCCTCCTCCCTGATCAGAGTCTCAAGTTCTGTAGTCAAGCCCCCGGTCCAGGCGCCGAGCTGGGGTGGAGTCGCCAGCGCCAACGCGCTGGCGGAGTCAACCAGTACCAGCCGCACCGTCAGTCCCCCCAACGGGAGGGCGAGGGCGACCCGCACGGCAAACGCCGACTCCTCTCGGTCGAGGGCACCGCGGGCCAGCACCACCACCTCTCGTCGCTCACCAGTCATCGGAAAACCAGAATTCGGTCAGCTTCTCGGCACTCACGGGCCAGGTCCCGAAGGCTGCCCCGGTGCACACCTGCCATCTCAACCGGCTGGGCCTGCCGCCATCGGAGGTCGGCGTCACACAGGGTTACAGGCACGACTCCAGCCAGACTGCCGGCATGGGCCACTCCGTCCCCCGCCAGGAACACCTCGACGCGGTGGCCGGCTGCGCCCGCCGCCAGCGAGAGCGCCTTCGCTGTGTGCACGGCCTCGGTGCGAGGGCCGGCGGTGAGCAGAAAGAGAAAGTTCAGCACGTCGAATCCCCCCAGGCGCCGTAGTTCATCAGTTGAGGGTATGCCCCACCAAGCTCGAGCGCTGAACGGAAGTACGAACGGCCCGACGCGGAGGGGAGAGTTCGGTGGTGTCAAAAGGAGATGGGCACCACCTCCCGCTCAGGCGCCGGTGGCCACCGCGCCGGGTGCCAGGCTCAGCTACAGCTCGGTAAAAGGGCGTTCCCGTGAGTCCAGCTGTCCGCCACCACGGAGGGACGAGAAGACGGCAGCGGCCGCCGCGGTCGCTGCCAGGAACAACGCCGCAGCGGCAAGGCCATGCTCGACCAAAACTGATGAGTGGGCGTGAGCAGCAGAGGATCCAGCAGCCAGCCCGAAGACTAATCCGACCACGGCCACCCCCATGGCTGTTCCCATTCCCCTTGTCATGTTGAGGATGCCGCTAGCCATACCGGCTTGATCCCTCTCCACCGCGCCCATGATGGCGGCGTTATTGGAGGGCGTGAAGGCGCCAAGTCCAACTCCGATTGCAATCAGCTCGACCAGCAAGAATGGCCCAGTGGTGGGGTGCAAGGCGATCGCCAGAAGGGCGGCTGCCGTCAGTGCCATGCCCCCGACCGTGAGCGGACGGGCGCCAAGACGGTCAGCCCCGACGCCGGCGAACGGCGCCGTCAGGCCAAGCGCGAGCGGCAGGATGAGTAGGCGCAGTCCGGCTGCCGCGGGGCTCAGGTGTTCAGAGAACTCCAGATAGAAGGGGAAGACGAAGAGCGTGCCGAACAGAGCCAGGTACGAGAGCAGTCCGCTAGTGATCCCAAAACTGAAAGCACGCCGGCGAAAGACCGCCAGCCGCATCATCGGTGCGCTTGCCCGAGCCTCCCAAACGAGGAACCCCACCCCAAAGGCCAACGCTGCCGCGAAGCAGACCAGGATGTAGGCAGAGCCCCAGCCAGCCTGATCGCCGAATGACAGGGCGAGTAGTAGGCCGGCGACGGCGATTGCGAAGAGACCCACCCCGACCCAGTCGATGGGCTCCCGCTTGGCGAGAAAGCGACTGCGAGGAAGCAGGAACCAGCCCAGGCCCATACCAATGATCCCGGCCGGGATGTTGACCAGAAAGAGGAGTCGCCAGCTGCCCAGAACCAACAGCAGACCGCCGATCCCGGGGCCGAGGCAGAGGCCGAGTGCCTGGGCGGCTCCCTGAACCCCAATTCCCCGACCCAGTTTCTCGCGCGGCATCGCCTGGACTATTAGGGCCACGCTGTTGGCCTGCAACATCGCTGCTCCCAACCCCTGCACGACCCGGAAAATGTCGAGAGTGACCAGAGTAGGGGCCAGGCCACAGAGGCCACTGCCGATGATGAAAATCCCGAATCCATAGAGGTAGAGCAGCTTGCGGCCGACCATGTCGGCGAAGCGCCCCAGCGCTGTCACCAGCGCGACCAAGGTCAGCAGATAGGCCAGGGCGACCCACTCCACCCCTCCCAAACTACTGTGAAAGTAGGTCTTCATCGACGGCAGGGCGATGACCACGATGCTGGCGTCCAGTTGGCCCATGAATGCCCCGACGCAGACCGTCGCCACCGCCCACCAGTGGGCTTGAGGGGAGTTAGCGATCCGGGCAGGACGACGGGGCTCGACCAGAAGCCTCCGCCAGCCGCCGACCTCGCGCTCGGGGGGTAGCCCAGACGAGGAGTCGGAAGCACCCATCCCGGTCTACTCTAGCCCCGCTCGGCAGCCGTTTACCGCCCGCTGCAACCACCCTGAAATGACGGGTCCGCTGGCGTCGTCGAGGTGGACCCCTCCTACCCTCACAGGCGGGGGCAGGAGGGGGTCTGGCGAGGTTACTTGCCCAACTGCGGAGCCGGGGCGGCGGACGCGACCCCAGCCGACGGGCTGGGCTCGTCTGTGATCACAGCGGTGCCGGAGTCGACGATGGCCTTGATGTCCTCAGTCTCATAGCCACTGTGAACAGCCCACCCATAGGCGAGCAGTCCCACCATGATCACCACCAACAGATCCGCGGGGAAGGGAATTCCGCTGGGCTTGCTGGGATTGATTAGCGCGGCGGGGCCGTACGCTCCGTAGTACGAGATGCAGTACATCGCGAGGAGTAGATAGATCAGCCACCAGGTACTGCTTACCGCCTGGCGTCCCTCAGCATTGCAGAGGTAATAGAGCACTCCGGTAAACCCGGCCACCAGAACGATCGTGGTGAAGTAGAAGACTGGGAAGGCTGGGTGCGGGAGCGTCAGCGGACTCGCCACCAACGCCCACTGGCCCCAGCGCTCGACGATGATCCAGAGCACGAGAAAGACCACTCCCAAGATCACGCCGTACGCTGGCTTGATCCAGCCCTTGTTAGGTGCGTAGTACGAAGAGAAGATCGGGAGGGCGACGAACACGGCGGCGAAGACGATCGCCAGTACCTCAAAGTTTGACCAGTAGACGATCATTAGCGCCCCAATGAACCCGGCCGGGCCTAGGAGTCCGGCCGCGGGCAGGTGGAAGGGACGCGCCAGGGAAGGGGCGGTTCGGCGCAAGACGTGCACCCCGATCCCACCCATGATGTAGGTCAGCACCGTCGCCGAGGTGATGATCCCCACCAGTTCGTACCAACTGGGCAGCGGCAGGAAGAAGAGGCAACCGACCACTGCAGAGGCGATCAAGGCGATCCAAGGGATGCGGAATCGTGCAAGGATCAGCTGGAAAAGCCGGGGGAGATAGCCGACGATCGACAACCCGTAAACGGTTCGCGCCGAAGTGCCGAGATAGACAACCCCGGTACCGCTAGGGGAGACGAAGGCGTCGATGAGCAGGATCGTGGCGAACCCGCCGAGGAGTGCCGGGCCAGCCGCCTTGAGGGCGATGTAGAAAGGCGCGTCCTTGGCGGCGCTACCGGCTGCCTTGAGGGCTGCCCAGTCGCCCGCGTGGACACCGAAGATCCCCCATTTGATGGCCCCGATGAACGAGGCTTGGAGCAGTACGTAGAGCGCCAGCCCCGCGAGCACTGAGGCGATGGTGGCGATGGGGATGTCCCGCTGGGGGTTTCGGGCTTCGCCGCCGTAGTCGAGCGCCTGGCGGAAGCCGAGGAAGGAGAAGACGATTCCAGACGAGGCCACCGCACCCAGTACCGGTGCCCAGCCGAGCGGCGCGAACCCGCCGTAGCCGGCGAAGTTCTTGGCGTGGAGCCCGAAGATGAACAGCAGGATGAAGGTGATTCCAGGAATCACGAACTTCCAGCCGGTGACGACGCTGTTGACCTGGCTCAAGAACTTGATCCCGAAGTAGTTGATGAGGAAGAAGACGATCATCAGGCCGATCCCGAAGAGGATTCCGCCCGGCCAGGTCAACTCGGAATTTACCGGATTGATAATGCCGTGGATGTAGGTACTGGCGTAGGTGACGACGGCTTCAGCCTCGATCGCCGGTACGCTGACCGCGGATAGCAAGTAGGTCCAGCCGAGGATGAAGCCGGTGTAGCCGCCGTGCGTGAGGTGCGGGTAGCGGACAATGGCACCGCTCCGGGGCAGCATCCCAGCAATCTCGGCGTAGTTCATGGCCACCAGGAGCACGAGGACCCCGCCGATGATCCACGAGACGATGGCAGCCGGGCCGGCAGTGGCTGCAGCGGCCAGCGCGGCAAAGAGCCAGCCTGAGCCGATGATGCCCCCCATGGAGAGGAAGAACAGTTGCCAGACTGACATCCGCCGGCTGAGCTGCCGATCGACGGCGTCTTGGTCTCTGGTGCTGACCGCCATTAGCTTCCCTCCCTACCTCAGCCTTCTGGGCCGTGTGCCGACCTTGCCGTAACCCAACGAGTCATAACAGTTGCAGAGAATAGGGAAACCAATGCCGGTTTGGGAAGAGCCCCACGGTTTAAGTTGTCATCCTCCTGCGCTGCGAATGTTCACATAATTACTGTAGTATCGGGTCGGTTCAGACCAACGACACACGTTGGCGGAATGCCGTTAGCTCGCTAAGTAACCGCTTGGCGTTCCGGCTCGAGGCGCAGGCTGCGTTGGCGCGCTAACCTGCGGACTGGCCAGCCGGGGTGGCGTAATGGTAGCCGCAGCGGTCTTAAAAACCGCAGTTCGCAAGGACGTGTGGGTTCGACTCCCACCCCCGGCACACCACCCATGTCATCTCTTATCGGGGTCCGCCGGTCGCCACGCTCCGACCCGCACTCTGGAGGCGTATCTTCCAACTGTGGCGCTGAAACGCGGCGGGCGAGCATGCCGCTGGGCGGGTCCCCGCCTACCTGTTGTCGCCGCCTGCCGGCCCAGACCGGCCTGAGTCGACCACTCGGGGTCCCCGAGTCCCTCCCGGTCGCCGACGCGGCCTGGATCGGCCCGCGACTAGCCGTCTTCGACAGCCACACCACCGCATCGGTGATCCCGCGCGGCTTTGAGGGGTATGCGCGCATCCTCCATCCGGCCCGGCGCGGAGACACCGGCGGTGAACAGCAGGTGCGCTGGTCGGAAGTGGCGAGTTGGAGCGGAGCAGCGCTGACCCGGACCGTTCAGTTCCAACAGATCGCCTTGCCCGTGCACCCTGTCAGCGGAGCGCCGCCGTTGGTAGAGTGGTCCTCGGGAGGGGCCCCTGGCAGCCGCGGAAGGCGCCATCCTCGCGGAGATCCTGGCCACCGCCTCCCAAGTGAATTTGACTTGCTGGTTCGGCGTCTGGGATGGCTACGGGGACCTCGATATCCTGCCCCAGCCGCTCCTGGGCCAGGAGCGGCTGGACCTGCCGCACCGCCGCTACCTGCTCTACCGAGGGACGGTTCGCGACGCCCTCCGCTTCGTCCCGGCCCTCGGCCGCACCCCGAACCTGTGGTGGCCAGAGGACCACAGCTGGTTCGTGGCCAGCGAGGTGGACTTGGACTGGACCTACGTGGCCGGTCCCCTGGACACGATCTCCGGGTTGCTGGCAGAGACCCGGTTGGAGACACGCCCGGTAGAGCTGGGCGAGCCCTACCAAGCGATCGTCGCCGAGGCGGCTCGCGCGCTGCGCGACCAGGGATCCTGCACCATTTCCACCCCGCTCGGGACGATCGATGGACGCCTGGCGGGAAGTGGAGCTGGGCCTCGGCTGGAGATCGAGCGCCAGCAGTCTTCCGGGTACGGCTCCGGCCGGAGCCGTACCCTCATCGGCCCCGGTCAGCCCGACCACCTGGAATCACACCTCGGGATGGCTCTCAAGATGCTCACTCAGAACCCCTGAACCAGTGCACGGTCCCGAGGGAACGTGCCCCTGCGATTGCGGGGGGCCGCTAGCCGTGGCTCGAGTCCAGCTCGCCCTCAACGTCAGCGATCTCGATGAGGCGGTCGCCTTCTACAGCAGGCTGTTCCTATCAGAGCCCGCCAAACGGCGGCCTGGATATGCCAATTTCGCAGTCGCGGAGCCCCCACTAAAACTCGTCCTATTCGAAAACCCGTCCCAAGGCGGGCACCCTCAATCACCTCGGTGTAGAGGTCAATTCACCAGACGAGGTGGTCAGGGCCAGCGAACGCCTCGCGGACGCCGGCCTACCGACTGAGATTGAGGCGGGTACCGTCTGCTGTCATGCCCTGCAGGACAAGGTGTGGGTCAGCGGGGCCGACACACGCTGGGAGGTATACACGGTCCTCGCAGATGCGCCGGCAACGGCGTCGGCCAGTGTCGCCGACGTTTGTTGCAGGCCAACGTCCGATCCCGCGGTCGTCGGCGCCGGTTGAAAGGCCCGTCGCTGCCGCGCAGGGGTCGTTGCCGAAACTCTCGGCACGGCCCTGCTGCTGGTGGCCGTGGTGGGTTCCGGAATCGCTGCTCAACGGCTGAGCCCCGGCGACCCCGGACTGGAGCTGTTCGAGAGTGCTGTTGCCACGGGGTGCGCGCTGGCCGTGATCATCCTGGCTTTGGGGCCGGTGTCAGGTGGGCACCTCAACCCGGTGGTCTCGCTCGTCGATGCCGCCCTTGGTGGCCTAACTCGCCGGGAACTCGTCGCCTACGTCAGCGCCCAACTGGCCGGGGCTGGGATCGGCGTGGTGGTCGCCAACCTCATGTTCGCTCTCGCCCCGGTCACCATCTCAGGGAAAGTCAGGTTCGGGCTTGGTCTATGGATTGGAGAGGTGGTTGCAACCTTCGGTCTGCTGCTGGTCATCTTCGGTGTGGCCCGTAGCGGCAGGAGTGCGGTCGTTCCGTTTGCGGTGGGCGCCTACATCACGGGCGCCTATTTCTTCACCTCCTCCGCCAGTTTCGCCAACCCCGCTGTGACCGTGGCTCGGACCCTGTCTAACACCTTCGCTGGCATTAGCCCGGGGTCGGTGGCTCCCTTCATCGGTGCCGAACTACTCGGTGGAGCCCTCAGCTATCTGGCTATTCGCTTTCTGCATCCTGATGCCCGCGAGATCGCGGATGTCGTAGTTGTGCCCAAATTGCCAGTCGTGGAAAAGGGCGGGTCGTGAACCAGCTTCCCGAGGTGCTCTTTGTCTGCGTCCAGAACGCGGGGCGGTCCCAGATGGCAGCGGCCCTGCTCGACCACCACGCTCAGGGACGGGTCCACGTTCGCTCTGCCGGTTCCGAGCCGACCGCCAACCTCAACCCGATGGTCATCGAAGCGATGAAGGAGGTGGGACTCGACATCTCCAGAGAGTCCCCCAAGCCATTGACGGATGGCTCGGCCCGCAGTGCCGACGTAGTAGTCAGCATGGGCTGCGGTGACGCTTGCCCCGTCTTCCCGGGAAAACGGTACCTGGACTGGGCGCTCGAAGATCCCGCTGGCCAGTCCTTGGCCGCGGTGCGCATGATCCGCGACCAGATAGATGACCTGGTCCAAGGGCTGCTGGCCGAGCTGCTACCCCGGACGCCTGACTGACCGCGTCGAAGGGGCGAGAGCGTCGCACCGGATGGAGCACTATCCCCGGCGCTCTCAGTCGCTTGGCTGGCGACACCGCTGCCTAGACTTCCTGGGAGATGCCCCGGTTTGCCACCTCGCCCGTCGACTACGCCAAGAGCCAGGCAGTGTTATTTCTCCCCCACCCTCCCCCCGCGGCCGCCCGCGTCCTGGTCGCCTCCCTGCTCGACAGCGAACGTCTCGGTGAGCGTGAGCAGATTGCCGCCGCCCTGCTCGAGGTGCTCAACGACAGTTTCGGGTTACCCCCTGTCCGGCTCGTCCTCGCCGACCGTCCCCAGACCCATGCCACTGATGGGTCGGGTCGCTTGTCCCAGAAGACCTACGGCTACTACCGCTGTCGGATTGCCCGGCCCGGAGCCGCGCCCGAGCGCTGCGCGATCAGGATCTACCACCGCACCGCCATCCGCCAGCAGGTCCTCGCCTCGGGTGCCTTCGTCAATACCCTGCTGCACGAGTGGACCCATCACTTCGACTTCAGCGGGCTGGGCTTAGGCCGCTCGCCCCATACCGCCGGATTCTTCGCCCGTCTGCGCTGGCTGGCCGGGTCGGTGGGCGCTGCCCGGGTGCTGCCGCCGGAGGCTCGACTCTTGAAGGGCGAGCGTCGCGGTAGCATCTGAGCGACATTCCCAGCAGGAGGACTCGATGACCCAGCCTCGATCTCATGCCCGCGGGTACTTCACGTTTATCGGCATAGCGGTGGTGGCGTGCGCCCTCCTCCTGTCGGCGTGCGGTACCGGGCCCATACCGGGCCAGCCGACTTCCCAGTCGTCAGCGGCCAGTAGCGGGTCGAGCAGTACCAGCTCCTGCACGGCGGCCACCGCTCAGTCGACCGTCACCATTGACGCCACCAACAGCCTGAAGTTCACCCCCGCCACTGCTTGCCTTAAGGTTGGCGGCACCGTGACCTGGAAGAACGTGGGTGACATCGCCCACTCCGTCACCGATGACGCCACCGACGCCGCAGTGGCTAGCGATGCCGAGGTGCCGTCCGGGGCCAAATCCTGGAACCACGATCCGCTGGCTCCAGGATCGAGCTGGTCGCTCAAGCTCACCGTGGCTGGAACCTATAAGTACTTCTGCATCCCGCATGAGACCCTAGGCATGGTGGGATCTATAACCGTCGTCAGCTGACTCAGGGACCGGACCGTATCGGCCCAGGAAGGAGTTGAGTTTGCAGTTCGCAGCTCGGATGAGCCGACTGGGCACAGAGAGCGCCTTCGAGGTCCTCGCTAAGGCCCGGCGGCTGGAGTCCGAAGGTCGCTCCGTCATCCATCTGGAGATCGGGGAGCCGGACTTCAGCACCCCGGAGAACATCATCGAGGCGGCCCACCGAGCCATGCTGGCAGGAGCTACTCACTACACCCCGGCGGCCGGTCTGCCTCAGGTACGCGAAGCCGTCGCCCGGGCGGTGGCGGAGCGCGGAGGGGTCGAGGTCCGACCTAGCCAGGTTGTGGTGGTTCCCGGAACCAAGAACATCCTCCACTTCGCCTTGCTGGCTCTTATCGAGCCAGGCGATGAAGTCATCCTCCCCGATCCCGGCTATCCCGTCTATCGCTCCCTGGTGGACTTCGTGGGAGCGGCCGCCCGGCCGGTCGCCATCCACGAGGACTCGGACTTCCGGATGGACCTCGACGAGGTGGAGCGGACGATCACCGCTAAGACCCGGATGATCATCATCAACTCACCCCAGAACCCCACCGGCGGGGTGCTCACCGAGGGCGATCTGGACCGTTTGGCGGAGATGGCTATTCGCCACGACCTCTGGGTGGTCAGCGACGAGATCTACAGCGAGATCTGCTTCCAGGAACTGCCCCGGCCGGTCTGGTCGCGACCAGGCCTGGCCGAACGCACCGTGGTCATGGATGGCCTCTCCAAGACCTACGCCATGTGTGGCTGGCGGCTGGGCTACGGGATCATGCCCGAAGCCCTCGCCGAGCGCATGACCACCCTCCTCATCAACACCAGCGCCTGCGCTGCCGCCTTCACCCAGCTGGCGGCGGTCGAGGCCCTGGAGTCACCCCAATCGCGAGTCGCCGTCGCTGCCATGGTGGCTGCGTTTCGGGCCCGCCGGGACATGTTGGTGGCCGGCCTCAACCAGATCCCCGGGTTTCACTGTCATCTGCCGGCGGCCTCCTTCTACGCCTTCCCCAACGTCACCGAAACCGGGATCCCCAGCCGAGAGCTGGCCACCAGACTTCTCGATGAGGCGGGCGTGGCGGCCGTGGCGGGCGAGGCATTTGGCAGGAACGGGCAGAGCCACCTGCGTTTTGCCTACACCGTTTCGGAGGAACAGATCAGCCAGGCACTGGAACGGATCGCTGCCTTCATGAGGACCGCTGCCCCGGCTCCGGTCGGCCTACGCTAGCGGTGATGGCAGACCGCCGAGGCTCCAGCAACCCGGTGATTTTGGTGCCCACCCAAGCCGGGGCGAGGGCCACGGCTGGCGGCGGGGTCCAGGGGATTCAGGCGCTCAATCGTGCCTACGTAACGGCGCTGCAGTCGGCCGGATTGATCCCTCTGCTCATACCTACGAGAACTCCCCTACCCAAGGACCTCTCCTTTGCCGACGGCCTACTCCTGCCCGGGGGTCCCGACGTTGATCCGCTGCGCTACGGTCAGGACCTCGACCCGGCCACAGATCCCGATCAGGAGAGTGACCAGCTGGATTTCGCCCTCCTCGACTGGGCTCTGAACGCGGGAATCCCCGTTCTCGCCATCTGCCGCGGACTCCAGGTGCTCAACGTTGCCCTGGGCGGCTCTCTCTTCCAGGACCTCCCCCGGCATTCCCCCCGACCCAACCCGGAAGAGCCGGTCGCCCGGGACGTGCCCGTCCACACGGTGAGGGTTGAGGAGTCGTCTCGTCTGGGCCAGATCGTGCAGGCCAGGACGATCTCAGTCAACAGCATGCATCACCAAGGCATCGACGAATTGGGCCGCGGCCTGGTGGCCACCGCCTGGGCCTATGACGGCCTGGTCGAAGCGGTGGAAGGGCGCGGCAACACATTTCTTCTCGGCGTCCAGTACCACCCCGAGGAGCTCGTCGATCGTGATCCCACAGCCCGGGCCATCTTTGTCGCTTTCGCCGCGGCCTGCCGGGAGAACAAGTCAGGCCAGACAGGAGAGACGGCGACACCGGAACTGGTCGGCTCCGTCCCCTCCGAAGTGTCAGCCGGATAGGACAGGCTCGCCCTCGAGTTCGGGGATTCCTTCGGGGAGCGGCAGGCCAGCCGCGATGAGACGAGCGTCCTCCGTCGCGATCTTGTCCAGTTCGGCGACCAGGGCACCCACCAGCTCTGCCTCGGGCATGGTGGCGACAACCTTGCCCTTGCGGTAGAGGATGCCCTTCTGCTGGCCCCCAGCGATGCCGATGTCAGCGTGCATTCCCTCCCCGGGTCCGTTGACCACGCAGCCCATCACCGAGACGTTGATGGGCCGCTTGACCCGCTTCAGCGCCTCCTCCACCTCAGCGACCATGGGGACCATCTTGATCTCCAGCCGCCCACAGGTCGGGCAGGCGATCAGGTTGGGTCCGGTCGGCTTCTCCTGGAGGTTGGCCAGGATCTGGCGGGCCACCCGCACCTCCTCTTCGGGCTCGTCCACCAGGGACACCCTGATGGTGTCGCCGATTCCCTCAGCGAGGAGGATCCCGATTCCCATCGCGCTCTTGATCGATCCCGTTTTGGTCGGCCCCGACTCGGTCAGACCGAGATGGAGGGGATAGCGGTTGTCAAGGGATGCGAAAAGACGGTTGGCGGCGAGGTTGGTGAGCACGTCACTGGCCTTGAGACTGACCTTGATGTCCTGAAAGCCAAGTTCCTCGAGGATAGAGATGTGGCCCAAGGCGGCGTCCACCATCCGCTGGGCGACATCCGGGATCCCGCCCTCGCCCCTTCCCCCGGCCAGCTTCTTGCGGTCCGGGAGGCTGCCGGCATTGACTCCGATCCGGATCGGCACACCCAGGGCCTGACAGCGGCGGGCGATCTCGGCGATCTTCTCGGGCTGGCGGATGTTGCCGGGATTGAGACGCAGACATTGGATGCCCGCGTTCAGGGCCATGAGGGCCAGAGGCGCGTCGTAGTGGATGTCCGCGACGATCGGCAGCCTGCTCCCCTTGACGATTTCCCGGAGGGTTTCTCCCGCCTCCTTGGTGTCACAGGTGACCCGGATGATGTCGGCGCCCGCGTCCGCTGCTCTGGCGATCTGCTCCAGAGTGCCCTTGACGTCCTCGGTGGGGGTCTTGGTCATCGTCTGCACGCTGATCGGGGCGGCCCCCCCGATGACCACGTTGCCGACCTTGATGGGTCGTGTCTTGCGCCGCTTGATCATCGGGCCAGCTGGCTGATATCGCCGTAGGTCACATATATGAAGAGCATCGCTATCAAGGCTAACCCAACTGCGTGAACGGCAGCCTCGACCCGGGGACTGATGCGGCGCCGTCGGCCCATCTCGAGGAGCACGAAGAAGAGCCGCCCGCCATCGAGGAAGGGAATCGGCAACAGGTTGAAGAGGCCCAAATTGACGGAGATGAGACCCATCAGGGTGAGGTAGGTGGTGGGCCCAATCTGCGTTGCCACCGAGGTCTCCTCAGCGATACCAACCGGCCCTGACAGGCGGAGGTTGGCGGCGTGGTGGGGACTGATCAGCTTCCAGAGATTGACGAAGGTGGACCCGATCTGGCTGGGCACCGCGTAGAAGCCGGTCCCCAGCGCCGAGTAGATGGGCATGGGAGGACCCCCCAGGCTCGGTATCAAGAGGTTGCCCTCGGAGGCGACGTAGCCGACCAACCACTCCACTTTGAGCTGACTTCGCCTGACCGAAACAACCCCCCTCTTGCCCGAGCTGGTCAGATAGGCGACCCGCAGGGGACCACTGCCGGGAACCGCCTTGGCCATAGCCCCCGGGGTGGCCTGGGGAGCGGGCCGGCCGTTGATAGAGGTGATGGTCGCCTCGACGGGGATCTGGGGACTCTTGTGAAGTCCCACCCAATGCAGCTGAGGACGAACGGTCACCTCCCGGGTGCTGCCCCCAGTCCAAGGTTGCAGTCCGACCTGAAGCGGACGGCCGCGATCAGCCTGGATGCCAGAGCGGATCCCGTTCAGGTCTTTGGTCGGATGATCGGCAATGGAGACCACCTGCCAGTTGCCGTGGACACCCGTCCCCGCCAGCGCTCCGCCGTGCTCGATCTGGGGAGATGGACCGCCAACCACAGCCACGCCGGTGAAGATGGCCCCGGCCAAGAGCATGTTCATGAGACCGCCGGCGGCCAGAGTCAGGGCCTTGCGGCCGTTGCTGGCGTGGATGAAGCCGCGCGCGCCGCCGTCGTCGGGAGGCTTCTCCAGCCCGGTCATTCCCGCCAGGCGGACGTAGCCGCCCAGGGGCAGCAGACGCAGGGAGTATCGGGTCTCGCCGTGCATGCGACTGAAGAGGCGGGGCCCGAATCCGATCGAGAACTCCTGGACCATGATCCCGGCCCGCTTGGCGACCACGAAGTGGCCGAGTTCGTGGATGGCGACCACCACCAGGAGCATCAGGATGATGCCCCCCACCGTCTGCCAGGTGAGGACGAAACCGCCCATTTAGACCGCTACCACGCCCGGGCTGGGCGAGGACGGCTGGCCCACCAGCCGTAGCGCGCGCTCGCGGGCCCAGCGATCAGCCTCCAGGAGCTCCTCCAGGCCAAGTCGCGCCGGCGGCTCGAAGTCGCCGGTAACCTGGGCGACCAAGGTGGCGATCTCCATGAAGGGCAGCCTTTCATCGAGAAAGGCGGCCACCGCCACCTCGTTGGCGGCGTTCATCACGGCCGGAACCGCTCCTCCCCTAGCCCCGGCATCCCGCACCACCTGGAGGGCGGGATAGCGGGCCGGGTCCACGGACTCGAAGTCCATCCTTCCCAGCTCGGTCAACTGAAGTGGCGGGACCACCCCTGGAAGTCGGACCCCATCGCTCAGCGCCAGGGCGATGGGGGCCCTCATGTCAGCCACCCCCAACTGGGCCATCATGGTGCCGTCGACGAACTCGACCGCCGAGTGGATGGCGCTCTGGGGCTGGATCACCACCTCGATCTGCGAGTAGGGGACGTCGAAAAGGAAGTGCGCCTCGATCACCTCCAGCCCCTTGTTGATCATGGTGGCGGTGTCGATGGTGACCTTGGGACCCATGCGCCAGTTGGGGTGGTCCAGGGCCTGCTCCGGGGTGACCCGGCTCAGTTCATCCAGAGGCATTGAGCGGAGAGCTCCCCCACTGGCGGTCAGGATCAAGCGCCGAACACTGTCCCTGTGCTCACCTCGTAGGCACTGCCAGATGGCGCTGTGTTCGCTGTCCACGGGGACGATTCGGGCGCCGTGCCGGCGCGCCGTCTCGGTGACCAGTTCACCGGCCATCACCAGCACTTCCTTGGTGGCCAGAGCGACCAGATGCCCGGCCCGGCAGGCGGCCAGGGTGGGCAGGAGGGCACCCGCCCCGCCACCGCCAACCAGGACCACGTCGACATCCCTGGAACCGGCCAGCTGACAGGAGGCTTCGATCCCAACCGCCATCGCCGGGGGAACTACTCCGTCGGGCTCGATGAGGACCGCCCGAGCATTAGGAAAGGGGCTCAGGGCTTCGCTCAGGGCATCCACTCGACCACCTGCCACCGCCCCGACCAACTCGAAGTGTTGGGGAAAGCGGCTGATGATCTCGAGCGCCTGCTCGCCGATCGACCCGGTGGCCCCGATCACGGCTACCCGCGTTGGCATCGATCGAGCCTCCGATGTGGTTCCAGCCGTGTCCCGCTCGAAGTGGGCGGCCGGTGGTTGGGGGAAGTCAGAGCGCGTGTATCGCCCCCAAAAGCGAGTATACGACCGCCCCCACGAAGATCAGACTATCCATCCGGTCAAGCACCCCTCCATGGCCGGGTAGCAGGCGTCCCGAGTCCTTGACCCTAAGCTCACGTTTGAGCTGCGACTCGACCAGGTCACCCGCCACCGCGGCCACGGCGGCCAGGAATCCGATCCCGAAGGCCCAAGGGTGTCCCACCTTGGGCAAAGCCAGGGGCAGCAGTAAGCCCACCGCCACCGTGGGCGCGATGATCGCGGCCAGCGCTCCCTCCCAGGTCTTGCGGGGACTGATCCGGGCAAAGAAGGGATGACGGCCGAACCTTGAGCCGACCAGGTAGGCCAGGGTGTCCCCCATCACCGATATCCCCACCGTGAGCAGCACTACCTCCACCGCCCGGGGTCGACTGGCGATCCCGTGGTAGAGGAGCAGCAGGAAGCCCGGGCAGAAGCCAAGCCAGGCGGCCCCGCCCAGGGTCAAGGCCCAGCGCATGAAAGGCTGTGCTGGGGGATCGAACCGCAGCGAGTAGGTTAGCCCCGCCACCACCGCAACCACCAGGACGACACCCGCTTGGGGCAGATTGGGATAGGCGTAGCGAAAGAGCCAGACGGCGGCCAAGCCGTAGAGCAGGATGGGATCGAGGCGCAGTCCGGCTCCCCGCCAGAGCTGCCAGTACTCCCAGAGCCCGAGACTTACGACCAGGGCCACGAAAGCGTCTACGAAGGGGTCGCCGAGCCACAGGGCGGCCAGGAAAAGGCCCAGCAGGGCCACCCCAACGGCAGTGCGAACCGCGAGGTTCACCGCTGCTCTAGCACCCCACCAAAGCGGCGGTTGCGGCCCGAGTAATCAGCCAGGGCTGCCCGGAGGTCGTCGGCACCGAAGTCGGGCCAGTAGGTCTCGGTGACGTAGAGTTCGGCGTAGGCCGCCTGCCAGATCAGGAAATTGCTGGTGCGCATCTCGCCGGCGGTGCGGATGATCAGATCCGGGTCGGGTAGCCCGGCGGTGTAGAGGGCCCCTGCCAGCTGCTCCTCCTCGAGCTGGCTCAGGTCGGTGCCGGTCGCTGCCAGGTGGCGCACGCCGTCAACGATCTCTGCCCGCCCACCGTAGTTGATGGCCACGTTGAGCATCCCCGTGGAGTTGTTAGCGGTCAGCCGCTCGGCATCCTCGACCAGCTTCTGCAAGCGGGCGGAGAGCTGCTCGCGGCGCCCGATGACCTTGATCCGCACCCCGTTGCTGTGCAGTTCGTCAACCTCCGCCTGCAGCGTCTGCTCGAAGAGGCGCATCAAAGTGGCCACCTCCTGCCGCGGCCGCGACCAGTTCTCGGTGGAGAAGGCGTAGAGGGTGAGGCAGTGCACTCCGGCCTTGTCGGCCGCATCCATCACCCTACGGATGGCCTGGATGCCAGCCCGGTGCCCGGCGCTGCGGCGGAGGCCACGGCGACGAGCCCAGCGCCCGTTGCCGTCCATGATGATCCCGATGTGCCGAGGCAGGGCCGGGCTGGGCTTAGCCACCCGCGCAGTCTCGGTGGAGGCTCAGACCTCGAGTAACTCGGCTTCCTTTCGCCGCGCCACCTCCTCAATCTCCTCGATGAAGGCGTCGGTGACCTTCTGCAACTGGGCCTGAGCCCGTTGCGCCTCATCCATGGAGATCTCCTTCTCGTGCTCCAGCCCGCGCAACTGCTCCATGTCGTCGCGGCGAATGTTGCGGACGGCGATGCGAGCCTCTTCCGCCCGGTGCTTGACCATTTGCACGAACTCCTTGCGCCGCTCCTCATTGAGGGGAGGGACGGGGAGCCGGATGAGCTGGCCGTCGTTGGCCGGATTGAGCCCCAGATCGCTCCGTCGGAGAACCTTTTCGATGGCGGCGATGTTGTTGCGGTCCCAAGGTTGAACCATGAGCATGTGGGCCTCGGGGGCGGAGATGCTGGCCACCTGGTTGAGCGGCATGTGACTGTCGTAGACCTCGACCTGCAGGTGTTCGATCAGAGCCGGGCTGGCGCGACCGGTTCGGATCGAGGTCAGCTCGCGCTGCAGGGCCTCGACACTCTTGGCCATCCGGTTCTGGGTGTCTCGAAGCAGGTCATCGCTCACGGCGACGGGCTCTGGTCACTGACCAAGGACCCGACTTGCTCACCGCTGACGGCCCGGGCCAGGTTGCCGGAAGCGAAGAGGTCGAGCACCAGAAGCGGCAGGCGATTGTCCATGCACAAGGTGACGGCCGTGTTGTCCATCACCTGCAGGCGCAAGTTGAGCACTTCCAGATAGGTCAGGGCGGGCAGGCGAGTGGCCTGCGGGTCCACCTTGGGATCAGCGCTGTAGATGCCGTCCACCCGAGTCGCCTTGATCAAGAGGTCGGCGCCGATCTCGGCGGCCCGGAGTGCAGCTGGAGTGTCGGTGGTGAAGAAGGGATTGCCCGACCCGGCACAGAAGACCACCACCCGGCCCTTCTCCAGATGACGGATCGCTCGGCCCCGGATGTAAGGCTCGGCGACCTGATGCATCTCGATCGCGGTCATCACCCGGGTGGCCATGCCGTGCGCCTCCAGGGCATCCCGCAAAGCCAGCGCGTTGATAACGGTTCCCAGCATTCCCATGAGATCTGCTGTGACGCGGTTCATGCCTCGCTGGGCACCCGCCAGGCCTCGGAAGATGTTGCCACCCCCCACCATCACGGCGATCTCAGTTCCCAGGGCATGGGCTCCCTGGAGCTCACGGGCGACTACATCGAGGACGTCAGGGTCGATCCCGAACTCACCGTCACCGACTAGGGCCTCGCCGCTGATCTTGATCACCACCCGGCGGTAGTGCGGCTGCAGGCTTGGCTCAGGGCTCACCGCTGTACCAGTCAGCTCCAGCGGCTCAAGCGTCATCTGATTGACTCTCATCGGCCAAACCCTTCCCGAGCTCGAAGCGAACGAAGCGGGAGACGCTGATGTTCTCACCGGTGGCGGCGATCACCTCTTGGATTACCTGGGTCACCGAGCGCCCCTTGGAGCCTTCGTCGCGAAGCCAGGCCTGGTCGTAGAGGCAGGTCTCCTCGTAGAACTTGCGCAGCCGACCGTCGACGATCTGCTCCAAGCGCTCCGCCGACTTGCCCTCTCTTTCCGCCTGCTCGCGATAGACGGCGCGCTCCCGCTCCAGCTGATCGGCGGGGATGTCCTCACGCCGAACCCAGCGCGGCGAGCGCCCGGCGACCTGGAGCGCGATGTCGTGAACCAGAGCCTTGAAGGTATCGGTACGGGCCACGAAGTCGGTCTCGCAGTTGACCTCCACCAGGACACCGATGCCGCCCCCGGGATGAATGTAGGAGTCCACCAAGCCCTCTCGGGTCTGCCGTCCCGAGCGCTTCTGGGCCGAGGCCAGCCCCTTGGCCCGAAGGATGTCCCGGGCGCGCTCGAAGTCACCGTCGGCCTCGGTCAGGGCCGCCTTGCAGTCCATGATCCCTGTCCCAGTCTGCTCCCGGAGCAGACGCACCATCTCAGCCGTGACGGGTTGACTCACCCGGCGACCTCGCTGGCCGCTGGGGACGGCTCCTCGGCGGCCGGTGCTTCGTCGGTTCCGTCCTCCGCTACCGCCTCGACCTCAGCGGCCGCCGCTCTGGCTGCCTCCGCCTCGGCTTCGGCCTTGGCCGCCGCAATCCGAGCCTCTTCGGCCTGGACCTGACGCTCCGCCTCCGCCTTCTGAGCCTGAGCCTGCTCGATCTTCTGGTGCTCCTCGAGGCCGCCCATGACAGCATCGACCAGCCGGGTGACGATCAACCGGACGCTACGGATGGCGTCGTCGTTACCGGGGATGATCTGGCTGATCTCCTCAGGGTCGCAGTTGGTATCGGTGATCGCGATGATCGGGATCTCCAACTTGCGTGCCTCGGTCACCGCCAGGCGCTCTTTGTGGGGGTCAACGACGAAGACCGCCGCCGGGAGCCGCTTCATGTTGACGATGCCGCCGAAGTTGCGCTCAAGACGCTCCAGCTCGTCCCCGCGGCGGCGCTGCTCCTTCTTACTCATTGCGGCCAGGGCCCCGGAGTCGCGCAGCTCGACCAGCTCGGCCATCCGCTTGAGCTGGCGCTTGACCACCTCGAAGTTGGTGAGCATGCCGCCCATCCAGCGGTTGACTACGAAGGGCTGGTGGCTCCGCTCGCACTGCTCCTGGAGAGTCTCCTGGGCCTGCTTCTTGGTGCCTACGAAGAGGATCTGACCACCCTGGGCCACCGTGTCGTGCGCGAATTGGCAGGCTTGATCCAGCAGGTCGACGGTCTGGGACACGTCGATGATGTGGATCCCGCCCTTGCTGGCGAAGATGTAATGCCGCATCTTCGGGTTCCACCGGCTGGTCTGGTGGCCGAAATGGACACCGTTTTGGAGCAGCTCGGTGAGCGTGGCTACAGGCATGCTCGCCCTCCTATGCAGTTACCGCCTCTGCCTGGCATCAACCGCCTGCCGGCCCTCGAAGGGGACTCCGGGAAGCGTCCGCCGGGCATGTGTATTTGATCGCCGCCGTCATGGTATCCCACCTAGCGTCAGGCTCCAACCGCCTCAACCGGGTTGCTCACCCCGGAAGTTGCCTAGACTCCACCGCCTATGCCCATCTCAGAGAGCCGACTTGCCAGGGACAAGGCCGAGTTCCTCAGCGCCTTCGACGCCCAGATGCGGGGACCGCTAGCCATGGCGATGCCCGAGGGTGGAGCCGAGGAGATGGACGGCCCCATCTATCGCTCCTGGGGCTGGGCCCCTCGCGGCTTCGTCATGCCGAGGGACCTGAGCAGCCTCGACGGTGCTCGGCTCGACGCCTTGATCGAGCGCCAGATCGACTTCTTCGCAAAGCGCCAGCAGCCCTTCGAATGGAAGACGTTCTCCCACGACCAGACAGCTGGTCTGATCGGCCGCCTGGTCCAGGCCGGGTTCCTGGCCGAGGAGAGAGAAAGCCTGGTCATCGGCCGGGTGGCGGACATAAACCTGACCGCCCAAGCGCCACCCGATGTCACCCTCCGGGAGGTGCACACCAGGCTCGACACCGATCGCATGGCCGAGCTCCTCGCCCTGGTCGACGGCGACGACCGCAGCTTCCTCGGCGAGGCATTCTTCAAGGATGTCGCGGCCAATCCGGGTGACGTTGTCCTGCTGGTGGCAGAGATAGCCGGACAGGTCGTCTCCACCGCTCGCGTCAACCTCGTCCCCGGCAGCCAGTTCGCCACCCTGTGGTCCGGCTCGACGCACCCGGAGTCGCGTCATCGGGGGATTTATCGAGCGATGGTCGCCTATCGCGGCCGCCTCGCCGCCGAGCGCGGCCTGCGCTACCTTCAGGTCGATGCCTCGGAGCAGAGCAGACCCATCCTGGAGCGACTCGGATTCCTCACCGTCGCCGAGACCACCCCATATATCTGGTCCCCTCCCGCCTAAGAGTTCTGGGGACCGTGGCAGCGCACTTCTGACGGGCGCTCTGGCAACCGCTCAGCCCGACCAAGGTCGAGGTTGGGGTAGCTTGGAACTACGCCCTGCCGACATGAGTCGCATGCCCGGAAGAAGGACGAAGAGAAGAGCAACTCGACCATTTGGGACAGCCGTCGGTATGGCTGCCCTCGGGGCGCACTCGCCCCCTGCGGTGGAGTCCATGAGGGGACTCTCACCAAGTCAGGTCCTGAGTGCAACGCCTCCCACACCGAGGCCGGACATCTGGTCACCGTGAAGGTCCAGGAGCACGGCCCTGCGACCGTCAAGACGATCGTGACCGATGCCCACGGGAACAAGCACGGGAGCGCAGTTGAGCTCTCCGCGAACCAGTCCGGGGCCACGGTCAGGGTCAGTGCGCCACCTCCGGTGAAGAGGGTCCAGGTTCGGATCTCGGAGGCCTCTGGCACCACTTGGTGCACGGCCGGCCAGTAGAGTCCTGAACCCGGTGCCCGGGGGGGAAACTCCCCTAGGCTCCGGGCCGACGCCTGTCTTAGAGCACGTAGCGCCGGAGATCCTGGTCGCGGACCAGGTCGCCCAGCTTGTCCCGGACGAACTCGCGGTCGATGGTCACCTTCTGGCCCTGGTATTTCTCGGCGGCGAAGGAGACGTCCTGGAGAACCCGCTCCATGACGGTGAAGAGCCGGCGGGCCCCGATGTTCTCGTCTCGTTCGTTGACCAGAAAGGCGTGATGGGCCAGCTCCCCCACGCCTTCCTCGCTGAACTCCAGCTCCACATCCTCGGTGGCCAACAGCTCCGAGTACTGCTTGGTCAGGGCATTGCTGGGCTCAACCAGGATCCGGCAGAGATCTGCCTCCTCTAACGGCTGCAGCTCGACCCGGATCGGAAAGCGTCCCTGGAACTCGGGGATCAGGTCGGATGGTCGCGCCGAGGTGAATGCCCCGGCGGCCACGAACAGGACATGGTCGGTGCGCACCTGGCCGTACCTGGTGCTCACGGTCGAGCCCTCGATGATGGGAAGTAGGTCGCGCTGCACGCCGGCACCGCTCACATCCGGTCCATGGGCCTCGACATAGGGGCCGGCGATCTTGTCCACCTCGTCGATGAAGACGATGCCGTTCTCCTCGACCAGGCGAATCGAGTCGTCATAGACGCGGTCAACGTCGACCATCCGTTCCGTCTCCTCCTGGGTGAGGACGTGACGCGCGTCGGCGACGGTCATCCGCTTGCTGCGTTTCCTGGGCGGAGCCAGCTGGCTGAAGAAGTCGGACAGCGACCATCCGATCTCCTCGTAGCCGCTGCCGGAGAAGACCTCGACCGGTGCCGAGTAGGACTCCTCCACGTCGATCTCGATCTGGCGATCGTCGAGCTTGCGGGCGGCCAGCTTGCGCAGCAACTGGCGGCGTCGGGATCGCTCGCGGCGGGCGTGGGCCAGCTCGTCCTCCCCGGTCGGGGCCGGTTCCGGAGGTGCCTCCGCCGGAGTCTCGGTCGCCGCTTGCGCGGGCGCCGGCGGAGCTTGGTCAGCCTCGATCAGCCGATCGACGATCCGAGCCTCGGCGCGCTGCTTGGCCTCCCCCTCCACGTCCGCCACCCGCTGGCTCTGGACCTGGGTGATGGTCTGTTCCAGGAGGTCGCGGATGATCGACTCCACGTCGCGGCCGACGTAGCCGACCTCGGTGAACTTGGTGGCCTCGACCTTTATGAACGGGGAATGGGTGAGCTGGGCCAGACGGCGAGCGATCTCGGTCTTGCCCACCCCGGTCGGGCCGATCAAGAGGATGTTGCTGGGGACGATGTCCTGGCGCCGCTCCGCCGGCACCTGCATCCGCCGGTGGCGGTTGCGCAGGGCGATCGCCATGGCCCGCTTGGCATCCGCCTGACCGACGATGTAGCGGTCCAGGGAGGAGACGATCTCGGCCGGCTTAAGCTCCGCTTCCAACTGCCTCCCCTTGTGGCGTGTCGGAGATTGTCTCGACCGAGATCTCGCTGTTGGTGTAGATGCAGATCGAGGCTGCGATCTCCAGGGCTCGGCGGGCCACCTCGGCGGCCGGAAGCTCGGTGTGCTGGAGAAGGGCCCGGGCGGCAGCGTGAGCATAGGGTCCACCGCTGCCGATGGCGCCGATCCCATCGTCGGGTTCGATGACGTCGCCGTCCCCACTGAGCAGCAGCATCTGGTTGTTGCCGGCCACCACCAGCATGGCGTCGAGGTGCCGCAGGTAGCGGTCGGTGCGCCACTCTTTGCCCAGGGCGACCGCCGCCCGGAGCAGGTTGCCCTGATGCTGGTCCAAGTGGCGCTCGAACTTGTCGAAGAGGGTGAAGGCGTCGGCCACCGAGCCGGCGAAGCCGACGACGACCTGGTCGTGGTGGATGCGCCGAACCTTCATCGCCCGGTGCTTCATGACCACGTCGCCGACGGTCACCTGGCCGTCCCCGGCGACGGCGATCTCGCTTCCCCGGCGCACGGCCAGGATGGTGGTGGCGCGCGGACCGGCATCGTGAGAAGAGTTCACTCGAATTCGATTCTACCCTCGGCTTGGAATTGGCCCCACCACGATCGGAGGACTCTAGCCACGTCCACTATCCTTGCCAAATGCCCGAGAGGACCCCCGATCCAGCCTTCAACGGAGACGAGCGGACCACCCTGACCGGTTTCCTTGAGGACCAGCGCAAGGTGCTGGCCTGGAAATGCCAGGGTCTCAGTGACGCCCAGCTCAAGGAGGCCTCAGCGCCGCCCTCCAACCTGACTCTGCTGGGCCTGGTTCGCCACATGGCAGAGGTCGAACGAGGCTGGTTTCGCAGGCGGCTCGACCATCAGAAGATCGGCCCCATCTGGTGCACCGACGACCAGCCCGATGCTGACTTCGAGGCGGTAGGCGAAGCAGATGTCGCGGAGTCCGTGAGGATCTGGGAAGAGGAGTGCCAGGACTCCCGGTCGATCCTGGAGAAGCTGAAGTCCCTCGACCTGACCTTCAGAACCGACGAGGTGATCTCAGCTCGCTGGATGGTCAACCACATGATCGAGGAGTACTCTCGGCACAACGGTCATGCCGACCTCCTGCGCGAGCGCATCGACGGTATGACCGGCGACTTTCCACCCGCGAAGAAGGAACCGGCACCGGCCAGCTAGCCCGCCTCGGTCGGCTCCGGTGTGGCCGGGTGCGAAAAGCGCGCCCAGCTCTGTCCGAGCAGTCCCGCTGCCACCAGCAACCACGCTGCGAACCCGATCCCGACGAAGACGCGGGCCAGGATCATCAAGGCCCCAACGTTTAGCACCGGGACCAGAGTCAGGCTGCAGAGGCCGTACATCCCAAGGGGAAAGACGGTGGCCCAGCGCAGGTGGTGGTAGCCCCAACGAGGACTGATCACCTCGCTGACCAGCAAGATCGCGATGGCAGCGCTGGCCGCTCCCCACAGTCCAATCACAACCGCTTCCAGGGGCTGACCGGGCCCGCCCAGCCGGAGATAGATCTCCTCACCAGCCAGGGCGGAGATTGCGAGAGCTCCGCCGGACACCCAGTGGTCGCCTCGGCCCCTCAGCAGTTCAGCGAGATCGAACCAGTTCGCGATCAGACAGTAGGCGACTACTGCTAGGCCCCAGCAGATGCCGGCCGGAACTACCAACCAGGCGAGGTGCCATCCCCGGGACAGTTCGGATGCCGCCACCGACAAGGACGCCACGGCCACTGCCAAGAGAAAGGACACCCCTCGGGCCGGCCTCTGCCACCTTCTCAGAACTGGGCCAACGATCAGGGACTGCAGCCCAGCCGCGAGGATGAGCAGCCCGGCCGACACTCCCAGCCAGCCCAGACTGGCGAAGCCGGTGGCCAGCACCCCCGTCGAGGCCACCACCGACAGGGCCGCCGGCTGATGCAGTTCGGTGCGAAGACGTGGCGCATCTACCCGCATCCGCCGGACCGCGGCCAGCACCATCAGGAGCCAGAGGGCGACCGCAAGGCCAAGCAGGGTGGCACCCAAGGCCATGAGCGAGGTTCGCGACATTCCGATTGCGACCACCGCGGTGGCCATCACCACAGTGCCGATCTGAGATGGAAGTACCGAGCGCAAGAGAATCACCGGCTCAGCATCACACGGTTGCCGGGTGTCGGTGTATGGCGCCGCTTAGCTGGTGCACTCGAACAGACTGGTGACGGACGGGCCAGGTCGAACTACTTCACGGCCGGTACCTTGACCCGCCGCTTGCTCGCCGGCGCACGTGACCGCCCAGCGGCCTTGGAGGTCGGCGACGAACTGTCCTTGGGCGGCCGGTACTTGCAGCCGGGATAGCCCGAGCAGGAGACGAAAGGCCCGAACCGTCCCCGGCGCTGCACCAAAGGCTTGCCGCAATCAGGGCAATTCTCGCCGGTCGGCTCGGCGACCAGGGCGGGGCGAGCGGGGCCGTCGGCTCCCGCCTCAGTGCGGATGAAACGGCAACTGGGATAGCCCGAACAGCCCACGAAGGGACCCCGGCGACCGGTCCGCTTGACCAGGGGCTTGGAGCAGAGGGGACAGGCTTCACCGATCTCTTCGGCCGGAGTCCTCTCCTCCTTGCCCTCGATGAAGTCACACTCGGGATAGCGGCTGCAACCGACGAAGTCGCCGAAGCGGCCGCTGCGCATGACCAGGTCCGCCCCGCACTTGGGGCAGGCACTGCCCGTGGGTTGGGCCTTGATCTTGACCCGGGGCATGCTCTCTTGGGCCGCGTCGAGGACCTTGGCGAAGGGCCCGTACCAGGAGCTGACCACGGGGACCCAGGTGTTCTCCCCGGTCTCGATGGAGTCGAGCTGAAGTTCCAGGGCGGCGGTGAAGCCAAGGTCGACCACCGACGGAAACTGGGTGGTGAGGGCTTCGTTGACGGCCAATCCCAAAGGCGTGGGGTGCAAGCGCCGTTCCTGCTGTATCACGTAGCGCCGGGTCTGGATCAGCTCCGTCATGGAGGCGTAGGTGCTGGGCCGGCCGATGCCCCTCTCCTCCAGCTCCTTGACCAGGCTGGCCTCGCTGTAGCGAGGTGGCGGCTGGCTGAAGTGCTGCTCGGGGATGAGTTCAGCCAATGAGACCACCTGCTCCTGCTGGAGCTCCGGCAGGAGCTCGTCCTCACGGTTCTCCGCAGCGGCGACGCGCAGGAAACCGTCGAAGACGAGCTGGCTGCCGGTGGCCCTAAAGCGGTGCTCCCCAGCCATCACCTCCGCCCGGGTCGAATCGAACTCCGCCGGACTCATCTGGCTGGCCAGAAAGCGCCGCCAGATGAGGCGGTAGAGCTTGGCCTGGTCGGAGGTCAGGTACTGGTGGATCTCCTCCGGGTCCCGCTCCACAGTGGTCGGCCGGACAGCCTCGTGGGCGTCCTGACTGGCGACCACCGCCTTGGGACCCCGGCGTTGAGCCCCTGGTTGACCTATGTACCGGGCGCCGAAGGTTGACTCCACGTAGGCCTTGGCTCCGGCCACGGCGTAATCGCTGAGGCGGGCCGAGTCCGTCCTCATGTAGGTGATCAGCCCGGTCGGCCCGGCGCTGCCCAGCTCGACCCCCTCATAGAGCTGCTGGGCAACCCGCATCGTCTTGGTAGGGCTGAAGTGAAGCTGCGAGGAGGCGTCCTGCTGCAGAGTGCTGGTGATGTAGGGCTGGGGAGGGTTGCGCCGAATCCGGCGTCGATCCACCGAGGCGATCTGGAACTCCGCCTTTTCGACTTCTCCCATCACCCGACGGGCGCTGGCCTCGTTGGCCAGACGCGGAGGCTCGCCATCCCCGTCCTTGGCCTTGCCCCGCTTGGCTTTGGTTTCCAGACCCACCCCCTGGTAGCGGGCCTTGAACTGCTCGCGCTTCTCGGTGAACAAGACTGCATCCAGGCTCCAGCTCTCGACCGACTTGAAGGCCTCGATCTCCTGCTCCCGGTCGCAGACCAAGCGCAGTGCCACCGACTGCACCCGCCCGGCGGAGAGTCCCTTACGGATCTTGCGCCACAGGAGCGGACTCAGCTTGTAGCCGAGGAGCCGGTCGATCACCCTCCTCGCCTGCTGGGCGTCCACCAGACGCTGGTCGATCGGCCGGGGCTGGCTGAGCGCCGTCTCCACCGCCTGCTTGGTGATCTCCCGGAAGACGATCCTCTCGGGATCGGTCAGTCCCAGCTGGTGGGCGACGTGCCAGGCGATGGCCTCGCCCTCACGATCCGGGTCGGCGGCGAGCAGGACCCGCTTCGACTTTCGGGCCGCCGACTTGAGGTCGCGCAGCTGGCCCTCCTTGCCCTTGATCACGGTGTAGTCGGGCTCAAAGTCGTGCTCGATGTCTATGCCCAGCTTGGAGTGGGGCAGATCCACCACGTGACCCATCGATGCCCGGACGTCATAGTCGCTGCCCAGGAACTTGCTGAGCGTGCGTGCCTTGCTCGGCGACTCGACGATGATCAGGTTCGATGCGGGCATCAGCTGGGGGATTTCCTCGGGTGGGCGGTTGGGGCGAGCCGGAATTCTAGCAACAGCCTCCCCGTCCGCCCCCACTTCCACACCTCGGAGGGGTATTGAGCCCTGGCTACACTTGGCCGAGCCAGCCCTTGTTCGGGAGACCCACTGCCTTGGCCATCGACCTATCTGACAAGTACGAATCGGTTGAGATCGTGGAGCGCCGGGACTACGGTCCCGACCTCTGGTCGATCCGGGTCAGTCACCCCGAGCCCTTCGGCTTCCGACCCGGGCAGTACGCCACATTGGGGGTTGAGATCGACGGTAAACCGCTGGAGCGCCCCTACTCGATCGTCTCCGCCCCCGAGGAGAGGGAGTTGGAGTTCTTCGTCGAGCTGATCCCCGACGGGGCGCTCACCCCCCACCTCTATCCCCTCGGGGTGGGTGATCACATGCTCATGCGCAAGCGTCCTAAGGGGCTGTTCCTCAAGGGTGGTCTGGCGGCCGACCGTACCCACCTGTTCCTTGCCACCGTCACAGGAATCGCTCCCTTCGCCAGCATCCTGCGCCAGTTGCGACTGCAGCAGGCCGAGCATCAGACAGTGCCGCCCAAGATCGTCTTGGTCCAGGGGGCCAGCTTCTCACACGAGTTCGGCTACGCCCCCGAGATGGCTCAGCTGGGTGAGGAGTTCCCCAACTTCGAGTACGTCCCCACCGTGAGCCGGCCTTGGGGCGACTCCGGCTGGGAGGGGGAGGTCGGCCGGGCCGAGGACGTCCTCCGCAAGCACGCCGACCGGACCGGTATCAGACCGGGTCAAGGCATGGTCTACCTCTGTGGCCACCCCGGCATGATCTCCACGGGGCGAGCGATGATGCTCCGGGCCGGCCTCCGGGACGAGGACATCCTGGAAGAGCAGTACTGGCCTGAGGGCAAGGCCCCGACCTCAGCCTCCGAGTAGACCGGGCCTGGGCCCAGCCTCAGCTTGCCGCGCCTAGGAGAGCGTCGATCTTGTTTCGCAGTGCCGCCTTGGGCTGGTAGCCAACCACCCGACCGACCTGTTGGCCCTGGCGGAAGACCATCAAGGTAGGGATGCTCATCACCCCGTAGGCGCCCGCCGTTACCGGGCAGACATCGTAGTCGGCCTTGGTCACCTTGAGCTGACCCTGGTACTCGACGGCCAGCTCTTCCACGATGGGGGCGATCATCTTGCAGGGTGGGCACCAATCGGCCCAGAAGTCGACCAGAACCGGCAAGTCGGCCTCCAGGACCTCGCGCTGAAAGCTGGAGTCGGTCACCGCTAGTGTCGCTGTTGCTTCCATCACGTCTCCTTGCCGGGTTTCTGCTGCCACCATCATACATCTTTGTCAGGTATGCTTGACTAATGAGCTATCACCCTGCCAGCCCGGGGGCGACCGCTGCCACCAGCTTGGTGATGGCGGAACTGGACCGTCTCCCCACCGCCGATCGGCTCTTGGCCCTGCGCTCATTGGCGGTGCTGCTGGGCAGCCGCAAGGCCGCCACCGTGATCGCCGCTCGCTCAGAGGGCTTCAGCTGGGCGGAGATCGCCGACCGCTTGGGCATGTCCCGGCAGTCGGTCTGGGAGCGCTACGGCACTGAGGAGGGCGAGGTGCCTCCGCCGGCCCGGGGACGTCGTCCCCGCACCAAGGTACGGCCGGGGTTCTCCAACTGCGCCGCCTACAAGGCGGTGACCTCAAGACCGGAGGCATTGGCCGCCCCTCGTTAGGCGGGCTCGTCGCGCGGTTCAGACCAGGCGCTAGTGCTTGAGCTTGGCTCCCACCGCAGGGGAGATCTGCCCCGCCAGGTTGCGCATGGCCCTGATCCAGCGGTTGGAGGGGTGCTTCCAGGCCAGCGGCTCTCCGCCGCTCAGGGAGCGCACCCCGTCGATGCCCCCGTGGGGAAGCGCCAGCACCGGTTGCTCGAGGACCCGCTTAGCGCGATCGGCGTCGACCTGGTGATAGGGCAGTACGCAGTTGAGAATGACCGAGATCCGGTCTCGGGGGATCTGCAGTTGATCACAAATGCGCAGCCAGCCCCGCAGACCCACTACCCCCGGGTTGTCGGGTGTTCCCACCAGGATCATGTGGTCGCAGGACTCCAGGATGTCGATCCCTCCGTTGTCCAGGCGTCCCCCCTGGTCGACCACCACCAGGTCGGCCAGGCCGGTCAGGCGAAAGATGAGAGCCCCCACCGCCGCCGGAGCCACCGAGTCGGAAAGCTCCGGGCGGCCCGGAGCGGGAAGAACCGACACCCCGCTGGGGTGGCGGGTGAGACGATCGAGGAGATCCTCGTCTCCGGGCAGTCCGGCAAGCTCGACCCAGGTGGGAGTCTGGGGCGGTAGGTCGAACGCCATCAGGGCGCTGCCGAAGCGGGGCACGTTGTCGACGAAGGCCACCCGCATCGTCTCCGCCGCGATCACCGCCAGATTGGTGGCCAGGGCAGTGCGACCGACGCCGCCCCGGGGGCCACAGACGACCCAGAGCTCACCTGCTCCTTTGCGGCCCTTCTGAGCGGGGGTCGCATCTGGCGTTGCCGAGACAGTCGAGGGGGCGTTCTCCAGCATGGTTCGCAGGGTATCCACCACCGTCTGCGTCGAGCTGCTCCGGGGCAGCACCGATGTTGCCCCCGCCTCGGTGGCGGCCACCACCAGGGGCGCCTCGGGGTCGGCCACCACGAGAAGCACCGGCATGGCGGGCCGGCCCGTCCGGCTCCTGACCTGCCGGATCAGGGGAACCAGGTCGGGGTCATCCTCGGCGACCTCGATCAGGGCAGCTTCGGCGTTCGACTGCTCGAGACCGCCGGCGGCGGCGGCGGCGGTCTCGAAAGCCAGCATCTTCAGTCCCCGCTTGTCGAGGGCCTTGGAGATGGTCTCGGACCGTGACGCCTGCCGCGACACAACGAGAACCAGCTTCGATTGATCCGCCACGTTGGCAAGTTTAGGCGTTGCGGCTGGCCGGCAACGCCTAAACCTCAGTCACCCTTGGCCCGTCCCCGGGAGAGGCGGCGCTTGGGTGCCGCGTCGGCGACCACCTGAGCCTCCTCCTCGCTAGCGACCGGGGGCGCTTCCTGGGGAGCCGCGCCCTTGCCTGCGGGGTCACGCCGCTCCCGGATCTTGGCCCGTTTGCCGACCTTGTCACGCAGGTAGTAGAGCTTGGCCCGGCGGACTCGGCCATGACGAACCACCTCAATCTGGGCCAAGCGTGGAGAGTGGACCGGGAAGGTCCGCTCGACACCCACCCCATGAGCGGTGCGCCGAACCGTCATCGAGCGCTGCGCCCCACCCTTCTGAAGGGCGATGACCAGGCCCTCGAACACCTGGATACGCTCCCGAGTGCCCTCCACGACCTTGACGTGGACCCTGACCGTGTCCCCCGGGCTGAGCTCGGGGACATCGTCCCGGAGCTGCTCCTCTTCGAGCAGATCGATGATGTTCACTGCGCACCTCCCAGGGGGAGGCCGGCGAGAGCCGCGCCCTGCCCCTTTTCTTCCTTGCTGGTGGACGGATCGACCGTCCCTTGGTCCTGGAGGAGGTCCGGCCGGAGCCGGACCGCCCTCTCCCGGGCTGCTTCTTTCCGCCAGCTGGCGATCTTCGCGTGGTCGCCGCTGCGGAGCACCTCGGGTACCTCCATACCTTCAAAAACTGCTGGCCGAGTGTAGTGGGGGTACTCGGGCAGCCCTTCGCAGAAGCTCTCGTCCAGGGCTGACTGGGGGTCTCCCAGGGTGCCCGGCAGGCGACGCGCCACCGCTTCGATGAGCATCATGGCCGGCAGCTCGCCCCCACTGACGACGAAGTCGCCCAGGGAGATCTCGTCCAAGTCGAGTCCCGATCTGACCCGCTCGTCCACCCCCTCGTAGCGCCCGCATACCAGGAGAAGACGTGGCTCCCGGGCCAGCTCCTCGATCAGCTCGGTGCCCAGGCGGCGCCCATGCGCCGAGAGCAGAATGCCGCGCGGGGCCGGCTGGCCCAGCTCTTCGATCACGGCCCGCACCGCCTGAAAGAGGGGCTCGGGCCGGAGCACCATGCCCGGCCCGCCGCCATAGGGGATGTCGTCCACCTGGCGGTGAACCCCGATGCCCCACTGGCGCAGGTCGTGGGCTTCGATCTCGATCAGACCCTGTTCCCAAGCGCGCCCCACCACCCCGGCCGCCAGAGGGCCGGGAAAGACGTCGGGGAAGAGGGTGATGACATCAAAGCGCATCGATCCAGGCCTCCAGGTAGGGCTCGGCCACGGTGATCCGCTGCCGCTCCAGGTCGATCCCCAGGACAGCCTCCCGCACCGCCGGCACCCGCAGCTCCGACGCCCTGGTGCGGACCACGTACACGTCGTGGGCGGGGTAGGGCTCGACATCGACCAGCTCGCCTCGACTTCGCCCTTCTTGGTCCTCGACCACCAGCCCCACCAGCTGGAAGTGGAAGAACTCTCCCGGAGGTAAGGGCCTGCGCTGGGCAGCCGCAACCTCGAGATAGGTTCCTGACAGAGGGGTGGCCGATTCTCGATCGGCCACCCCGACGAATCGACAGATGAGTTGGGATCCATCTCCTCGGGCCGCCTTCAACTCGAGCTCACCTCTCTTCGAGCGCAGGAACATACCCGGCACCAGCCGACCCCGCTCCCCGCCGAGGAGCTCGACGGTCAGCTCCCCGGTGACGCCGTGGGGCCGCAGCACCCGAGCCACCCGAACCCACTCCGGCAGCTGGCTCAATCGCTGACCTCGATGTAGACGCGGTCCCGGGGCCGCAAGGAGGCCGAGCGGACCACCATCCGGACCGCCTCGATGTGCCGGCCACCCCTACCGATGAGCTTGCCCAGGTCCTCCGGAGCCGTCTTGATTCGGACCGTGACCCGGTGGCTGCCTTGCTCCACGTCGACCTCGATCGCCTCCGGCTGGCTGACCATCTGCTGCACCATGTAGCGCACTAGCTCCCCGTAGTCGGGCATTACCTCACCCCTCGCCGTCGCTGGCCTCGGCCTCGGCGGACTCGCCTTCAGCCTCCGCCGCCGCCGGCTCGGAACCGTCATCTCCCCCGCCTTCGGAAGCGGCACCGTCCAAGTCCTGCTCGGGGGGTGCGTCAGCCGCCTCCTCAGCGGCGGGCTCCCCCTCACCTGGACTCTCCACACTTGCCTCGAGCTCCTCCGGGGCAGCGGCTTCGACTGGGCTCGCATCGGTCGCCTCGGCGCCCACCGCAGCTGTCTCGTCGGCGGCCGCCACATCCGTCCCGGCCGACGCTGGCGCGGGCTGGGAGGCTGGGGCAGCACCCGCCTTGGCGGGCCGCTTGGGACCGACCTTGGTCCGCACCGGATGGGCCGTCGCCGGCAGCGAACCCTGGCGCTCGAGCAGCTCCCGGACCGCGTCCGAGGGCCGCGCGCCAGTCGCCATCCAGTGCCTGATGCGCTCGTCATCCACCTGAAAAACCTTGGGGTTCTTGAGGGGGTCGTAGAAACCCACCGACTCAATGAAGCGGCCATCGCGGGGTGAGCGCGCATCCGCCACCACGACCCGGTAGAAGGGCCGCTTCTTGGCGCCCATACGCTTGAGTCGAATCTTAACTGCCACTAAAAACCCCTTGTTTCATGGATGGATTGTGCATCACGATGGTCCTCCTCGAGCGCCTCAGCGACGCTTTGGGATCGCCCCTCCCGGCACTCCCTTCAAAAAATCTGCGGCCAGACGGCGCTTCCCGCCCAGCCCGGAATAGCCACGCATCATCTCCTGCATACGCTCGAAAGTCTTGATCAGACGCGACACCTCGACCGGGCTGGTACCGCTGCCGGCGGCGATACGCCGGCGCCGGGAGGCGTCGATGCTGACCGGGCGACGACGCTCCCGGGGCGTCATCGAGAGGACGATCGCCTCGATCCGCCCCAGCTGGGCCTCGTCGGGGAGGGCGCCAGCCTGACGGATGAGGTCGCGGCCCCCGGGCATCATCCCTACGATCGACTCCAGTGGCCCCATCCGGCGCAGCTGGCGCATCTGGACGATGAAGTCGTCGAGGGTGAGCCGGCCTTCCCGGATCCGTTCCTCGACCTCCTGAGCGCCTTCCCGGGTCATCTCTTGGCTGGCGCGCTCGACCAGGGTCAGGACATCGCCCATGCCCAGGATCCGCCGCGCCATCCGCTCCGGGTGAAAGGGCTCCAGGTCCCGCGCCCGCTCCCCCACACCGCAGTACCAGACCTGAAGGCCGATGGCCGCCCGCATCGACAGGGCCGCGCCGCCGCGGGCGTCGCCATCGAGCTTGGTCAGGACCACCCCGTCCACGCCGACTATGTCCTTGAAGGCGCCAGCGACTCGCACCGCCTCCTGGCCGGTCATGGCGTCAACCACCAAGAGCGCGTGGTGGATGGCGGTGGCACGCCGGACGGCCTGCAGTTCCTCCAGGAGGGCTTCGTCCAGGTCGAGCCGTCCGGCGGTGTCGACGATGACCACGTCCGCACCCCGGCGCCTGGCCTCGGCGACCGCCTGATTGACGCCCTGGGCCAGCCCCTGGTCTTTGGTCGCGACCAGCACGTCCAGCTGCTGCTCCCCCGCCAGCGCCTGGAGCTGGTCGGTTGCTGCCGCCCGCTGTAGGTCGGCGGCAACCAGCATCGGTCGGTGGCCGTCCTGCCTGGTGAGCAGCGCCAGCTTGACCGCGGTCGTGGTCTTGCCGGAACCCTGCAGACCCATGAGCAGCACCGTGGTCGGGGGCTCGGGCTGGTAGGTGAGCGCCGCATCCTGGCCCCCCAGCAGAGACTTCAGCTCCTCGTAGACGACCTTGATCACCTGCTGCCCCGGGGTCAGGCTCTCGAGCACGTCCTTGCCCACCGCCCGCTCCCTCACCCGGTCGACGAACTGCCGGGCGACCTTGTAATTGACGTCCGCCTCGAGCAGGGCCAGACGTACCTCCCGCAAGCCCAGGTCGACGTCGGCCGGCGTCAGCCGGCCCTTGTCGGTGAAACGCTTGAAGGCGACCCCCAGCTTGTCCGTCAGGGCGTCGAACATCTAGTTCCCGACCCCAGACCGGGTGCGAGAGTGGAGCTGGCCCTCCAGCCGGCGCACCCTGCCGCGAAGCCGGGCCAGCTCCCGGTCGGCCGCCTCCAGGCGGCGGCAGAGACCGAGCTGCACCTCCATCTCCTCCATCCGCTCCACCCCCCGGCGCACCAGGTCGTAGGCGGCGGCGCGGGAGGTGCCCATCGCCCCCGCCAATTCACTGAGCGACCAATCCTCTTCCAGGTGCAGGCGCAGGGCCTCGCGCTGGCGCTCGGTGAGAACCGCTCGGTAGACATCGAGGAGACTGATCCGCGCCAGGCGATCAAGAGCTGTAGGTGTCAAGGTCAAAACCTTGACACCCTACTACTTCTGCCGACCGCGATCAAATTGTCTCGGACCCTCAGTCGGAGGCGCCCCCCTCCTCAAGCAGGGCGTCGAGATAGCTGGTCGGATCGAAGTCGGCAAGGTCGTCCACGCTCTCTCCCACCCCGACCAGCTTGACGGGGACCCCGAGCTCCCCCTCGACCTGGAAGACGTAGCCACCCCGAGCGCTGCCGTCGAGCTTAGTGAGGACCAGCCCGGTGGGCTCGACTGCCTCCCCGAAGGCCCGGGCCTGGGGCAAGGCGTTGGCACCGACATAGGCGTCCAGGACCAGGAGCGTCTCCACCGGCTGGCCCGGCTGCTGGGCGCTGATGACGCGGCGGATCTTGTCCAGCTCCTGCATCAGGTTGTGCTTGGTGTGCAGACGTCCCGCCGTGTCCACCAAGACCACCTCGCGGCCCCGAGCCCTGGCCGCGGCCAGGGCATCGAAGACCACCGCGGCGGGATCAGAGCCGATTTGGTGGGCGACGACCTCGGTGCCGCTTGGCGCCGCCAGCAGCCGGAGCTGGTCGATGGCGGCCGCCCGGAAGGTGTCGGCGGCCGCGATCAGCGGTGTCAGTCCCTGCGCTTTGAGCCGGCCGGCCAGCTTGGCCACCGTGGTCGTCTTGCCAGCGCCGTTGACCCCGACCACCAGCCAGACCGCAGGGTCTCCGTTCAGAGAGAGGTCTCGCTGGGCCGTGCCCAGCCGGGCTCCCATCTCCTGGCGCAGTTCCCCCAGCAGCGCTCCCGCGTCGCGCAGCCGCTGCCGGGAAGCCCGCTGGCGGAGCCCCTCAACCAGCTCCTCGGCAATGCGGACCCCGCAATCTCCGGCCAGGAGCATCTCGAAGATCTCTTCGTAGATCTCGTCGCCAACGCCCCGGCCTCGGGCGAGCCGGCTGCGCAGTTGCTGGCCCAGGCCACTCCCCACCTTGTCGAGGCGCCCCGGGACGCGCTTCCACCACCGGCGCCGTGGTGTCTTGACCTCAGGCACTGGTCGCGGCCACTTCCAGCCTGGCTTCGTCCTCGGCTTCCACCGCCTGGCCGTCAGCGGTGAGGCGAACCGAGAGGACGCGGCTTGAGCCTGCCCCGTCCTGGGTAATCCCGTAGAGCATGGAGGCCCGCGACATGGTGGTCAGACTGTGGGTCACTACCAGGAACTGGCTGCGCTCGGCCCGTCTTTGCAAGATGTCGGCGAAGTGGGTGATGTTGGCCTCATCGAGGGCGGCATCAACCTCGTCGAAGACGTAGAAGGGACTGGGCGCGACCTGCTGCAGGGCGAGGACCAATGCCAGCGCGGTCAGGGTACGCTCGCCCCCCGACAGCAGGGCCATGGCGATCACCCGCTTGCCCTGGGGCTGTACCTGCATCTCGACCCCACCGGGAGCGCCGTCCTCGCCGGGAGTTGAAATCAGGGTGGCCCGACCGCCTCCGAAGAGCTCTCTCCAAACCGACTCGAATTCCCTGGTCACCTCGGTCAGCGTCTGCCGGAAGCGGTTGCCGCTGATCGTCTGCAAGCGGCCGAACACCACCTCCAGATCTGTCTTCGCCTGGAGACAGTCGTCGTGAGCCGAGCGCAGTCCCTCGGTGCGGCCCAGAATCTCGGTGAGCTGGCGCGGCGCCAGCTCGTTGATTGGACCGAGCGCGCTGAGACGCCGTTCGGTCCGTGAGATCTCGGCCGCTGCCCGGGCCGGGTCTTGGGGCGGGGACGCTCCCTCGGTCTCGGCCAGGGGATCAGCCCCGACCGCCGCCTCTGCCTGGAGGCGATCGACCTGGTGCGCCTGGACAGCGAGGTCTCGTCGAAGGACCTCCATCTGCTCTGCGGCTGAGCGCACGCCCGCCTCCAGCTCGGCCCGATGGCGCTCCAGCTCGCCCAGGCCGACCAGAGGGTCGGGCGCGTCGACCGCCTCCCTAGCTCGCTGGGCCGCCGAGAGTTCCAACTGCCGCTTGGCTTCGACCGCCTGGTGGCGGACCGACTGGAGCTGCTGGAGAGCCTCGAGGGCACTCCGCTCGGCACCGCGGATGCGCATGCGGGCGTTGTTGGTGCGAGCCAGCAATTGCTCCCGACGTTGCTTCAGTTCCCCGGTTCGGAGCTCCCAGGCCTTGGCCTCGGCCTCGGCTCCGGCGACCGCCAAGCGCGACTCCTCCAAGCGACGGCCAGTCGCCAAGACGAGTTCCTCGGCAGCGGCAAGAGCAGCCCGATGGACCTCCACCTGGGCTGTGCCTTGGGTTCGTGACTGCTCGGCGCTGGCCAGTTCCGCCTCCAGCGCAACCCGAGCGGCCTGGTCGCTCGACATCTGCTGCCGGCGCTGGGAGAGATCGAGCTCCAGGGAGGCGAGGCGGGCCTGGGAACGCTCCGATTCGCCGGCCAACCGGTCTGCCTCGGTCTGCCGGGCCGCCTCCTGGGACTGTGCGGCAGTTACCTGCTGGCGGACCTGATCGACCAGGTCGCGCTGCTGGAGGTGCACCTCTCGGGCCCGCTCCAAGACCTCGTTAGCTCGGGCCAGCTCCGTCCGTTGGCGCTGCACGGTCCGCTCCGCGTCACGCATCTGCTCAACCAGCCGTAGCTCGCCCGCGGCACTTGCGGGCGTGATCTCGAGGCCCCTTCCGAGCACGGTGCCGTCGGGCAGCACCGAGCGACCGTCGGGAAAGCGGACCAGCCAGCGGCCTGCCGCTTCGCGGTCACGGGCCAGGCAGACCAGCCGGGTCAGCCGGGCCGCCACCGACAGAACGGCCGGGTCGCCGACCAGAGTGGTGGCCAATGGACGGCAGCCATCAGGGGGATTAGCTATCGCGGGCTCCTCCGCCAGCGGCCAGCAGACCAGCTCGGCAACGTCACCGGCCATGCCCAGGGCCCGCCGTGCCGCCGCCTCGTCTCCCACCCACGCCTGGAGGAGGAGCCCCAGACCGGCTTCGACCGCCGGGGCGTCGGTGGCCTGGGCCGCCTGGACCCGCTCGGCCAGCCGGCGCAGCCGGGCGCTGCCACGGGCGGCGGCGGCGGCAATAGGCGCTGCCTGAGTCCGGGACTCGATGGCTGCTGCCCGGGCCGCAAGCCGACCCTCCGCCTCGCGGAAGACCACCGTGGCCCGGGAGAGGCCCTCCTCAGCCCGCTGAACCAACTGCTGGCGCGACTCCTCCAGCTTCTGGGCCCGCTCCAGTCCCGCCACCTCCTTGGCGCCGGCCAGATGGGAGGCCTTGGCGGCCTCGACCGCACGAGCCAGGTCTTGGGCCAGGTCCGAGTGGACTGCGGCCTCGGCGCTCCGGGCCGCCTCCGCCTGGCTGCGCCACGCCTCCGCCCCCGCTAGGCGCGCCTCCAGCTCTGACTTCGACCGCCGCGCCGCCGCCACTGCGGCCTCCACCTTTTGCTCATGGGCCTGCGCGGCGGCCAGCTCGAGGCGGCGCTCGGTGAGCGCCTGGCGCAGCGCCTCCAGCTCGCCCTCCAACGTGGCCACGGCGAGCCTACCCTGGGAGAGGGCCCCCTGGTCGCCTGGCGCTTCGGGACCAGAGCTGGGCAGGGCTCGGAGGTCCTCAGCAACCTCAGCCAGCGCCCGGACTGCCGCCGAGCGGGCCTCCGCCGCTTGCTCGGCTCGCTCCCGCCAACGCTCCAGTTGGGCCTCCGCCTGCTGCGAGGTCAAAGCGAGGACCCCCGCCTGGCGCTCGGCAGTGAGGCGACCCGCCTCGATGGCCTGGAGACGCTCGCGCTCGACCAGGTAGGTCGCCTGAAACTCCCGCGTCCTTTGGCGTAGCTGCTCCAAGCGGCGGTCACCGGCCTGGAACTGGCGCTCCAAGCGACGCAGTTCGGCCAGCGCTGCCAACCAAGCTCCCCGCTCCAAGCTGCCCCGTAACTCACGGAGCCGTTCCCGAAGTGAGGATGCCTCCTCGGCAGCCGCCGCCTCGACTCGGAGTGCTTCGATCCGCGGCAGCAACTCGGCGAGACGGCCCAGCGAGCCGTCGAGCCACTCGTTGAGTGAGCGGAGCCGGGCGCCGGCATCCTCGATGAGAGCCTGGGCTCCGCGCACCCCGGCGGCCTCTTCGATCAAGTGCCGTCGCTGCGCGGGCGATGCTCGGATGATCGACTCGATGTCGTTCTGGGCGATGACTGCATAGCCCGCCTGAGCCAGCCCGGTGGCGTCCAGGAGACGGCCTAGGTCACGCAGGCGAACCCGCTGCCCGTTGCGGCGGAACTCGCTGTTGCCGTCGCGGAAGAGTCGGCGGCTGATCGACACCTCGACGTCCTCGACCGGAAGCCGGCCATCCTCGTTGTCGAAGACAAGGCTCACCTCTGCCATCCCCACCGGGGCCCGATTGGCACCCCCGGCGAAAATCACCTGGTCCAGTCGCTGCCCGCGCAGTTCGCGAGCGCTGGTCTCCCCGAGAACCAGACGGATGGCATCGACCAGGTTGGATTTGCCGCTGCCGTTGGGACCAACGATGGCGGTGATGCCCGGCCCCAGCTCAAGCTCGGCCTTGCCAGAGAAGCTTTTGAAGCCCTGCACGTGCAGGCGGCTGACCCTCATGGAGTCGGGGTCGCCGGTCTCCCCGACCGCCGCCGCCCGCCCCGGCGACCCCGGTGGGTGCGCTTGCGCTCCGAGGCGTCCGGGGCGTCTTCGCCGCCGGGGGACGGCTCAGGACCAGGGGCAGCAATCGGCTGGCTCGGGGGCGCTTCCAAGGTAGGTGCCGAGACCGTCGGCGCCGCCGATTCACCCGATACCGCCGGGGAGCCACCTCGGGGGCGACGACGACGACGACGAGCCGGATCGGGAGTGGCGGTGGCCGGAACGTCGGAAACGCCGGCACTGGTCTGGGAACTCGGGGACGGCTCCGGTGTCGGCATCGCCTGCCCGGTGGGGGCATCGGTAGAGCTGGCCCCACCTTTGCCGCGGGATCGCCGCCGCCGCCGTCGCGCCGGTTGAGCCTCGGTGGTAGCCGACCCGGGCAGTTCACCCGCGGTCGCGACGTCTACCGACTCGGCCACTTCTGGCACCGTCGTGGGGATTGACTCGGAAGCGGAGGTTATCGGCGAACCTGGAGTGCCGCCTCGGGACCGCCGGCGGCGTTTGCGGGCCGAGGATGCCGGGGCGACTGCCACCCCCCCGGCATCCAGTCCTGCCGACCCGGGTGGGGTCGGCAAGGGGATGTCGGCGGCCACCGTCGGCAGGGTCCCCAACCCGGTCGATGGCACCGCTGGTGCCGCCACCGGGCGAGGTCCGCGGCGACGCTTCTTGGAGACAGGAGCCACCAGACTGTCAATGGCGGCCCGGGCCGCCCCCTGCTCGGCAGCCTGTTTTGTTCCTCCTCGACCCTCGCCTAGGACGGGGCCTGCCTCGACCGACACCTTGGAGAGGTACTGGCGGGGTCTGGCGTTGCCGTCGGCCAGGGTTTGGTAGAGGGGCGGCTTGCCGAAGCGCTCCTGAGCCAGAGCCTGCAGCCGACCCTTGAAGTTGGGGTCGGTCCAGGAGCTGAGATCCCCGATCCGGGAGAGGAAGATCTTCCCCGCCTTGCGATAGCCCTGATCGAGGAAGGTGGCTCCGATGAGCGCCTCGAAGGCGTTGGCGTGCAGCGAGACCAGACGGCGGGCCCCCGACTTGGTCGCACCCCTACCCAGCCGCAGCGCCTCGCCGAGGCGGAGTTGTTCGCCGATTCCGGCCAGGGCCACGGTGCTGACTAGCGACGATCGCATTTGGGTCAGCTGACCCTCGTCGTAGTTGGGAAATCGATTGAAGAGGTATTCCGCCGCCACCAACTCCAGAACGGCGTCGCCTAGGTACTCGAGTCGCTCGTTGTCGCGACCCTCGGCGCCCCGCTCATTGATCCACGAGGTGTGGGTCATGGCCTCGAGGAGCCACTCGCGGCGCTTGAACTTGACGTCGAGACGCGCCTCCAGCTCCTCCAGCCTTAGCTCGGCGTCCCGGTCCTGCTCGGCTTGCTGGGCCAGGCTGGGCGCGGAACGACGCCGCCGCGGTACCGGCCGAACCGCCTCGGCGCTGCCTAGTTGGTCAGGTCCAGGTGATCCTTGATGTAGTCCCAGGCCTGCCCCACCGTCTGGATCTTCTCCGCGTCCTCGTCCGGGATCTCCATCCCGTAGGCCTCCTCGAAGGCCATGATCAACTCCACTAGATCCAGGGAGTCGGCGTTCAGATCCTCCACGAAGTTCGCTTCCGGCTTGACCTGATCCGACTCCACTCCCAACTGCTCCACCACGATCGCCTTGAACCCTTCCCAGCTCGTGTCTGCCATCTCTTCCCCTAGTTGAACGACCTTCGGTCGTCTGCTCTGCCGGATGTTCTGGAACCGGGTTCTTTGCCCCTTCGGGCAAGATGGCGGTTCCGAGCCGATCCTGCCGACCTGAGTCCAGAGCGTCCCCCCCGCCGGCACCGCTGCCGCTGAGGCGCTCGCCGGGCAATACGGTAAAGCTTGCAGAGCCAACTCCGCTCCCCGGGGTCTCACCGGGGTGTCCCGGAGGGGAAGCCGGGGGCTCGTTAGCGGGCCTCGAGCCAGCCAACCGGCGGACGAAGGACTTCATAGCCCGACTTCTGAGAGGGGCGGCGGAGCCGCTGAGGGGATGATTTGCCGGGGCAAGTTGGGGGCCATTGTAAGCCGGGCCGAAAGGACCTAGGCCGCCCCCGTGACTGCTCCGGTGCCATCAGGCGCCAGAAGCGCGGCGCAGCTCTCGGGTGAGTCGACCGCGACCACCGGAGAGTTCGGCAGGATGCGTCGGGCGAGGCCGGCGAGGATGCCGCCCGGGCCGCACTCGACAAAGCTCTCGGCCCCTGCACCAGCCACAGCCTGCATGGTCGAGACCCAGCGGACCGGGCCTGCCAGCTGGTCTCGAAGTCCGGCGCGCACGGCATCGGCGCTTTCAGAGATGGCCCCGGTGACCCCGGCGGCAATCGGAAAGCTGGGGTCTTGGAAGCTGACTTGGTCGAGCTGCCGCGAGAACGCCTCCGCCGCGCTCTTCATCAGCGGCGAATGAAAGGCTCCTCCGACATTGAGCGGGACAACTCGGCGGGCACCCTTCTCCTTGGCCAGCTCGGCCAGTCGCTCCATCCCGTTTCGGCTCCCTGACACCACCACCTGCCCGGGGGCGTTGTCGTTGGCGACGACACAGCACTCACCGGAATCCTCGACCCGGCGGCAGAGCTCCTCGAGGGCGCCCAGCTCCAGGCCCAGGACGGCGGCCATGGTTCCCTCCGGAGCGCTGGCCATGAGGCGGCCCCGCTCCAGAACGAGCCGCATCCCCTGCTCGGCGCTGAGCGAGCCCGCCGCCACGACGGCGCAGTACTCGCCCAAACTGTGGCCGGCAGCGGCGACGGGCCGAAGCCCCTTCTCGACCAGGATCTCGGCCAGGCCGATACCGGTATAGAAGAGCGCCGGTTGGGCTACCTCGGTGGGCCGCAACTGGTCGGCACTCCCGCTCAGGAGAAGGCGCTCGAGGGGGATGCCCGCCTCCTCGGCCAACCCGAGCAGCGCCAGGTGGCGACCACTCTCAATCAGAGCTCGGCCCATGCCTGGGGCCTGCGACCCCTGCCCGGGGAAGAGCAGTGCCGGCGCGGTGAGCGTCACCGCCGAATGGCCCCAGGAGAACTCCCCTCGGGCCGGCCCCTACTCAGTCGCAATCACCTCGCGTCCCTTGTACTGGCCGCAGTTGGGGCAGACGGTGTGAGGGCGACGCGGCTGGCGGCAGCGCGGACATGGCGAAAGCGCTGGGCCCTGCAGGGCGAGGTGCGAGCGACGCCGGTCCCGGCGGGCCTTGGGGATGCGCTCTTTGGGTAGTGCCATGACGAATTCGGAGTCTAGCAGGCGACCTGGGAGGCGCTACCGGCGCCGTCCCTTGCCCTTGGGCTTCTCCTCTCCCTCCTGACCGGGATCAAGGGTCTCCAGTCCCCGTCGCACCTGGGCCAGGGCCGAGGCCAGCTCCGTCTCCAGCTCCTCCATCCGGTCCCGCACGTAGTCGTCGGTATCCCGGCGCATCTTGCGACTGCGATCCCGGGCCTCGGTGAGAAGTCGGTCCGCCTCGGCGTTCGCACGCCTGGTCACCTCGTGGTCATCGGTGAGGCGATCGGCCCGCTCCTGAGCGGCCAGCAGGGTCTGTTCCGCCTGATCGGCGGCCTCCCGAAGCCTGGCATCCCGAGTCTCCAGGACCATGCGGGCCTCCCGGACCTCGTCGGGCAGGGCAACCCGAATCTGATCCAGGGCCTCCAGGATCTCCTCCTCACCGACGACGATGCTGGAGGTCAGAGGCAGACGTCGGCTCTGGTTGACCAGCGCCTCGAGGCGGTCCAGGACGTCGAAGATCGAGAGTCCGTCGGGCTCCGGCTCCAATTCGTCGCTTTCGTCGTCCGCCATGGTGCCTCCTCTATCCAGCCGGGACGGCTGCCGCGCCGGCTGGGGCTAACTTCTGCCGGAGCGCGCGCTCGACGGCCGGCGACACCAGCCCCTCGATGCTACCCCCATGGGCGCAGACGTCACGCAACAGGGAGGAACTGAGGTACACGTTGGAGAATCCGGTGGTCAGAAATACGGTGTGGACCTTGGGCTCCAAGCGCCGGTTCATGAGCGACATCTGGAACTCGCTATCAAGGTCGGAGACTGCGCGCAGCCCGCGAACTATCACCTGGGCGCCCTCGGCGACCGCGAAGGCCACGGCCAGGCCGGAAAAGTGACGGACCTCGATGTCCACTGCCGAAGGCAAACTCTGGCGGACCAGTTCGGCGCGCTCCTCAGCTGAGAAGAGGTACTGCTTGAGCTCGTTGTCGAGCACGCCGACCACCACCCGATCGAAGATCTCGCGCGCCCGGCCGATGACGTCAAGGTGGCCGCTGTGGATGGGGTCGAAGCTGCCGGGGTAGACCGCCGTGGTCATGTCAGCCTCCGGTAGAAGGAGAGCACCGTGGTGCCGTACCTAGCGGTACGCACGCAATTTAGCGCTCCGGCCTGCGCCGGGACCGACAAATCTCGGTGGTGCTCGGCCACCACCCGGGGATCCCACCGCGGATCGTCCTCGGCGACCTTCCCCAAGAGACGTAGCGCATCGAGACAGAGTTGTGGACCGGAGCCGCGATAGGGAGGGTCGAGGAGGACCAGCTGGCACTGGCTGACGGCTGACCCAGGAGCCCGGATCCAGTGGAGCGCGTCCATCACAATCACCTCCGATCGACCCCCCCAGTCCAAGCTGGCGAGATTGGCCTCAATCACCTGGGCACGTCCGCGTTGTACCTCGACGAAGGTGGCCTTCCCGGCCCCCCGCGATAGCGCCTCGATGCCCAGGCTGCCGGCGCCGGCAAAGAGATCCACCACCTGTGCCCCCACGACCAACTCCCCGAGGATGTTGAAGCAGGCGGCCCGCACCAAGCCGGTGGTGGCCCTCAGGTCGGGGGCCATCTCCGTCATTAGGCGCCGGCCGGCGGCCTCACCTCCGGTTAGTCGGGCGCCGGCTGTGGCGCGCGGTCGAGCGGGGCTTCGGGGATGGGCGGGCACTAGGTATCGAAGGATCGCAGGGTTGGATCGGTCTGGCCCTGGTCCCCACTCAGGGTGAGGAACTGTCGCCCGAGGCGCCCCCACGCCAGGTGGCCTCACCCGAGCTCAGTCGAACTCGAAGACGACCTGGTATTGGCGCATTTGTCGGCGCAGTCGAGGATCCCGAAGTTCCGGGTCGCGGTCGAGCAGGGTTTCGGCCGCCGAGCGAGCCCGTCGACGCAGCTCCTCGTCGAGCAGGTCGCCCACCCGCATCTCGGGCATGCCGTGCTGGCGCAGCCCGTAGGGCTCCCCCGCTCCGCGCAGGCGGAGATCGATCTCCGCCAACTCGAAACCATCGGAATGGTCGACCAGAGCCTGGAGCCGGGACCTGCTGGTGGGGTCATCGGTCTCGGCGAAAAGCAGGCAGTGGGAGGCGTGCGATCCCCGGCCGATGCGGCCTCGGAACTGGTGCAACTGAGCCAGCCCGAAGCGATCGGCATCCTCGATCCCCATAACGGTGGCGTTGGGGACGTCGACGCCCACCTCGATGATGCTGGTAGCCACCAGGACGTCGAAGTCACCCTTGGCGAAGGCCTCCATCCGCTGCGCCTTCTCGCGCGCCGCCATCCTCCCGTGCAGCAGGATCAGGCGCAGGTCGGGCAGGATCTCTGACTTGAGCCGCTCAAACTCGGTGGTCGCCGAACGCGACTGCCGCAGGGGCGAGTCCTCGACCAGGGGACAGATGATGAAGCCTTGGCGGCCGGCCTGAACCTCCTCGCGGATGAACTGATAGGCGTCGCTCCGCTGACCAGGCTCCACCAGTCTCGTCTGAATGGGAATCCGGTCGGGTGGGAGGTGACGGATCTGGCTGACGTCGAGGTCGCCATACAAAGTTCGCGCCAAGGAGCGGGGAATCGGGGTCGCCGTCATGGACAGAAAATCGGGATTAACCTTGGCCTTTTCGAGGAGTCGAAGCCTCTGCTCGACGCCAAAGCGGTGCTGCTCGTCGACGATGCAGAGGCCCAAGTCGGGAACCGCCACGTCGTCCTCAATCAGCGCATGGGTTCCCACGATCAGCTGGTCGGCGCCGGTCGCCAGGCCGGCCAGGATCTCCCGGCGCTGGGCGGCGGGAGTGCTGCCCACCAGGAGGCGGGGCCAGATCTCCAGCTGCGAGAGCAACTCCCGGAGGGTGGCGAAGTGTTGCCGGGCCAGGATCTCCGTGGGTGCCATGAGGACCACCTGGTGGCGTGCGGCGATGGCCATGCGGGCGGCCATGGCGGCCACCACCGTCTTGCCCGAGCCTACGTCACCCTGGAGGAGGCGGTTCATCGGGGAGGGGCGGTCCATGTCGGTGAGGATTTCGTGGGCCGCGAGACGCTGGTCTTCGGTCAGCCGGAAGGGAAGACCAGCGACGAACTCCCGAGCAATCCCAACGCTGTAGGGACTTCGCACTCCGGAGCGCCGGAGTCGCTGCCGCCGAGCCATGAGGGCGGCCAACTGGGGATAGAAGAGCTCGTCGAAGCCAAATCGCTCCTGGGCCAGATCTAGGGCCGCTTGATCGGGGGGAAAGTGGATGTCCTTGAGGGCCACCGAGAGCGGGATGAGGTGCTCTTTGTTGCGGATCTCCTGGGGCAGAGGATCCTCGATGTCGGCGGCCAAGGGAAGCAGCTGGGCGACCTGGGACCGCAACCAGCGGGAGGTGACCCCGTAGGTCTCCGAGTAGGTAGGCACCAGCACCCCCACGCTGGACTGACTCACCACTTGCCGCTCGCGCTCGACATCGGGGTTGCGCAGCTGCATCAGCCCGCGCCGCCCCCGCGTCGCCTTGCCGTGCAGGGTCACCTTTTCCCCAGGCTTGAGCAGGTGGCGCAAGTGGGGCTGGTTGAACCAGATCACCTCGGCCCGACCGCTGCCGTCGCTCACCTCCCCTTCGACAAGATCCATCTTCCGATAGCGGGCGCGACGACCATGGACCGCTATCACGTCCACCTCGACGGTGGCCGATTCACCCGGCCGGAGCTCGGCCAGGGTCACTCGCTGGCGCTGGTCGTCATGGGTTCGCGGCCGGTACCAGAGGAGATCCCGCACTGTGCGGCAACCAAGCCGTCGCAGGCCCTCCAGCCGGGGCGGCGAGATCCTGAGCTGGGAGAGCGGGGTCTCCAGAGACGGTGCGGTCACACCCAGGACCACCTTGCGGCCCGCGCTACTAGGAGCCGGCTTCAAGGTAGCAATAGGCGACCGTCCCCGGACCGCAGTGGCTGCCCAGCACCGGGCTGGCGTGCTGGATCATGAAATCCAGCCCCGGGAAAGTCCCCCGGGCGTCCTTGAGTAGGTCCTCCGCATCGCGGCGATCACCCACGTAGAGCACCCCGCCCCGAGCGAGCGGACGGTGCTCGACCAGGCGCTCGGTGAGACGACGCAGTCCAACGTGGCGGCTTCGGACTCGGCCAATGGGGATGACTGCCCCGTCCTCACCCAGGCCGATCAGTGGCTTGATCGAAAGGGCGCTCCCCACCAGGGCCTGGACTTTGCCGATTCGCCCACCCAGCTGCAGATAGTGCAGGCTGTCAAGTAGACAGATGATGCCCGTCCTTGCGGGCATCGCGGCCAGCTCCTGCACGATCACGCTTGCCGAACGCCCCCGCTGAGCCAGCTCGACGGCCGCCAGCACCTGGAAACCAGTACCCAGGCTTACCGTCCGGCTGTCGACAACGTGGATGCGTTCCGCGTGTACCGCCTGGGCCGCCACCGTCGCCGCTCCGACGGTGCCGCTGAGAGCGGCGGCGATGTGGATGGAGATGACCTCGCAATCGGGCTCTTCCAACAGCTTTCGATAAACCGCCTCGAAGTCGCCGGGTGGCGGCTGGGAGGTCAAAGGTGGCCGCTTCGCCTGGCGCAGGAACTTGAGGAACTGCTCGTCGTCTAGATCGACCCGGTCGCGGAACTCGCGGTCGCCAAAGTGCAAGCGCAGGGGCACCGTGACCACCCCCGCCTCGTCACGGCGGCTCTGAGGCAGATCGCAGGTGCTGTCGGTGACGACCCGGACGGTCATCCGGGACTCCTACTCGGCCGAGATGACGAACAGGTAGAGCGCCTGACCCCCGTCATGACGCTCCACCTCCAACTCCGGGAAGCGGTGCCGGATCGCCAGTTCCAACGCCTCGCTGGCCTCGCTCTTCACGTCTGCCCCACGGTAAAGGGTGACCACCTCAATCGACCGCTGAGGGAGCGCAGCGAGGGCCTCCAGTACGACCGGCTCGATCTCTTCCCCACAGCTGACCAGAGTGCCATCCAGCATCCCGATGAGCGTCCCCTCCGCGATCCGGCGTTCGCCGAGGTGACTGTCCCGAACAGCCCGTGTCACCTCGATGGCGTGGACCCCCGCCATGGCCCGCTCCATCCGCAGCCGGTTCATTTCCAGGGGAGCGCCGGCGTCGAAGGCGAGCAGGGCGGCGATCCCTTGGGGCACGTTCCGGGATGGAACCACGGCCGCCTCACGCTCGGAGTGGCCGGCGGCCTGCTCGGCTCCCATGACCAGATTGGCGTTGTTGGGAAGCAGCAGGACCTCCTCCGCACCAGCAGCTTCGATTCCCTGCAGGATCTGCTCGGTAGACGGGTTCTGACTCTGGCCACCCTCGACCACGGAAGCCGCCCCCAGCCCCAGGAAGAGTTCCCGGAACCCCTCGCCCTGGGCGACCGCCACCACCCCCAGCGACTGCAATTCGACGTCGGCACCAGAGCCCTGCAGTCGTGGCCTAGCCTGCGCGTGCTGGGCTGTCATGTCTTCAACCTTGAGCCGTTCGATCTTCCCCAATTGGGCGGCCTTGGCGAGCAGGACCCAGGGCTGCTTGGTGTGGAGGTGCACGTGGAACAGCCCGGGTTCGCCCACCACCAGGGCGGAATCGTCCTCAGCGTCGTCTCCCAGCTCCGAGCGGATCGCAACGGCTTCCCCCTCAGGGCCTACCAGGACGAACTCAGTGCAGTAGCCGAAGCCCCCCACCGGCGCTGGAGTCGCCTCTGCTCCCCGCTGCCTGGCAAGCGCCGGTGCGGAGGCCATCTTCGCGAGATCTGTCTGGGATCTGACCGAGACCGGCTCGGAACCGGCAAGATGCTCAGCGATCGCGCCTAGGATCAGGGCTAGACCAAACCCGCCGGCGTCGACTACTCCCGCCTCGCGGAGGACATCCATCTGATCCCGGCTGCGCTCAACCGCGGCCCAGGCCTCCCCCACCACCAGCTCGGCGAGATGAGGCAGATCTGCACCTTCATCTAGCCCCTTCTGAGCTGCTCGCGCCGCGTCTCTGGCGACCGAGAGCATGGTGCCCTCGACAGGACGTTTGACCGCCAGGTAGGCCACCCGAGAGCCTTCTGTTAGCGCGGCGCAGAGCTCGCCGAGGTCGAGGGTCTCACTCTCCTGGCAACTCACCGCCCAGCCCCGCAGAACCTGGGATAGGATCACCCCCGAGTTGCCCCGAGCTCCCATCAGAGAGCCGTGGGCGGCCGCCTTGGAGACCGCCGAGACCGGTGCCTCCTCGGGCAGACCTTTGACTTCCTGCCAAGCAGCCTCCAAGGTGAGGTGCATGTTGCTCCCGGTGTCCCCATCGGGGACTGGAAAGACGTTGAGGTCGTTGATGTGACCCTTCTGTTCGGCCAGTCTTCGCAGGGCCCTTTCCAGCCCCTGGCGGAGCGCCTTCCCGGTGACTACCTGAGGCGCACCCGAGGCGGCAATCTCAGCCGCCGCCATCCTGTTCCTCGGGGGGGCGGATCCCCTGGACGTTGACGTTGACCTCGATCACATGGAGACCCAGGTGCTGCTCGACGCTGTACGCGACTGCACTCATGAGGTTGTGAGCCACCTCAAGAATGCGCACCCCGTGGTCGACGATCACGTAGAGGTCGATGCCCAGTCCGTCGTCCTGGACCCTGAGCTCAATGCCCCGCTCCGCGTTCTCCCGATTGAGGAGCTCGGCCAGGCCGTCGCGCAGACCCCGGGCCGACATCCCCACGATGCCGTAACAGTCGCCCGCTGCCTTGGCTGCCAGCATCGCCACCACGCGGGGCGACACCTCGACCGTGCCCAAGGGATAGGTCTGTAAGAGCGGCCGGTTGCTTGGCAAGGGGGCCTTCCTCTATCGGCGCTCAGGGCGCCCGGCCGGAGAGCCGGCTGGCTTCCTGCGGCGCGGCTGGTAAACTGCGGCCGGAATCATACTCGGGGTTCGGTCCCACGGGCGGGACTCTCAAGGTCAGCTTTCTTCGAGGTCGCCATGGCGAAGCGGTGCGATATCTGCGGCAAGGGACCGGTGGCGGGCAGCAATGTCAGTCACTCCAAGGTACACACGCGGCGTCGCTTCATGCCTAACCTGGTGAGCGCCAGGATCGCTCCCCGGGGAGGCGGCTTGCCGGTGCGCATGCGGGTCTGCACCCGTTGCCTGCGTACCTCGACCAAGTCCGCCTGACCAGCACTCCGCCAGCCGCCGCAGCGATGTAGGCTTGGGCCGTGGTCAGCTCGACCCCGCCTACGTGATCAGGCAGTGAGTCCCCTGCCCAGCGCCACTCCGCATGATTGACCCCAGGCTCCGCCCGGTGCCGTTCTTCCTTTTGTGCGCGGTGCTCGCCTCAATGGTCATGGATCTGGTAGCTGCTCTGGCATTCAAAGACGCGGTCTTGGGCTACCCGGTCGGGCTAGCGGTCGGGGAGGTGCTGGCATTGGGAATCTATCGGATCTTCTTTGGCCCGCTCCCCTGGTGGCGCACCTGACTGGTGTCTCTCGGCCTACCATCGCTGGCTGGCAGTAACTCGTCGGGGTGTGGTAGCGGGGTTCGCCAGGCCGTGTGCTATGGATAGCCGCCGTGGCATTCAACGAAATGCAGCGTCCAGCTACCCTATCGGGTTAGCCCGGAATACCGCTGCTGGCGCACCACCTGGAGCACTTCCGATGATGACTGAGGTCATTTGGCCGCAGGTGGATCAGACCACGGCTTGATTGGTTGAGACACCGGCGCAGATGCCTGAGTTCCTGCCCTCAGGTCCGGCTTATACGCAACTGGCGGAGGATAGAGGTCATCTCCAGAGCTGTCTCAGCCGCCTCGAACCCCTTGTTGCCCACTTTGCCCCCGGCTCGCTCCTCCGCCTGGGCCACGCTGTTCACGGTGAGGACGCCAAAGCCGATTCCCACCCGGTGCTGCCGGGAGAGCTCAGCGATTCCCTGGCTCACCCCCTCGGAAACGTACTCGAAGTGGGCAGTCTCACCGCGGATCACGGCTCCCAGTGCAACCACGGCGTCGCAGCCTCCCCGCTCCAGGAGATTAGCCACCACCGGTGGGATCTCCAGGCTCCCAGGCACCCAGATCAGCTCGATGTCCTCGTCGCGGACACCGTGCTGACGCAGTGCCCGGCGGGCTCCCTCGACGAGGCGGTTGACCACCTCCTGGTTGAATCGCGCCGCCACCAGCCCGACCTTCAGACCTTGACCCTCAGGGCGCCCCTCGACCACCTTCATCAAGCCCCTCCTTGGACCGGCTCCGGCGGAGCCAGCACGTGGCCCAGCTTGTCCCGCTTGGTCGCCAGATAACGCTGGTTGTGGGGGTTGGGCTGAATCTCAATGGGTACCCGCTCGACCATCTCCAGCCCGTGCCCCTGCAGTCCGTAGTACTTGCGGGGGTTGTTGCTCATCACCCGCAGCCGGCGCAAGCCCAAGTCGGAGAGGATCTGACTCCCGATCTGATAGTCGCGGCTGTCGGCGGGGTAGCCCAGCTCCAAGTTGGCTTCGACGGTGTCTCGGCCCTGGTCCTGCAGGGCGTAGGCGCGCAGCTTGTCCATAAGACCGATTCCCCGGCCCTCCTGGCGGAGGTAGACGACAACGCCCTCACCAGCGCTGGTGATCTGCTTCAGCGCCTGGTGGAGTTGGGCTTGGCAGTCGCAACGCTGCGACCCGAAGACGTCCCCGGTCAGGCACTCGCTGTGGACCCGAACCAGCACCGGACGGTCAGCCTCAGGCTGGCCGAACACAAGAGCCAAGTGGACGGCGTCGGTGATGCGGTCGCGGTACCCAATCGCCCGCCAGGTGCCCTCCTCGGTCGGGATCACCGTCTCGGAACCTCGCTGCACCAGTTGCTCCCGCTGGCGCCGACAGGAGATCAGATCGGTGATGCTGATGATGGGGATGTGGTGCTTGGCCCCGAACGCTTCCAGCTCGGGGCGGCGGGCCATGGTTCCGTCCGGGTTGGCGATCTCGCAGACCACTCCCGCCTTGGTCAGCCCGGCGAGCTGGCAGAGGTCAATCACTGCCTCGGTGTGGCCGGCCCGCTCGAGAACCCCCCCGGGTCGGGCGCGCAACGGGAAGACGTGTCCCGGCCGAGTGAAGTCACTCGCCGTGAACTCCGGATCAGCTAGAGCGCGAATGGTAGTGGCCCGGTCCCGGGCACTGATACCGGTCGTGACGTCGCCGCCGGCGGCGTCCACGGAGACGGCAAAGGCGGTGCGGTAGAGAGAGGTGTTGTGCTCCATCATGGGCGGCAACTCGAGCTCGTCCAGTCGCTCCGCTCCCATGGCGATACAGATCAGGCCCCGGGCCTCGGTCATCATGAAGTTGACCTGCTCGGGGGTGGCGGCGGCGGCCGACAGACAGAGGTCTCCCTCGTTCTCCCGATCCTCGTCATCGACGATGATCACAAATTCGCCCTTGGCGAACTGCGCCACCGCTTCTTCGATCTCGGTGAACTGCAATTCAGTCGCCTCTTGGCGTTACAGCCGTCAGGTGGGGCTTGACTAGGCGCTCCACCAGCTTGGCGATGGAGTCGGCCTCAAGATTGACCACCGTGTCCGGCCGGTAGTTGGCTGCGACCGTGGCCGCGACCGTGTGGGGGATCAGCGAAACGCGCACGCTCGCGCCATCCGGCCCAAGGTCTTCGACTGAGACCAGGGTCAGGGAGCAGCCGTCTATAGCTATCGACCCCTGAGGCACACAGAACCGGCCTACTGTGTCCGGGATCCGCAGCGTCAGCCAGACGGCGTTACTTTCCCGGTCGATCGATCTGACCTCACCGGTGGCGTCGATGTGGCCGCTGACCAGATGGCCACCTATGGGCGAGCCCAGGGCCAGCGCTGTTTCCAAGTTGACCCAATCGCCTACTTGGAGCCGGCCTAGGTTCGTGCGCCGCAGGGTTTCGGGCATAACCTCGACCCCCGCCCTACCGACTTTGCGGCGTACCACCGTGAGACAGCAGCCATTCACGGCCAGACTGTCCCCGATTTCGAGGTTGCCCCAGTCCTCCGGGTGCGAGATCGCCAGCTCACCCCGGAAGTCCTCGGATAGCGCCTCGATGCGGCCGACCGCGGTCACGATCCCCGAGAACACGGCTACACCTCCGCCGTCAGCAACAGGTCGGGTCCGATCGGCTCGGCCCGCATCCCCTGGGCCTTCCAGCTACGACCCAGGGAAGAGGCCCCTGCACCTCCGAAGGGGCCGGGGGCACCGTCTCCGCCCACCACCAGGGGGGCTACGAAGGCGGCGATCCGGTCACCGAGCCGCTGCTCCCCAAAGGCACCAAGTAAGGTCGGGCCCCCCTCCACCAGGAGGCTGGCGACTTGCCGAGTGCCCAACGCCTGCAGCAGGTCGGGTAGCGACACCCGGCCATCGGCGTCAGGGAGGATCATGACCTCAGCTCCCGCCTGGCGCAGAGCTTGCTGCCGGCCCACGTCGGTCCGGGTCACCGTAGCCACCACAACCGCCCCCCCCGGCGAGGTGAAGATCCGTGACTCCGGTGGCGTACGCAATCGACTGTCCACGACAACTCGCAATGGCTGGGAGGATCCCGCCGACAGGTCGCGGACGTTGAGTCGGGGATTGTCGGCCAACAGCGTTCCAGATCCCACCATCACCGCGTCGTGCTCGCTGCGCAACCGATGCGCTCGCTGCCGCGAGAGGTCCGAGGTGATCCACTGCGACTCTCCGCCGGCAGTCGCCACTTTGCCGTCGAGGCTCATGGCGAACTTGAGGGTCACATGGGGGCGTCCGGTGGTGACCCAGACCGAGAACTCCCTAATGAGCTCCCGGGCCTCGGATTCCCCTTCCCCGACGATCACGTTCACCCCAGCGTCCCGGAGTAGCGCGACCCCGCGGCCCGAGACGGCCGGATTGGGATCGGTGGTGGCGGCATGGACTTCTGTCACACCAGCGGCGAGCAGGCGGTCAGCACAGGGGCCGGTACGACCTCTGCTGCAGCAGGGCTCCAGGGTCACCCACAGGGTTGCCCCACGGGCCAATTCGCCAGCCTGCTCCAAGGCGACCACCTCGGCGTGAGCCTGACCGGCTGCGGCGTGGTAGCCCTCGCCAACAACCTCACCGGAACGCACCAGCAGGGCTCCCACCGGCGGGTTGGGAGAGGTGCGATAGCGCCCGCGAGCGGCCAGTTCCAGGGCGCGAAGCATCCGAGGGTCGACCACCTCGCCTCCGGCCTGGTCCGTCACATTGGCTCCCTGCCTCGAGGCAGGGATTCGCGGACCAGGCAAATGGGCACTGGATCCGTCTTCTCCCATCCAGACTCGAGGCCGAACTCGTGCCTCTGACTGTCGGCCCCGGAATTTCACTGGGTCCTGCGCTCTCGGAGCGCTCGCGGGCTGTAACCGCCGGTCGGGATTCTCACCCTGCCCCGAAGACGAATTCAGCGTAGCACAGGATCAGAGCAGGCGGGACAGCCTCCTCGGGGCAACCAGGCGGTAGCTGTCCTCGACCAGACCGGCCGCCTCGAGCCAATCCACGGGCCGATCCAGGCGCACCCCCAGCCAACCGTACCTACCCACATAGGGCGGTACGAAGTAGCGCTCAGGATCGCTAGCCGTGAGGGCTCTCTGGGCTCCCTCGCGACCTTTGCACCAGAAGGCAGTCTTGCCATCGCCGTGATGGTTGACGACGTGCATGACGAAGATTTTGCCCGCCACCTTGAAGGAGGGATTGCCAACTCCGTCGGGATCCTCCACCGTCTCGGGAAACGCCAGGCAGATCTGACGGAGACGAGAAAGGGGACTGTCGGGACTCAAGACTGACTACCTGGTGAGGTTCGCCGGTTGAGTCAGAAGGTACGCCAGTAGCCGACGCTCTGGGCTCGGAGCGTCGTCCCGGTAACATCAGGCTGGCGTGCCGAGGTGGTGAAATGGTAGACACGCTGCTTTGAGGGGGCAGTGAGCGCAAGCTCGTCCGGGTTCAACTCCCGGTCTCGGCACCAACTTGGCCCCAGCAACCGTTCGAGAGCGGGTGGGCTCCCGACTGGGCTGGGACACCGCGTTTTGGGGCGTCCCCAACGCCCTGCCGAATAGCCAGCCTCTAGGTTTCTGGGGCCAGCCGCGCCGCCAATTGGTAGAGGAAGCGCGACGCTGTCATTCCGTCGATCACCCGATGGTCGAAGGAGAGGGACAGGTTGGCGCGGCGGCCCACGACCACGTGTCCCTTCTCGACGACCGCCCGATCCTCGATCGCATGTACGCCCAGAACGGCCACATTGGGCCAGTTGACCAGTGGAGTGGCCAAAAGTCCGCCCTGCTTTCCACCACTGGAGATGGTGAACGTGGAACCGGTCAGCTCAGGCGCGCTCAATGTCCCGGCCCGGGCCGCGCTGACGACCCGCTGCAGCTCGCTGCAGAAGGCAGGCGCGGCGAGCAGATCGGCATCGCGAACTGTGGCCACCCGCAGGCCGTCCTCGGCCTGGACGGCAATGCCCAGCTGGACCCGGTCGTGGTAGACCAGCTCCAGCGCCTCGTCGTCAAGGCTGGTGTTGAACAAAGGAGCTTCGGCCAGCTCGGCTAGGGTGGCCAGGCAAATCAGGCTCAGCAGAGTCGGCCGGTCCTCGCCCGTCGACTCCTCCGCTGCCACCCTTTTCTCCAGCTGGGACACGTCAGCTTCGATGACGACGGTCACCTGGGGTACGTGGCGATGAGCCCGCGTCACCTGCTCGGCCATCACTCGGGCCGGTCCCCGGAGCGGAACTCGGCGCCCCGTGGCAAGGAGATCGGCCAGTCGCACCCGGCCCCACTCCCCACTTCCATGCACCTCGTCGAGAGCGATGCCACGCTGTCGCGCAGCCCGACGCACCGAGGGGAGTGCCGGCACTCGCCGTATCGACGTGGCGGTCGACCGGGCCACCGGGGAAGGACGGGGCGTCGGTAGCTCCTTGGTCGGGGCCGGGGCAGTGGGATCCTCCAGCGCCTCATCGGGATCCCCCACCCGGAGGAGTGGATCACCGACGCGAATGCGCGCTCCCTCGGCGACCAGAACGGCCAGCACCCGCCCCGCAAAGGGTGAGGGGACCTCGACCGTCGCCTTGTCCGTTCCCACGACTCCCAGGATCTGGTCGCGCTCGACGGTGTCGCCCTCGCGCACCCGCCATTCGATCACCTCACCTTCGGTCACGCCCTCTCCCAGGTCGGGAAGTCGGAACTCTGCCATGGCGCCTCAGTAAGCGAGCATGGTGTGAGCGGCGGCCAGCACTCGCTCCACCGAAGGCAGAGCGTCGTCCTCGTTCTGGGAAAGCGGGAATGGCATGTCCATGCCGGTCACCCGGAGGGTGGGCGCCAGAAGTGAGTCGGCGACCTCCTCCTGAAGCAGGGCGGCGACCTCGGCCCCCAACCCGCAATGCCGAGGAGCCTCATGGACGATCAGCACCCGGCCTGTCTCCTCGGCGGCGGCCAGCAGGCTGTCGCGATCGAGGGGATAGATGCAGCGTAGATCGAGAATCCGAGTGGAGACGCCCTCACTCTGCAGCTGGTCGGCGGCCACTTTCGCGACCTCGATCATGGCGCCGTACGCCACCACGGTCAGATCCTCCCCGGGACGTACCAGCACGGCGTGGTCGAGGTCCCCATCGCTGAACTTGGCAGGCACCGACTGGCGACCCCGACGGTACATGCGCTTGGGCTCGAGGAAGATGACCGGATCACCGTACTTCGCCGCCGCCAAGAGCATCTCCCCGGCGGACAGTGGGTCGGAGGGGACCACCACCCGTAGCCCGGGCATGTGGCTGAAGAGCGTCTCCGGCGAGTCAGAATGCAGTTCCGGAGCCCGCGTTCCACCGCCGTAGGGGATACGAATCACCAGCGGCAGGCCGTAGGCCCCGCGGGTGCGCCAGCGGAAGCGGCCGGCATGAGCTATCAGCTGTTGGAAGGCGGGATAGACGAAGGCATCGAACTGGATCTCCACGACCGGGTGGAGACCGACCAAGCACATACCGATAGCCGCCCCCACAAAGCCTGCCTCGCTGAGCGGCGTGTCGATGACCCGCTCCTCCCCGAAGCGCTGCTGCAGCCCAGCGGTAGCTCGAAACACCCCACCGTTGGCTCCAATGTCCTCGCCCAGCAAGAGCGCCTGGGGATCGTCCTCGAGCAACTGGCCCAGGCTTTGGTTGATCGCCTCCACCAAATTGAGATCGGTAGCCTCGCTCACCCTTCCTCCTCGGCGGGAACGTTCCAGGAGGGCTCGCGGAGGCCCTCGGGGAGCAATCCCCAGGGCGTGTCGCGGTGCACGGTAGCGGCGACGTCTTCGATGCTGACTGAGGGTTCCGCCTCGATGGCGTCTCCGATGTCGCGCAGATCCTTCGCCGCATCTGACCGAATCAGGTCCAGCTCCCCATCGTTCGCCACACCGGCCCTGACCATTGCCGTCTGGGTCCGCCGGAGTGGCTCCATCGGAGCCCAAAGACGGTCCAACTCCAGGTCGCGGTAGAGGGACGGTTCGTCGGCCGTCCCGTGGGGGCCGAGACGATAGCCAATCGCCTCAATCAGAGTCGGTCCCTTTCCCTCCCTCCCGCGAGCGGCCGCTTCCCGGACCGCCTCATAACAGGCGAAGACGTCGAAGGCGTCGACTCGGATCCCCGGGATCCCGTAAGCGGCGGCCTTGTCCGCTATCCGGCGCACCTTGGTCTGCTTGCTAATAGGGGTGCTGATGGCCCACTGATTGTTGGTGATCAGGAATATCACCGGGGCCGCGACCACGGCGGCCAAGTTGCAGGCCTCGTGAAAGTCTCCCGCCGACGTCGACCCGTCGCCGCCGTAGCCCAGGGCCACCAGATCCTCATGGCGAAGCTTGGCTCCCCAGGCCGCCCCGACCGCGTGGGGGAGATTGGTCGCGACCGGCACACAAAGTGGCGCTACCCGGTACTTCATGACGTCATGCCAACCGCCCGGGTGACCCCGCCACATGAGCAGAGGCACCAGCGGCGGACAGCCACGCAGAGTCACCGCCGCGGTCTGACGGTAGGTGGGAAAGAGCCAGTCGCGACTCTGCAACGCCCTGACACTGGCCGCCTGCACTGCCTCTTCCCCGTAAAAGGTGGGGTAGGTGCCAATCCGTCCTTGGCGCTGCAGAATCACAGCCCGCTCATCAAACGCCCGCAGTCGCGCCATCGCGGTGAAGAGGTCGAGGCATAGGTCGCGAGGCCAAGCCTGAAGCGCTGCCTGCATCTCCGGCTCGGCCAGACCGAGTACGGTGCGAGCCCCCTCTAGCAGCTCGGCCCCGGGTGCACCCAAAGGGGGCCCCGGTGACGAGGATGGCGGCGCACCGGCGATCTTGGGCTCGGTCCCCACAGCGCGCTACTGTAGCAACGAGGGCGGAGCCTCACTCTCCCGCTAGAGTGCAGGGCGAGGGACCAAGCAAACCCCGCCTTCGATCGGGCAGATAGGGAATCTGATTTGACCGCCACCAGCCCATCCGGGCGCGCCGACAATTCAGGCCCGACGGCACCCGGGGCAGGCGGCCTGGCCGTCCTCTTGATGGCTTATGGAAGTCCCCGCTCCGACGCGGAAATCCTTCCCTACTACACCCACATGCGCGGAGGCCGCCCGCCGGCGGCGGAGGCCCTGGTGGAGTTGCAGCGCCGCTACCAAGCGATCGGCGGTAGTTCTCCCCTCCAGGAGATCACCAGGGCCCAAGCCGAGGCGCTCCAAGAGGAGTTGCGCCGACGCCAGTCCGGTGACTGGCGAGTGGTGGTGGGTATGAAGCACTCCCCTCCCTTTCTGGAGGACGCCGTCCGGCAACTGGCCGACGACGGCGTGAAGTCGGCAGTAGGACTGGTATTGGCACCCCACTACTCCCGGCTCAGCATCGGCGAATACGTAGAGCGGGCTCGAGCGGCCCTGCCGGAAGACGCAGAGTTGCAACTCCGCTTTGTGACGGACTGGCACCTGGACCGGGGCTACGTCGCCTGGCTCGCCGCACGGGTGAGTGAAAAGTTGGCCGAGGTCCCCCAGTCGACGTCCCGTAGAACCCTGGTCATCTTCACCGCCCATAGCCTGCCCGCCCGGCTCCGGGATATGGGAGACCCTTATCCGGACCAGTTGGGAGAGACCGCCGCCGCCGCCGCCCGGGCGGCCGGACTGGAGAACTGGACCACGGCCTGGCAGAGCGTGGCCAAAACCGGCGAGCCCTGGTTAGGCCCCGAACTCCTGGAGGTTGTCGCCGAGGCGGCCCGGACGGGCACCACCAACTTCGTGGTCTGCCCTTGCGGATTCACCGCCGACCACCTCGAGATCCTCTACGACCTAGACGTGGAAGCGCAGGCGGAGGCAGGTCGGATCGGTGTGCGCATCGCCCGAACCCCAATGCCCAACGCCAGGGCTGACTTCGTCACGATTCTCGCCAACCTGGTCGAGACAGAGATCGCCCCCAGCCTTTGACCGCGCCGGCGCGCCGACTGGCAATTATCGGGGCCGGGGTGTCAGGGCTGGCGGCGGCCGCCGAGCTGGCCCGACTCGCTGAGGAAGGCTCAACGCCACTCGACCTCTCCGTGTTCGAAGCGGATGCGCGACCCGGCGGCAAGATCCAGGGTGTCGACTTCGGCTCTGCCAGGGTGGACCTAGGGGCGGAGAGTCTGCTCGCCCGCGACCCCGGCGTCGAGGCCCTGGTGGAAAGGTTAGGCTTGGGGTCCAGCCTGGTGCGGCCGGCCACCACCTCGGCAGCCATCTGGAACGGGCGGCGACTGGTGGCTCTCCCCAAGACCTCCGTCCTGGGAGTGCCCCTCTATCCGTGGCGCCGCGATGTGGTCAGAGCGGTAGGCGTTGCCGGGGCGGTCAGAGCAGCTCTGGAACCTCTTCTGGGGCGGGGCGACCCGGAGCCGGACGGGGCTCTCGGCGTCTTCCTGTCTAGCCGCGTGGGCAAGGCGGTGTTCCGCCGACTCGTCGACCCCTTGCTGGGCGGCGTCTACGCGGGCCCCGCTGCGCCCCTGAGTAGTGCCGCGGTGGCTCCCCAACTGGTCGCCGCCGCCGAAGGGGGAGGCAGCTTGCTGAGGGCTCTTCGCCGCAGCGCCGCTACCAGACCCAGGGCTTCCGATCAGACCCCGTTCGTGAGCTTCCAGGGCGGCCTCGAAGAACTGACCAAGGGGTTGCTTGGCCTGATCCCCAAGGACAGTCTTCTACTCGGCCGGGCGGTCGATCGACTCGAGGGAGTCGACTCTGGTCGCATCCGGGTCCACGTCGCGGCCGCTCCATCGGCGGACTTCGACGGGCTGATTCTTGCCGTGCCGGCTCCCGCAGCCGCCTTGGTGATGACAGCCTTGAGTCCGGCCATGGGTTCCCTGCTACGGCAGCTGGAATACGCGTCGGTAGCCACCGTGACCCTGGCCTACCCGGAGGAGGGCTTCTCGCGACCTCTGGTGGGCAGTGGGTTCTTAGCCACGCGGAGACAGCGGCGCACCCTGACCGCCTGCACCTTCCTAGACCACAAGTGGCCACATCTGCGCCGACCGGGCCGGACCCTCCTACGCGCCTCGGCGGGGAGTTTCGGGGAGGAGTGGGTTCTCGCCCTGGACGACACCACGCTGGTCTCCTCTATCCACCGCGAGCTTCGGAGCATCCTCGGCCTGACCGAACTCCCCATCGAGGTCCGCGTCGAGCGCTGGCACGGTGCTCTCCCCCAGTACCGCGCCGGTCACCTCGCCTGGCGTGCCCAAGTGGAGGAGATGGCCGCCACTCTGCCGGCACCGATCGAGCTCACGGGAGCCGCCTTTGGTGGCGTGGGGGTGGCTTCCTGCTTGCGCGACGGCGCCACCGCGGCGCGGAGTCTATGGAGTCGGACAGGCCCGGCCTAAGCCCTCCAAAGATCCTCTCGCGACGGTTACTGAGACAATCCCCGAACTGTGACCATCTCCCAGCCGGAACTAGGCGACAAGTCGACCAGACCTTCGCGTATCAGTCTCGGCGGCGATGCCGAGTTGCTGGTTGGACAGCTGCTCGAGAAGATGGGCGAAGACCCGACTCGGCAGGGACTGTTGGAAACCCCCCGCCGGGTGGCCGAGAGCCTGGCTTTCCTTACCTCTGGAAACCAGGTCGACCTGGACCAGATCCTAGGCCAAGCGGTATTTGAAGAAGGCTACGACGAACTCGTCCTGGTGCGAGACATCGCCTTCTACAGCCTCTGCGAGCACCACTTGCTTCCCTTTTTCGGGGTAGCCCACGTGGGCTACCTGCCGCGGGGACGGATCATCGGACTCAGCAAGATCCCCCGTTTGGTGGACGCCTTCGGGCGCCGCCTCCAGGTCCAGGAGCGGATGACCAGTGAGATCGCCCAGACCTTGCAGCGCCACCTGGAGCCGCGGGGAGTGGCGGTAGTGCTCGAAGCCGATCACCTCTGCACCATGATGCGAGGGGTGGAGAAGCCGGGCAACCGGACCATCACCAGCTCGATGACTGGCATCTTCCGTCGGGACCCCCGAACTCGGGGTGAGTTCATGGGGCTGATTCGAGGAGGATGAATTCCCCCCGTCGTGAGCTCGGTGGCCTAACCCTGACCCAGCTGCGCGAGGTGCTCGAAAACCTCGGCCAGCCCACCTATCGGGCGGTCCAGATCCGGCAACACGCCTGGCAGAGAGGAGCCGGCAGCTTTCTGGAGATGGCTACGCTCCCGCTAGCCCTGCGCCAGCAGCTCGATGTGGAGATCAGCTATCAGAGCCTGGAGGTGGCGGCTGAGACTAGCGCCGACCGTGGCCTCACGGTCAAGCTTCTCCTACGCGGGGCGGACGGCGAGGAGGTCGAGGCGGTCCTGATTCGCCACCCCGGCGGAGCCACTGCCCGGCCTCGGAACACGATCTGCGTCAGCTCTCAGATTGGCTGCGCCATCGGCTGTCTCTTTTGTGCCACTGGCCAGTTGGGACTCCGCCGCAACCTCAGCGCCGCCGAGATAGTCGACCAGGCCCGGATTGCCGGCCAGATCTGGTCCGGCGCCGGCTGGGGCCCACCCACCAACGTGGTCTTCATGGGCATGGGAGAGCCCCTGCACAACTACGACTCTGTGGTGGAGGCGATCCGCCTCCTCCAGGATTGGGGTGTGTCGCCCCGTCATGTCGTCGTCTCCACCAGTGGGCTGGTGCCGGAGATCGACCGGCTGGCGGAGGAGAAGCTGCCAATTCGACTGGCGATCTCACTGCACGCTGCCGACGACTCTCTCCGGGACCGCCTGGTGCCCCTCAACCGCCGCTACCCGCTGGCTCAGCTCAAGGAGGCAGCGCTGCGCTTCAGCGCCGCCACTCGGCGGCGGGTGAGCCTTGAGTACGTTCTCATCGCCGGGGTGAACGATCGGCCCCAGGATGCCATCGCCCTCCGAGGGCTCGCCGCCAGCATGCGAGCGCATATCAATCTCATCCCCATGAATCCGATTCCCAACAGCCAGCTGGAAGCACCACCGCAGCGCGCCTGCCGTGAGTTCGCCTCTGCGGTCGGGCCTAGAGCCAGCATCCGCTTCTCACGAGGTGAGCGCGCTACCGCCGCCTGTGGCCAGCTCCGCGCCTCCATGGCATCCTTGCCGCGACGCACCGCCCTGGCTGCCGACGCCCACCGGAAGCTCGTCGGGGTCGATCTGACGGCGAACTCCGGGCCCGTATGAGCAGTTGCCAGCTCGCAGTAGACTCGACCTTCCTGTGGCAGCAAGCCGCTGATCTACCCAGCCTCGTGGAGGGGATCCGTTCAATGGCCGTCGCTGAGGTAATCGGCAGGAATCGGTCCCCGATGGCGCGCCCGCAGTGAACTTCTGGGCGCCCTGGGGACACCTGTACGGATACGCCTTCCAACCGGGAGCGTGGATCCCCGTCCTGCTTGCCGCCCTGCTCTACTGGATCGGTCGGCGACGAATGGCACTCCAGCCCACGCCAGATCAGCCGCGCATTGGACCGTGGCGGGCCTTCTCCTTCTACGCGGGCTTGGCGATCCTCCTCTTCGCGTACGAGGGCCCCATCGACTATCTCTCCTATCACCTCTTTTGGATGCACATGGTTGAGCACTGCCTCTTCCAGATGGTGGCCGCCCCGCTGCTTCTCGTCGGCTGCCCACTGCTTCCTTGGTGGCGAGCTCTGCCTAGCCGCTGGACCGAATCCATCGCCCCCAAGGGGCGAGCCTTCGGCAGGCACGTCGTACCGACGACGATCGGGCACCTACTGCAGAAGCCCGCGGTAGGTCTCGCCGCCCTGGCGGCCACCTTCTGGACCTGGCACGTCCCCTATGTGTTCGACGTCGCACTCCACAATGGCTTCCTGCACGGCTTCGAGTTCGTGACCCTGCTCTTAGGCGGCCTCGTCTACTGGTCTCAGACCGTGGACAGCTACCCCCTGCGACGCCACCTCATGACCTGGCCCTTGATCGGCTATCTGATCGCTGGAACCGCGGTCATGTGGATAGTTGCCATCAGCCTGGGTTTCTCAGGTCACTCCTGGTACGCGCCTTACTACAACTTGGCGGTCCGACCCGGCGAGATCTCAGCTTTGACCGATCAGCAGTGGGGAGCCGGGGTGGCCTGGGTACCGGCCGCCATCCCCGCCGAGATCATGCTCGACATCGCGGTCCTGCAATGGCTCAGAGACGACGAGCGCCGCGCCGATGCCGAGGTCGCCCTGTATCGCAGCAACCAAGCGGCCGGGCAGGATCAATCGACGCCCAAGGGATCGTGACCTTCAGCACAACTGAATGACCGTCTGGCTCGGACAATGGCAATTCGATCCTGCGGTCTGGCTAGCCTGCGTTCTCGCAGGGCTCGCCTATCTGCGCTTCCCCGGCGCCCATCGCGATGGGCGCGCCGCAGCCTGGATCAGCGGCGTGCTGGTTGTCCTCGTCTCACTGGAGTCGGCCCTCGACATGGCGGGCCAGCGCTACTTGTTCAGCGTCCACATGGCGCAACACCTGCTGCTCGCCATGGTCGCTCCGCCGCTCCTGGTGCGGGGGCTACCCGAAGACACCGTGGACTGGTTGCTCCGTTCCCGCGCCGCCCCAGCGCTAAGAGTGCTGGTGCACCCTGTCCTGGCTGCCAGTGCCTACTTCGTAATCCTGATCCTCTGGCACACTCCTGGGCCGCTCGACTACTCCCTGCACAGTCCCCCTCTCTACCTGCTGCAGCATCTCAGTTTCGTCTTCATTGGGCTGATGTTTTGGTGGGCTGTCGTCATCCACCGGAATGGCGAACGTTGGAATCTCAGTCCCTTGGGTGAGGTCGTCTACCTGACTTGTGGCGCCCTCCCATCGGTCGTGGTCGGGCTCACCTTAGCGCTGCTGCCTACCGCTATTTACACGGTGTATCTGCACCGCAGCGCGCTGCTCGGTGTCTCCGCCGTCGGCGACCAGCATCTCGGCGGCCTCTTAATGTTCGGCTTCGACAACACACTCATGGTGGGTGTGGCCGGCTATTACTTCTGGCGTCTCTTTCCTCCCGACGGGGATGACGACCGGCGAGGCTCAGTTCCCCAGACGTGAGTGTCCCGCCTGGCGACCGACTACCTCACGGGGCTATGGAATTAAAAAAAGAGACCCGGCGATGACCTACTCTTCCACCCCTTCTCGAGGGCAGTACCATCGGCGCAGACGGGCTTAACTGCTGTGTTCGGAATGGGAACAGGTGTTTCCCCGTCGCTATCGTCACCGGATCTCTAATAGGCAAGTCAACAGCCCTCGTCTCGTCACTGTGACCTGAAACATGGGCTGCCGAATTGCTCAGAGCGATGTATGAGAGCACGCCTGACCCGGAGTCTGCCCTAAGGCTCACTCCTGAACAGTGTGGTAGAGAGTGGTCAAGCCCTCGACCGATTAGTACCGCTCAGCTGAAAGCATTGCTGCTCTTACACCCGCGGCCTATCAACCAGGTGGTCTACCTGGGGTCTTACCCGGTTAACCCGGTGGGAGA
>DATLRN010000012.1:0-20465 GCA_035534695.1 Candidatus Dormiibacterota bacterium
GATAGACGGTGCACCGGGTTGGCTGTCCCCGGCTCGCCCTTGAGAAGCCGTGCCAGGCCCCGCGCCACTTCGTCGGCCTCAGCAAAGGCACCAGCGTGAGCCAGGGCGATCCCTGCATCCGCGCAGTCGCGCAACCAGGCATACCTGTAGTCCCAGGCCCTCTCACTGGCCGGCCATTGGGGAATAGATGTTGTGGGCGAAGCCACCAGCAGCCCGGAGTTCTGGTCCTGTAGCCCCCGGAGCGTCAGTAGTGAACGATCGACCGCGGCGAAGGCCCAGTCAGGAGCGGCGTCTCGCAGGCCCTGCAGGGCCGGTTCCCGATGCAAATTATCCAGCCACTCCTGGTCTTGGGCTACGATCCCGGCAACTTGGCGCCGTGTCTGGCGCGCCGCTTCGGTAGGCGAGTGCGAGGCCAGGCTAAGTAGTGGCGGCAGCCGGCCCTCACCGAGGGAGGCGCCCACCCATACCACGATCCCGTCGGGCCCCATCTCCAAGAGCAGTCCGGCGTCCGATGCGACCGTCGACGCGCTGACCAACAGGGTCAAGGGGCCCCCGGGACCGTCCTCCAGAAGTGCCGGTCCCAGGCTTGCTCCGCCGGGAGTCTCCTGCCAACCGGAGCCTCGGCCGGCCTCGGGATTGGTGGGCGATATGAGCAGCGAGCCAGAGCCGGGGCCATCTACCAGCCAGACCAGAGCGCTGCCCTCGGCTCCGTCCGCGACGAGCCCGACGTCGATGCGCACTCCATCGGGCCGCGTGTAACGGGCCGCCCTCGACCCTCCTCGCCACGTGGCCGTGGTGATGGGACCGCCGGTCGGGGTGACCGCCACCGATCCTCCTCGACGCCGATCGAGGAGCGCCGCCAAACGGAGCGGGCTGTCGAAGGTGGGCCAGCACAGGAAGTCGCAGCCAGCTTGGGAGTTGAGGAGGGCTGCGGTGCGACCGTCAGCGAGACAGAAGTATTCCTTGAGCGGCCGGTCTCGGGTGTCCGAGCTATCTGAGTTTCGCGCCGAACTGCCGCTGCTCACGCCGTCAGGCTAGCCAGGCGGACGACTTCGGGTCTAGTTGGTCCCCTGGAGCAGGGCACCGATCTGGGCGATCTTGCTGGCCCAGTTCTGGTCACTGGCGTAGTCCACGTTCATCCCCGCCGGCGTGGGGCCGTGATAGTACTGACCGGTCGGGACTGTCCCGGCTTGGCCACCGTAGTTGGCGACTTGGGAGCCAGGCGGTGTGAGGTAGTAGACGGAGACGAACCAGGACACGTAGGAGATGCAGTCCTGGTCGCTGCTGAAGTTTTCACCGTCCACGTAAGGGTTGGCGTCGTAGGCCTCGAATCCGAACAGGTTGTGCTTCTCGGTGTAGAGGGCCGACGTTCCCCAGCCGGTCTCCAAAACGGCGTCCGCGACCAGGTAGATGGCACTGACCCCATTCTGCTGCTCGGCTTGGGCGAAGTAGCCAGCGTCAGCTTCCAGTGGCGTGCGCTGCAAGAAGGCCTGGATCTGTTGTAGCGACACTCCACTGGCGAGGGTCAGATTGGTGTTCACCGTGAACGGACCTCCAGTCTGAGCTGGGGGTGCGGGGGTCCCGGGAGTCGTTGAGGGCGCGCTTGGGGTAGGGGTAGTCGCCGCGGTGGGTGTCGGGGCCGGCGCAGAGGGAGTTATCGGACCCCCTTGAACGATCGGCTGCTCCGTGGCTGCGGTGACTTGGAACTCAGCCACCAATTCCTCGGCCTTGAGACGGGACTCGGTCGCCTCTTCTTGCTGCTGTTCTTGCGCCAGCTGAACTTCGGCGGCCTGCTCTTGGTGGACGTTGGCGGCCAGGCGAATCAGCAACTGGCGCTGAGACTGGGTGAGCTGGTCCATCGCGATCTGGGTGTTGAGGGCACTGTTGAAGTCAGGGCTGGCCAGAACGGAGAGCAACCCGTTGGGAGCTCCGGTGTATTCCTCGGCCACTAGGGCGGTCAACTGGTGGCGCTCCTGGCCGCTCTCGGTCTTGTCCCTGGCGATCGTCTCGCGCGCCGTCTGCACCTCGGCGCCGAGAGTGGCCAGATCCGCCTTGGCCTTGGCGACCAGCGCCGAGAGCGTTGCCGGCGACTGGCTCGGGGGTCCGGAGCTGGCCCGAACCCAGGGCGCGCCGGTTGCCGCGATCAAGCCCAGTGCAGCGGCACCGGCGATCGTCGTCGCGACAGCCGTTCGTCCCCAATTCCTGACCGAGCCCACGAAGAGCCATTCTTTGCCCGCGAGAACAGAACTGAGCCCGTGTCGCAGCCCCGCCGCCGAGCCGTGACCGGAACTGAAGGTGGCGTCGCACGAGAAGCCTAGACTGAGCCTGTGGGAGCCGAACAACCAGCCCGGCTGGTTCTTGCCGAGGACGAGCCCATGATCGGGCGGATCCTCGAATTCAAGCTCAGGATGGAGGGGCACGACCTCGTCTGGGTGAGAAGCGCCGCTGAGGCGGAGGCGGCCGTGAGAGGGGGAGGGATAGACCTGCTCCTCTGTGACATCAGTCTGGAGGAGGATGGCCGGGAACTCTGCCGGCGACTCATCCATGAGGGTCTAGAGCCGCCCTCGGGGATCGTCCTCATGCCCGAGCAACGGGATCCCAGCGGCCGAGATCAGGCCATCGCGGCGGGAGCCCGAGAAGTGATCACCAAGCCCTTCAAGCCGACAGTTGTGGCCGCCACCATCCGGCGCCTTCTGGGTCAGGAAGGCTAGGCCCCGGTCAAGGGCGGGAGAACCGCGGCCAAGCTCCTAGCTGGCGTCCTCCGCGCCTCCTAACTCCTTGAGCAGCTCGAACCGGTAGATGCCCGTGTCATGGCCGTCAGCCCAGATCACCTTGAGTCCGTAATTGCCCACCAGCTGAATGTCAGCGAGTTCGTCTTCGCCTCGGTGCAGCTGGGGGTCCACCTGGAAGCGACCCGGCCGACCCAACTCACCGCTGCACACGGCGCACGGGCACGAGCGCCTCAGCCTGGAGAAGGGGATCGCCTGGCCCCGGCCATCCATCCATTCGACCACCAGGCTCCGCCCCGGCTCGTCGTAGCCAAAGCGCCGTGGCGTGGTGCCGGCCGTGGGGTCGCCAGAGGAGTTTCGGTTCGCCATCGGATTCATTGTGGTGGCTAGTCGCGAGTCGAACGGGTCGGACGGACTGCTGCCCGGGTGGTGCCTGAATATCCGAGGCGCAGACCTTATGCTGGCCCCGATGTCCTCAACTGAAGAAGCTAGTGAGCTGGACGAGGTAGACCCCGGCACACCGATCGACCGCAACCTGGCCTTGGAACTGGTGAGGGTGACCGAGGGCGCCGCCATGGCGGCCGCTCGGTTCATGGGTCGGAACGACAAGATCGCGGCTGATCGGGCTGCGGTTGAGTCGATGCGCCGGAGCCTCTCCCACGTGGACATGGCCGGCGTGGTCAAGATCGGCGAGGGAGAGAAGGACAAGGCCCCGATGCTCTACATCGGCGAGCAGATCGGCAACGGCAGTCCTCCTCTGGTGGACGTGGCGGTGGATCCGATCGACGGAACCAGGCTGGTGGCCCGCGGGCTGCCCGGAGGGATTGCCACAGTCGCGCTGTCCGAGCGCGACACCTTGCTCAAGACCCACTGCGCCTACATGGAGAAGCTGGTGGTCGGTCCCCGGGCACGGGGGGTCATCGACCTCCGCGTCTCGCATGGCGAGAACCTGCGCCGGATCGCCGAGGCGGAGCAGCGTCCGGTGCACGACCTCACGGTTGTGGTCCTCGATCGACCACGCCACGAGGAGCTTCTCGGTGAGATTCGGGCGACGGGGGCACGCGTAAAGCTGATCACCGACGGCGACGTGGCGGCGGGCATCATGGCCGCTCTCCCCGAGCGCACCGGCCTCGATGTGCTACTGGGAATCGGGGGCGCCACCGAGGCAGTCCTGACGGCCTGTGCCGTCCGCTGCATTCAGGGCGACATGCAGTGCCGACTCTGGCCTCGGGACGACGATGAACGCAAGCTCATCCACGCCGAGGGATTCTCGGAGAGTCAGATTTTCCGAGCTGAAGATCTCTGCGGGGGAGACAACATTTTCTTCGCCGCCACCGGCATCACGGATGGAGAAATGCTAGGCGGAGTCAGGTTCGCCGGTGAGACTGTTGAGACGCACTCGGTGGTGATGCGCTCCTACACCGGAACGGTGCGTTGGATCGACGCCTTCCACAACCTTCCCAAGCTGCGCCAGCGCAGCGAAGTGCCAACCCGGCGCGACGCCTGAAAGGTTCCCCGGCTGGCGCGGTTCACATGCCGCCGGGAGCATCCTCCAGTCTCATGCCGTCGCCCGCCGCCCCGCAGACGATGCAGACGTCTGGTGGCTCCAACCCCCGCTGAGTTCCGCCGCACTTGCCGCAGACCCACTGGTGGCGAGCGAAGAAGGTGACCAGGTCGGTGCGGGAAATGAGCCCGACCAGCCTGCCGTGGCGGACCACAGGCAGCCTTCGGATTCGCTGCGCCATGAGGATCTCGGCGGCCTCGTTCAGAGGAAGCTCCTCCTCGATGGTCCGGGGCTCGGAGGACATGATCTCGGCGACCGTCAGGCCGTGCTTGAGCACAACGTCCATCTCACTCACCACTCCGACCACCCGGTAATGGTCATCCAGCACCGGCATCCCGGTGATGTGGTGCTGATGCAGCATCTCTGCCGCCTCGGTCACCTTGGCCCCGGGAGCGATGGTGATCACAGCTCGGGTCATCACCGCCGCGACCGTGGCCTCGCCTGGCGAACGGGGGAGGATCGCTTCGGCCATCTGATATCTCCTTGGGAGAGAACTTCGGGGGGCTGGGGGCTACCATGCCCTGGTCGGGGAGCTTAGCGCCAGAGGCCGGCGCGGAGGTCGGCGCGCGGGGGACTTCCCACGGTCTCGTTTGCTAATGTGCCGCAGTCACCATTAGTAAGTTGAGTAGAGAGGTCTCTATGAGTAAGGTCGCTGACCCCTATTCGCCCTCCGCCCGGAACACCAACTTCAATCCCTCCCAAGAGGTACTCCGGAAGCTGACCGCGGCCATGCCGACTGCCCGCCTCACCGCCTACGACAACTACAACGTGCAGACCCAGGCGGTCTCCCGAAGCACCGGTTCGACCTACATAGTCACCGATACGCCGGAGATCACCTCCAGCCAGACCATCAGCACCGAGGAAGGCCGGCGGATGGCCCACGTCCAGGAGGACTACCTCCGGGACAAGGACGTCGTCGTGATCGATGGCTACGTCAACAACGACCCTGCCTTCCGATCACCCGTGCGCCTGGTCATCGAGGAGGCCGGGGCCAACATCGCGGGGATGCAGGATCACCTTCTCTTCAAGGATGAGCAGCTGGGCCAGGAGTTCCGCCCGGAATTCACCCTGATCTACACGCCCCAGATGACCGCTCCTGGGTACCCGGAGGACCGGCTGATCGCAGTCGATCTGGAGAACGGGATCACCAGGGTCTTCAACTCCGACTACTTCGGCGAGTCCAAGAAGGGCCTGCTCCGGATGTGGAACCAATTGGTCTACGAACGTGGTGGGCTGGCACTCCATGCGGGTTGCAAGGTGATTCCCACTGATGCCGGTGAGCGAACGCTCCTGATCGTGGGTCTGTCGGGCACCGGCAAGACCACCACCACCTTCACCCGCCAGAACGACAGCAAGCCGGTGCAGGACGATTTTGTGGCCCTGATGCCGGGTGGCGTGGTCTACGGCTCGGAAAACGGCTGCTTTGCCAAGACCTACGCGCTGAGCGCCGAGGACGAACCGACGATTCACGGTGCGGTGACCTCCCGCGTCGCCTATCTGGAGAATGTCTCCCAGAAGGCGGCGGGTGGACCGGTCGACTTTTTCGACGAGACTTACACCCAGAACGGGCGGGCCGTCTTCCCGATGGAGGCCCTGGGCTGGTCCAAGGATGCCCGGGAGATACCACCCGTCTCCTCGCTCCTGATCCTCAATCGAAATGACGGGATCATCCCGGCTGTGGCCCGGCTCTCGGTTGAGCAGGCGGCGGCTTACTTCATGCTCGGCGAGACCAAGGGAACGGCTGCCGGGGGGGCTGCCGAGGCCGGCAAGTCGCTGCGCGTTCCTGGTACCAACCCCTTCTTCCCACTTCTCCATGCCCAGCAAGGCAACCGATTCCGGGAGCTCCACGCCGCCGGCAACTTCGAGGTCTTCCTGCTAAACACCGGCTGGGTCGGTGGCGGCGAGGGCGATCCCAACTCCAAGAAGGTGCGCATCCCCCACTCATCGGCCCTGGTCAAGGGCATCGCCGAGGGCACCATCAGCTGGGAGCGGGATCCGGACTTCGGCTACGAGGTCGCCACCGCGGCTCCGGGGATCGACGACACCGAATTGCTCCAGCCCCGCCTTCTCTACCAGCGCCAGGGCCGGAGCGGCGAGCACCAAGCCATCGTCGAGCGGCTGCGCCGGGAGCGGGCTGAATACCTGGCCAGGTACCCCGGGCTCGACCCGGGGATTTTGGCGGCCGTCGCCGGCTGATGACCGTGCCAGAGCGCTGCGCTCTGGTGGTCATCGAACGTGCAGGTGGGTTTTGACAACCCCGTCTGGGTCCACGAAACAATCTCGACTGTGAGGCCAACGTCGCGGCGCTGATTCAGGGTTGGCGCCAACGCCGGCGACCGGTCGTTTTTGTCCGCCACGACTCAGAACGGGGGCCGGCCTCGCCGCTGGCTCCCGGCCAGCCGGGGAACAGGGTCAAGTCGGCAGTCAGCGGCGAACCGGACCTTCTGATCACCAAGCACCTGCATTCGGCCTTTTACGGTCAACCGAATCTCGACGAATAGCTGCAGCGCAGTGCCGTAGATGCTGTGGCGATTTGCGGCATCGCGACTGATCATTGCTGCGAGACCACTGCACGCATAGCTGGCGATCTCGGCTACCAGACGTTCTTTGCCTTCGACGCAACGCACTCGTTCGACCGGACCGGTCCGGACGGTGGAACCGTGACCGCTGACGAGGTCTGCCGGGCGACCGCCGCCAGTCTGCATGATGAGTTCGCAACCGTGGTCACGACTACCGAGCTACTGAGCGAGTAGAGACCTTTCCCCAACCGATCCGCATGGCCCCTCCCGACCACGACCCCTTCCGGAATCCCTCCAAGATGGCAAACTCACTAGGTGAGATGTGGCGATCAGGTTTTTTGCTCGTGACCGGTCGGGTCGCGGTGCGACCGTCGAAACAGGAGTATTTCCTTCTGCTCGCCTTGGCCGCCCGCACCCGGGCCGACTGCCTGGGACGTCGGGTGGGAGCGGTCGTTGTCCGCGATGACCGGGTGATCAGCACGGGATACAACGGCACCCCGATCGGCATGCCGAACTGCTCCGAGGGCGGCTGCCACCGCTGCGCCAACCGTGACACCGACGCCTACCCTGCCGGCCGCGGCTATGACCTCTGTATCTGCGTCCATGCCGAGCAGAACGCGGTGCTTGCCGCGGCTCGATTCGGGCAGTCGACTCTAGGAGCCACGCTCTACTCGACCATGCGCCCCTGCTTCGGATGCCTCAAGGAAGCGCTTCAGGCGGGGATCGCGGTCGTCCACTACCTGGAGGACTGGCAGCTCGCTCCCGGCGAAGACGACACGGCTCTGGCCGCCCAGTACGCCGCACTGCGGTCCCGCTTCCAGGAGTTCACTCAGGCCCGCATCCCGGACCACCGACTGGCCCGGCTCCTGGCCGAGGAGCGGGTGGGCACCGACCCGTGAATCCAGATGATCGCTGCGACCCCCCCTCGGTAGATGGCCTCTGGCGGCTGGCCCTGCTCACGGTCAGCGATGAAGGCGCTGCCGGCCGGAGAGTGGACAGTAGCGGTGACTGGCTCGCCGGGCGCCTGCCTGACCTCCCCGGTGAGCTGGCCCTGAGAGCTCTACTGCCGGATGAGCCGGAGCAGGTCACCGGCTGGCTCCGGGCAACCCTCGACCAGATGCGACCTGCCCTGATCGTGTGTACCGGCGGGACCGGCCTGCATCCTCGGGACCGCACCCCGGAGGCGGTGCGCGCCCTGGGCGGCTACGACGTTCCCGGCTTTGCCGAGGCCATGCGCGCGGCGGGCCTGGCCCAGACACCCCACGCAATGCTTTCCCGACAGGTGGCAGTCGTGGTTGGGCGGACCCTGGTCCTGGCCCTGCCCGGCGCCCTCAAGGCCACCAGGGAGAGCTTGGAGGCGATCTGGCCAGCTCTTCCCCATGCCCTGGAGATGGTGGCCGGCCTACCCCAGGCGAGCACGCCGGCCGGTCACGCGGGAGCGTCTGCTCCGGTCTGAGCGCTCCAAACCTACACTCAGGAGGTGGTGTTGCGGGGCGTGATCTTCGATCTCTTCGGCACTCTAGTCGAGGGTTGGGGAACGGAGACCGCCGCCGCCAAGGGAGAAGAGATCGCCGAGATCCTGGGCGCGCCGACGGCGGCGTTCCGGCACCTCATGGAGAGCACCTACACGCTGCGCGCCAACGGTCAGTTAGGCCCTCCGGAAGCAATGCTGCGAGAACTCTCCGCAATGATCGGTCACACTCCTTCCCAGGAGGCCGTCGAGCGAGCCGCCACCCACCGAATCGACCAGTTCCGAGAGGTGCTCAGAGAGCCGCGCCCAGAGGTCCGGTCCCTCCTTGCCGTGCTGCGCGATCGCGGCTATCGCTTAGGCCTGATCAGCGATTGCTCCGGGGAGACACCCAGCATCTGGCGCGACCTGGTCTGGACCGGCCCCATTCAAGCGGCCATCTTCTCTTGGTGTGAGCGGGCCCGAAAACCAGACCCGCGACTGTACCGGCAAGCCGCCAAACTCCTCCGCCTGGACTGCGCCGAGTGCCTCTACGTCGGCGATGGCGGCAGCCAGGAACTGACCGGCGCCGAGGCCGTCGGGATGCCCGCCTACCAGTACCTGGTCCCGCGAGCAGATGGCGACCGGGTGCTCCAGTACGACCCCGGACCAGTCTGGCGGGGACCCACCATCTCCACCCTCTCCGAGGTCCTGGCGATTCTGTCCGGCTGATCTCGGGCGGAGCCCCCCCCGCTATGCTCGCTGAAGGAGAGGGGTAGCAGAAGTTCAGTGCGGGGAGATATGACCGTGGTTCAAAGCCAACCCCAGCGCAAGGTCGTCACATTGATCCCGGGAGATGGGATCGGCCCCGAGGTGGTCAGGTCCACTCAGGCGATCATCGAGGCAACCGGGGCCTGCATCGAGTGGGAGGAGCACCCCGCCGGCGCGAGCATCTTCAAGCAGGGGCTGTCCTCGGGCGTTCCCCGGGAAACCTTGGAGTCGGCGCGGCGCACCGGCGTGGTCCTCAAGGGCCCACTCGAAACTCCCGTGGGCTTTGGTGAGAAAAGCGCCAACGTGACGCTACGAAAGCTATTCGAAACCTACGCCAACATTCGGCCCGTGCGCGAGCTGCCCGGGGTGGTGACCCCCTACAGCGGACGCGGCGTCGACTTGGTCGTAGTACGCGAGAATGTCGAAGATCTATACGCTGGAATCGAGTACATGCAGACTCCGGGTGTGGCCGAATGTCTCAAGTTAATTTCCCGCAAAGGATGCGAGAAAATCGTGCGTATGGGGTTTGAGTTCGCCCGTTCCGAGGGTCGTCACGTGGTGCACTGCGCGACCAAGTCGAACATCATGAAATTGACTGAAGGGCTGCTCAAACGCACTTTCGAGGAGATCGCCCCGGAGTACCCCGAGATCGAGTCGCACCACATCATCATCGACAACTGCGCCCACCAATTGGTCAAGCGACCGGAGCAGTTCGATGTGATTGTCACCACCAACATGAACGGCGACATCATCAGCGACCTCAGCTCAGCCCTTGTGGGTGGCTTAGGCTTTGCTCCCTCAGCGAACATCGGCAACGACGTGGCCATCTTCGAGGCGGTGCACGGGTCGGCGCCGAAGTATGCCGGACAGAACGTCATCAATCCGACCGCCCTCATCCTTACCGGGGTCATGATGCTGCGCTACATCGGCGAGGAGGAAGCCGCGGAACAAATTGAGCATGCGGTTCTGCTCACCCTGGCGTCGGGGGTCAGGACCCGCGACATCGCAGCTGGTGGTCCGGCCGCGTCCACTACCGAGTACACCGAGGCGATCATCTCCCATCTCGGAGAGCGCTCCAACAACTGGGTGGTGCGAGAGCATCATCCCCTCCAGTTGCCTCAGGTCTCACCAGACCTGGCTTTGGTGCATCCGCGGAGCCGTCGCGACATCGGTGTCGACGTATTCATCGAGTCTGAGCTGCAGCCCGACGTACTCGGTCTCAGCCTCGAGGCGGCCGCAGCAGGCACGGCCCTCCGTCTGGAGACGATTAGCAACCGGGGTACTCAGGTGTATCCGGCGACCGGCGGGGCGATCACTGACTGCATTGACCACTGGCCCTGTCGCTTCCTCGTCCGCGACCTCGAGGGAGGCCTTGAGGAGACCGACGTGATTGCCCTCCTGCAGCGAGTGTCCCAAGAGCACCGCTGGGTCCACGTCGAGCGACTTCCCGTCTACGACGGCGAGCGGGGATTCACCAAGGCGCAGGGCGAGGATTGACCTTTGACCTGAGTTCGGACGCCCTCGGCGGCTAACTGACCGCCGCCAAAACTGCGGCTGCGTGACCGGCCGGCTTGACAGACTCCCAGACGCGCTCGACTTTGCCGTTGGCACTGACAAGAAAAGTGACCCGGGCCACTCCGCCCCCTGATCCCGTGACGCTCGGCTTCCAGGCCCCGAAGATCTCCGCAACTCGGTGATCGGGGTCGGCCAGAAGAGCCAGAGTGGGCGCGTCACAGGCCGCGGCGAACGCGGCCTTCGCTGCCACATCGCCCACCGAGCAGCCAAAGACTGCCACACCGCGAGCGGTGAAGTCTGCCAGGGCCTGGCCGAATTCGCGGGTCTCGATCGTGCAGCCTGGGGTGTTGTCCTTGGGGTAGAAGTAGATCACCCAGGGACGCCCTCGGAGCTCACCGGGACCAACTTTCTGGCCAGTGCCGGAGAGGAGCGAGAAATCGGGGACTTCATCACCGGGAACCAACATGGAGGTCTCCTTTGCATCAGCGGGCCCAGCGGCTGACGCTAGCACGCGCGGTCAAGGGGAGAGTAGCTGGCGCGCCTGGAGGGCAACGCTGAGCACCACCCGGGTCTCGGCGTCGTCCAGGGAGGTGTCGAGCAAATCCTCTATTCGCTGGACCCGATAAGCCAAGGTGTTGATGTGGACATGGAGCTGGCGCCCCGCGGCTCGCTGATTCCAGCGCTGCGCCACCAGTGCCTCGAGGGTGGGGAGCAGCGGGGTGCGGTGGTGGCGGGCATAAGCGAGGATGGGACCCAGAGTCTCCTCGACGAAGCGACGCAGAACCTCAGGGTCCCTCACCTCGAGAAGAAGGCGGAGTGCGCCCAGGGAGCGGTAGGAGGTGACCTGGCCAGCTCCACCCGCTCGACGGGCAAGTCGGAGGGCCTGTCGCGCTTCCTCGTGCGCCCGGCCCAGCTCCAGCGCCGAGGCGGCCAGGTTGCCCAACCCGACCGAGAACGTCAATCCGCGCCCGAGCCCGCGGGCCAACTCCAATACCGCTTGGGAGTACTCCTCCAGCACCCCCAGCGAGGTCTGGGCCGCACCCGGGCGCGAGGCCGGGCCTCGCGCCGGGATGAGCAGCACCGAGTAGGTGGCCCGGCCCACCACCAGGGAACCGGGAAAGCGACGTTGAGTGAGCTCGTTGAGGTCGCGTTGCAGCCGCTCCTGCAGGGGCTGGGCTTGGAACATGCCCAGGGTCTGCTCGTCGTCAGGCTCAAGTACCAGAACCCAGGCCTGGTCGGGAATCCGGTACCCCAGACGCTCGGCCCGCAGCGCCAGGCGGGTGATGTCCTCCGAGCTCTGGCCTTGGGTGAGAAGGCCCTCGAGGAGGTCTCCCCTCAGCCTTCGCTCGACCTCGGCGGCCGCCCGTTCCTTGAGCAACTCCAAGGCCACCACGGTGGCCCCGTGCTCTAGGGCGCGCCGCTTTCCGGCCCCTGCTTCGGCCAGCCGCCCTTCGACCGCGAGCACCGCAACCAACTCGTCCCCCGCGCGCACCGGACTCAGGATCAGGTCCTGGCGGGGTCGCGGCAAACTGATCTCAACCGGGCCCGACCCGCCCGGGCCAGCCAGGGCGGGGGGTACGGCCAGTCGACGGGCGGACAGGCCGCGCCCAGCGCCGTGCTCGAGTTGGAACCCGAGAGGGTCATAGAGTCCGACCTCCCCGCCGGCCAGGTTGGCGATCGCGTCCAGAATCCTCGACAGGCCCGCTCCTGATAGGGCCAGTTCGGTGAAGCGCTCGTGGACGGTCTGGGAGAGTTGAATCTCGATCAGCTGGCTCTCCAGCCGGTGCTGCAGCTCGCTGCGCTCAAGAACACCTGCCAGAGCTCCGGCAATGGCGGAGAGCACCGCCAGCTCGTCAGGACGAAACTCGCGGCGCAGAACCGTCTGGACATTGAGCACGCCCACCATGCGCGGTCCCGCCAGGATGGGGACCGAGAGCATCGAGGTGAAGCGCTCTTCGTCCAATCCAGCTACCCATTCGAAGCGAGGATCCGTGGCCACATCGGCTATTGACAGCGGCTTCCGGGCGGCCGCAACCGCACCGGTGATCCCCTGGCCGGGCGCCAGCTCAACCTTGCCCACGGCCTCCTGATTGAGCCCGTTGGTGGCGGTCAGGACGAGGGTCGCACGCGCCTGGTCGTAGAGATAGAGAGCGCAGACATCAGCGTCGAGGACACCCGTCGTCTCCCGGATCACCAGCGAGAGCAGCTCGTCCCGTTCCATGGTCGACGCGGCTTCCACCGCCAGTTTCTGCAGGTAGAGCAACTCCCGGAGCTCTCTCTCGCGGGCGGCCCCGGAGCGGGCCATCTCAGCCCGCTCCGGGCGCCTCGGGAGGGGCAGACCCTGGTCGCCGTACTTCGCCAGATCTCCCCCCTCGCTTGGCGAGCAGACGAAGGGAGCCGACTTCGGCCCATGTGTCCAGGCTCTTGATCATGTCGATCACGGTCAGCGCCGCCACGCTGACGGCGGTGAGCGCCTCCATCTCGACCCCGGTCGAGCCCTGGCAGCGGACTTTGGCTTGAAGTTGAACTCGGGGTGGATCTGAGGCTAACCAGGCATCGACGGCGACGTGGGTGAGTGCCAGGGGATGACAGAGGGGAATCAGTTCCGGAGTGCGCTTGGCAGCCATGATTCCCGCCAACTTGGCAACCTCGAGGACGTTGCCCTTGCTGATGGTGGACGAGGAAACCGCCTCCCAGGCAGCTTGGCTGATCCGGACCTCGCCTTCCGCCGTCGCCTGGCGATCGCTACCGGGGCGATCACTGACATCGACCATCCGAGCGCTTCCATGCTTGTCGAGATGCGTCAGCGGGTCACGCGGTTGATTCATGAGCTGGCGGCGCAGGCGTTGGCCCCGCGGGGCGCCGTCCCGTTGCCGAAGCTAACCCCCACGATAAGGTCGTCGGGGCGAGCCGCCTCGCAAGAGAAGACCAGCGGACGGCCGACATCGACCAGATCCAGCGAGAGCGACGGGTGGAAACCCCGAGCCAGTGCCTGCGGGATCAGAGAGGGTAGGGTCATCTGGCCGACCGCCAGGCCGGCGAACTTGAGGTTGATCGTCGATGTGCCGATACCTCCGAAATGTACGGGACCACTGATCACCAGCGGACGATTGAGTATGGTCGTCTGCCCGCTGACGACCACCTGACCTTGAAGTACATGCACCTCGAGTTGAGAGAGCCCCTCATAGGTGGTGAGCGTGTCCTGAAGAAGGCCGGTGGCCTCGGCGTCGCTGAGATGAACCAGTGCCACGGCTTGTCCGTTGGCCAGCGCCGACGCCACCGCCTTGGCCGCACTCAGCTGAAACGTTGAGGGCGGCGCCGGCTGGACCGCTGGGTAGCTGGGCGGAGTGGTCCACAGATGCACCGCGAAATAGACCAAGGCGACCACCACGACGACCGGGATCAGACACCCCAGGCAGTTCATGGTGCAGCCGCGCCGAATCGCTCCCAGCAACTAGTTCACCACGACGCTTCCGGCATGCCACGCCGCCAGGGCACGCCGGTGCGAGGAGAAGACCAGGGGTGGAAGCTCTTGTGGATCGAAGAGCCGAAGTTCAGGTGCTTCTGGGCTGGGCACTGGCTCGGGGCTGCTGAGCTGGCCCCGGTAGGCGAGGACGAGCAGGCCCCCCTCCTCGGTGACCACGTGGAACACCCCCAGGAGTGCCTCTACCACGCTCTCGCAGCCGGTCTCCTCTCGGCACTCCCGGACGGCGCTCACAGCGGGATCCTCCTCGTCATCCACGTAACCTCCCGGGAAGGCCCACCCGCCCAGACCAGGCGAGATCCCGCGACGGATGGCCAGGAGGCGGCCCAGAGGATCGCTGGCGACCAGCGCGACGGCTGCCTTAGGACCGCGCCAGGCGATGAAGTCGCACTGCAGGCAGGCGGGCAGGTCGTGCTCCTCGATCCAGCGCGACTTGAGCGGGGTCCCGCAGCTGGGACAGAAGCGGAATTCAGTCCTCACCACGGCGGCTCATGCCCCCTCATCGACATCTCCTTTCGACCACATACAGCTGTGGTCCTGCCTGAGAGCGCGGACGGCTCTGGCGGTCCCGAGGCCATCAGATGATACGGGCCCCGACGCCGGCATCCGATGAGATCAGGGGTCGGTGAGGCGACGGAGGTCGTCACGGTTCCAGTCGAGCGGAGACTCGAGAGATCCCGTGCCTCGGGCGATAGCGCGGCCGCCAAACCGGCCCCGAAGTCCGTCCAGGGCCACGTCGAGGCGCTCGTCTCTCCCTCCTGCTACCTCGAAGAGGCTGAGCTGGCGGGATTCACTTAGCCCCTCCGCAGCCACTCCTAGCAAACGCACTGACGTGCCCTCTCGCCAGGCCTCAGAGAAGAGCTCGAGTGCTCCCGCTTGGAGTTCATGATCGGCGCACGAGGGTTCCCGCAGTTGTCGACGCCTGGTGACCGTTTCGAAGTTCGCAAAGCGCATCTTGATGGTGACCGATCGGCCAATCAGCGAGGAGGCTCGCAGGCGACTCCCCACTCCGGCGGAGAGAGCCACGATCCGGCCTTCTAGCTCGCCTCGGGCACTCAAATCCTGGGAGTAGGTTTCTTCGCGGCTGATCGACTTCGGTATCCCTGAGGCCTGCACCGGGCTAGGGTCTACGCCCCGAGCCCGGCGCTGGAGCGCCTCAGCGTTAGGACCCAGCGTTTCTTCGAGAAGGCCAGCCGGGGCGTTGGCCAGCTTGCCCAGGGTGTCAATGCCGAGGAGGCGGAGTTTGGCCGTCGTCTTGGGCCCGGCGCCAGAAAGCCGGTCGACCGCCAGAGGCGAGAGGAACTGGGCCTCATCACCGGCAGCCACGACGACCAGGCCTCGGGGCTTGCGCAAGTCCGACGCCACTTTGGCCACGATCTTGGTGGTGGCGACACCCACCGAGCAGGGAAGGCCGAGATCCGCGTCCAACCTCTCCCGGATTAGACGTCCCACCGCCTCACCACTCCCCTTGATGCCCTCGGTACCGGAAAGATCGAGATAGGCCTCGTCCAGAGATCCGGGCTCGACCAGGGGGGTGAATTCGGCGAAGATCGCGAAAACCAGCTTGGAGATCCTGGCGTACTCGGCGATATCCACCGGCAGGACCACCAACTCGGGGCAGAGCGACAGGGCTTTGCCCAAGGGCAGGGCGGAGCGGACTCCAAAGACGCGAGCCTCGTATGCGGCGGCGGCCACCACGCCGCGTCCCGGTTCCCGGCGGTCCCCGGGATGCGACTCCCTGCCTCCCCCAACGACTACTGGTCTGCCCCGTAGCTCAGGCCGACGGAGGAGTTCGCAGGAGACGAAGAAGGCGTCCAGGTCCACGTGCAGGATGGTTCGCGTCTTCGGCATCGCCATATCCCTCCGGGTCAGGTCCCTCCCGGCAACGTTTGGGCAATTAGGGCTTCGACTGGGGCCATCGTGGTACGCACCCACTCAGCTTCCTGCCGACGGAGGTCCTCCAGCTCGGACCTCACCTCGGAGAGGATCGACTCGCGGGCAACGATGCGTGATTCCCCGAGACGTCGCTTGAACTCCGCTCCTCCGGCCCCGAGGCTGCGCGGCGAGATGGTGAGGCGGAGGGGCATCCCACGGAGGTCGGCATCGGCGAACTTGACCCCTGGACTGGCGTTGCGGTCGTCGAAGAGGACCTCAATTCCGGCATCGCTCATCTCCTGGTAGGCACTGTCTGCCAGCTGCGCCACGGCCTCGTCGCTGCCCACGGAAACCAGAGCGACCTGGTAAGGCGCAACTGCGATGGGCAGCGTCAATCCGCGCTCATCGTGGTGTTCTTCGGCGATGCAGGCGAAGAGGCGCCCGACTCCGATTCCGTACGAGCCCATGACCACCGGACTTTGCTCGCCGGACTCGTCGTCGTAGAGGGCACCAAGTGAGGTGCTGTAGTGGGTGCCCAGCTGGAAGATGTTGCCGTACTCTATTCCTCGCCGGATCCGAAGTGGCGCACCACAAACGCTGCAAGGATCAGCGGTGGTTGCTGCCGCCAGCCGGGTCGTCGTCGCTCCCTGACAGTCCCGAGCAACATTGAAGTTGCGCAGATGCCAGCCCGTCCGGTTGGCGCCGGTGACCAGGTTGCGCCGCCTCCCCAGCGCCTCGTCCACCACCACTGTGGCGGCTTCGGCTGAAAGTCCGTGCGGCGACATGTAGCCGGCTACGCCTCCGGCAGCGTCGATCTCCTCCGCGGTGGCGGGCCGTAGGTCCACCGCTCCGGTGGCACTGCGCAAGCGGGCCAGATTGACCTCGGCTGAGCCGGGCACAACAGCCAGAATCATCTGCGCTGGCTGTCCCCGCTTCAGCTCCGCCATGAAGGCGACCGATTTGGCGACGCGAGAGGGTTCGACGTTAAGGAAAGCGGAGACCTCGGCGACAGTGGTCGCGCCGGGCGTCTCAACTTCCTCGAGCTCTCCCTCGATGTCTGTCTCGGGGTCGGGGAGCTTGGTCTCCGCCACCTCCTGGTTGGCGGCATAGCCACAGCTGTCGCAGAAGACAAGGGTGTCCTCGCCAGCGTCGTTGAGATAGATGAACTCGTGGGCCAGATGACCCCCCATCACGCCAACGTCGCTGAGGACGGCCGCAACCGGGATCCCCGCCCGCGCCGCAATCTTGAAGTAGGCTCGAAAGTGGGCTTGGTAGGCACGGTCGAGTCCCGGCTGGTCGCGATCCAGGGAATACGCGTCCTTCATGCTGAACTCTCTGGTCCGGAGCAGGCCGCCGCGGGAGCGAGGCTCGTCCCGGAACTTGGTTTGGATCTGGTAGACGATCCGAGGCAGGTCGCGATATGAGCTAACGTTGGCGGAGGTCAGGCCAGCCACCACCTCCTCGTGCGACAGGGCCAGCGCCATGTCCCGACCACGGCGGTCCTGGAAGCGGAGGAGGACCTGGTCAATGGAGTTCCACCGGCCGCTTCTTTGCCAGATATCGGCGGGCTGGACCACGGGCATGAAGATCTCCTGTCCCCCGATCGCGTCCATCTCCTCTCGCAGGATCCTCCGGATCTTCTGCTCGGTCCGCCATCCCAGGGGCAGGAAGCTGTATAGGCCAGTTGCCAGCTGTTGTAGGAAACCGGCCCGGAGGAGGAGCTGATGGGATACCAGGTCCTCGGCAGGCACAGTGCGCCGGGTTACTCCGAAGAGGCTGCTTACGCGCATGAATCCAGTGTACGAAGCACCTTTGGGGTGGCTCGGGCGGTCTAGGAGATGGCCGCTTGCTCCAGAAGCGACGGCAGGTCGGCCCAACGGCTGAGCTGTTCCACCTCGCCTGGCGGCACCGCGGCGGCGGGCGCCAGAATGGCTCGCATTCCCGCCGAGCGGGAGCCCTCGATATCGGCTTCCCACTCGTCACCGACGAACCACACCGAAGTAGCGGGAAGGCCTAGTCGCGTCAAAAGCTCGGCAAAAATCCGGGGATCTGGCTTGCGCCAACCGATCTCGCTGGAGAAGAGAACGGCGTCGAAATACTGACGCAGGTCGAGTCGCTCCAGTTGCTCGTACATCAAGTCGGGTGGAAAGGGTGCGTTGGAGCAGAGTCCAGTTCGCAGCCCCATGGCGCGTGCGGCGATCAGGCTGAGGCGGGCTTCTGGCACCACCTCGACACCCTCGACCCAAGCGCGCTGGATCGCGGCGGCAACGCGGTCGCTCGTCTCAAAGCTGGGCCATGAGCCCTGTAGCTGACACAGGGCTTGGCGATGGATCGCCCGGAAGTCGACTTCCCGCCAGGGATCGGCCTTCTGGCCGGAGCCGATTAGTTCCTCGAGTAGGTGGTCAAGGCTGAGTGCGAATTCAGCGGCGGTTCCACTCCAGCGGCTGGGATCCAGCGAGAGCTCGTCGGCCAGCCGCGTCCCGGCCGCCGCGATCGCATTCTCCGGCCGAGCGAACTGAACCAAGGTCTTGCCGTAGTCGAAGCAGAGCCCCCGGGGGCTCGCCGCGCTGGTCACGTAGCGGATCCGGCCTCCGGAGGACGCCTACCTCCCCGCGGACGACGGCGCCGCCGGCGGCGGCGCTCGCCTGTCGATCCCGGCTCGACCACCGGTTGGTTGGGAGTGCCGGAGGGTCGGCGATTCGCTCCCCGCCCAGCTGCCGGCGGACCGGCGGGTGCACTTCCTGGGCGACGGCGGCGGCGGCGCCTGGGCGCACTACCACCCGGTCTGGGGCTGGAAAACCTGGCCAGAAGGCGCTCTTGGTGTTGCGGGTCCCACGTGCCGCTGCTGATGTCGCCATAAGCGACCACCCGAGCGTCGAACTCGGACATGAACTCTGACAGAGGCCGCTTTTCCTTGACCGCGTTGGTGATCTGCTTCTCCGCCCAAGGCTGGTAGCGCGGGGACTCCGGGTTGAGGAACTCCGGTGGCGGATCTCCCGGCGCGGGTACTTCAGGGGCAGGCTCAGGCGGCTCCACTTCGGATCGCTCCACCGGTCGAGTATAGGTCGGGTCGCGAGTGGGCCTAGGAGGCGTCCCCCCCCGGCGCAGCAGGCTTCCCGGAGGCTCCTGTGGCTGCCTCCTTGCGGTTCAGTCGAACGGTTAGCGTCCCACCGTTGATGAGGGCCGTCAGGGGCGCCTGCCGAGCCACCTGAGTGTCGTGGGTGACCACCACAAGAGCCATCCCACCACGGCCCGAACCGACTCCGGGGAATGAACTCGGGCCTGCCCGCCTGAGAGCGGGCCTCGGGATGGCCTGGGAGTTGTCTGAGGCAGCTGTGGGACAGGCCGGGCGCATTCCCGCTAGGTTTGCTGCATGGACAAGCTCCTGGCGCCAGGAATCTGGCAGATCGACACCTTCTTGGGGGGCTGGGCAGAGGTCAATTCCGTCTTCCTGATCGAGGCAGACCGACCGGCGCTCATCGAGACCGGTCCCGAGCGCAACCGGGACCAGGTGATCGCCGGGCTGACTCGTCACGGTATCGGCTCTGAGGATCTGGCATGGATCGTGCTCAGCCACATCCACCTCGACCACGCCGGAGGGGTGGGCGAGATGGCCCGGCGATTCCCCAAGGCCCAGGTGGTCTGCCACCCCCAGGGCCTGCGTCACCTTGCCCAACCGGCCAGGTTGAACGCTGCCTCGGCCCAGGTGTACGGAGCCAAGCTCGAGACCCTTTACGGAGAGATGACCCCAGTAGAACCTGACCGGCTCGTCGGAGCCGAGGATGGCGGGAGAATGCCCCTTGGCGGGGGTATGGAGCTCACCACGATCTTTTCCCCAGGCCACGCCAAGCACCACATCGGGATCCTCGAGGATGGATCCGGGGTCCTGCTGGTCGGAGATGCCGTCGGGGTCAAGCTGCCCGGCGGTGGCCCTCTCCGGCCGGCCACGCCGCCGAATGACTTCGATCTTGATCAGGCGGTTGGATCGCTACACCGTTTCCTGGCGCTTCGACCGGAGCAGCTGATCCTCACCCACTTCGGATCAGCCGGCGCTCCGGAGGACGTGCTCCGGGAGGCTGAGGAGAAGCTTCGGACTTGGGCTGCGATCGCCAGCGACGCTTTTCAGGAGGAGCCCCGACTCGACCACATCGAGCAAGCGCTTCGTCAGCGCCTGAGCTTCGGCTTCGAGGGAGACGCCAAGGCAAAGCAGGCCGCCGAAACCTTGACGGGATTGCCGTCCAACGCCGCCGGACTTTTTGGCTGGTTGGAGCGCCAGGCTAAGCGCCGGTCCGAAGTCAGCTGAACTGAGGACCGGGATCGGCCAGAGCAACCGCAGATGGGTCATGAGGTGTTCAGATTTGTGTTTGAGGTTGCAGGCGGTCGTATTGGTGAATACAATGCGGCTGATCGCCCGGGTTCGGAGTTCGGGCTCTACTTCCAGCGGAGGGGTACCAAGATGGCCGTTACCGGCTTTTGCATGAAGTGCAAGACGGCGCGGGAGATTTCCAACCCCCAGCCAACGCAACTGAAGAACGGCAAGCCGGCAACCACCGGTACCTGC
>DATLRN010000013.1:0-73008 GCA_035534695.1 Candidatus Dormiibacterota bacterium
GCCGAGGAGCAGGGCTGACACCACGCACAGCAACAGTCCCAGCGGACTCTTGAAGGCGGCCCCGGAGAGCCAGCCCAATCCCAGGATGATGAGTGACTGCAGGGCGGTCATAGCAGCGCCGTAGCTGAGCTGGCCGCTGATGAAGGCGCCCCGGAAAACCGGGGAGACCAGAAAGCGGTCCATCACCCCCCGCTCGATGTCGATGACATAGCCCATTCCGCTCCAGCCATTGGAGAAGAGCGCGGCATCATGACCACTCCAGGAGTCAGGAAGCCGATGTAGTTTGATGAGGAAAATCCCGGGATTTCGATCACTCGTTGAAACATATGACCGAAGAGCAGCCGCCCAATCACCGGCTGCACCAGAGTGCTGGCGATGTAGTAAGGCTGGCGGGCGAAGGCGCGCAGGTAACGCGTTGTGACGTGCCCCGACGCGACGACGGCAGTGCTCATCGGGATATCTCTTCAGTGAACGTGAATGTGCGCCCGGTATGGCTCGTATAAACGTCGTCCAGAGAGGGCGGACGACACTGGCGGTGGCCACTCGAAGCTGAGCCGTATCGAGGGCTTGCAAGACCGCCGGCAGGGCACTGGCACCAGCGTCGACGCGGGCGCGCAGGAGGCCGTCCGACTTGAGTTGCTCGGCGGTGCCTTGTGCCACGATGGCTCCCTTGTCCATGATCGCCACCTGGTCGGAGAGACGATCGGCCTCCTCCAGGTACTGGGTGGTGAGCAGGACCGTGAGGCCTCATTCCGGGCCAAGTGCGAGATCTCGCGCCACATCTCAGCGCGAGCCTCCGGGTCGAGGCCGGTGGTCGGCTCATCGAGGAAAAGCACCTCAGGCTGGTGCACCAGACCCATGGCGACATCGAGCTTGCGTTGAGTGCCGCCGGAGTAGGTTTTGGAAATCTTGTCGGCTACGTCTTGGAGGCCAAAACGCTCGATCAGACTGTCGACACTGCGGCCTAGAGTCGCACCCGACATTTGATGTAGTTGCCCCTGCAGGCGCAGGTTCTCTGGGTGCATTTGCCGCTCCAACAGGCAGACCAGCACGGCCAGGGCGAGGAGGTTCGATCGGGAGGAGCGGGTGCAGACAGAAGAGCTAGGAGAATCCGCCCGAACGCGGTAGCCTGCCCGCGATGGACTCCCAGCCGGCCTCCTACCCAGCGCGGCCGATGAACCTCAGCGAGATCATCGACGCGGTTGTCCATATCTATTTCCGCAACTTCAGGCTCTTCGTGGCGGTGGCAGCCGTGGTGTACGTCCCCTACGGAGTTCTCACCGGCCTGCTCCAGGAGGGCGAGAACACCGCCGTCTTGGATCGCCTCCAGCATGACACGGGCATGCGGAGCCACCAAGTTCAACTCCTGCTAGCCCATGGCTTCAACGTCACCCCCCTGCGGATCGGACTGCTGGTGCTGACGTTGCTCTTCGCCCTGGTGGCGCTGCCACTGGAATTGGCGGCGATCACCCAGGCTGGGGCGGATCGCTACCAGAACCAAAAGACGTCGTTTGGGGTCGTTTTCCAGAAGGCTCGAGAGAGGTGGTTGCCACTGCTCGGTGTCAGCGTGCTGATCACACTGTTTTTTCTGGGAGCCATTGTGGCCCTGGGACTGCTGGGCGCTCTCTTGGTACTGGCTCTGAAGGGTGTGGGGGTCCTGCTCGTGGTCCTGATCGGGATTGCCGCATTGGTCCTCGGCGTCATGGCCTACGTTCGCATCCTGACGGCGGTGCCGGTGGTAGTCCTGGAGGGATCCGGCCCCTGGACTGCGCTCAAGCGCTCCTGGCACCTCAGCCATGGACACGCCTGGTTAATTTTTGGGGTGGTGCTGGTCATCGGCATCGCGGCGGGAATCTTTGGCGCCGTCATCGGTGGGGTGGCGGGGGCAGTAATGGCAACCCCGGCCAGCACCAGCAGCGTCGGGGCCCGGGCCGTCCTGACGGCGGTGTCAATCCTTGTCGACGTGCTGGTAACTCCAATCAGCGCCCTGGCCGTGGTCCTCCTCTATTTCAACTTGCGCGGCCGTAAGGAAGGTACCGTCTCGATCCCGGTCAGCCCGCCGGCCGTGAGCCCTGAGCCAGGCCTTGCCTCCTGAGCGGGGAAGCAGACGGCCGGCGCCGTCAAGCGAGGAGCGTCGAGCGCCACTTGCGCCTTCAGGCGCCTAGCTGCTTGGGACCAATTTCGGTGGAAACCTCCGCCATCCCCAGCCCCGGATCAGGCTGGGCTTCCTCCAGCAAGGCCGGGATGGCCAACGCGACGGCTCCGCTAAGCGCTGCGATGGCGATGCGCTGACCCCGGCCCAGCTTGATCAAAGTCGCCAGGGCACCCGGGTGACTGACCAGGAGCTGGGCGATCCGCAGCGGACTGGGGCCGCTCGATGCCGGCTCCACCAGTGTCGCGGCCACGCCCAACGGTGCCTTTGGTGTATCGCTAACCACCCTCAGAGCCACCAAGCGCCGCCGCGAGGCGGCAGAACCGTCCGCCCAGGCAGCCGTCTCCATGTCCACGAGGTCCACTCCACGCTGGCTCAGCGTTTTTCGTTCCGTCTCGCTGTCGACGGCCAGTCGAGAGCTGGCCAGTCGGGCCGATCGACCCACGCGGAGCGCGGTCAGGCGGTGGTGACCGGCCGCATCTAAATCGCGCCAGACACCTTCTGGCTCCAGCACTTGACACCCAACGGCGACCTCCCCCACCTCCCAGTCGGACGAGCAGGCTCCCCCGAACCCAGCCACCAGGATGGTGCTCGTCTGAGCCGCCCGACCCGAGGCTTCGGTGGCTGCCGCCAGTCCCAGCCCGGTCTCCCAGATCTCGACCTCGGCATCTCCGCGTCGGCTCCACCTCAGCTGACGCCCGTGGGACTGCGCTGCCCACCCCCGGCCCCAGACACGCCGAATTGCGCGCGACTCAGCGGCCAGGGCACAGGCGATGAGCAGTCGGGGAGTTTGGCCTCGCGCCGCGGGGATGGCCGCACCCCGGGCGATTAGCGCCAAGGCCAGCAGCAAAAGCACGGCAACGAGCTCGCTGAGCCCGATGCCAAGGACGATCGCCAGCACAGCGCTCTGCAGCAGGACCCCGGCCAGCAGCAACGCCGCAACGGTGGCGACAAGTGCGCCCTCGCGCTGGGAGCGGTCACTCAGCCAGAAGGCGAGCCAGAGCTGGAGCGCCAGGGCAACCACCAGCCAGCCCAAGTAATTGAGGGCGGAGACGCCGTACCAGACTCCTGTGTGGGCGGGATACGAGTAGATCGAGCCCAGCCACCAGTGCGCGCCCCGGAGGGCAACCGGGTCGACCACCACGTCGATCGCGACCATGGCCAAGGCGGCCAGCAGCAGTCGCCGCGGACCGCGGGCACCGCAGCGGCGGGCGAGCAGGTAGGTGCAGAAGGCCAGCCAGGTGAAGCTCAGGCTGTCGAAGACGGGCACTCCCAGAACCCTCCAGTCCTGGCTCAGTCCGGCGCTCTTGTATGAGTAGGTGCCGAAGGGGATCCCCGGCCCTGACGTTGAAGCCCACTCGGCGGCGAACGTGATCGCCCAGCCCCCGACCGCGACCGGCAGGGCTCGCCGCCAGCCGAATTGGCGCCAGATCAGCAAGATGACCAGCAGCCAGGGGCCAAAGGCGTACCAGCGACTGAGGAGCGCCATCAAATGGACCAGGCACGACCGCGCCGCTCCGGTTTGAGCTCCTCCACGGCCTGCTGTAGAGCGAGATCGAGGTCGCCCGTGTCCCAGCCGAGTTCGGACTGGGCGCGCCGGGAATCCACGTACATGGGGTGGGCCGCCATCCGCACCGAGGTGAGGGAGACGGCGGGAGCGCGGCCCACCAAGCGGGCCACGCCTTCGCTGGCGGCAGCCGTGGCAAGGGCCAGGGAAAGCGGCACCCGCCACCGGGGTGGATCCACCCCGGCCAGGTCAGCGACGCGAGCCAGCAGCTGGCGTAGGGTCAAGTTCTGGTCGCCGAGTATGTACGAGCGGCCGGGACGACCCCGCTCCAGCGCGAGCACATGCCCCTGGGCGACGGCATCCACCGAAACCAGATTGAGTCCGGTGTCGACGAACGCCGGGATTCGGCCCCGCAAGAAGTCCCTGATCGTCTGGCCGGTCGGCGTGGGTCTCCGGTCACCCTTGCCCACCGGCGTGCTCGGCTGGACCACGACGACCTCCAGGCCGGAATAGGGATGCTCGAGAGCCAGCTTCTCGGCAGCCCACTTACTGCGCTTGTAAGGACCGGCCAGGAGGGCGGATGAGGCGGAGGTGTCGGACTCGGCGCAGACTCTGCCCGAGCGCTCGAAGGCCAGCGTCCCCACCGTGCTGCAATGCACCAAGCGGCGGATCCCCGCGGCAGCCGCCGCCTGGAGCACGTTGGCGGTGCCCCCCACGTTGACGCTGACCATCTGGCTCACCTCCCGGGGGCGTAGAGATAGGCGGTAGTCGGCGGCGCAGTGGATGGCGAACTGGCATCTTTGGGCGGCCTGGAGCAGGGCTGGCGGGTCGGTCACGTCGCCCCCGTAAACCGAGACCCCCTCCGGGACCGCGAAAGTTCCCGGCCGCCGGACCAGTGCGTGCAACTGGTAGCCCGCCAGCAGTAGTTGCTCCATCACCGCCGACCCGACGAAACCGCTCGCTCCGGTGAGCAGCACGGTGCCTCGGGAGGACTCGCTCACACCCGCTCGCTGCCGACCAGCGGGGCTTCGAGGACATAGCCGTCGCTGCGTTTGGTGCGGAGCAACCGGGGCTGTCCAGGATCGCTTTCCAGCTTCAGGCGAAGGCGGTGGACGCACATGGTGACGGCGGCCGGGGTGGCCGTGGGATCCCCACCCCAGGCGCCATCGATGATCTGACGCCGGCTCAGAACCACCCCCGCGTTGAGCGCCAGGTACTCGAGTAGGTCGGCCTCACGGGGGCTGAGGAAGTGGCGCCGGCCCTCAATCCGAGCGCTGCGTCGGGCGGGCTCGACCACCAAGGGGCCGATCTCCAGGACTCGACCGGAGGAGCGGCGCTCGACCTGGCGGCGGCGCCAGATAGCCCGCATGGTCGCCCGGAGCATCGCCGGCGGGTAGGGCTTGGCCAGGACGTAGTCGGCACCGGCCTCCATTAGAGCGACGGTCTCCTGGGCATCGGCGGTAAGGACGACCAGCGGCGCTGTGGAAATGTTGCGCACCGCCTCCACCCCGCGGGCCCCTTGGAGCAGGGAGCGGTCCGCCACTATGGCCGCCGGCTGCTCCCGTCGCATCAATTGGGAGAGTCGCTCCAGGCTCTCGACGACCCGTGCCTCCAGCCCCGGCGTCTGAGAGACGATGTGAACGGCCATGTCCGCGTAATCGGGATCGCCCTCTAGGATGGGGACTAGCACGGGTCCATTCTCAGGGACCGCATTGCGCAACCTCGGTCTCTGGCGGCCCGCATGAGGTGTAGATCATGACTGCCGACCTCCTCGATCGGATCATTGAGAAGCTTCCCTTCCTGCCACCTCTTGGAGAGTTCCTCCACCAGTGGCTGGCCAAGGCCGGAGCCAGGGGTGGATCTCGCACCGGTCAGGCCAAGGACGTCCTCAACGGCACCTGGCTCGGTCACCCGGTGCATCCCGCACTCACCGACGTGCCCCTGGGCGCCTGGACGGGTGCTGCCTTGCTCGACCTCGCCGACCACGGCGAGGGAGGCGGGCTGGGTCGGGCCGCCGACCTGATGACCGGGCTGGGTTGCCTAGGAGCCCTCGGCGCCGCTGCCACCGGTATCGCTGACTGGCAGGACCGCTACGGCCCCGAGCGCGATCTGGGCACGGCGCACGCCCTCATCAACACCGGAGCGCTGGCCCTCTTCACAACTTCCTTGGCGCTCCGACTCCAGGGTCGGCGCGGGCCAGCCGTCGGCCTATCTATGCTGGGCTTGGGAGCGGTGTTCACGGGCGCTTACATCGGCGGCGACATGGTTTTCCGTCGGGGCATCCAGGTGAACCGCAATGCCTTCCTCAGCGGGCCCAAAAAATGGACCGCCGCGGCCGACGAAGGCGAGGTCGTGGAAGGCTCGTTCACCCATAAGCAGGTTGGCAAGAACCAGGTTCTCCTGACCCGCCTCAACGGCGAGATCTGCGCCGCCAGCGCCATCTGCTCCCATGCCGGCGGCCCTTTGGACGAACTTCCCCTTGACGAAGGGCAGTTGCACTGCCCTTGGCACGGGTCTCGCTTCGATTTGCGCAGCGGCCAGGTCACCCATGGTCCCGCGACGGTGGCCAATCCCATCTTCGAGACCCGCACCCGCGAGGGCAAGGTGGAGATCCGCCGGACCTAGCCGTGCTAAGAATCGACCACGTGGTGCTGGCCACCACCGATCTCAGCCACGGCCAGGACCAGCTCTGGCGAGGCTACGGTCTGGCCTCAGCCCCAGGCGGCCGCCACCTGGCCTGGGGAACGGCCAACATGATCATTCCCATCGGCGAGCAGTACCTGGAACTGGTGGCGGTCACCGATCCGGAGCTCGCCGCGGCCAGTCTCCTGGGACGAGCGGTGCTGGCGGCAGCCGACCGCGACCGGGTCACTCCGATTGCGGTGTGCCTGGTGGCTTCCGATCTTGAGCTGACATCGAAGCGGCTCGGGACGCCAGGCGAAAGCGGTGCCCGGGAGCGGCCAAATGGGTCTCAGATCAGGTGGACCACGGTGGGTTTGGCGCAGGCCTTCGGGGCAGCCCGCCTGCCCTTCTACATCCGTTGGGAAGATCCCCTTCAGCATCCCTCAACGCTCCCCGCCGAACACCGGATCGCCGTTCGGGAGATCGCCGAGGTTGGGGTTGGAGGCCCCGAGCCGGTGCTAGCCAGCCATCTGGCTGAGCCGGCCGCGGGAATCCGCCCCGTGGGCGGGGTTGCCGGGCTGCGCTTCGTGACGCTACGACTCGCCGACGGGGCTGAGGTGCGAATCGCTTGAAGGGGTCCGCTGATCCCAGCGCGACCAGCGACTGCGCCGAGTGCGGGTTCCGCTTCTCATCAGTGACCGTCTCCAACGCCAGTGCGATTGTCGGGCACATCGCCACCAGCTACTGCCAGGTGCTGACTGCCAGTGCCGAGAACCCGCGGCTCCGCCGGCGGCCAGCCGAAGGGGTTTGGTCGCCGCTGGAGTACGCCGCCCACATGCGGGATGTTCTTCTTCTTTTTCGCCGCCGCGTCGACGCGATCCTGGAGGAATCTGAGCCAGCACTGGAGGTGGTTTCCCATGACGACGAGGTCGCCCGGGGCAACTACAACCAGCTCAGCCTACCCTTGCTGAACGAGCAACTCAGCGCCGCCACGCAGAGGCTGGCGACACGTCTCGAAGGACTCAGCCCTGAGGCCTTGGCGCGCCGTGGTTTCCGCAACGCGGAAGCACGTACTGTGCTGGAAATCGCGCAGCGGGCAGTGCATGAGTCGCAGCATCACCTCGTCGACATCGATCGCGGACTGGGCGTATTCGGGTTTGCGTCGACGGGGTGACCTCAGGCCTCGGTCACTGTCACTTCTCGCAGAACATCCGGGTCGGTGTTGGTCAATCTAGGGCCTGCCATGTCGCTCAAGACAGCATCGCCCCGGACAAGTCCCCTCGTTGGTGTGCATTCCGGCGGAACTCAGCGGCAGATTCATCAACCGCTAACCCGCAGTCAGGGGGTTGGTGAGGCGGTCCTGGATGACGGGGTCAGGCCGGGTAGGTACCTGATCTCGTCCGTCGGAGGTCTGGGCCGATTGCCCGGAGCCGGAGCGATCACGAAGCACGGTGTGCTCGACTCCCGGCCAAGTCGTCCCATTTCCAGAAACCACGTCGAGGGCTAGGTCGCGCTGTACCTCCGGTCACTCAGGCGGGCAGACCGCCAAGTCGGTGAGGCGACCATTCCAACCTTGCCCGGTTGTGCCCCCTACGGCTGGAGCGTCAACCCCTCCGCCTCCTGGATCGCCTGCTCCAGGGCCAGCTGGCAGACCTTGCTCACGTTGATATCGATACCGCGATCCCGCAGAGCGTAGATCCGGGACAGCAGGTCTCCACCCAGAAACACGGTCGTCTTGTTCAACGGGCTGGCGCTGAGTCGCATCGAGCGTGGCCGCAACCAGGCTGGGTCGTCCCGGCTCCCCGGAGTCAATTCGGATAGCTCGCATTCGGCTTCGGCTTCCCAGCGGCCGGTGCGTCGCCGGGACGCGAGACGGAAGCATTTGCCAGCGCCTCCGTCGCTCCGCCGGTCGCTCCGCGGCTTTGCCGATACCGGCTCGCCGTCCCCGCCAGCGCGTCGAACGCCGGTCTTGCCTGGCTGGCGGAGGAGTAGCTCATGGTGTTGCCGGTCGGCACGTTGAGAGCGCCCCAAGCTGGTAGGCGTCAACGTCGGCACCGAGAAAGACGAAGTCCCACCCCCGCTCCCGCCGCTCCCCGACCATCTGGAAGACCTGCTGCTGACCGCACGGTGAAGGGCGACCGGACGAGCGCTCAGGGCAGTTGGTAGTCGAGGAACAGGGTGTGAGCACCGTCGGCGTCGATCTCGATACGCGCCTCGCCAGAGATCCCCTTGATAGCCCCGGTCCCGGAGCCGGGCACGATGGGCCACTTGGCCCAGGGAGTCCCCCGGGTCATGGTCCCCATATGCAGCAGGGCAAATATGCCCTCCTTGCGTATCCGGCTCCCTCGGGCTCCGCGTTGAGCGCCAGCATCGCAACCTCGCTCTTGGCCCCGAGGTGGCCGGTGAACGTCTTGCTTATCTGCACCCGGCCATAGGTGATCGCCAGGTCCTGGGCATAGGGAGTCTCCGGTTCGAACTTGTCAAGTTGGAAAGGAGAGACGGCTCGCGGCACCAGGCCACGCTATCGCGGCCCCGGCGCGGCAAAATTCCCGAACCTAGGCTGCCGCTAGAGCGAGCGCCACCTGCCGCACGGCCTCCGGCATCTGGTTGAGATCGTAGCCGCCCTCAAGGACCCAGACCGTGGGCGCAGCTGCCAACTCGACCGCTACTTGAGCCAGCATCTGCGCCGCAGCGCCGTAGGTTTCAGGCAGCAGCTCCATTTGGGCCAAGGGATCGCCGGCCAGGGCGTCGAAACCGGCGCTCACCACTATCAATTGGGGACGGTGGCGGCGGATGGCCGGCAGGACTTCATCGCGGAGGGCTCCAAGCCAACGATCCGGCCCGGTTCCGGGCGGAAGCGGCACGTTGATGGTCTGCCCCAATCCGGCGCCGACGCCTCTTTCCGCCGCTGTCCCGCTGCCCGGGTACAGCGGCGACTGGTGGAGTGAGCAGTAGAGGACGCTGCCGTCCTGGTAGAAGACGTCCTGGGTGCCGTTGCCGTGGTGGACGTCGAGGTCGACCACGGCCACTCTCTCCACCCCGAGCCTGGTCTGGGCGTGGCGTACCGCTATGGCCACGTTGTTGAAGAGGCAGAAGCCCATGGCCCGCTCGGGAGTGGCGTGGTGGCCCGGCGGCCTGACCATCGCGAAGGCCGAAGTTGCCGGACGCCCGGTTGCTGCCGCCACGGCCGCCAGAGTGACGCCAACGGCCGCCATGGCGACCGCAAAGGATTCGCCACCGCAGTAGGTGTCGGCGTCGATCCAGCCGCCACCTCTGGCGGAGAGGCCCCGGATGTGATCCAGATGGCCACTGGTGTGGACGAGCAGGATGTCCTCGTCAACTGCGAACGGGGCGGTCCGCCACGGGCACGGCGCCAGGAGAGGTTCCGAGTAGAGCCGCTCGGTGATGGAGCGCAGACGGTCAGGGGACTCCGGGTGCCCCGGACTCTGGTGGCGCAGGAAGAGATCGTCGTAGAGGAAGACCAGGGGGCGGCCGGGGCTGGCGCCGACCGCCACCTACTGATCCAGCGAGAGGACCAGTTGGGGCGGCGCGATCCGGTGGTCTTCCTTGGTCGGCTTGACCGCCGTCCCGACCGCGAAGAACTCGATCACGTGGCTGCCCCAGCCGTGGTTGCTCTCCCGGATCTGGGCCCCGACAATGCCCTCGGCTTTGACCTCCTCAGCCTCAGTCTGCATCCGCTCCATGGCCAGTTCGCGGGCGTCGTAGAGGGCCTGGGTGAAGTTGGGCATCTCCTGGTTCTGGCCCACGCTGCGCATCCATTGCCCCAGTCCCTGGTGGGCCACGTGGTAGACGCAGGAGCCCATCACCAGGGCTAGGGGCGCGTACCCCGCCTGCAACAGGGTCCAGAAGTCCTGCCCGGAAAGGTCGGAGGTGAAGGGCTTGTTCTGGGGTGTCCGCATGCTCCCCGTCTGGCTGCGGACGGCGGTTCCGACGGCCATGAACTCGGCCAGTCCCTGGCCCCATTCATATCGGTTGATGTCGAGCCGGACGCCCACGATGCCGTCCGCACCGAGCGCGTCCGCCTCCTCCTCCATCCGGCTCATGGCCAGCTCTCGAGCCTGGTACATGGCCTGGCTCAACACCTGAAGTTCCTGGTTCTGGCGGTAGTTGGCTATCTGCAACCCGATGTGGTAGATGGAGCTGCCGATGACCAGGCCGACGGGGTCAAAACCAGCCTCCTTGACGAGGAGGAACTCAGAGATCGAGAGGTCACTGGTGAAGAGGCCCTTCTTGCCTTCACCACCGCGCATCTCCCGGAGGCGCCGGACGGCATCCTCCGGGATGTCCGGCTTATGGGCCAGTTGATCCGACATCGGCGGTCCTCCTGGATCTGAGCGGCACCACCAGGGAAGGCGGTGGAAGGGAGGCTGCCCCGGGGCGCGCGACAACCGCGGTACCCAGGATGACCCATTCCACGATCCGGCCCAGCACGGCCTCCGATCCGGTCACGTATTCAATAACCTTGGAACTAAAGTCGACCCCCACCACCCCGTTGGCCGCTGTCTGGGCAGCCTCCAGCCCGATCCTCTGGCGGGCCGCCGTCTGCGCCTGGTGCATGGCCCGGCTGAACGGAGCGATCTCACTGTTGGTCCAGGCAGCGTAGCCCCCGAAGCCCCGACCGAAGATCGCGACCGCCTGCTGGGCGCTGGCCCCCATCACCAGACGGAGCGGGAAGTACCCGGTTGAGAGTAGCTTGGCCAGGCCCTGGCCGGTCAAGGTCGAGGTGAATGGCTCGGACTCGTGGGGACCGTCGATCTTGCGCACCGCCGTCCCCAGCACGGTGAACTCGCTCATGCCCTGGGCCCACTCCCAGTGGCTCACCTTGAGACGGACTCCGACCACCCCGTCCGCCTGCAGGCCCTGCGCCTCGAGAAGAAGTCGGTGAACCGCCCGGGCACGCGCCTCCAGCAGAGAGCGGGTCAGCGCGGCGTTCTCCTCCGGCTGCATGGTCCCCCAGGCGTAGGCGCCCCGCATCCCCACACCCAGGCCGGGGCCCTGATTCCAGCCGGTGTTGATCCAGCCGAGCCGGTAGAGCGAGCTCCCCAAGACCTGGGCGACCGGCTCGTAGCCGATGCCCCGGATGGCGGCTAGCTCATCCACCGAGAGATCCGAGGTCCAGACGCCTCCCCTCTCCTGCTGGCGGCGAATCCTCTCCTCCGCCTCCAAAGGGATGCCCCCACCCTCGACCAGCTGTCGGCTGCGCTCGGCGCGCTCCAGTCGCCGAGATTCCTCCTCGGGGGTTTCCCCCGACCCGGCACTGCGGCGGAAGAAGCGCATCAGCTGAGCAGCCGTTCCAAGGCCACTCGGTCCTGGGAGCTGGCGCCGGCTTGGGCCGAGAGGGCTTTCGCCAGCTCCATCAGCCAGATATCCAGATTGAGGTGCTCGGTCTTGAGGGCGATTCCCCGGACCACCCGGGTGCACTGGGCCACCACGGCTCCCCCCGACCTCGCCAGCTCGAAGCGGAGCTCGCCCAACTCCAGACTCACCCGCTTGACCTGGCGCTTGCGGCGGAGCATGCCGCCGTCACGCTCCACTTTGGTCCTCCCCGGCAGGGCGGCCTCGAACTTCCCGGCCACCACCTCCAAGAAGGTGCTGAGGTCGCCGGAGTCAGCCTGCAGCGCTGCCGCGAGCTGATCGAAGTTGGCGGTGGGTCCCTCAAGCGAGACCAATTCGTCCATGACCTGGAGCCGAATATAGCGGGCGGATGGTCCATCCGACCCGGCTCGATGCCACCGCCCGGCAGATAGCCCGACCTGCGTCGCTGGCTCACTCTCTGGCAGCATGGGCCGGTGATCGCACCCCGGCCGACTCTGACTCCCGAACGGCACGGTTCCTGGATCACCGCCATGGCGGCCATGGTGCTGCTCGCGGCGCTGCTGGCGGTGCGGCCGGACCTGATCTCGCTCACTCCCAGGCACTACCGCACCGAGGTGCAGCTGGGGGTCCTGGTGCTGGCGGTGATCTTCGGCGGCATTGCCATTCGCTCCTTCGTCGCCCGCATCTTCTACCGCCTGCGGGGCACCGGCCTCTCCGGCTGGCGACCCGCCGTCACCTGGGCCTTCTACGTGGTCCTCGGTCTGGGCGTCCTCTCCGCCCTCAACATCAACCTCACCGGCCTTCTGGCGGCCGGCGCAGTCATCGGGGTGGTGGTCGGGGTGGCGGCGCAGACGTCGCTGTCCAGTGTTTTTGCGGGGATCGTGCTGCTCATGGCCCGACCCTTCACCGTGGGCAGCTGGGTTCTCTTCCGCAGCTCGCTCTTCGGAGCCTATGACTTCTCCGGGGTCGTGACTCAGATTGGCGTCGTCTACACCACCATGGATGTCGGCGGCCGCCTGGTCCGGATCCCCAACAGCGCCGCCCTGGCCTCGGCTTTGACCGTCAGCCGGGTACCGATTCAGCTCGACATGGAACTACTGCTGCCACCGCAGATCCAGCTGGCCCGACTGCACCGCGAACTGACCGAGACCCTCCAGCTGGGCCCCGGTGAGAACGTCACCCTGCGCCCGGTGCGGCTGACCACCGAAGGCCCGGGGCTTCTCACCTGCCAGCTTCAGATCCGCTCCCACCGGGTGCTCGATCTGGGAGCTGTCAACCGGGCCATCGTGGCCAGCTCCACTGAAGCGGAGCAGCGTGAGCCCGAGCCGCGTCCGCCAGCGAACAAGCAAGAGACGTCTGGAAAGAAGGGTTGAGCGCCTACGTCCCCGCCTCGTCCGCCTGGGCGGAGGACGGACCGGAAGAGGTCGCCGAGGGCATCTTCCGGATTCCCCTACCCCTCCCCAACGACGCCCTGCGCGCGGTCAACTCCTACCTTTGGCGGAGCCAAGAAGGTGACCTGCTGGTGGATTGCGGCTGGGTCGATCCCCGGAGCTGGGAGGTACTCAAGAGCTCGCTGGAGCGCTTCGGCAGCAGTCTCCAGTCGGTCCGCCAGGTCTTTGCCACCCACGTCCACGGCGACCATCTGGGCGCGGCCGGGCAGATTCGCGAGGCCGGCGGCGCCTTTGTGACCTTGGGACTGGGCGACCACGAGACAGCGCAGATCCTGGCCACCGACCCGGGACTGTCCAGGAGCCGAACCAGAGAGCTCCTGCTTCGTAACGGTGCCGACTCCCTGGTCGTCGCGCTGGATCGGGAGTTGGCCGAACATCCCCGGCCCCAACACCTCTCCCCACTCCCCGATCTCTTCATCTCCGGTGGCAAGCTCCTCTTCCAAGGTCGGGAGCTGGACGTGCTGCCTACACCAGGCCACACGAGAGGGCATCTCTGCCTCTGGGACGGCCAAGATCGGACACTCTTCGCGGGCGATCACGTACTGCCTCACATCACCCCTTCGATCGGGGTCGAAGTCCCTTCCGCAGGCTTGCCCCTACTCGAGTTCCTGCGCTCCCTAGAGCTAGTGCGCGACCTCCCCGCCCAGCTGGTCCTGCCCGCCCACGGGCCTACCTTCACAAATCTCAAAGACCGGGTCGACGAGCTTCTGGTCCACCACGAGCACCGCCTCCAGCTCTGCCTGGAGGCCGTCGGAGCCGGCTCGCACACGGCCATGGCGGTGGCCGGGGCATTGCCCTGGACCCGCCGGGAGAGGCATTTTTCCGAGCTCGACTCCTTCAACCAGATGCTGGCCGTCAATGAGACGGTGGCCCATCTCGAACTGCTCGCCGAGAGAGGCGCCCTGCAGCGAGAAATGGCAGACTTGAGAGTCGAATTCACAGTCGCCGCGGGCGATGCCTGATCGCTTAAGGAGGCCCAAAGTGGTGTCGGTTAGCCAGCGCCCCACAGCGGTATTCCGCTCTCTCAACCCGGCCACCGAAGAGGTCAGCGCCGAGTACCCGGCGCTGAATTCCACCCAGGTGGAGGCGAAGCTGGCCGGTGCCGAGCTCGCCTATCAGCGGAGTCGGCGTCAGCCGATCGCGTGGCGAGCCGAGCGCATGTTGGAGTTGGCCCAACGCCTGCGTCAAGAGCGCGACCAGCTGGCCCTTTTGGTGACAACCGAGATGGGCAAGCCGCTGACCGAAGCCCAGGCAGAGGTCGACAAATGCGCCACCTCCTGTGAGTACTACGCCCACCAGGCGGCCACCTTCCTTGCCGATGAAGCAACCCCCTCGGACTCGCCCCGCAGCCTGGTGGCCTTCCGGCCCCTCGGGGTGATCCTGGCGATCATGCCCTGGAATTACCCGCTCTGGCAGGTTCTCCGCTTTGCCGCCCCCGCCCTCATGGCCGGCAACGCGGCCGTCCTCAAGCACGCACCCAATTGCTTCGGAACGGCCTTGGCACTGGAGCGGCTGGTGAATGAGGCAGGCTTCCCCGAGGGATCCCTGGGTGCCCTCTTGGTGGACGTGGACGCTATCCCCGAGGTGATCGCCGATTCCCGGATTCGGGCCGTGACCCTGACCGGCAGCGACGGGGCCGGCAGCAAGGTCGCCGAGATGGCGGGCCGGGCGGTCAAGAAGGCGGTTCTGGAGCTCGGCGGCTCCGACTTCTTCCTGGTGCTGGCCGATGCCGACATCGACCAGGCAGCCGAGATAGGTGTCAAGTCGCGCTTTCAAAATGGCGGCCAGACCTGCATCGCGGCCAAGCGCTTTCTGCTCGCCGAGGAGATCGCCGACGACTTTCAGGAGCGCTTTCTCCAGCGCGCCGTCCAGATCCCTAGTGGCGACCCCCTCGACCCCAACACCAGGCTGGGACCGCTGGCCCGCCACGATCTGCGCGCGAAGCTGCACGAGCAGGTTCGGCGCTCGGTCGCCGGGGGCGGCGAGGTGGTCCTCGGCGGCGAGATCGCCCCTGGGGTCGGGTTCTTCTATCCGCCCACCATGGTTCTCGGGGCGGAGCCGGGAATGGCAGTCTTCGACGAGGAGACCTTTGGCCCGGTGGCAGCCTTCACCCGCTTCAGCAGCGAGGCCGAGGGCCTGCGCCTGGCCAACCACAGCCGCTATGGACTGGGTGGCAACATCTGGACTGGGGATGTCGAGCGCGGAGTCCGGCTGGCCAGTGATCTAGAGACGGGCGGGGTCTTTGTCAATGGGATGACCCATTCCGACGCCCGGATCCCCTTCGGCGGTGTCAAACGGAGCGGCTATGGGCGGGAGTTGCATCAATTCGGAATTCGCGAATTCACCAACATCCAGACCATCTGGCGGCCCTAGGTCTGCCCCCCTGGCGGGTCACTCGGCGAGCTGGGGCGGAGTTGACCCGCCGCCCAGAGCAGAACCAGACCGACCAGCAGCGCCCCTACCCCGATCGCTTGAAAGAGCGGGATGATCCGACTCAGCCCCGCGTAGACGAGCGTCCCCAGCGGACCCGCCCCCGAGAAGGAAAGGGTGTAGAGGGCGAGGACGCGACCTCGGAGATGCCCCGGAGCGCCTGCCTGAAGAGTCGCCAGCATGGCGGTGTTGGCGGCCACAAAGCCCAGGCTGATCCCGATCAAGCAAGGGGCGGCCAGAAGCAGGTCGGAGGCTCGGGTCAATCCGAACAGCGATGCGGCGTATACCGGCCCCGCCACCGCCAGCATCAGGCGCGGGCGCAAGCGCCGGCTCATCACGCTGATGAAGAGGCCACCGGCCAGGGCCCCAATCCCCCCCAGGCTGTACATCAAGCCCAGCACCTGACCGCCGCCGTGCAACTGCTCGCGGGCGAAGACCGGCAGGAACGGCATGTAGCCAATCCCCAGCAGGCCCAGGACCACGCTGGCGACGAGGACCGCCCGGACGGTGGCGTGATGGCCCGCGAAGCGCAGCCCTTGGAGCATCTGCGCCAGCGGCCGCAGCCTCTCCCCCGCCCCCTGCTGGCGCAGGTCGGTCCACCCGCCTCGCCCCAGGACCCAAAGGAAGGGCACGCCACTTATGCCCATTGCCAGGAAGCAACTCGCGGCACCCCAAAATCCCAGAAGCAGCCCGGCCACCGCCGGGCCCACGATGCGGCTCACGCTGCCCACGCTGCTGGACAGGGCAGCGGCTCCCACCAGCCCCGAGGGCGGGACGAGATCTGCCACCAGAGCCTGCCGGGTTGGCTGGTCGAAGGCATCGGCGGCCCCAAAACAGACGGCGGCCCCCACCAGCACCAGCAGATCGACGCGGTGCAGAGCCGCCGCCAGGGCCAGCAACAGCGCGGTCAGGCTCATGGCGATTGTTGTGGCGATCAGAACCCGCCGCCTGGAAAGTCGGTCGGCCACCGCGCCTGCCGGCAGCGAGAGTGCGATCGCCGGAATGCCGTCGGCGGCTCCGACCAGACCGACCGCGGCAGGCGAACCAGTGACCCGAAGGGTGAGGTAGCCCAGGGCCACCAGCTGCATCCAGGCGCCCAGCGACAGCGGAGAGCTGCCTAGGATGTAGCGCCGGAAGTTGGCTATCTCCAGCGCCGCAGGAGCCTGCCTCCGGAGCGCCACCAGCCAACCCGACCCCGAGACGGCTCCCAGGTCGACCGCCGGAGGAGCTGCCCCAGCCTCCAGGTCGCGGCCGGACGGGTCGGTCGGCGGCCTGACGGAAGAGTTCACTTTCTCCATACTCGGCCCTGCCCTGACCGATGGCCCGACCCCACTGTCGGAGCCGGCGCCGGGATGACTTCCCGGGGTAAAGCTAGGTGCGCGCCTTGGTGACCGCACCTCGCCAAAGACTCACCGCCAGGAGCAGCGTCACCGCGGCCTGGATGAACCAGAACCCCAGCGGGGAATGCTTCCCGGCCAGCGCCCAGGTAGCGACGATGACCAGACCGACGCCAATCGCCAGCTCGGGGGTGTCCCCAACCGCGAACTCGTAGCAGAACAGAGCGAAGGCACGGGGCCAGCGGGTCATCCCACAACCTGCACCGGACCAGATCCGGCCTGGCCGAGGAACCGGATGGCAAGCCAGGTGACCACGGCGTAGCCGGCCAGAAGCCCGAGCAGAGAGAGGTCACCTCCCGGCCAGCTCACCCCCGCTCCCTGGCCACCCCAAAAGCTACCGAAGCTGACCAACATCAGCCCCACCGCCAGCTTCATGGCGTTCTCGGGCACCTCGCGGAGCTGCCGGGAGACAAGTACACCGACCGCTGCGACCAGAATCACCGCCGCCAGCGCGGCCGACGAAGCCACCAGCAAGTGGCCCGAGCTGAGCCCCAGGGTGAGGACGATCATCACGATCTCCATGCCCTCCAAGAGGACTCCTTTGAAACTGATGGTGAAGCCAATCGCATCGCGCCCGGACTGGGTCCGGGGCGGGCCGGATAGGCGCTCCACCTCGCGGTGGTAGATGGCGTCCTCGTCATGCTTGGGCCGGTATCCCGTCGCCCGCAGAATCGCCTTGCGCAGCCACTGCAATCCGAGCACCAGGAGCAGACTCCCCACCACCACACGGAGCACGTTGATGGGGACGTAATTGACGAGCGTGGGACCAAACACAGCGACCACCACCAGTAGACATCCGAAGGCCGCCGCGGCACCCTCCAAAGCGGAACGCCATCCCCGGGTGAGCCCGGCCGCAAAAACGATGGTCAGGGCTTCGACGGTCTCGACCGCACTGGCACCGAACACGGCCAGCGCGATTAGCAATGTGGCCGTCATTGGCCACGCGCACTAGCTTCGCTGCTGTTCACGAGGTGACGATTCTCCCTGATCCGCGCAGAGCGCCGATAGCCACGGTTCAGCAATCTGCCAGCCACTCCGGGCCCGCGGCCGGATCCAGCTACATCTCTTGGCCCAGCGCCGCCACCTCATAGCCTGCTATGGCCGCCAGTTCGCGACTAAAACTGGGGCTCCCCAAGGCGGCCAGGAGCAGGCGCAATTCGGGGGTATCGAGCCGGTCTCGCTCCACCTCGAGGATGCACTCCTCATCGGCCAGAGGTAGGAAGCCGAGTCCAAAGGCCAGCGCTGCCGGCTCGGTCGCGATCCCAGCCTGAGCAACTCCGCTGGCCACAGCGCTGGCCACTTGCAGGTGACCCTGGGCCCGGCTGGCATAGCCGATCAAGGTTGAACTGGCCACCCCCAGGCGGCCCAGTTCGTGGTCGAGTAGGCTCCTCGCCTCCGAGCCGATCTCGCGGTTGGCCCAGAGCAGCCTCCGGCCCAAAACCTCTTCCAAGGAGCGAGCCCGGGGTGTACCAGCATCGGCCAGGAGCACACCCTCTCGCCAGCCGGCGAAGCCGATCCTGGCCCGACTTCGCGCGGTGGGCGTCCGATCGTTGGCAGCGATGGCGTGGTGAACGGCAGCAGCGTGAACCAGGCCAGCTTCCAACAGGCGAACCGCCTCCCGGCTGGAGCACGACCACCACTCCATGCTCCAGCCCTCTCGGGCGGTGGCAATGGGCTCGGCCAGCAAGGGCAGAGCCGGGTCGCAGCCGGCAACGACGATGGCCCGGCCACTTTCCCAGACCTGCGCATCTCCTGGCCCAATCAGCCGTCCGCTGGCGGCACTGAAGCCGGCCCTCGTGGTTCGATCGCCACTCAACGGCAGGGCTACCCACCTCTCCCAGACCAGGGCCATCCGCGCCCTCCCCGGCAGCGGGTCCGGGCTCAATGGCACAGCCGCCACCGAGCGCGGCTCGTGCCCGGTAGCAAAGAGTTGATCAACAGTCGTACCGAGGGCTCGCGCCAGCTGGAGCGCCACCCCCAGCGACGGCGACCAGGTGGCCGCCTCCGCCCCGGCAACCGCCTGTCGAGTGACACCGCAGAGGTCGGCCAATTGGCTCTGGGTAAGCCCGGCCGCCAGGCGGCCCAGGCGCAAGCGGCGTCCGGCTTCGACGGCCCCCGCGTGGGCCCCCCGGCGAGAGGACTGACCCTCAGTCAAGCAGGGCCTCCGCCCCGCTGAACTGGGGAGCGTCCGGAGCACCAAACAGCAGCGTCGAGCCCAGCTCGGGTGCTTCGTCGAAACGGCAGTGGAACCGCCCGATCCACTCTCCTTCGGCCTCCACCTCAGCGTCGACGCGCCCGCCCTCGGGCCTGACCTTGACCACTCTGGCGGAAATACCGCCTGCGCCGTCCTGCCGGCCGAGCGCGTGGACGCGCTCGGGATGAATCGCCAAGACCTGACTACCACAGCGCAAGAAGCCACGGTACCCCACCATCTCCGCCACTCGGGCGGAGTTGGGACGGAGCACCAGCTCTCGGGGACCCGCCACCTGGAGCACCTGGCCCCGGGCGAGCACGATCACCCGATCGGCGAACGCCTGGGCCTCACCGAGTTGGTGGGTCACCAGTACGGCGCTCACCTCGACCAGCTCCCGCCGCACCAGCTCCAGAAGCTCAATCCCGAGGGCGGAATCAAGCGAACTGAATGGCTCGTCCAGGCAGAGCAGGCGGGCATCCGTCTGGAGGGTGCGACAAAGAGCCACCCGCTGGGCTTCACCGCCGGAAAGACCGCGAGGACGGACGTCGAGGAGCCCGTCCAAACCCATTCTGGACGCCGTCTGCCGGGCCCGGGCTGGTGATGCCCCAGGTGGATAGCAGATGTTCTCCAGCACCGTCAGGTGGGGGAAGAGCCCCGGTCGCTGGCGAAGCAATCCGACCCCGCGATGCCCGGCGCGCACGTCCGAGCCGGGTTCAGCCGCCCGGCTCAGCTGGCGGCCCTCGAGCGAGATTCGACCCGCGCTCAGGGGAAGCAGTCCCGCCATCGCCTCCAGGCAAGTGGTCTTGCCCGCTCCCGAGGGCCCGAGAATCGCCAGCCTCTCCCCCGCCTCAGCCTGGACGGCCAGCCGGACCGGGAACTCGCGCCTGGCGACCTCAAAGTCGGCGACGAGCACGAGCACTCCAGAGGTAAGCGGCGACGGGCAGTGGCAGGGCGACCAGAAGTAGCACCAGGGCAAAGGGCAGGGCCGAGCTGAGCCCTGTCTCCTGCAGCGTCACCCAGATCTGCATGGGGAGCCCGAAGGGGTGGTAGGCGATGATCAGCACCGCTCCGAAGGCGCCCATGGCCCGGGCCCAGGTTATCGCCAGCGCCGTGGCTAGCCCGGGCGCCGCCAGGGGTACGGTCACCCGCCGCCAGGTTCGCCAGCGCCCATCGCCCAGCAGGGTGGCAGCCTCCTCCAGCTCCGGCTCAACGCCGGCGAACGCGGCCGCCGCGCCCAGAACGTAGTAGGGCACTGCCTCATAAACCTCGGCCACCACCAGGGCCAGAAAGGTGTCGGAGGCGCTCAGATTGAGGTGGCCCAGGGCGACTCCTATTGCCGTGTTGGGACCAACCATGAAGATCAGAAGCAGACCGATCACCAACGGCGGGGTGAGCAGAGGCAGGATCACCCCGACCTCCCAGAGCCTGGGGAAGGGCAGGCGTCCACGGGCGAGCAGGTAGGCGAGGGGCGTGCCCAGCAGGAGGATCACCGCCAGCGCGATCAGGGATGCCAGAACGGAGACCACCAGGGGCTGAAAAGCTCCTGGCTGGCGGAGGGCGCTGACGACCGCGCCGGGAGTCAGATGGGCGAGGAGCGCGATCAGAGGGCCGAGCAGAGCTACCCAGACGATCAGCGCCCCGAGCAGGGCGGCGCCGGTGCTGGCTCGGATGCCAGACCCTCGCACCGCCGCCGGTGTCGGTGGAACGATCACTTGCTCTTGATCAGGTCCCTGATTGACCTTGGAGCCGCCGACTTGTCAGCGAGCAGGGCCGGCGGCAGCAGTTGGTAGCCCTCTTTGGTGAGGATCTTCCTGACCGTCTTGCCGATCAGGAACTTCACCAAGGCGGTGGCGGCAGCGGGATCGTTGCCCTTAACGACTGACGCCTCGAGGTCGAGTAGCGAGCCTTGCACCACTTCGCCGGTGGACAGGGTCAGCGAAGCGCTGTCGTAGATGGCGCTGTCCTTGGGACTACCGAAGTCGATGTCGGCTGGAAGCCGGACGTAGGGAAGCCCGAGCTGGACCGCCTGGGGCAGGTACGCGCTCGCGGCGTCCAGCTGGCCCGCCTGCAGGGTTGGCTCCAAGCTCGTCTCGGAGAAGATTTGGGAGTTGCTGTCGGATCCGCCTAGGTCGGCGGCAGCTGTGGTGGCGCTCACGCCCAGGTATTTCTCGGCCAGATGCACCATCTCGATGAAGCCCTGCCCCTGGGGGTCAATCGCGGGATCGGTGCGGCCGAGCTTGAAACCTGGGTTTGCCATCAGAGTGAAGAGATCCTTGATGGGCAATTTACCTTGCGAGATCTTCTTCAACTCCGCCGCGTGGGGACCCTTGGGGTAGTACGCCACCACCAAGGGACTGGCCGCGAACTGGACTGCCCACTTGGTGAACTTGGGCTCGAGCAGAGCCATAGGGGCAGCACCGATGGGAATGAACACGTTGGGAGTGATCTCACCGGCCACGATCTCCTGAGCCAGACCCAGGCTGCCCATCGATTCGTTCTGGTACTCGTCTCCTGTCTGCTTGATGAAGGGCGGCCCGAGGTACTTGTCCATCAGCAGCTGCAGCGAGCCCGCGCTCGCCACGTTGGCCAGCTCCGGCGTGCCGCCACTAGCCACGACCACGGGGGCGAAGCTGACCGATGAAGCGATGAGCAGGGCCATAGCTAGGCCGGCCACTGCGGCCAGGCGCTGGTATCTCACCAGAACAGAATAGAGTTAGGGCGCTAGCTTTGCTTGCGTACGGCTAGCCACCCTTTCCGGTGCCGGGTATGGGATCCCGTCGAGGGAATTGCCCGCCCGGTCTCGATATAGACTGCGGGCATGGTGGAACCTCGTCAGGATTCGGCCCTGCCAGTACGCTCCGGGGATGGTTCCCAGGTACTGGCATCGGACCAGCGCCGCGATCAGTCGGTAGCCATGCTGAGCGCCGCCTGCGCTGATGGCCGCCTGCCCCTTGAGGACTTCTCGACGCGGGTGGATCTCGCTCTGGCGGCGCGAACAGTCGGCGAGCTGAGTCTTCTGGAGGCGGATTTGGGCCCGGCGCCGCCACCCACCTACCCCACCACGGGGACCCTCCACCGCCCCCCCGCTTGGTACGTGGCGCTCCTATCTTCGACGGTGAGAAGGGGGCACTGGGTGTTGCACCCGACGTCCCACGCGCTGGCGGTGATGGGTGAGGTGAAGTTGGATTTACGCGGCGCTGACGTGGGCGCACGGTACAGCCACATCACCGCGGTGGCGCTCATGGGGTCGATCAGCGTGATTGTGCCCGAGGGCATAAACGTCGAGGTGGATGGCCTCGCCGTGATGGGGAACAAGACGGTTCGGGGAGGTGCCGATCAGCCCCTCCCCGGTGCGCCCACCGTGGCCATCACAGCGTTGGCCCTCATGGGCGAGGTGAAGGTGGTGACCAAGGGCCCGACCTCGAAGGGGACCGAGCTGGCCGCAACCCTGGGCAGCGTCCGCGACCATCTGCTCGACCGCCACCAGCGCCATGCAGAACGGCTGCAGATCCGGGCCGACAGGATGCAGCGGAGGGCAGCCCTCCACCATCATCTTCTTGGCGGCGATGACGATGACGATGACGACGAGTAGGTCTGGTTAAGAACGCTGTGGCCCCCCGGCCGCACGGTCGATCTTGGCGGCCAGGATGAAGTCGTTGCGAGTCAGGCCCTGGGCGGCGTGGGTGGTCAACTCCAGAGCCAGGTAACCCCAGCCAATGCTCATGTCCGGGTGATGAGACTCCCGCTCCGCGAGCAGGGCCACCCGGGTGGCCAAGCTAAAGGCGGAGGCGAAGTCGGGGAAGGTCAGCCGGCGGCGCAGGCAGGCCCCCGCGATCGTCCAGTCGCCATCAAGTTGAGCTAGCAGACCAGCGGCCTCAGCTGGACGCAGCGTTGGCGTATCGGCAGTGCAGCTCTGGCAGCGCTCCCGCGCCAGTTCGGTCACGGGTTAGCTCGACACCGGAGTGGACTCGCCGGCGCAGCGCTCGAGAATGCGAGCGGCGATGGCCAGCGCCCCGGCGTAGGTTGCTTCCATTCCCTCGAAATGTAAGCCCCGTGCGCCCAGGGTGCGTGCTTGCGTGTAAGGCGTGTCCGACGCGTAGTGAATTACTCCTACTTCCATGGCCGCTCGGGTCAGGTCGACCTGTTCCCGGCCGGGATAGCGGGCGCTGTCGCCGGCTTCGAAGACGGCGCCCAGATAGGGTCCAGCCTCCATCTCCACGACGGTGTAGGCATCCCGATAGTAACGCTCGAGATAGCCACGATTTTGCAGGAAAGTTGAGCGCACCGAGACGGCCCGTTGCCGGTCCAGGACCGACCGCGAGGTGACAAACGGCGCGAGTTGAGCAAAGGAAAAGCAATTGTTGAGCCAATACGTGTTACCGCTCTGCTCGTCATGTACCACATCGGACACCATGACGTCACCGACGTCAGCGTTAAGGGTGGCTGCCTTACCCAGGATGTACACGCCATCGACGTGTTCGGTGGCCTCCATCACCTGGCGCAGAATGTGGTACGCACCCAGCCCGAGCGGGTATTGAATGTTGAGGATGACGTGGGGTGAGCTGGCAAGCTCCCCGACTCCGGTCCCAGTCCGGAGGCGGGGGTCGAGGCGATCCGGTTGCAGCCGGTCGAGCACGATCAGTTGGGCAGCGATGTCGGTTCCCGATTGCGAGGGCACGTGAAAGATGCCTTCCTGGCGCTCTTCCCGGGTCCGCGCCTGGCGCTCATCCGGATGTGCCCCAAACCAGCGCCGCGCGGCATAGTAGAGAAAGTTCTCCGGCGAGAGCCGCGACCCCTTCTGCTCCAGCTCGGTGGCAATCAGTTGCAGCTCTGGATCACCCGAGGTCGCCACCCACTGGGCGACCTGTGAGGCCCGCTGTCGCGCGACTCCAGAGAGCAGGTTCACCAGGCAGTGGCCGTTGCTGCTGACGAAGTAGAGGGGACGGTCGAGGAGCTGCTCCTGACGCAAGACATCGCCCACCGGTCGCCACCACTCCCGGGTAGCGCGAGCGTACCCCACCTGGGAGCCTCCGAGCAGCTGAATACCCAGGTCCATGGGCCGGGACGACACCTCGGTTAGAAAGTCGTCGAGCTGGGTGCCGAAAACCAGGCGCAAGCGCTCCCAGTCGTCGTCCGATATGACCAGTCGCCGCTGCATCTCAAGCTCGGCTCGGGCTGCTTCCGGTCGGGCCTGGTCGGCGAGCAGGGCATGAGCCTTGTTCCACTCGATCTGCATGGCCACCAGGGTGGGCACGAGGTCGTCGAGATCGGAGCTGCTGGCCAGGGCCACGACGAGCGTCTTCAGTTCGGCGTTCCACCACCAGCGACGCCTCCTTCCCGGGGCCACAACCGGGATCCAGTCGGCCGGCTCTGAGCCCTGGTAGTGGAGCAGCTGGGTGGGAGACTGGCCCAGACAAACGTGCTCCAGGTCGAGGACCACCGGGGGCAAGCGATGCAGGCTGTAGAGGAGGGCGCCGCTGTCGAGCTCCAGCTGGGAGCCCAGCGGATGCAACGACGACTCCATGCCCAGGTGAGCTCGCTCCAGAGCCTGAAGCCGGATCTCCCCCGAGGAGCGGAGCAGTGATCGATAGGTGCGCACGTAGAGCTCGACCTGCTCCTCGCCGGGACCCTGGGGGCCAGGGGACCTCGACTGTCCGATCACCGCCCAGCTCCGATCGCGCGCTCCCCAGCACTCGCTCGACCGGGAAGCGCTCTGCTCAACGCAACCGCCGGGGCGGCTCCGCCCAGCTCACCGGGGTCTCGGCAGGCAGAGGGTCGCTGGCCGGAGGACGGGGCAGAACCCGGACGGTGTAGCCATAGTCGCCGGCGGCCAGCACCAGGCTGCCCAGGTAGCGGCGATGTCCGTTCTCATGGGGATGGTCCTCAACCATCGATTCGACGGTCGGGGAGATGAGCCGTCCGTCGGCTCCGATGGGGCCGTGCAGGAGCTCCACCTGAACGTCCTCGGGAGGCAAGGCGCCCAGCTCCACCAGCGCCTCCACCACCTTCTCCTCGCCCTCCGGCTGAGGCGTCGCCGCCGGGACCGGTGAGAGCGCCCGAGCGGACACCCGGGCGCTAGCGAAGTCGCGACGGACGCGCTCCCACCAGAGGGCGCGCTGGCGGGCCACCTGATGGCGATCCTCGGGGGTGAAGACGGCCGCGTCGACAGCCGGCTGGTACATCAGGCGGACGTAGTCGGCCACCATCCGGGACCCCAACACCAGTGGTCCCAGGGTCTCCAGCGAGTGCCGCACCCGGGCCAACCAGCGGTGGGGCATCCCGCTCTCCGCCCGCTCGTAGAAGCTGGGGACGACCTCGCGCTCCAGGATCTCGAAGAGAGCATCGGCCTCCAACCGGTCGCGCTGGGCGTGCTCTTCGACTTGCTCGAAGGAGGGGATCGCGAACCCCGACTCACCGTCCCAGCCCTCATCCCACCAGCCGTCCAGGGTGGAGCAGTTGAGCGCGCCGCTGAGAAGTGCCTTCTGGCCGCTGGTACCGCACGCCTCCATGGGCCGTCGGGGCGTGTTCAGCCAGAGGTCGGAGCCCTGGTAGAGGAGGCGAGCCAAACCCATGTCGTAGTCCTCCAGGAAGACCACCGAGGCGCGGAGTTCCTGGGAATGGGTCGCCTGCGAGAGCGCCTGGATGATCTCCTTACCGCGCTCGTCCTGAGGGTGGGCCTTACCGGCGATCACCAATTGGACAGGACGGTCGGGGTCAAGCAGGAGCCGGGCCAGACGCTCCGGCTGCGAGAAGAGAAGCAGTGCTCGCTTGTACTCGGCAACCCGTCGGGCGAACCCGATGGTGAGCGCCTCGGGCTTCAGTATCCCCTGGACCCAGGCCAACTCCGACTCAAGAACCGCCCGACCCCGCTCGGCCGCGTCGAGACGCTGTCGCGCCGCCTCGATGAGTCGCACCCGACCGGCTTGACGAGCCTCCCAAATCTCCTGGTCGGAAGCCGCTTTGAGCCGGCTCCAGTCGACGGCCCCATGGACGTCCCAACGCGGTCCTAGATAACGCTCCAACACGTGGCGCATTTCGGTGGACACCCAGGTCTTGGCATGGACCCCGTTGGTGACGGCCCGGATGGGTACCTCCTCGGGAAGAAGGTCGGGCCAGAGGCCGGCGAACATGCGCCGGCTGACCGTCCGGTGAAGCTTGGAGACGGCATTGGCCTGCCCCGAGAAGCGCAGCCCCAGCACCGCCATGTTGAAGGAATCTCCCTTCTCCTGACCCGGGAAATGGCCCAGTTCCATGAGGTGGTCCAGGGAGACCCCCACGGCCTCGCACCAGGGACGGAAGTAGCGGGCCATGAGATCGCTCGGGAAATGGTCGATCCCGGCCGGGACGGGGGTGTGGGTGGTGAAAATAGTGGCCGCTCGGGCCGCCTCGACCGCCTCCTCGAAGTTGAGGCTCTCCAGTTCCACCAGACGGCGGATCCGCTCCAGCACCAAGAAGCCGGCGTGCCCCTCGTTGCTGTGAAAGAGGAGAGGTTGCTCGCCGGCCTGGGCGAGAGCCCGCACCCCGCCCATTCCCAGCAGGATCTCCTGCCGCAGGCGATGCTCCACGTCCCCGCCATAGAGACGGTCGGTGACCAGCGCCAATTCCTCGGGATTGTCGACCCCGGTGGTATCGAGCAGGTAGAGGGGCACCCGGCCCACCTGCTGCCGCCAGACCCGAGCCCGGAGCACACGATCACCCAGCTCCAGCTCTATGGGCTCGCCGGCGACCGCCGTCAGTCCCATCTGCTCCGGGTCCTGCTCCCGGTATCCCTCCAACTGCCAGCCGCTCTGGTCCAACCGTTGGTGGAAGTAGCCCTGGTGATAGAAGAGCCCCACCCCCACCAGAGGCCAGCCCTCGTCGGCACAGACCCGGAGGTAGTCACCGGCCAGAACCCCCAGCCCGCCTGAGTACTGGGGGATGTGCTCGCTGACTCCAAACTCCGGTGAGAAGTAGGCGACACGCGGCATCGATCCGGGGGCCAGGGGTCCGGCCGGGGCGGATGTCTGCTCAACGCTGAACCGCTCGACGGCGCGCACAGTGACAAGGTAGCGGCAACCTGTCGCCGCCCGCCCGCCGCTTCGACACCTGGCCCGGATCGAGGCCTCGTCGTCCGCTAAGATCGGCCGGTGATGGCCGAAGACGGACGCTCTCACGAGGACTCGGCTGTCAGCCCCACCGGGGACCGCTCCCGGGCCACCCATGACCGCAAGCCGACCCGGGCCCTCTTGGATTTCATGGCCACCGGGTGGGACACCTCCGGTGCCGACCCGGGAACTCCCATCGAAGGAGTCGAGAACTACCAGAGGCGTCGGGAGGATCTCTCACAACGCTTCCCGGGCATGCTCATCGTGGTGCCTGCGGGCGTCGAGAAGATGCGCGCCAACGACACCGAGTACCGCTTTCGGCCCTCGACTGACTACCTCTATCTGGTAGGTGCCGGCCAGCCTGACGAGGTTCTGGTGATGGAACCCCAGGCCGAGGGCGGCCACCGCGCACGCATCCTCACCGAGCCGAGCCCTGACTACACCAAGAGCGGATTCTTCACCGACCGGGGCAAGGGATCCTTGTGGGTCGGGCCATCGCGTGGCCTGGAGGCAACCGAGAGCCAGCTGGGGCTAGGCGCGGGGGCCATCTCAGAGCTTCCCCAAACTTTGACCGCCTATGACCACGGGGTCGTGCTCCGGGGGGTCGATCCCAAGGTCGACCAGCTCGCCGCCGACCTGGCCGGTCCCGACGAGGAGCTGTCTCACCAGCTCTCCGAGATGCGTCTGGTCAAGGATCCCCTCGAAGTGAAGTTGGTGGAGGAGGCCTGCGACCTCACCCGGCAGGGCTTCGAGGACGTGGTGCGAGCCCTGCCCACGGCCCGCACCGAGCGCGATGTCGAGGTCGCCTTCTTCGCCCGGGCCCGGGTGGCCGGCAACGACACCGGCTACTCGACCATCGCCGCCGCCGGCAGCCACGCCACCATCCTCCACTGGAGCAGAAACTCCGGGGCGGTCCGGCCTGGCGACCTCCTGCTCCTCGACGCCGGCGTGGAGAGCAATCGCTACTACACCGCCGACGTGACCCGAACCCTGCCCATCAGCGGGCGTTTCAGCACAGTTCAGCGCAAGGTCTACCAGCTCGTCTACCAGGCCCAGCTCGCGGCATTCGCGGAGGTGCGACCGAGCAACGAGTTCCTGGCACCCAACCGCGCCGCCCAAAAGGTCTTAGCCATCGGGCTGGCGGAGATGGGGCTTCTCCCGGTCAGCGCCGAGGAATCCTTGGCCCCGGACAGCCAGCTGCACCAGCGCTACACGCTGCACCGGGTCAGCCACATGCTCGGTCTCGACGTCCACGATTGCGCCCAGGCGCGCGAACAGACCTACATCAAGGCCCTCCTCGAACCAGGGATGGTGCTGACCGTCGAACCGGGACTCTACTTCCAGCCCAACGACCTCACCGTCCCCGAGGAGTTGCGGGGCATCGGGGTGCGCATCGAGGACGACGTCCTGGTCACCGAGGGTGGCTACCGCCTCCTCAGCGTCGGGATCCCCTCTCAACCGGACGAGATCGAACGCTGGATGGCCGACCTCTGGGCTGGCTCGGGAAGCTGAGCCAGAGCGCGTCTTTCAGCTGACGCTGAGCGCTTCGACCAAGCCCTCCTGAACCCAGCTCAGCAGGTGCAGCGTGGCCAGAGGTGGGCGCCGGTGCTCGTGCATCGTGTACTGCTCCTCCCAGCCGTCGGCGCTGATCCCCACCCTCTCGGCTAGGGCCAGTCGCAGCAAGTTGAGCGCGCGCAGCCAGGCCATGGCGGAGTTAGCGGACAGCAGGATGCGGTCGTCAGACTGGAGCGCGTCCCGAACCTGAGCTAGATCGGCAGCCCGGGCCTCGGCCAAATCGGTCCCGACTAGACGCTGGAACTCCTGCTCGTCGGGCTCGTCCTGGTAGGCACGGGGGCGGGCCCACTGGGAGTCATCAATCAGAGGCTCCAAGCGCTCCACGATCTGCATCAGCGCCTTGCGTTCGCCCCGGCTCACTCGCACGTAGACAAGGTCACCCTGGCGATTGATCTGCGCCAAGCTCAGTCGCGCGCCATCGTCGCCTGCAGCCCATGCGCGTGGAGCTGGGCGACCGCGACCTCGGCACGTTCCCGAGGTTCGGTGGCCACCACCGCCTTGCCCTCGTTGTGCACCTGGAGCATGAGTTTGGTGGCGGTGGCCAGGTCGTAGCCGAAGAGGCGCCGGAACACGAACACGACGTAGCTCATCAGCGTTACCGGGTCGTTCCAGACCACCACCTGCCAGGGACGATCGCGACGGGCGCTGTCTTTACCCTGAGCTCCCGTCTCCTTGACCACCAGTTCATTGGTCACACTCACGGACTCCTACGTTAGCGCGCAGCTCGAGGATTGGCATCTCCGGTGCTTGGCGGCTGTCCCAGGACCAGTACCATCCGGTACCCTGGTCGGGATGCGAGGTGCGGGCCCAACCCTGCTCGACCAAACTCAGCAACGTCTCCGGCGGAGCCCGCTGGTACTGGGGGGACTGGCACTCAGCCTGAGTCTGGCTGCGGTCCTGACTAGTTGCGGCGGCGGTCCCAGCAACAGCGCCGACACCGGCGTCGGCTGCTCCGTGACCGTCCAGATCCCGAGTTCTGGAAACGCGCTTCTGGGCAGCGTTCGGGCAACGGCGGCGGGACAGACTCACCGCTTCGCTCGAGACATAGGCACTCTCGCGGTGCCCTGCGGCGACCAGGTGTCGCTCACAGCGACGGCGGCCTACCCCACCCAACACCCGTTCACCGGGTGGAAAGTTGGTGGCCAGAGCAACTCTTCGGCCCAGCTCAGGGTCACCGTCGACGGGCTGGTCTCGGTCCGCCCGGCCTACTTCGTCTCCCACGCCGCGCCAAGCCCCGCCCCCACGCCCAAGCCCAGCGCCAGCCCCTCGGCCACCCCCTCCGCGGTCACGCTCGACCAATGGGTCTCCTACGACTCGGCGACCAAGACCGTGATCTGGAAGGCGGTGGCAGGCTACCAGGGGGTCAACCATGGCCTCAGCTTCGACGGAGAAGCCGATGGGGCCATGAAGGTATCCGTGCCCAGCGGCTGGAGCGTTACCGTCAACTTCAGCAACGTCGGTACGACCAACCATTCGGCAGTGATCGTGACCTCTACCGGGACAACCCCGGTCTTTTCCGGGGCTGGGACGCCCAACCCCACGATGGGAACGGCCCCCGGACAAACGGCCACCTTCACCTTCGCCGCGAGTCAAGTCGGCAGTTACCGGCTGGCCTGCCTCATGCCCGGCCACGAGGCCGCAGGAATGTGGGAGACCTTCACCGTGACCAGCGGAGGGGTCCCCAGTGTTGAGCTCTAGAGTGCCCGAGCAATGACCGAGACCTCCATGGGCGCCGCGGTTGTCGCAAGGTTGGGGTCGGCTCCGAGTTTCCAGGAGATCCAGCGACCCACGCCCAAAGCCGATCAGGTACTGATCCGAGTCGCCGCCGCCGGCCTCAATCCGATCGACCTGCGGATCGCCTCGGGGACCTTCTACGGTGGTGCTCCCGACGTGCCCTACGTTCCCGGATCAGAAGGAGTCGGAGTCGTCGTTGATGGCAGCCCCGACCTAAGAGGCGAGCGGGTGCGCTTCGAGACGGTCCGAGGTGGAAGCGGGGCCCTCGCCGAATGGACCGTAGCCGCGCCCCAGAGCTGTCTCCCGCTACCCTCGAAACTCGACACAGCCACAGCTGCTGGCCTGGGTGTGGCCGGGATCGCTGCCTGGATCTGCTTGGTCGACAAGGTTCAGCTCAAGGCCGGGGAAAGCGTTCTCATCCTGGGCGCCACCGGGGCGGTGGGACAGATGGCGGTCCAGATCGCCAAGCTTCTGGGTGCGGGGCGCATCGTCGCCGCCGGTCGTGATCCCGGAGCCCTGGCGAGGACCCTCGATCTAGGCGCGGATGCGGTGGTGACGATTGCCGAGCAGTCCCCGGAGACCGTCCAGCAGGAGTTGTTGGACGCCGCGGGTGGTCCGCTCAATGTCATATTCGACCCGGTCTGGGGCCATCCTCTGGAAGAGGCTATCGGCGCGACCGCTCCGTCGGCTAGGGTCATCCATCTGGGAGAGAGCGCCGGCAGCGAAGCCACTCTCAGCTCCGCCATCGTGCGCGGGCGCCAGCTAACCATCATTGGCCATGCCAGTCCCCAGACCCCCTGGGAGATGCGCGCCCGGGCGTTCAGCGAGGTGGCCGACCATGCCGCCGCCGGCCGGATACACCTCAGCCTCGAGGAGATTCCTCTGTCAGAGGTCTCGTCGGCCTGGCACCGTCAGGCCGCTTCACCGCACACCAAGCTGGTCCTCATCCCCGCTCTCTGAACCGACGACGGAGAGCGGCATTCCGGACGATTAGGAGTGAGTGGCGTTGCCAAAGAGAGAGTCAGCTTGAATCGTCCCCAGATCCTCCCGACCCGGATCCACGAGGGCCTGGCCCCAGGGATCACCTACCTGATCGAGGGCGAACTGGTGCCCATGCTCCACTGCAGCCTGGATGGGTCGATGGCCGTCTATTTCGAACACCACGTGGTGCTCTGGAAGGATCCGCAGATCGGTATTAAGCTGAAGGCGGTCCGGGGAGCCGTCCGCCGCCTAGTCGCCGGACGGCAGGTGTTTCTGACAGAAGCCAAGGGCCATGGTGACATCGCCTTTTCGCGCGACGCTCCGGGCCACGTCTTTCCGCTGGAGTTGCCTCACAGGGCAGCGATTCTCGCCAGGGAGCACCAGTTCCTGGCCGCCACCGGTTCGGTCCGCTACAGCACCAGCCACCTGCGCGGTTTTCGCAACAACCTCTTCGGCCACAGTGGCTTCTGGGTGGACCGCTTTGAGGCCCGCGACAGCGACGGAGTCGTCTGGCTACACGGGTTCGGCAACGTCTTTGAGAAGGTTCTCGCCGACGGCGAGGAGATCGATGTCGAACCCGGGGGCTGGGTCTACATGGACCCAGATGTGCGCATGCGCCCGGCCGTCTACGGTCTGCGAACAGGCATCATGGCCGGAGTAGGTGACTTGATTTTCAACCGCTTTCGCGGTCCCGGAAGAGTGGGAATCCAAACCATGTATCTGCACCCGCCCAGCGCAGAGTGAGCTAGAGCTGTCCCGCTCTGCCGTCAACAAGTTGGAGCGCGCCGAGCTAACGGGCGGAATCACCATAGCCAAGCTGGCCGAGGTGGCAACCACCCTCAACTGTTCGCTCGTCTACATCCTGGTGCCGAATGAGACGATCCAAGAGACCGTCGAAGCAGAGGCTCGCAGGGCGGCCGCATCAATTCTCGGGTACGCCGGCCGGACCATGGCTCTCGAAGCCCAAGAGGTCGATCAGCGCCGTCAGCGCGAAGCCGTGCGGCGCTTGGCCCACGACCTCATTGACCGCGGTGCTCTCTGGCAGCGCTCACCGCTGGCTCAGCACGCCTCCGCACCCACACCATGACCGGGGTGCTGGTCCAGTTGGCCAGCAAGGCCCGGAAGTCATGAGCTTGCGGCACATCGGTCCGGAGCCGTCTGGCACCATGCCCATAGACTACGAGGATCTAGTCGGCCTCATCCCTGACTTCGTGGCGAACCGGGAAGACCTCAACACGGTGGAGTTCGAGAACATCGCTAAGGCTCTGCCGTGGGCCTATGAACGAGCACGGCGGGATGGCCCTGAGGGTGTCCTGTACTACGGATTCATGCTGGATCTACATCGCAACATGTTCGGCGACGTCTGGCGCTGGGCGGGCACGCTTCGTCAACGGCTCGCAGATATTGGGGGCGATCCGACACAGATCGTCATGCAGTCTCAATCGCTGTTTGGGGACGCTCTCCTATGGCACGGAGAGTCGCTATTCAGGGCCGACGAGTTGGCGGCACGCGTACACGGCCGCCTGGTGAGTATTCACCCCTTCCCAAACAGGAATGGACGGTTGACCCGCCTGATGGCCGACCTGTACCTAATCGCAATTGGCTCCCCGACCTTTACTTGGGGTGAGTCCAGGTTGGATGAAGTGGACGCCGGCCGGGCGGCCTACATTCGGGCCTTGGTGCTGGCCATAGGGACCGACGACTACTCCGAGCTCGTCCGCTTTGCACGGGGGTAGTCGGGTAGTACCTTCGTTGCAGTCTTCTCCGTCCCTGACCAAGCCCGATCTCCAAACGAGTTCTACCCAATGACAGCGGAGTGCCCCGCACGGTACTCATTTGTCATTTTCGGCGTGATTTGGGGGCACCCTGGGCCCGAACTGTCTGCATATCCCTGCACCCTTCAGACCAAGAGCCCGGTCGGGACACTCAAGGCGGCCCCAGCGACTGGTCAGTGGTCTCTTGCCGATTTGCTTGCCAGACGAGCCAGCCAGGAATCGCGAGGAGGACGAAGAGCGGTGGAGTGTTGGGGTCAGTTCCCATCGAGTTGAACACTCCACCCAACGCCTGCCCCCAGTACCAGATCGCCACTAAGGTTGTTCCGAGGATCCAGTATCCGAGGGTCTTGGGGTGCGGACCGAATAGCAGGATGGCGATCGCGAACAAGAGGATGGCAAAAACCGCATTCCAGAGCACCGGATTGGCCTGCGTAACGGTCACCCCGGGGGTTAGGGTGGCGGTCATCCACGGAGGGGCCATGGCGGCCTGACCTTCAATCAGCACCGGGAGTCCCCGAGCTCCCCAATATCCGGGCGTCAGTACCTGCGCCAGGCCGCCGTAAAGGAAGAGCAGAGCAAGTGCGTCCCGAGGGAAGCAAAACCTCGCCGAGAGCTGCCACCAGCGGTCAGGAAGGAGATAGAACGCAGCGATGAACACGTACAGCAGCACCGCCCCAGGGCCACCTGTGAGCAGCGTCCCGTTACCGGTGAAGACGCCACTAGTGCCCTCACCGAACACCCAGACACTACCGCCCCAGAAGATGGAGACCACCAAACCGACCACGATTGCACGGTTGTTCCTCCGGATCAGACCGTAGAAGAGCCCCAGCGCAATGAACAGCTGGGTGCAGGCGAAGACCCAGTTCCACTGGGCGATGTGCGGACTGACCCAGCCAAAGGTCCAAGTGGAGATTGCTCCCAACCAAGAAGGGTCGCTTGCGATGGACGGCTGCATGACGCCGCTGACGAAGTCGAAGGTGAACATGGTGGGTTGGAACTGCAGCCCAGCGTCGATCAGCCAGAGGACCGCAAGCCCCCAAAGCATTGCTCGCTTGGCTTGGGCAATCCGGACTGTCGACGTCAGACCAGCCGTGTCATCGGTCCGCCCAGAGCGGTGCGTGACGGCGGAGCCGGCAGCGGATGAACTCATCGGCGAGACTGGGTCATGCCGGGTGACGTCTCAATCTCAGCGAGCGATGGGAGCGGCCGCGACCGTGACCGAAGGCTAGCAGTTGCCATTCCAGTCGAATTTGTAGGCGCCGGGGCAGTTGACGTCAGCGTGAGCGTAGGAGGCCGTGTTGGGCAGGTAGTAGTCGGCGTCTTCGCCCCTACCCATCTGCACCACGTCGGCAGGTTTGGTGTACCAGAGCGCCGGCTGACCCGACAAGACCGACTCCATGTAGGTCTGCCAGAGCGGGGCTGCCCCCGAGAGTCCGGAAGAAACGGCGGAGAGGGTTTGGTAATTGGGATTGCCGACCCACGTCGCAGTCAGGATTTGTGGCGTCCAACCGAATGTCCAGTTGTCGCCGATGCCGGCGAGGTCGCCGACACCGTAGTCCGAGGTACCGGTCTTCACCGCTACGGTGCGGTCCGGTAGCGTCAGTCCATTGACAATTCCGAACTCCGGTTGTCGGTTGTGATTGCTCTGGAGAATCTCGTTCATAATGTAGGCGACGTTGGTAGGAAGTACCCGCACCGAGTTGCTGGCGACGTCGTACTGGTAGGTCGTCCTGGTTCCCTGGACCACGCGAAGAATACTGGTGAGGTTGTGTCGCACCCCGCCGCTGGCCAACACCTCGGCGCCGGTCGCCATTTGGGTCATTGGGAGTCCCAGCGCCAGGCCGCCCAGGGTGAGGGCGTCGCCGTAGGTGTTTTGCGGATTGAGCAGACCAGTGGCCCCCATGCGCTCCGCTAGATTCACCACGCTCTGCAGCCCGGTGATCACTTCGACCTTGACTGCAGGCACGTTGATCGAATTGCCCAAGCAGATCTTCAACTGACATATGCCTGTGAATGTTCGGGAGTAGTTGAGGGGAGAGTAGCCGTCGATGTCGATCGGCTCATTGAGGATGGGCGTCGTCATGGTGAACTTGCCCGAGGCCAGCGCGGCGGAGTAGGTGAACATCTTGAAGGACGATCCCGGACGCCTCGGGCGGGTGGTCATGTTGATCTGGCTCCACTGGCCGCTGGGGTCGGTGGTGCCGACCATAGCCAGGATCGCTCCGTTGCCGGGATCGACTGACAAAAGCGAGGCATCACCGATGTTGAAGTCGCGCAGTAGTTCCGCGTCCTTGGCGGGGTTCTGAAGATCGGCGATTCCCACCGCCTGATCAGCAGTGTCGAGCGAGGTGTAGATGGTCCAGCCGCCGGGATTGAGGTAAGCATCTCCGAACTGCGCCTGCAGCTGGCCTTCGGCGAACTGGACGAAATCTGGCTGGGTATCGACCTCGCTGGCTCCCCAGGGGTAGACGGTGAGCACCTCCTTGAAGGCTGCGTCAGCCTGCTTCTGGGTGATGTAGCGGTTGCGGACCATGGCTTGCAACACAACGCTCTGGCGGTCCTTGGCCAGGTTGGTCGAACCGGTTACCCCCTGATAGAGGACGGGGTTGTAGGCGGTGGGAGCGTCGGGGATGCCTGCCAGCATGCTCGCCTCGGCCAAGTCGAGTTGAGATGCGGGAATGTGAAAGTAAAGCTCGGCTGCTTCCTCGACTCCAACCGCCTGATTGCCGTACGCGATCCGATTTAGGTACATCCGGAGGATCTCGTCGGGGGTGAAGACCCTGGAGATCTCGTAGCCGAGGAGCAGTTCTCGGATCTTGCGGGTGATCGTCTTCTGGGGGGTAAGGAAGGCGATCTTGGCCAGTTGCTCGGTAATCGTGCTGGCCCCCTGCACGGCGCTGTGATGGCGCAGGTCATTGAGGCCGGACTCAATGATCCGGGGGAGGTCAGCCGAGGCCGTGTCCTGGTAGAAGTGGCGGTCCTCGATGGCTACCGTGGCCATGATCAGGAGTGGGCTCACCTTGTTCAGGGCCACGCCCACGTGATGTTCGCCTGGCTCGTGGAGGATCGCCAGCAGGGTTCCGTCGCTGGCCAGCATCTGGCTGTCGTTGGGCGGCCCCAGCTGAGGGAGCGATTCCACACTGGGCAACCCCACCTGGAAGGCGGCCAGAACGATCATTCCCGCTCCCACCCCGGCGCAGCCGATGAGCACCACGACCAAGATGACCGCCGCGACGTTCCCCAGCCAGCGGTGGCGAGTCCCGAATCCGGGCTTCCGACGTCGGAGCATGCCAACGGCGCGGTTCGAGCGCGCCCCTCCCGATGCTCGCTGTCGTGGTGTGACCGGGTTCTCCTGCACCTTCGCTAACCCTCATCCCGGATCAGGGCCGCTACGCCAGGGCGGTAGCCGACAGTCCGCCGTCCCCGCCCCGCTTGCTCGAACCGTCCCTCTCCAGCCGACAGCAGCCCTTCTCGGGTCGAGACGATCTGCCGCCTCCTAGTCACAGCTGTAATACGCGGGGCTCCGATTTTTGACCCGTAGTGGCCCTGGCCGAGCGGCCAGCCGAATCTACACCACTCCAACCGGGCTCCCACCCGATTGCGACGCGCGAGGGCAGGAGAGCGACGGTGAGCCGCCCTACCGTGCGAACCACCTTGCTTGCGATCCGTAACCAGCCAGACCATAGCGCAGTTCAGCAAACCCGACGCCACCGCGCCGAGGGGGACCCAACACCGACGATCCAGGCTACGCCCAAGTGGCCCGGGGTCCATCCCTTGAGCCCCGCGGCGAATCTGCAGGAAGGGAACCACTCCTCGACTGAATGGCCGCCGGCGACGACGGCTCCTAGAAGCGGCAACTGCCGTCAGCCAAACGCGTCCATTACAGGACCTCACCTTGGACGGGGGCTCAACCTATATGCGTATACGTACTCAAAGTAGCAGGCTGACGTACGTGTACGCAAAGATACTTAGACTAGCCCCTGTGCCTTCCGTCGAACACCGGCTTCCGCGGGGATCTGGCCGGACGGGCACGTTGCCGGCCGGAGGGCGCCGTCCCTGGGGATCGATCTCGCGGGAGCAGGTGATCGTGGCCGCCATGGCTCTGGTGACTGCCGAGGGCTACCAGCAACTCACCATCCGCCGTCTGGCGGCACAGCTGGGAGTGGCCCCGATGTCCCTCTACCGGCACGTCCGGGACAAGGACGACCTGCTTACAGAGGTGGTCGACCGGCTACTCGCGGACATCTGGCGGCCGTCAGCGACCCCAGACGACTGGCGGGCGTGGGTGGCGGAGGCGGCCGACAAGCTGCGCCACTTCCTGGTGGCCCAGCCAGCCGCCCTGCACGTCTATCTGCAACACCCGGTCGTGTCGCGGGCGGCGCTCGCCCGCATGGACGCCATGATGGAAATTCTTCGCGAAGCGGTGCTCGACGAAGGGGCTGCGCGCCGCGCCTATGCCGCCGTTCACACCTACACAGTTGGGTTCGCAGCGCTGGAAGCGGCGCGAGAGGGCGGGGCCTCGAGCGAGGCGGATGCGGATGGTTTGGCTGAGCAGCTCGCGGCGTATACAACGCCGCAGCAGTTTGCCACCGGCCTGGAATATGTGCTTCAGGGCATCGGCCAACCACAACGGTGAGGATGCAGATCGAGTCCGGCACCAAGCACCCGCCCGGAGATTGGCCTTAGGAGGTTGGCCCTGAGCGCTGTGGTGTCCTAGCGCCCGAAGGCGCCCGCTTGGTCCGATGCCTGGCTGAGGTTGGATCGGCGGCCAAGCCAACCGGGTCGGTCGAGTAGGATGGCGCCCGGAGAGCCGGGAAGTCTGGTCGGCATTACATCCACCCATGGATGGAGGCTGGCATGGATCTTCTGGATCGGCGCCATGGATCTGACACCACATCGGCGTTCTCGCACCGAGTCAACTCGCTCCCCCCCTACGGCGGGTGGTGATGGGCAACGCGGTCGCTGTCAGCGCCTTCGTCGGTGGGGCCGCGCTGGGTCTCAGCGCCAGTTGGCTCCTCGTCTCGCGGCTGGAGCGGGTGGGTGAACGCTTTGGGTTATCGGAGGCGCTGCTCGGATTGGTGGCTGCCCTAGCCGCCGACAGTCCGGAGATCAGCACTGCCGTCACGGCCCTGCTCCACCACCAGGGAGCGGTCGGTTCGGGCGTCATCATCGGGTCGGACGTATTCCAACTGGCAGCCCTGCTGGGCCTGGGGGCCCTCGTCGCGGGGCACCTCCGGCTCCATCGCAAGGTGGTGATCCTGGGCGGCTCCGTCGCGCTCTGGGTGGCGTTGGTCTGTTTGGCCACCGTGCTCGGGCTGCTGCCACCTACAGTCGCAGTGGGACTTGTGGTCCTGGTATTGGGACCGTATTGCCTGCTACTGGGAGCTCGGGTGGGCTACTTAGCGCGCCTGCATCTACCCCGACGCTGGGCGAACTGGCTGGCGAGTGCTGTTGACGAAGAGTCTCTCGAGCTGACCCAAGCCATCCGCCCCCAACGCGGCAGACGGCGCGACGTAGTGGTGGCCGCCGCTGCTCTCTGCGTGGTGATCGGTGCCAGCATCGCGATGGAGCTGGGGGCATCGGCGCTGGGGCGTCAATACGAGGTGGCGTCGATCGTGGTTGGCGGTTTGGTCCTGGCCGCCGCCACCAGCCTGCCCAACGCGGTGGCCGCGGTTTACCTCGCCTCCAAAGGCAGGGGAGCCGCCGCCTTCAGCACGGCCTTGAACAGCAACACGTTGAACGTCCTCGCCGGGTTCTTGATTCCGTCGGCGCTGCTGGGCCTGACCCGACCCTCCAACCCGGCCACACTGATCGCGGCCTGGTATGTGGGGCTCACCGTACTGACGTTGGCGCTGGCCTATGCAACCCGAGGGCTCCGCACCTGGTCGGGCTGGATGATCATTGGGGCCTATGTGGGGTTCGTGATTGCACTGCTGGCCATCTCATGACAGCCGTTTTCCGCATTTCGACGATGACGTCCTGCGTACTGTTGTCGGGATCGGTTCCGGGGACATACCAAGAGCCTCAGCAAACAGACTCGCCAGTCTGTTAGCCGTGTCGGGTAGTAGCCGATTGGGCCGGCGCTCCCGACCGCCGAAAGCGAAGGGCACTGGGGAGTCCAGCAGAACGGTGGTCAGTGACTTGCACTCCTCTCCTACCTAGCCAATGCGCGGCCTTCGCCGCCGGCGTCCTGATCCCGGTTCTCCATCCGTCACCGGTGGCCCGGCAGCGTGCAACATGGAATTCCGTGCCCCAATCGCAAGGTCGCGATCATCACCGGCAGCCCGGCAGGAGTTGGTCGGGCCACGGCTCCCGGCACCGTGCGGAGCGGTCTCGACGGAGCCGCGCGAGCCGACTCAGCCCAGGGTGGTGACCAGCTCGCGCGGAGCGGGTGCTAAGCTCGCCGGACCTGCGCCGCGCCTGACCCCTGCCGAGAGGGTCGGTGCCGCCTTCCGCTACTTTGTGCTGACGGCGGTCCTGGTGGCGGTGGTGGGCCTGGCGGGACGGCTTCTCGCCTGGCCTTTGATCACCAGTACCGTCGGCCCCACCGCGTACGTCTTCGCCGCTGACCCGCAGAGCGAGGGCGCCGGGCTTGGCAACGGCATAATCGGTCACGGCATCGCCATCTGCGTCGGACTGGCATCACTTACAGTATTTGGCCTGCTGCATCATCCGTCGGTGAGCGCCATCGGAGCGCCTGCCTGGTCCCAGATCGGAGCGGCCGCTTTGGCGATCGGACTGACTCTCTTCCTACTGCAACTGGCCGGTTCGCACCACGCTCCGGCGGCGGCGACGGCCCTGCCGTCTCCACCGGGCTCGCCAAGCCCGGACCGGGTTTCATTGGACTGGTGCTGGGCCTGGCCGTGGTGATCGTCCTGGGGCCATTGATGGGGCGCTGGCCGCTGGCCCGGGCCGCCGCGGCCCGAGATCAATCGCCGATCCCGCCCCCGGCTGGGTTGTCGTGACCGTGCGTCCGCGCAACCGTGGATTTGCCGCTCTGGCCGACTATACCGTCGTTGGTGACGGTCGAAGCGTCGCGCTTGCGGCAGTTGATGGCCGCGTCGACTGGTGGCCACACCCCACCCTCGACGCCGACCCAGTTTGCGCCGCCATCCTCGACCCCCAGCGGGGTGGCTTCTTCTCGCTCGCGCCGGCAGATCCATTCGACACGAGCCGGCGTTACTTGCCAGGTACAAACGTACTCGAGTCCACCCTCACCACCACCACCGGGGCAGTGCGCATCACCCAGGCTCTCAACACGGGGAGCGCAGGCCGCCTGCCGTGGAGTGAGCTGGCTCACCGGGTAGAGCCGCTCTGGGGACAGGTGCGGATGAGGTGGGAACTGTCTCCTGGAGATCGGTTCGGCACAGTCCGGCCGGACGTGAGGATGCGGGGTGGCATCCCGGTCGTGACCGTGGGGACCCAATCCATAGCCGTGGTTGTCGGAGGTGCCCCAGGCGGCTCCCTTCACGCCGCTGCAGTGACGGGCGAGTTCTCCTCTGAGCCCGACGCTCGCGTGGTCCTGGGACTGATCGCGACCGACTCTGAGCCGGTCGTGATCCCGTCGGCCAGTGCCATCGACGCCCGGCTGGACCGGACGGCGGAGTCATGGCGTCGATGGACGGCCCAGCTCGACCATCGTGGCCCCTGGAGAGATGCGGTCGAGCGGTCGGCGCTGGCCGTCAAGACCATCCTGAACGAGAGCACCGGGGCCCTCGCCGCTGCCGCAACCACCTCCCTTCCCGAGAGACTTGGGGGTGCCAAGAACTGGGACTACCGCTTCGCCTGGGTGCGTGACTCTTCTTTCGCCCTGGACGCTCTCCTCAGCCTGGGGCTCCACGAGGAGGCCCACCGCGCCATATCCTGGCTGCTCTCGGCGCTCCGTCGCAACGGGCCAGAGCCACACGTCTTCTACACCTTGGATGGTGGCCTGCCCGAGGGAGAGCGGGAGCTGAGTGCCGAGGGCTACTGGCACAGTCGGCCGGTGCGGTCAGGAAACGCCGCCGCCTCCCAGCGGCAGCTGGGCATCTATGGTGACCTCTTCGACGCGGTTTCCCGCTACATGGCGGCGGGCCACCTCCTCGACGCGGGGACTGGGCAGCTGCTGGCAGATCTCGCCGACCGCTGCTGTGGAAGCTGGCGCAAGGAGGACTCCGGGATCTGGGAGCTTGAGCAGCAGCGCCACTACACAATCTCCAAGATCGGCTGCTGGACTGCACTGGACCGGGCTAGCAGGCTGGCCGACTCCGGGCAGCTTCCGAGGGAGCAGGCTGAAGGCTGGCGCAAAGAGGCGAACGAGGTCAAGGACTGGGTCAACCGCAACTGCTGGTCGGAGGGCCGGCAAGCCTACGTCTTCTACGCCGGCAGCGAGGAGCTCGATGCTGCCGTTCTGCTCGCCGGGCGTACCGGATTCGAGCGTGGCTCCCGGCTGGTTGCCAGCATCGAGGCAGTCCGGGGTGAACTGGGGCGAGGCGCGCTTGTCTACCGCTACTCGGGGATGCCGAGCGAGGAGGGCGCGTTCGTCGCCTGTACCTTCTGGATGGTGGATGCCCTGACGCGAACCGGCCAGCTTGACCGAGCCCACCAGCTGATGGACCAGGCGGTCGGGTTGGCCAGTGACCTGGGGCTCTTCTCCGAGCAAATTGATCCCGAGACCGGGATGTTTCTTGGCAACCTGCCCCAGGGGCTCTCCCATCTGGCACTCATCAACGCCGCTACCGCCTTGGCCGAGGCGGGCTCCAATTGAGCCGCGCGTCGCATCGATTCTTGGACAGCCCTTCAGTTGAGGCAGATCGTCCATGTCAACCATGAAATCGGCCTGGGAGGGAAGAGTGCTCGGGCTCGCCCGAGTCGCCTGGGGCTCGTTCCTGATGGTCAAACCGAGCCGCGCGAGCAGACTGCTGGGGGCGCCTCCCGGGCCGGGCGCTCCCCGCGTCGCCCGACTCCTCGGCGCCCGCCAGGTGCTGCAGGGTGCGGCCGAATTGATGTGGTGGCCGCACTGGCGCCGGACCGGTGTAGCCGTGGACGCCGCCCACGCGCTGAGCGGGCTGGTCGTGGCCACCGGTGACCGACGATGGCGGCGTGCCGCCCTCATCGACTCCGCCATCGCCGTGGTCCTGATCCTTCTGGGGTCCCGCGCCTGACCGAGACGCACCACTTCCCAGAGACGGCCACCTCGAAGTGCACTCAGCATCTTTTCCTGGCGTCTCCCTGGGGCGAGGCGTCCGACCACCGGGGCCTTCCCGGGACGGTTACTGGACAATCGCCTAAAAGGTGGGTATTTTTGGGCCAGCCCAAACGCGCAAATCGCCACACGGGCCGAACGAAGGGACTTACCTCCTTTCACGATCCCACCCATCCGGTCTGGGGTATCTATGGACCGCGCACCGTGAGCGAGTCGGTCACTCAGGTAAGGCTTGCCTGATTCGGACTGCCAGGAGTTTTTGCACGAGTGACTCGGGAAGGCATTCGTCAATGGAGAACCGGAGAGCCCCTGTGGATGTCACGTACCCAGCGACTTCCTCTCGTAGTTCCGGGAACACAGATCCGCTGTGCGGTAGGTAACTGAGGTGCCGCTTGAGCGCGGCGAAGCCGGCGATCACTTTGCCCTGCAATCTAAAAGCGGGCAGGCGGTAGGAAATGCCCTGCTCCGCTTCGGGAACAAAGTCGAGGATTATCTGGCGCAACTCGCGGAGAGTAGCGCGTTTGGGCTCGTCGAGAGACTCCAGGTAGGTGTCAACTTCTTCCTGTGACATGACCGTACTATCCCATGGCGCTCCGGCGGCGAGGAAAGCGTCGATGCAGCCTTAGCATCCCGCTTGGCATAAAGCACCCTTGGCATAACGCACCACAAGGAGCTCGCACCCCCAATGGCAAATGATGGCCTCCCTGAGGCAACCCGTCGCCTGGCCGCAGCCGGCTGCGTCGCGCCCAGAGAAGAGGCGCAGGAACTGGCGGTGGCGGCCGAGGCAATGCGACAAGTTCTGAGCACGTTGGTCACCCGCCGGACAACGGGTGAGCCGCTGGCCTGGATTACCGGGACCGTACAGTTCTGTGGTTGCTCGGTCACCATATCACCGGGTGTCTTCGTGCCTCGTTGGCACAGCGAGCAGTTGGCGGTGCGCGCCGCCGAGTTGCTCCCTCCCCGCGGCCGGGCGATCGATCTCGGCACCGGCAGCGGTGCCGTCGCTCGGGTTCTGCTGGATCGAAACCCCGCAGCCTCGGTGATCGGTACTGAGCGCGACCCCGTGGCCGCTGCTTGTGCGCGCCGAAACGGTGTCACCGTGGTCGAGGGTGACCTCTTCGGGGCGGTGCCCGTTTCGTGGATGGGACGAGTGGATGTGGTCGCGGCGATCCTGCCCTACGTCCCCACCGCAGAGATCGCTTACCTTGCCCGCGACGTGCGCGATTACGAGCCCCGATCGGCCCTCGACGGAGGCCAAGACGGCCTGGAGTTCGTCCGCCGAGCGGTGGCACAGGCGAGTGACTGGCTCGGCCACGGCGGACACCTGCTCCTGGAAATCGGTGGGGATCAGGCGAAAAGTCTGGCCCCTGATCTCGAGCGGGCCGGACTCACCGTGGTGCAGGTGCTATTCGATGAAGACGGCGATCCCCGCGGGCTCGAAGCCGTCGCTCCCTCGGCGCGCAAAGGTGGCCATTGATACCAGGCCCCGGCCTACAACTTCGCGGCTCAGCTGTGCTGGGGTTGCTCATGGTCAGCGTGGGTGGCCGGCTCCAGCTGAAAGGTCGAATGCTCCACGTCAAAGTGACCGGCCAGGCACTCCTGCAGCCGGTCGATCACCTGACCTGAACTCCCGTCGCTCAAGCAGGCGTCCGAGACGATGACGTGGGCCGAGACTACGGGTAGGTTGGAGGTCAGCGTCCAAGCGTGGACTTCATGCACGCCGAGCACGTCGGGCAGCCCGGTCAGATGGCGACGCACCAAATCGAGGTCGACGGAATCCGGAGTTCCCTCGAGAAGGATGCGACCGGAGGCGAGGAGCAGCTGGCCAGCCGCGCGCAACATCAGTCCCACCACGACCAGCGATGCGATCGCGTCGGCCCGGGCAAAGCCGAACCGGAGAATCACCACGCCGGCAGCCACTGTGGCAATGAAGGCGTAGAGGTCGGTGAGAACGTGCGCCGTGACGCCACGAACGCTCATCGAAGATCGATTCGCTCGAGCCAGGATACGGACAGCAAGAAGGTTGACCGCGACTCCCACGGCGGCCACGACGATCAGGGTCAGCCCGTGGACAGGACGGGGCGACACCAAATGACCGATGGAGTCGAGGCCGATTAGAAAGGCCACCACCAGCAGAGTCACGCCGTTGACAGCGGCGGCGAGAACCTCAGCGCGCTTGAGGCCAAAGCTAAAGCGATTGCTGCTCGGACGAGCCGCCAGGTAGGTTGCCCAGAGCGCCCCGCTGAGGGCTCCGACGTCGGCGAGCATATGGCCTGCGTCTGCGAGCAAGGCCAGCGAGCCAGCAAGGACCGCCGCAATGACCTCGAACACCATGAAGGCCACGATCAGCCCGAGCGCAGCGTAGATGTAGCGACGATCCGCCTCCGGCGGGACCTCGTGGCTCAGCACCCTCCCGGAGTGTTGGTGGCTCATCTGGACCCGAGAGTAGCCCGGTCCGCCGATCTATCTCCCTTCTCTCTGGACTGCACCGCCCCGACCGTCGCGCTGGAGTGCGTCATCGACTCCATCTTGAACCGGCGCGCCAGCGGAGGGAGCAAGCCGACGGCACTGGCAAAGGCAGCCTGCCAACCGGCGTCTGAGATCCCGGGAGCTGGTGCCCAGCTTCTTCTAAGCTCGGCCAGGCATACTCGTCGGGACCACACATACCTGTAGCGGCTGAGGCAGGCCACCATCGCGGGGAGCGGCGGGTTCTGGTCACATCCCGGCGCGCTGCGTCTTACTTGTGACCAACGCCGGGAAGGGAGGCGTCCAGCGAATTGACGATGGTGGCCCGGGTGGCGCGTTGGTGGAACCGGGTCTCTAGCGGATGGCGACCCCCACCAATGGCCGCCGACCGGCTCATCCTGATCGGGCTGGCTCTGGTAGCCCTCAAGTTCGCCAACTTCCAGTGGCTTTCGTCGGCCATCCCCGGTCAGGTCGGCGCTTACGCCAGCGACGCTCTGGAGTTCGCTTGCTTCCTGGTCTTCGTCGGGCTGACCGCCCTCAGCTGCCGAACTGTGCTACCCACCTGGATCCAACGCTTGCGCCTGGGGCGCGTCCTCATCCTCGCCCCGGTCGCCTTGCTCGTCGTGGGCGCCTTCGTCTTGGCCACCATCGCCGGGTCCCTGGCTGGCGACTCTCAACGGATCGACGACGCCAATGCCATGGCCGTGTGCGGGGCTCAGGCGATAGTGGCAGGACAAGATCCCTATCAGGTGAAGGAGATTGCCTGCCTCCGCCAAATGGGCCTCTCTGTATCTCTGGCGACTCCGCTTCGGGTGGGCTCACTGGCCGATGTCCGCATCTATCCCAGCCCAACTCAGATACAGGCTGCAGCCCGGGCTGCGAAGAGCCAGGGGGGCACCGCCAGCCTCTTCTCGGGGCTCGCTAAACCACCCCTCGATCCACTGGTCATGGTTCCCGTAGCCAGTCAATCCTCACAGGTCCGTTCCCTGTGGACGCTCCTAGCGGCAGTGGTCTTTGCGGTTCTGCTGGGGATCGCGGCAGGACCACTTTGGGCCGCTGCCCTGGCTGCCTTCCTGGCGACCTACTACATTCCCGGCTCGGCCCTCAACTTCGCTAGCTTCGGCAACGCCGAGTCGGTCGCCTATCTGCTGATCGCCCTTTCGGTGCTCTGGATCAGACGGCCCCTTCTCTCGGCCGTCTGTCTGGGACTTGCCATCGGGTCCAACGAGTTGGCTCTCTTCTTTCTCCCCGCCTACCTCCTGCTCAGCTTCAGCCTAGGTGACTGGCGTCGGCGGGTGGCCGCCCTGGTGGCGACCCTGGCGGTAGCGGTCGTCCCCTGGCTGGTCGCCTATCCCGACGCCCTGGGCACGATCTGGCGCTACCTGTCCGCGCCCACCTTCCCGCTCGGCTATGGCCCGGTCGTGCTCATCCTGCAGCACCTGATCAAGCCCTTCCCATCTGTCCTCTTCCTGGCGGCCACCGCGACGGCAATGGCGTTGACCCTGCTCTGGGGTTGGCTCCGGCCGAGTTGGCGGATCAGCGCCGGGGTTCTCGTGCTCGCGGGGTTCTGGCTGAGCTGGCGTAGTCTCGACGAGTACATGGCCCAGGTGCCGTTGGTCGCCCTGGTGGCGATTGTGGCCCTCCTGGCCGGCCGCAATCTTGGCAAGCCTCAGGAGAAGGAATATCCCCAGGTGCCAGCCCACGCCAGCCCGGTTAGCGCGAACGTTGCTCAGCCTGGCGGTCCAGCCACCGTCTGACTGAGATGAGATGGCGGGTCGGTACAGCGGAGGCTCCTCTCCACAACCAAGATCGCTCGCTCGTCGATCTCGACCTGGGTCTGTTCGGGGTATTCGACGGGGTGGGACAGTTCGGCAACAGCGGAGAGGCGGCCGAGCTGGCAGCCAGGACGATCGGCTGGGGCTGTCGATCGACCAGCCTGGCCCCGACCGAGACCCTGGTGGCTAGCTGCGAGAGCGCCGACCGGACGATCAGGCAAGCCGGCCTGGGAGCAACTACAGCAACGGTGGCCTGGGTTGTTGATGAGGGAGTGATCTACGTCTCAGTCGGCGATTCCCGCCTCTACATCCAAGCAGCCGAAAGCGCCCAGCTGGTTCAGGTCACGGTTGATGAAGGCGAGGGCCGGATCCTCTTCAACGCTTTGGGGGAAGGTGACAACCCTCACCGTTCCCGGGTCGTGTCCCAGATGGGCAGGGTCGCCTTGGCCGCGAAGAGCAAATTGCTGCTGGTGACGGACGGCATCACCGGCGACTACCCTCCCGACCTGCTCACAGAGCAGGACCTGGCTCGCGCCCTTCAAGGAGACGATCCCCAAGCCGCCGCGGAAAAGCTAGTGGCGATGGCGCGCAAACGCGACGACAAGACCGCCCTGGTGGTCTTCCTAGACTGAACGCGAGTTAGCGCGGCCAAGGCCTCTAGACTTGGCCAGTCGTGGGTTTGTGCGCCAGACTGCAGCGGGAGTTTCTGCGCTTCCACGGCTGGCTCTACAGGAGCAGCGCTGGACGGTTCGGGCACCACCTGATCGGTGTACCCACCCTCCTTTTGGAGACGACCGGGCGACAGACCGGAGCACGGCGGATTAACGCCCTGGTCTACGCCAGCGACGGCAGTGCCTTTGTGGTCGTGGCCTCCAACGGGGGGTCCGACCGGCCGCCGGCCTGGTTGCTCAATCTCAGGGCCAATCCTGGGGTGGCCCTGCAGCGAGGCCGGAGTCGAACGGCGGCTCAGGCGCGGGTAGTGGCAGAAGACGATCCCGAATACGACCGCCTCTGGCGCTTGGTAAACCAAGCTAACCACGGCCGCTACGACGTCTACCAGAGCAAGACGCGGCGATCCATCCCCTTGGTCGTGCTCACCCCAGTCGGAGCAGGGTCGGTCGGAGCGAGCTAAGTCGCAAGGGCGCTCCGCCGGACTCCGCCGGCTAGCGACTACCCTTCATCGAAGTGGCTCGCCAGCGAGCCTGACCGAACTTCGAAGTGGAGGTGGCCGATGCCCTCTCTGGCGCGTGCGGTCGGCCTGGGATTGAATGCCCAGGGCGACGTGCGGGATGCCGTGCGGCAGGCGGAGATGGCGGAGCGGTCAGGTCTGGACTCGATCTGGTTCCATGAGTCCTACTTCGCCCGAGACGCAGTGACCTACGCCACCGCCGTCGCCGCCTCGGTTCCCCGCCTGCGCATCTGCCTGGGCGCCCTCAATCCCAACACGCGCAATCAAGTTGTTCTGGCGATGACGGTGAGCGCGCTCGACGACCTGGCTCCGGGGCGAATCACCCTGGCTCTGGGGACTGCCCTTCCCCTGAGGCTCGCCCAGATGGGGATTCCCTACGAGCCCGAGGTGGCGGTCGCCAAGGTGGGGCAGACCATGGAGGAACTGCGCTTGCTCTGGCGGGGCGAGCGCCTGGCGCTGGGCGCCCCCGGCGTTCCCGATGTCGAGCCCATGTTTCCGCCTCTCCACCAAGTGCCGATCTGGGCGGCTGGCTACCGCCGCTCCTTCCACGAACTCGCGGGAAGGCTCGCTGATGGCTACCTGGCTCGACCAGCCGAGCCGCTGGAGGCGGTGGCGCTGGCGACTAAGAGGATCCGCTCTGCCGCCAAGGCGGCGGGGCGGGATCCCGCATCGATCTCGATCGGGGGTTATCTCCTCTCCCTGATCGACAGCAGTCGCCGCGCCGCCCTGGACCGCGCCAAACGAGAGCCGTTCGCCATCTACATGCTGGCGGTCCAGACCGATGTCGCCATGCGTCGAGCCGGGATGGACCCCTCGCTGCGTCAGCCGATCCTGGCCGCCTGGCGAGCCGAGGACTATCACGGAGCGGCCCAGCTCATCCCAGACGAACTGGTCGACGCCTTTTTGCTGTGTGGGACCCGGGAGGAGGTGGCGGCGGGCGCCGAACGCTTCCGCGAGGCGGGGATGGATCTGCCCATCCTCCAGCCGGTCGTCCAAGAGGATGCCCAGGTGGCGGCGGTGATCGAAGCAGCAGTGATCTACGGTTCGGCCGGAGCCTTGGCACCAGCCTGGGGGTCACGAAAGCGCTCCGCCGAGTCCACCGACAAGATCGGGCTGGCACGACGATCGCGGGGCTGGCTCGAGATCACTCGGCCGTTCGCGCTCACCGCCTCCATCGTCCCGGTGTCAGCGGCGGCGGCGCTGGCGGCTCTCCGCCCCGGGTTCAACTGGGCTTTGTTCGCACTGGTGCTGGGCGGGGCCGTGATGCTCCAGGTGGGGACCAACGTCGTCAACGAGATCTACGACGTCCGCAAGGGCATCGACGCCATCACCTCGCCTCGAGCGAGCCAGGCCCTGCTCACCGGAAGGGTCAGAGAGCGTGAGGCATTCCTCCTGGCCGGGACGGCATTTCTGCTGGCGACCCTGATCGGGGTCGTGCTCATCCTGACTCGAGGTTGGCCGCTGCTCGTCTTCGGCGCCGTCGGTCTGATCGGCGGCTGGGGCTACACCGCTCCACCCCTGCAGTACAAGTACCGTGCCGCAGGACTGCCGCTGGTATTCGTCCTGATGGGTCCCTTGATGGTGCTGGGAGCCTACTTCACCATCACCGGGCACCTGGCGGTTGCCGCCTGGGCGGCGAGCGTTCCCATCGGATTGCTGGTCACAGCCATCCTGCACGGCAACGAGTGGCGGGACATCGGCGAGGACGCCCGGGCCGGCATCAGCACGCTCTCCATCCGGGCCGGACGCCATGTCGCCCACCACCTCTATGTCAGCCTTTTGGTGGGAGCCTTCGTCACCCTGGGTCTCGCCGTCGCCGTCGGATTGCTTCCCCGGTTGAGCCTCTTGGCCCTGCTCTCGCTGCCTCTGCTGGTCCGCAGTCTCAATGCCTCCGAGCTCGGCGCCGCCGGCCAGCAGCGCGCCATTGCCATGATCGATCTAGAGACGGCCCAGCTCCACGCCGCCTTCGGGTTCCTGCTGGTGGCGGGGATCGCCATCAGCGTCAGTTGGCACCCGGGCGGCTGAGCTAGGTGAGGATCGCTCTTCCCGACCAACCCGCTCCCGCCGTGGTGATGGCGGGTTCAGTATTGGCCTATCTAGCCTTCGCCGCCACCTTTCGAGGCCCTCGCAAGCGCTTCTGGCAGCGCATGACCGGCACCGCGATCGGTCTCGGATCCCTCTCCCTGTTGTCCAGCAAGGAGTTGCGTCGCCAGCGACTCGAGCCCAGCGACCTGGCGCTGGGGGCGGCGATCGCCACCGGTCTCTATGGCGTCTTCGCCATCGGTGATCGCGCCGCCCGGGTGCTGATGCCCAACGGAGACCAGGACATCGGCAACATCTACGAGCTGCGCCGGCTTCGCTCTCGGTTGGAGTTGGCCTTGCGATTGGCCCTGGTCATAGCTCCCGCCGAGGAACTGTTCTGGCGCGGCCTGCTCCAAGGGGCCTTGGGTCGACGTCTGGGCCGAAGCAGGGCCGCCGCCCTCTCCGCTGCCCTATACGGCGGCGCGCACCTGTGCACCGGCAACCCCACCCTGGTGGGAGCGGCCACGGTGGCGGGCGCGGGATGGTCCGGGCTGGCGGCCATCGGCACCCCCATGCCAGCTCTGGTCGTGAGCCACTGTCTGTGGGACGTCTGGATCTTCTTGGTCCGGCCAACCCGGGCGGTCAGCTGAAGCCCCGGTCACTTCCGCCGCAGCTCGGCTGAGCCGGAAGCACCTGACGCTAGCGCCAGAGGCTCCTCCACACCCCGGCTCGCCCGAGAGCCCGTCCCACGATCTTGTTCTTGGCGCGCCGCGCTATGCGATGCGGGTCGCCCGAGGCCAGAGTGCTCAGGTCATTGGCCAGCCGCGCGGTGCGGTAGAGGTCGCTGACTAAACTTCTGCGCCTCACCCCAGTACCTCGGCGGCGAAGGATCGGGCGTCCTGCTCGATCTCGATCCGTTCTGAATCCTGCGCCTCGAGGAGATGAAGAAGTCGGGTGGCCCTCTCCGGGGATCGGGCTCCCAGGGTGATACCGACCCCGAGCCAGTAGTCGGCCGTCTCCAGGAGCAGGTGGTGGACTGTCTCCGGGGTCTCTGCCAGTACCTCGGCCATGGAGTGGAGCATGGCGCGGCCGTAGCTCGCCCACTCCGGCCCGGGCTCTTGGCTACCGCCCTGGCGGTCGGGATCCGTCATCTCCTCACCTCCTGAATCGCCCGGCCTGCTGACGCAGGCATCCGTCCCGTCGGAAGTTTAGAACCGAAATAGCGCGGCCGGCGGGCTCCGCTTAGAGGCAACCAAAAGTCGACTCGGCACTCACCCACACCGGATCGAGTCGGCGACTGGTGCCTAGACTGACTTGGTGGCGTTCTTCGTGCTGACTATGGGCATGGAGCCCAATGGGACGGATCGCGGCCCAACCGCGAGCAGGACGCCTGGGACGAGCATGCAGCCTTCATGGATGGGCTCGTCGATCAGAGGATGGTGGTCATGGGCGGGCCGCTTGGCCAAGGTGAGCGAGCCCTCCTCATCGTGGAAGGCTCCGACGAAGATGAAGTCAGGCAGCGACTGAGCCAAGACCCCTGGGCGCCTATGGGACTGCTTCGGATCGGTCAGGCGGAGGCCTGGTCCGTCTGGCTAGATGGCAGAGCGAAGCCCAGAATCGCCGACTGGCCCAACGCCCTGGGGATGCTCCTGGGGACGGTTAGGCCGGCAACCAGCTGGTCCCATCCCAACGCAGGATCAGCGTGTAGTCGGACTTGGTCGCGCTGTCGTAATAGGAGCCCACAGCCCAGGCGGCTCGCGCCGAGACGGCAGCCACGGCAAACAGATACGTTGCCGTCGTCGAAGGATTGGGACTGCTGAATCGGCTCCACTTGCGCCCATTCCAATGCAGTACCACGCTGTCCACGGCTCGCGTGCTGGAGTCGGTGGCCTCGCCAACCGCCCAGGCGTCCCGGGGAGAAAGAGCGGCGACGGCGGAAAGATTGGTGAAGTCACTCGGGTCGGCTGTCCCGCCCGGATCGGGACTCGCCACCTGAACCCAACGGGTTCCCGTCCAGCGCATCGCCAATGACTCCAGCGCACTCGTTGAGGGGTCCGGGCTAAAGGTACCCACCGCCATGGCGAAGTGCGCCGAAACGGCGGCCACGCTGGCTAGATTGGTCACCCGCTTGGTGCTGGCCCCCAGCGCATTGGGGCTGGCGACGCGGGTCCACCGAGTACCGTTCCAGTGCAGCACGACAGTGTCGCGGCCGCTGCTCTTCGCCTTGGTGCTGTACTCACCGACGGCCCATGCGTCTCTCGCCGATACGCCATGGACGCCATCCAGGTCACTGAGATCGTTTTGATTGGATCCCCCGGGGCTAGGACTGCTGACCCTGGTCCATCTCTTGCCGTCGCCATGCCAAATCAAGGTCCGGTCAGCTCCACTGGCCGGGTCGAGGTAACCCCCGACCACCCACAGGTCCTTGGCCGAGACGGCGCTTACTGCCTGCAGGTTGGTCCCCGATCCACTCGAGCCAGTGCCCCCGGGGTTGGGACTGGCAACCTGGCGCCAGCCGCTGCCATTCCAATGCTCCACCAGTGACTCGTGGGCTCCGGTGGTCGGATTGGCATAGCTGCCGACCGCCCAAACATCTTTGGCGGACACGGCGCTGACGCCATCTAGAGCTGAGTTCTCCCCGCTCGTGGTTGTGCCTCCCGGGTTGGGGCTGGCCACCGGCGCCCAAGTTGCACCGTTCCAGTGGAGCGCCAGCGTCGTGTGGGCACCGGTAACTGCATCGGTGCCCTCTCCCACCGCCCAGGCATCGTTGGCCGAGACCGCGCTGACGCTCGACAGCACACCCAGCTGCCCAGTTCCGAAGGACGTGGCGGCCACTGGCCGGGCTGGTGCCGGGGCCCAGAAAGGGGCGGCCAAAGCTAGGCCAGCGACCAGGCAGCGCACCCAGTGGTTCAACGTCCCGCCCTGCACTGCACTGCCCGGGACCTTAGCAGCGGCAAACAACCGACCGCTCGTCTCTTGATCTGATCCGGTCGCGCTCTGGGTTTTGACAAAGATATATCGATGAGCTAGCATGCTCGTATCGTATATATCGGACAACAGGAGGCGGCGTCATGATGACGAACTTTCCAACAGGCTCGGCCCACGATCCGGGCGGAGAACACCACGGCCACGGCGGCCGGCGCCCGCGGGGCCGACCTGGTCCCTTTGGGGACCACCTATTCGACCGGCCTTCCCGGCGTGGCTTTGGCGGCAGGATGCGGGGCCCTCGGGGAGGTCGGGTTCCCCGCGGGAACGTCCGTGCCGCAACCTTGCTGCTCCTAGCCGAGCAGCCAAGGAACGGGTACCAGATCATGCAAGAGATCACCGAGCGCAGTAAGGGGGTTTGGAGCCCGAGCCCCGGATCCGTTTACCCGGCCCTGCAGCAACTGGAGGACGAGGGACTGGTCCGCTCCCAGGAGACGGAGGGCCAGCGCCTCTTCACGCTCACCGAGGCCGGAACTGCCTACACCGAAGAGCACGGCGCCGAATTTGGATCCCCGTGGGAGGAACTGGCCCGCACGGTCGGCGACGACGTTCACGAACTGCTGGCTCTCATGCGCCAGACCGTAGCGGCCATGGTGCAGGTCTCCCAGGCGGGCAACCCTGAACAGGTGGCCAAGGCAGCTCAACTGATCAAAGAGACGAAGCGCAACCTCTACCTGATACTGGCGGAGGAAGACGCGGATCCGGCCAAGTCCGATCTCGCTTAGGCCCGGGCGCGGGCCAGGCAGCGCCAGGCTTGGCTCGGTAGCGGGTCTCCCGGCGATCTTGTGGAGCCGCGCTACCAGCTCCGGACAGGTAAGACGCCCCTACCTCGCGGCACGGCTAGCCAGCTGTAGCGCCAATGCGACGCAGCGGAGGAGTGGTCCGGGGTGGCCGTTGCCGCGGAGGCAGCTCAGCCAGAAGTTCGGTGGTGGCGGCGGCGACCCGGCGCACGGCGGTCTCGAACGCCTGGTCAGTGCGGCCTGTCAGCACATTCACGCCGCTGACCTTCCTTACGTATTGACGCGCGGCGGCTTCGATCTCCAAGGTTGACGCAGGCGGCTCCAAACCCCTGAGTGTGGTGATGTTGCGACACATAGGCCGATGCTACCGCTTGCCACCGGGATCCGACGCTACCCAGCGGTAGAGGACATCAGGTTCGCCTTCCTGGTTGGTGGAGCCGTCTCCGAATTCGATTGCTTCAAAGCCGCGGTGCTCGTAGAAAGTCCGTGCCCTGTGGTTGCGCTGAAACGCCCACAGCCGCAGCTGGCCCGGGCTGCGCGCCTTGGCCACCTCCAACAGGTCGGTCCCCAAGCCGACACCCTGGGCTTGGGGATGTACGTAGAGGTGGTTGACCCAGGTCTGGTCTGGGCTCAGAGCCAAGAAGGCGTGCACCACTCCGTCCATCTCAACAACCCACACCTGGTGAGACTCCAGCATCTTGCCGGCGAACCAGGCCCTGACTTCGTCATCGGTATGGGCCAGCTGGAGCCAGGGCATCGCCTTCCTCACCGCGAGTAGGTAGACGTCTCCGACCCGGGCCCCATCCTCGGCGAGGGCCGGGCGGGTAGCAGTCCGGGCGCAACCACTCAGCGCCGACTCCGCGCCCGAGGAGGTGCCACTTTCCACGCCTCTCAATCATCGGCCTGAAGGCCGGGAACAAACAGGAAGACCAGCGTGACCACGCAGGCTGCAGCTCCGGCCCACACAAACACCTGGAGAACTCCGATAGCCCCGGCGATGGGTCCAGTTACCGCGATCGAAAGAGGGATCAGGCAGTAGGAGAGGCATCATGTCAAAGCTCGATACCCGCCCCAGCATGAAGCCAGGAACCCGCACTCCCATGCGGGCGAACCAGATCATGTTGCCAATCGCCAGACCGGTCATCGTGACGAAAGTGAGTGGCATCAACTGCCAGGCCGCCTTGACGAGGCCATGGGGACCATGCTCGCGGGAGCAGCCGCCCAAGAGATCAGCATCCAGACGACGTCATGTCGCGGCACGCCCCGCCAGCTGACATAGATGGCCGCCAGGATCGCCCCCAGCCCCCCGCAGGCGCCGACTAGGCGCAGGGCCTCAGGCCCAGCATGAAGTCGGTACTTGATGAGAAAAGGGATCAGCACCGCCAGGGGACCAGTGAGCGCTACGTTCGCGATCGCGGCGGAGGCGGGTCCGGCCCACATCCACGGCCGACCTCGTATGAATCGAAGAGCCAGGCCCGCGTCGTGCAGGACCGAGAAACGACCAGAAGGCGGTTCTCCCGGCTCACCCCCGGCTGACGCCGGTGAGGCATGGGCCAGAGCCGACAGAGTGCCGGCCGCTACCAGGAAGGTCGCCCCGCGCCGGTCGACGACGGATTCTCTCCCGGCTCCACCATGAGCAGCGACAGGACTAGCGTGATCGCGAAGCTGGTAAGGGTGACCCGCGCCAAGCTCCGGACGTCTGGACGGGTGACGACCTCCCGGAGATGGAGAGCCAGGCCAACGAATAAAAGTCCCACGAGCGCCGCGGCAGACGTGCCAGCGATCGAATAGAACGTGTGCCAGCCTTGGAGTGTCGTTTGAAAGGTCACGTGCTACGGCAGGCTATGGCGTTGGCAAGTGCCGCATCGAGGCTACTGATACCAGCCCGGAGACGGTATCAGGGTCTTCCACTGCTCGGCATCGTGCCCGTATAGAACGGTGGCATTGAGTTCTCGTGCCCGGTCGATGAGTCCCAGAGCACTCTTCCGCGCCTGGACCGGATCCGCTTGCCCTGCCCAGATGTCATGGGTAATGTTGTCCTTCTCGTAAATTGCGTCGCCGCAGAGGATCATCTGGTGACCGCTGTCGAGGCTCACCAGGATTGACTGGTGGCCGGGAGCGTGTCCAGGAGTCGGGAAGACCGATACTCCATCGCCGAGGTCGGTTTCTCCATCCAGCAGATGATAGTCGACGCCACTCAGGCGCCAATACTGGTTGGGAAAGGCTGGGTTGTCAATGGCCGCCTCGTAGTGCAACCGCTGCACATAGAAGCTGGCGTTGGGGAAGGCATCATTGTTGCCGGCATGGTCGAAGTGCAGGTGCGTGTTAATGACGTCGGTCACATCTGCCCCCCTTAGTCCGAGGACCGCCAGGCGGTAGTCGACGGTGTCCTCTGCTCGCATGACGGGACGAAGTTGGGCGGCGAAGTCAGTCCCTCTCCAGGTACGGTCGGGGTCGTCGATATGGCTGCGATGGATTCCGGTGTCGACCAGAATGCGCCGTCCGGAATCAGTCACGATGAGATAGCCGATGATGGGGATGTGGATACGTACCCCGTCGCTGACTCCGGGCGAGATCACGCTCTTGTCACAGCAAGCCTCTCCCAGCCAGAGCAGGTACAACTTTTTCAAAAGTGATAAAGCCCCATCAGTCAAACTCTCCACTCGGTATTGTGGCTGCGAACAGAGAAATGAGCCCTGGCGCCAAGCGGCGCGCGGAGTATAGCGTGGCGGACTGCGTCGAGCTTCCTGGTTTGGCCCAGGATCGCCCAGAGCGCAGCGATCGAGGTACGACCCACCTCCATCCGTTGGAGTCTCCTATTACACTGGCCAGACTGGAGGGATGGTCGGGATGACTAGGTGGGTTCGACGATTGATCGGCCTTCTCCTCTGCCTGGCTGGACTCGTGTGGATCGGACAGGGGACCAATCTGATCGGCGGGTCCTTCATGAGTGGCCAAGGCTTGTGGCTAGGAGTTGGCTGCGCCTGCCTGCTAAGCGGGTTGGCGCTCATCGTCTGGGCGCGGCGTAGCTGATCCATCCACCACCGTCCCACCGAAGCGAGCGCTCTGCTGAGCGAGCCTTGGCCAGTCGGCTTCGGCGGAGCGACGGTCAGCCGATCAGAGGACGTGCCGCATCCATACGTTCGGCTCCCAGTACCTTCCCGAATCGTCGTCGCGGTTGATTGCGACTGTGGCTAGCCCGCCCGGGAACCAGAAGTCACCACTCTCCGGATAGACCATCTGGGTCCACTGCTCCCACTCAGCCACTGTGCCTGTGATCCGCAGCGAGTGGGGCTCGGTTGCGAGGATCGTCGCTCCCGCCTGCTGATGAACTCGCATCCAAGGGTCGAAGAGGCTGCCGTCGGCGCGCCTCCAACCGGCGTAGGTCTGTATCGAAGTCAGTGGGTAGCGTTCTTTCCAACTAGGACGGACAGGGGCGATCAGCGCCCTGAAGCCGTGCTGACGGGCGATCTCGCCCATTGCCTGGAGGGCGACTTTGCTCAGACGCTGGCCCGGAGATCACGGGGGATCATGATCACCATGGCGCACAAGACATTGGCTCCGCCTTCATCAAATCCACGCGCGATCGCGCCATCGATACCAGCGGGTAGGTCTTCCACACTCCCATCCCAGCGCACTGGCAGCGAACGCGCCCGCGCCAGAATTTCGTCATCATCGCCAAGGAGATGGAACTGGAACTCCGAACGCTCCTCGGTGAGGCGGGCCCAGTATTGATTGAGTACGTCGCCGTGATTGTTGTACTCGGGGAACGCATCGCTGGTTAGATCCCAGGCGCGCTCAATCAGTTCGGGTCGCTCGGCTACGGTCGCGGTCCTCATCGCAATGCTGATGATCGGTGAGACGAGCCCGGTAGCGCTATCACGCCTACTGTTTGATGCCGATGGGACGGTGCAGGGACCTCCGGCCGGGGCTTTGCCTTCCCAGCGACGCTTGGCGCGAGTGCTGAGCCCGTCTCGAGGGTGTAGCGGCGACGTCGACTTGGACAGCCTTCCTTCTAGGACTAATCATGACCTACGGGAGGTCCTACTGCTGACTTGTGTCTCCGACATGGCCGCTTCGCCAGCTGGGTTAAGCTAGTCTCTGTGATACACGCGATCACGCGGGATAAGCGGAGCGCCGGTGCTACCGTGGCAGAGCAACTCGGCGAGTTCGACTCGGTTGCTTGGCTCGACAGAATCACAGCACTGGCCCAACGGAGGATTGACGCGACGTGAGCCTTCCACCACTCGAGTGCGCGGCGGTGTTCAACATTACCTTCGACTGTCGTGAGGCGTCCCGCGTCGCCGAGTTCTGGGCGGCGGTCACGGAATATCAGCTAGAGAGAGTTGACATGCCCGGCAATCAGTTCTGGGTCGCCAGTCCGGACGACAGTCGATGGCCCCGATTAGTCTTTGTCACGGTACCGGAAGAAAAGGTTGTGAAGAACCGAGTGCACCTGGACTTGATGCCAGGACAGGCCGGCCAAACTCGACAGCTCGCCAGATTGCGCTCGCTAGGCGCGTCCGTCGTCGACGACCGGCGCGACCTCGATCCGGGAGGGTGGGTCGTGCTCGCGGACCCTGAGGGCAACGAGTTCGACTTAGAGCACGGCTGAGGCGAAAAAATGCCAAGGGCAGCCCCGCGTCCAGCTCTGAGCACGGCAACTTACTCGGGTCGGTACTCCCGTTGCCCGGTCTGAGCGGCAAACCAGACGCGCATACGCTGACCAGTATCGGGGTCGAGGAAGACTTCGTCGGTGGGCTGGGCGCCGCTGCCGGTGCTGGAACTGCCCCGACCGCCTCGATAGCGGTCCCAGCCGAAAAGGGCAATGACGATCCCGGCGACCACAATCACCAGGATCACCACCTCTACCACACCCATGGAGTACTCGCCTAGCTCGGAGTGCTCATGAGGCGGGAGGAGGAGTGGAAACCGACTCGACCACCTGCGCCGTGCCGTAGGCCACGATCTCGCTCATGGACTTGCCCATCTCGGTGGAATCGAAGCGCATCATGGTCACGGCGTTGGCTCCCATCGCGGTGGCGTTCTGCACCATGCGGTCGAGAGCCTGCCGCCGGGCATCCTCGTTGAGCTTGACGTAGGAACCGATCTCGCCCCCGGCGAGGCTCTTGAGCCCAGCGGCGATGTTGCCGCCGATGCTTCGGGAGCGGACGGTGAGACCAAAGACCTGGCCGATCGTTTTCACGACTTTGGTACCGGGAATGTTCTCGGTGGTCGTGACGATCACGGTGCTGCAGTATAGCTGGTCAGCGCTAGCTGGGGCAGTGGTTTCGGACAGTTCGCTCCCACCGGGCGACGTCATGTGTCAGAGTGAAGGCGTGACGAGCGCCACGCAAGTACTGCACCAACTCACGTCTTACGAACCCGGGCGTGAATGGACTATCCCGGTTGATGACCCGCGGGTTCTGCAGGGCCTGGTGGTCAACGACGTGAGCCGCTTCCCTTGGTTCTTCAAGCGCTACTCGCCGCTGCTGCCAGTCGTGCCCCTGCCTCGAGACCTGCCCAGTACGACAGCTTCGGCCCTGACCGTGCTCGCGGGAACTGAGGACGTCGCCAGAACCTCCCTGGACCTGCGCCAACTGGCTCGGTTGTTGCATCTCTCTGCCGGCGTGGTGCGCACGACGGGGCGGCCGTATGGGACCTACTTATTCCGCGCGGCTGGCTCGGCAGGTGGCCGCTTTCCGCTCGAACTGTACGTCGTGGTCCCGGATGGTTTGGACCTTCCCGCCGGAACGCACTGGTATCACCCGGTCGAACACGCTCTGCTGCAAGTCGGTCCGCCGCCGCATTCGGGCTCGCCCGCCCTGATCGTCACCGGAATCCCTTGGCGTACGGGCTGGCGCTATCGCGAGCGCGGGTACCGGCATCTGTACTGGGACGCGGGCACGATGCTGTCCCAGGTTCTGGCGGTGGCCGACTCGGCCGGCCTCGACGTAGGGCTGTACTCGAGCTTTCCCGACAAGGCGGTCGCCACCCTCGTCGGTGCCGATCGCGTCCACGAGATACCACTAGCCGTGGTGAGTCTTGGTGCTGGTGCCCCGGCGCTCGAAGCCACCGGTGCCGCCATACCTGGTGAAGTTGACGCCGCGCCTCTCGAGTTCCCCCTGATTACGGCAGCGCAGCGGGCGGGCGAGCGCGAAACCCTCAGTCCGTCGTGGTACCGCGGCGCTCCGGTCGATATTTCCGTCCCAAAGTCGGCGACGATCGAGCAGGTCGTCCTAGCGCGGGGGTCGCAGCGGCGCATGGACAACACCCGCGGCCTTGCGGAGAGCGTGCTGTGTATCTCAATGCGTGTGTCTCTGCGGGGCATAGACGTACCGCACTTCATCGTGGTGCACGATGTCGAGGGCATCTCCCCCGGCCTCTACCGCTGGCCTGATCTGTCGACCCCAGCGCGGCCGGCTTCCCTCCGAGACGAGCTGTACCGGGTATGCCTTGAGCAGGCGCTCGCCCGCGACGCCGCGTTCGTCGTTATCGCTGCCGCGCAGACAGACGCACTGGACGATCGCCAGTATCGGGAGGTTCATCTCGCCGTCGGGCTGGTTGAGGGCCGGTTGCACCTCGCCGCCTACGCCTTAGGGGCGAGTGCATCCGGGATGACCTTCTTAGACAGCGAGGTCCCCTCGCTACTCGGCGAGCCTCTCGACGGCCTCCTGTTCACCTGCGTTGGCGTGCCCGGCTACATAGCCACGGCTGGCGGGCCGCCCGGCACTCCGACCCCTCTGCGCGGGTCCAGACCCCGTCAGACTTAGGCCGGTTGGCAAGAGTTGGGGCGGACGGGAGCGACCCCAAGTTAAACTCCGGCACAGGGGGGCGAGCGCACCCAGGTATTGGTGTCTGCTCCCTGGGTCGGCTGAGGCACTGCCACGGTAACCAACTGTTGGGCATGCATCTCCCCCGACGGGATCCAGTTGCGAGGAAGATGACCACCGGCCCCATCCAGTCGAAGGAGGAGGAGTTGGACAAGGACGTTGACGGCGTTGTTGAATGGCAAGAGTTTGTGAGCGGGGTCCGCCAGGGAGCAGGTCACTTCGTCGGCATAAACAAGGAGGGGAATATAGTTCAGGCGCACTTTGTCAACGTGGGCAAGTCAGAAGAGGGACGTCACGCCACCTCTTCGCGGGCCAGGGGTCATCAGTGGGCAACACCCCCAGATGCGCTCCAAGCCAAGCTCACGGCGGTTAATTTGACGGAGCGCAAATGGCGAGAACTCCCTGCGACCGCCAACGAGCGGCAATCGATTGTGTGGCTAGGTCGGCAGTTGGAGCAGCGCGGCATGAGCGCTCGGAAAGTCTCTGCGGCATTCAACCTCGCACCGTCGACATATTCCAATTGGAAGCGCAGGGCAGAGCCCTCGTGACGGTCAGAAACAGCAGAACAACGCCTCTCATCCGTGCACAGATCAGCGAGGAATCCGCAGCCTTGGTCTCGGCCCAGCGGTCGCCGACCGCGTCGGCGAAGTTGTAAAGGCAGGTTCACTCGAGTCGGCCGCGATCAACCCCGCTCAATTCGCACGGGTGACCGAGGTCAGCCATGCAACTCACCTAGCTCTGGGCCTATCTCTCCCCTGCCGCACCGTCTAGCAGCCAAACGCCTCACACCGGGCTAGTTCCACCACTCTGCCACCGCTCCGAACACCCAAAAGCATAGGCTGCCTTCTCTTTTCTGCACGGCCCGTCAGGTGAACAGGTGTCTCCAGCTCCTGTGAGCCGTTCAGGCTAGGGTAGAGCCCGAGGGCCGAGATCCAGAGAAGTGATCATGGGCGGCAGTACTCGTCTGCCACAGACATGGCGCGGTCAAGCCGGGAGATCCCGTCCTCGAGGTCCTCGGCAGAGATGACCAGCGGTGGCGCGATGTGCAGCCCGTTGAAGTGGGCGAAAGGCCAAAGCCCCAGTTCGTGGCAGGCATCCACCACCCGGGTCATCGGCAGGTTGAGCTCGCCACTGGCATTGAAAGGGACCATCATCTCGCGGGTCTGGTGATTCCGAACCAGCTCCAGAGCCCACAGCAACCCCCGCCCGCGGACTTCGCCGATGCTGGGGTGCCTCGAGGCAAGTTCCCGCAGCCTAGGGCCCGCTATCTCGTCACCTAGGCGGCGCACGTGGGAGAGCAGGTCCGTCTCCTCGAAGACCTTGATGCTGGCCACCCCGGCCGCGCAGGCTAGCGGATGACCGGAGTAGGTGAGCCCCCCGGGGTAGGGGCGGTCAAGGAAGGATTCCCTGACCCGCGAGGAGATCACCACGCCGCCCAGGGGCACATACCCGGAATTCACGCCTTTGGCGAAGGTGATGAGGTCAGGGACTACGTCGTAGGCATTCACGGCGAACCACTCCCCCACTCGCCCGAAGCCGACCATCACCTCGTCGCAGATCATGGTGATCCCGAACTCGTCGCACAGTTGTCGGACACCTGCCAGGTAACCGTCGGGCGGGACCAGGACGCCGTTCGTGCCGACCACGCTCTCGAGCAGCACGGCCGCAACCGTATGAGGGCCTTCGAACTCAATCACCTGGCGAAGGTGGTCGAGGCAGGAGCGGCACTCCTCATCCTCGGTAGCGGCGTGGAAGGCAGAGCGGTACAGGTACGGACCGATGAAGTGGACCACCCCTGGGATCCCGGGCTCGCTGCCCCAACGACGAGGCTCACCGGTCGCCGAGAGCGAAGCCAAGGTGGCGCCGTGATAGCTCCGATAGGCGCTGAGAACCTTGAGACGGCCTGTGTGAAGGCGGGCCATCCGCAGCGCGTGCTCATTGGCCTCAGTTCCTCCATTCGTGAAGAAGACATAGTCAAGGTCACCCGGGGCCCGCTCACTGATCAGCCGCGCCAGTTCGCCACGCCGGTCGTTGGCGAAGGAGGGAGCCACGGTGCAGAGGCGGTCAGCTTGGTCCTGAATCGCGGCCACCAGCGCGGGATGCTGGTGACCCAGGTTGGTGAAAACCAGCTGGGAACTGAAGTCCAAGTAGCGGTTGCCCTCAGTGTCCCAGAACCAAGCCCCCGAGCCCCCCGCGATCGGCATTGGCCTAAGGCCGCGCTGCGCTGACCAAGAATGGAAGACGTGTGCGGAGTCGTCCGCGAGAATGGACTCCCGCGTAGGAGGTGCCTCCGGGAGGACTCTCGTCATCTCGTTTCCGGGAACCCGAGATCGACTTGGCTCGAGCCAGCGGCGGGCCACCGGCTAGTGACCACCTTGGCCGCCCAACCCGCAGGCGTACTCCACATTTTCGATTCCCCGGGCTACCTCCCCCAGGGCGTCGGCGAGCGCCTTCCCAGGTACGTGGGTGATCGCCATTGCTAACTCGCTCCGATGCTGATGAAGAAGTTCCCGGAACGCGAAGAGCACGTTAGTCCGACGCGGAAGGCTGTGGTTGCTCCACCCGATCTGAGCCTTCTTCGCGGCTGCGACGGCGGGGTCGGCCTCCTTGGCGGTGGCGAACGAAACCATCGCTTGGGTGGTCCCGGCCCGACGCTCGCCATCAATGAAGTGAGGGATCACGAGATTCGAGGCGGCTTCGTCGGGCCTGGCCGCTGGGATGGTCGCGCCCACCGTCACTTGATCCTCACTTTTCGATCACGGCCCACTAGGCCAAGCCCTCGCCGTGGCGAAGGCTCAGTCCCAACCCGACCATCTTTAAAAGTCGCACCAGCCGCGGATGGGGTCAATAACCAATATGTATAGCTCATAGCACGTCTCCCAACAAAGTGTCAGCTGCGTACGGTCATCTTCGCCTTCAACCGCACCTTCCCTTCCCCATGTCTCCGGCGCTATATTGCCGGGCAGGCACTCGCCCCGACCACCACTCTCGCCAATGAGCCGGCGCCAGTTACTGGTGCCAGGATCTGCAGGTTGGACAGCAGCACCTCACTCACCTCCACGGTGGGTCGGGGCAGCTCCAGGCTACCGTAAAGGCTGGCCCCCGCTGCGCGGATGCGTTGACGCTGGCGGAAAGCCCCTGTGGGCCCCTCAGTGGTCGCGGATCGCCCCGAGGAACTCGATGACTGTATGGGCGCCCAGGTAGGCGGTCACGCCGGTCCGAACGTCGAGCAACGGATTCACTTCCACCAGGTCGAAGCCGATTACCCGCGCCCGCTTGGCAACTTGGCGCAAGGTATCCCTCAGTTCCCCATAGCTCATCCCGTCCGGCTCCGCCGACACACATCCGGGCACCAGCGGCATGTCGAGAACATCGATGTCGATGCTGACGTAGCAGGCAGCCCCTTCCGGCACGGCCGCCGAAACCACGTCTGTGGGAGAGCGGCGAAACTCCTCCATCGTGACCACGTGGTTGCCATCGCCGAGAGAGTCTTCGAGCATCTCCTGAGTGTTGCGGATGCTGCGAATGCCAATTTGTGTCAAGGTCTCGACGGTAGGTAGCGCCCTGAGCTGCCGGAACGCGTGCTGGTTGGTGTACTCCAGTCCGTGCACGAAGGGCATGTAGTCCAGGTGCGCGTCAAAGTGGAGAACGTGGATGGGCTCTTGGAGGCCACGGACCACCGGGTAGGTGATGGCGTGGTCACCGCCGAGTGCCACAATCATGGCACCGCGCTCCCGAATCCTCTCGACGCTGTTGCTGATATTCGCAAAGGTGCCGACCACGTTTGTAGGCAGGATATCGGCATCGCCGACGTCGGCCATCCGCCGTCCGACCATATCGGCTTCAAGGTACCGGCGCCGCCGCTGCGGATCGTAGTAACCAGGCTCACTGCTCACGAAGCGCAGTGAGTGTTCGCGCAGGGCGCGCGGTCCAAAGCGTGAGCCAGGCATGAAGGGTGAGCCTTCGTCGGTGGGGACCCCGATGAAGGCAACATCGGCGTCCAGGGCATCGAGATCGGTGCACACCGGCGCGCGGAGAAACGACGCTATCCCCGTGAACGGCATGTCCAGCCGTTCCTGTCCCAAGTTCTCGCCAGGCTCCGGCCGGGATGACCCAGCCATTCAGCGGTGGTGTATGCGCAACAGGACCGGGGTCGGGTTCCACCCATTGCAGGGGTTCTGGTCCTGAGGGCAGGCGGACACACCGACGATCAGGTCCGCCAATACATCCAGCAGAAGACGATCGCCGGGCCGACTGAGGGGTTCGGCGCTGGAGATGCCGCCATTCTCGTCGACCGGTGAGTTCTGGAAGACATTGACGGGATCCGCTATCTGCCACCCGGCGATCCCCCACGGCTCAAAGGCTGCGGTCAGATTGTCCCGGCAGTTGGCATGGTCGGTCAGTCCGTAGTCCTGCCGGTACCTCGGCTGGTCGCACATCGCGAACAACAGATCGTGAACGCCCACGTCGTCCTCGGCGATCCGGAATATCGGGCGCCGGCGGTTGGAAGTCAACTCGCCGCCGACCCTGAGTCGCAGCGATGCGAGGGAGCCCCGAGTGTGGGTGGGTGATAGCCACTCGGTGAGGTCGCCGAGGGCGAAGGCCACCAGATCCGCCACCTGGCGGCCCTCGAGGTCAACAATCTCAAGCCGGTTACCTTGTCTCAGTGTGATGGCGCGGGCGGACCGGGCGGGCACCAGTACCTCGGTGACCGAGTCCGCCAGGCCCGGCTGAAGCTCCAATCCGTGAGGTTTGTTGTCTTCGCTCATCGGCTAAGACTCCGCACCCACAGTAGGAGTTCCGGCCCGCCCCGCGGGACCCGTCGGGACCAGACCGGCCTTGGCGCTCGCGAAGTAGAGACACCCAGCGACCACCAATCCGACGATCCAGGAGATATCAGCGCCATTCCACATGCGCGCCACTGGGCCCTCGTAGATGCTGGTGCTCATGAAGGGGACCTCGCAGGCGATCCCGATCAGATAGGACAGCAGCGCGCTCCAGGCAACGCCGCTGTAGGGCCCCTTGTGGTCGAAGAACCAGGTCGGCTGGTACTCACCGTGGCGGATGATGTAGAAGTCCACCAGGTTGACCGCGCTCCAGGGCATGATCAGGTAGAAGAGAAAGGACAAGAAGTTCGAGTAGTTGGTCAAGAAGGACGCGGAACCAACGATTCCGATCACCACGGCAATCACTGAGATGACCACGATCACGCCCACTCGGGACGATCGCCCGGTTCCCAACAGTCGCCGACGTTGCTCGGTGATGGTGAGCAAGCACAACGACGCTCCGTAGACGTTCAGGGCGTCGACGAATATCACGCCCAGCGCGATGACCACCATCAGGGGTATGGCCACCGGGCCTGCCAGATTCAGCGTGACCCCCACCGTGGAGGTGATCGCCTTCGGCAAGATCACGCCCAGCAGGGCGCCGAGGCAAAGAAGCCAGGCCGAGGAGATCACGCCTCCCCCGTAGCTGTACCAGAATGCTGCCGCGGGCGACGCTTGCGGTGGCAGGTAGCGACTGTAGTCAGATGCGTAGACAGCGTAGGAAATGATCCACACGGCCGCGATCGAAAGCATCAGAACGAACGGCCCTGCATCGAGCGGACCGAAGGCCCACACCTTGGCCGGGACCAGACCCCGGGTGAAGAGGCTGACGGTCAGCGCGAGGAATATGGCGAGGAACAGATAGCCCCACAGCCGAGCCCAGCGGTGGATCTCGTCGTACCCGAACACCGCCAGTACCACCGTCGCAGCCGCGCAGACGATCACGCCCACAGAAAGTGGGACTGCCGGAACTGCGTCCGCGATCGCTTGGCCTCCCAGGAGATTGCTGGTCGCGAAGAATCCGACGTACATGAAGATGGCGACGGCGGCCGGTGCGATCGCACCAATGAATCCAAATTGGGCTCGGGACTGCTGGAGTTGGGGCAGCCCGAGGCGGGCTCCTTGCCAGCTGTGCAGGCACATGACGACGCCGCCGATCACAAGACCGATGACGATCGCGACTACGGCCCAGGGGAAGGACAGTCCGAGAGCGGCAGCGATGACTCCGGTGAGCACCGTCGTCATCTGCATGTTCGAGGACCACCAGATGAAGAAGAGATTCCGAGGCTTTCCGTGGCGCTCGGACTCAGGAATGAAGTCGATGCTATGCCCCTCGATCAGATCGGCCGCGCCCTTTCTAGCCGGTGCTGGCGCTTCAGCGTTCACTGGTTCCACCCCCTGTGTGCGTGTGAGGCCCTCGGCTGGGAGCGCCTGAATTCTGAGAGGAAGCTCCCTGGCGAGAGCTCGGGTCGTCCAGGCTCATCAGGGTGATCAGTTCGTAGACCACCTCCGCGGCCGCAACTCCGGTCAGTTGTGCGTGATCGTAAGCAGGAGCTACTTCCACCACGTCCGCACCAGCCAGCGCGAGGCCCCGCAGACCCCGGAGAGTGGTCAACAGTTCGCGGGAGCTCAAGCCTCCGACCGAAGGTGTTCCCGTACCTGGGGCGTGGGCGGGATCGAGAACGTCGATGTCAACGGAGACATATACCGGGGAATTGCCTACCCGCTCCCGGATACGCTCGACGATGGCCGCGCTTCCGAAGCGATCGAACTCCGTGGCATGGATGATCTGGAAGCCCAGGCCAGCGTCATCGGACAAGTCGGTTGCCGCATAAAGCGAGCCCCGGATGCCGACGTGGATCGAGCGGTCGGGGGCGAATAGACCCTCCTCAGCCGCCCTGCGGAAGGGGGTGCCGTGGGTGTATGGCGCGCCGAAGTAGGTGTTCCAAGTGTCCAGATGAGCATCGAAGTGGACCAGGGCGACCGGTCCCGCGGCGCGGCTGACGGCTCGCAGCAGGGGCAGTGCCACGGTGTGGTCGCCCCCCAGAGCAACCAAACGGCGGCGTCCCTCGCCAATGAGGCTGGCCGCCCCTTGCTCGATCTGCCCGATAGCGGAGGCGATATCGAATGGATTGCAGGTGATATCGCCCGCGTCGACGACTTGTTGCGCGCCGAAGGGCGTCGCCTCTAGGTAGGGGTGGTACGGCTTGAGTAGGCGAGAGGCTTCGCGGATGTGGGCAGGCCCGAATCTGGCACCCGGGCGATACGTGGTTCCGGCGTCGAAGGGAATGCCCACGACCGCGATGGAGAAATCAGCCACTCGCTCCCTGAAAGGCAGTCGCGCGAACGTGGCCAGTCCCGCAAATCGGGGCACCTCCAAACCGTCAACTGGCCCGACGACATCGTCAGCCACTGCAGCAGTCTCTCCCCGTCTCGACTTCTTCCAGTAATCTCACCGCAACAAGGGCGTGGTCCGTTTCTCGCGAAGCGATGAGTGCATGGGTCACTTCGAGGTCAGCCGAGCGAGAGCCCGAGGTCCGTCCGCCGATGACCCCACGAACTTCTGGCGAATGGCTCTCGTGACGCGGTACGGGATTTAGATGCCTCTTCGCCTCTAGACGTCAGCTCCCCTCCCTTGGTGAACTCAGTTGGCTGCTCAGATGTTGACGGCGGAAGTCAGAAGTGTCAACAATCACGGTGTCAGCAAGTCGCCCAAGGTGTTTACAGCATGTCGCTCCCCTCGGTTGCCGAGGTCCTTCGTCTCCCCGAGTTGACCGCCGGCGGCCCGGAGGTGCTCGCAGGTGCCCGCAACCTTGAGAATCAGGTCCGGTGGGTCCATGTCAGCGAACTCACTGACATATCCCGGCTCCTCTCTGGGGGCGAACTCCTCCTCACCACAGGAATCGCCCTTGATACCTCCGAGCGCGCCCTGGGCGAGTATGTGGACAGCTTGGCGACAGCCGGAGTAGCCGGGCTGGTGATCGAGGCTGGCCGAAAGTTCGGCCGGTTACCCCCAGTCCTTACTGCGGCAGCGGAAACTTCCGGGATCCCGTTGGTGCTCCTGCACCGAGAGGTCAAGTTCGTCACGGTAACCCAGGAAGCTCATGCGTACATCATCGATCGCCAGGTGGAAGAACTCCAGTTCCGTCAAGCAATCCACGTGGAGTTCACGGAGATGGCGCTTGAGGGGGCCTCGGTTCCCGACATCATCAGGTACGCGAGTTCGATGGCCCAGCGCCCGATGGTGCTCGCGAACAGAGTCCACCAGGTTCTCCATTTCGAACCGGGGGAGGAGAGAAGTGCCCGGCTGCTCCAGGAGTGGCGGGTCCTAGCGCAGCGCATCCCGATCTCAGGAGGAACCCAGTTCGAACCCGGACCACCAGGATGGCTACTCACGCCGATCGGCGCTCGCGGCGAGATCTGGGCCCGGCTGGCGCTGCGCGAACCTGACGGCCAGCCTTCGGCTAGGGCTCAAGCAATACTCGAGCGGGCCGCGGTGGCACTGGCCCTGAACCGACTAGTCGAACGCGACCGCCAGACTCTGGAGGTGCAGGCTCAGCGGTCCTTGCTGAACGACATGCTGAGCGGGACTCACCCGGCTGCGACCCTGGCCGCTCGGGCCGCGGCGCTTGAGTTTCCCGTAGAGGGAATGGTGCTGGTGGGTGGACTCGTCCGGTGGCAGGACAGTCATGAGAGCAACTACGGAGTTCGAGCCGAATCCCGAATCAGGGATCTGGGACATCGAGTCGTCGGCGCGGGCGAGGCGGCCCAGGTCAAAGTGCTAGGCGGCCCCCTTCCAGGGGGAAGCGTGCGCATCTTGGTCGCCTGTCGGGATCAAGGTGAGGTCAAACCGAGCTTGGAGCGGCTCGCCAGCGCCATCCATGGGGCGGCGGAAGTTGGCGGCAACCCGGAGGTCGTGATCACCTACGGCGCGCCGGTGGATTCGATCCGCTACGCACGTTGGACGCTCGACGAAGCCCAGCAGGTGATGGATTCCCTGGGTGATCACGCCCCCAAAGACTTTTACCAGCTACCTGACGTGCATGTTCGCGGACTACTCCACCTGCTTCGCACGGACGAGAGGGTGATGACTTTCTGGGAACGCGAACTCCAGCCCCTGATCGAAGTTGACGTGCGCGAAGAGAGTGACCTGCTCGGAGTTCTCCAGGTTTTCTTGGGACATGCTGGTAATAAGGCCTCAACCGCCGCAGAGCTGGGGCTCAGCCGCCCTACGCTCTATGCTCGGCTTGATCGGATCGAACATTTGTTGGGCCTGAGGCTCTCAGATGTCGAATCGGTACTCTCGCTCCATGTCGCCATGCTCGCCCGCCAAGCGTCAGGATCGGTCCCGGCGGTATAGCCAACCCCTGCCTCCCGCTCATCGCTGACCGGCAGGTGGGCATCCTCGCCGAAGACGGCACCCTCCTCCGCGAACTCACCATCGACCCCACCCGGAACTACCGGCCCGGATCGGGCACTATCGGCTGCGACAGACGAGCACCATGACCGTGGTCCACCGAGTGGGGTCAAGGCCAAATGGCGGAGGGAGGGGGATTCGAACCCCGTAAGCGTTGCCGCCTCAGCGGTTTTCAAGTTCAAGGTCCCGTATCCGCGGCCGACCGCCAGCGTCCGTCTCGATCTCACATTCTGCGAGCCCTGTCCGCCCTCGCGGAGCCTAAGCCAGGCGGCTCTGAACTCGATGTCCGCTGGGAGATCCGCGGCGAGGAGGCGTTCCGCCAAGAGCCTGGTACTGGGCGGGACTCCCAGCTGCCGGTCGTCCGCCTGCGTCTCGCCGAGCGAGCTCCCTCCCGGGAGAACGGCGTCGGGCTCAGTCGCGTCAGGTCCTGTGCGCCGCGAGGCCAAACCTCTTGCCAACGATCCACGGCTTCGGGGGTAGTCAGCTTTAGGAAGCCCATGACCAAGCGTAGAGTCGCGGATCACGCTGTCACCACGGTCGGTCTTGGGGGGGCACCGGACGATGTGATCAGGGTCGAGAGAGATCGGTACATCTGGCGAGTTGCTGGCCTCCCTAAGGGCCTTGTGCCGACCATAGGTAGGATAAGTGGTACGCTAAATGGTATGAGCACGGTCGAGAAGGTGACCATCAGCCTGCCGTCCGAGCTACTGGCTCGCATCGAAATTCGGCGTCGCGGCACCGATGCAAGCCGCTCCGAGGTCATGTCGGACTTGCTCTGGCGCGGGTGGCGCCAGGCCGAAACCGAGGCTCGCGAGCAGCGTTACCGAGCCTCCTACCAGGCGGATCCTGAGACCAAGGGTGAGCAGGGGTGGGCTGAGCAGGCCGCTGCCGACATGCTCGGCGGAGAGCACTTCGATTGGGGGGCCGACGGCGCCAGCAACAATGCGTCGAGCTGAGGTCTGGTGGGCTGAACGGCCACCGGGCCAAAGGCATCCCGTTCTCCTCCTGTCGTGGGACGCGCACGGCGACTGGCGGGAACGTGTGACCGTGGCAGACATCACCACCCACGTGCGGGGCCTCGATGCCGAGGTTCCACTCACAGAGGCCGATGGAATGCCCCGCCCCTGCGTGGTCAATCTGGACAACATCGCGACCGTGCCGCGCAGCGTCCTGCGATCGCGACTAACCCGGCTCAATTCGGCACGGATGACCGAGGTCAGCCGTGCAACTCACCTGGCGCTCGGCCTCCCTCTCCCCTGCCGCGTCGTGTAGCCTCCAAACGTCCCACGCCGCCCTCCTGCGGAATCCGGCAGCATGAGCACCCCGGGATCCCTTGTGGACCGGGAAGCACGACCCACGGATGTGGCTTCGATTAACCGCTCCCGTGCGTTCCGCAATCTCCCAGTGCAGGGCGGCCTGGGCGGCCGCGACTTAGGTCACGCTCTGTGCGAACAGAACCCGATCGTCTGCTTGCGTGTGGAAGCAGCGCACGGCGGCTGGAATGGGCACGCGGGATAGCCGGTCGGCGACCGCATAAGCTCGGGACAGTCGTCGGGAGTACCGCCCATGAAGTCGACTGCTGCCCAAGCGTGCGCGATCCGGGATATCCGTGTGTATACTGGTGGTATGAAGGTTGTGAAGGTGCGGCGCGTTGGTAATAGCAACGTGGTCTCGATTCCTCGGGAGCTTGAGGCGCGCGGATTCGCGCCGGGTACCTCTGTGTTGGTTGAGGAGATCGAGACTGGTGAACTGCGGATCATCCCGACCAACCAGGTTCGCGCTCGCATTCGTGACGTCGGGCAGCGCCTTGTTGGCGAGCACGCCGAGGCGCTAAAGATCCTCGCCGAACACGATCCCGTCGGCGGCCCCCCCCAGCGCTAGACCACTGGTGGATCCGGAAGGCCCGGATCCGGTCTACCTGGAACTAGCGGACGCGCTCGAGCTCTACGCGGCGATCGTTGGCGGCACCACTGCGCAGGCAGCGGATCAGCTTCGGGACCGTGCGGGTCTTGAGAGTGCGCTTGGCCAGCCTCGGAACTACGCGCTCTACGAGGGCGCCGATCTCGCGCTGCAGGCAGCGGCGCTCGCTCACGGGATCGCGGAGAGTCAGACCTTCATCGATGGCAACAAACGCCTCGCGCTGGTCGCGATGCTCACGTTCCTGGAGATCAACGGGTTCGGGGCTGAGGCGTCCGATCCCGAGCTCGCCGAATGGATCCTTGGCCTCAGTGCCGGCACAACGCCCGCGGCGCTGGCCATGCTGATCCGCGCGCCAGGTCGCCCGCTCGGTCACTGAGGGCTTCGCGAGCTGAGGAGCGCTACTCAAACGAGGCGGGAGTGGCCGCGGCCTCTGTCACCGTTGCCATGACCGTGGTCCACTGAATGGGGTCAAGGCCAAATGGCGGAGGGAGAGGGATTCGAACCCCCGGAAGCGTTGCCGCCTCAGCCGTTTTCAAGACCGCTTAGTGACCGTCCGGAGGTGTCCGGAAGCGTCCGGTCGGGACCGCTCTTGAGATCAAACCTGGCTCGCGCAGGGGTAGCTCATTCCGGCGCTGACCGGTCATTTCCGGTGCCACTGGCACCAAGAGTGCACTAAGGCCACCGTGGGGCCCGTGAGCAGGTCTCGGGCCGATGCGGTCCGCTGCCAGCTCTCCCGACTCACCCTCTCGCATAGGATTAGTGATGGCGTCATCGGGTCCAAGCGGCCCGCCTCGATCGGGCAAGGCCGATACTAGCCATGAGTACCCTTGGACTCCGAACTTCATCGTCCACGAACGCGAACGCGCGCCAGGTCGGTGTCCATTGGGGGTCGAGGCCACACTGGGCGGCAATCCTCTAGCGCTTTGCGGATCACGTGACCGTCCACCGTCGCCGCGACAGAAGCGACCGAAGGGTCGTCGTGCTTCAACCTAAAAGTTAGCGGTCCCTCACCGGGAAGCGGCCACAGCCAGTACCGCAGTTGGTGCGTCTTCCCACGACGCTCGGTGCCGAGGTGAGCGAAGAGGGGGGCCATTCCGGTCAGCCCCAACTTGACCGCCCTGGCGACGTTCCAGTTCTCACCCCCGTCGGGATAGAGGACTCCCACTCGTAGGTTTCCACTTGCCGACCTTCCGAGATATCGAACATCTGTACCGTCAGGGTCATACAGAACGAGTCAAGTCCCATCGTTGGTGTAAATTCGGTCGGAAGTTAGGGATAGGTTCATCAGGCCGCTAAGCCCGCAGTCAGGGGGTTGGTGAGGCGGTCCTGGTTGGTGGGGTCCAGCCGGGCCATGGACTGTTGGGAGAAGTGGCAGCGGCCATCCTGCCACTCGTCATGCTGCTCTTGGAGAA
>DATLRN010000014.1:0-3034 GCA_035534695.1 Candidatus Dormiibacterota bacterium
TGGCCCGGCCCCGCCGTGCAGGCTGCTTGGCGGCCCGAAGGGGGAGCGACGACTGGGGCCACGATGTTGGGGTCGTTAGGGCTGGGGCGACCTCCCCAGGCATAGAGGGTCAGCGAGCATCCGAGGTGGTCCCTGGTGCCGACCGCCTTGGAAGCTGGCCACCTGAACCGGGCCGAAGCGGCCCGGCAACTTCGGTTCGCCGGGCCAGTCTGGACGCGGCGCTGCGGGCGGTCCCCAATGGGGGTGTCCCCGAGCCCGGCGCGGGCGAGATTGGCGGAGGCAGCTGAATTGGCGGTCCCAAAGGAAATCCATCAGGACGGCCCCGACGCAACCCGTCGCTCGTAACCGCTGCACTAGGGCGCACGTTCCGCTACCCAGCAAGACCTGATCGGACCAGGCCAGGTCCCGTCGTCCTGTCCGATGTGGAAGGGTAGCCCCAATGTCGCCGGTCAAGGTGTCGAGTTCAGTGGACAGATGCTGACTCACCGAGTTCGCGTAAGGCTCTGCCTAGGCCTGGCTTTGACTGCCCTATTGATGGCTGGATGCGGCGCGACCGCGCTGACCCCGCGAAGATCTCCGACTCCGACTCAACTTGCGCCAACCCCAAATGCAAGTCCCACTCCGGCTCCAAGCCCAATTCAAGCAGTGGATCTGACCTGGGTTAGCGACGAGCAGGGCTGGGCCCTGGCAACCACCCGCACCTGCGCGGGCGTCACCTGTGTCGCAGTGCTAGCGACGATCAATGGAGGCCAGAGCTGGTCCACGCTAGCTCAGTTGGACGCCTGCCTCATGCAATGCCCCGTCAATGCAGAAGTTGTAGGCCACATCCGGTTTGCGACTCCAGAGATCGGCTACCTCTACGGAGCCGAGTACGGCACGTCGCCGATGATGATCACCACCGACGGCGGGTACCACTGGACGGTGGAGCCGGGGCCGTATACGGTGGCCCTCGACGTTAGTGGTGGTGAAGCGATGCGGATCAGCTCGCCCAACGACGGTTGTCCAGGGCCCTGCGACCCGACTATCGACGTTGCGCCGCTGGGCAGTAATCAGTGGACCACGGTCTTCGTTCCAACGCCTACCTACTACGACGGTGGTGCGCTAGTGCGGCAAGGGGCCGACGTGTACACGCTATTCCCGGGAAACCCGGCCGGTGGGGCGAGCAGCACCCAACACGCGGATCTATACATCTCGCAGGATGGCGGCTCACTGTGGCAGCACGAGGATGATCCCTGCGGCTTCACGGGGGCCATGGCTGACGACGCCGAATCGATGGCTGCGGCTCCACAGGGAGTGTTGGTCGTGCTGTGCGTACCTAGAGGAGGAACTGGGTCAGACTTCCTGATCGTCTCCACCGACGCGGGCGCCAGCTTCGGCAATCGTGAGCAGATCCCGTCCGGATTCGCTCAGCTCGCTGCTGCCAGCGCCAGTAACCTCGTCGTGGGTAACGCGGACGCCATTGGCGGTCTTGGTCTCCGCTGCGAGCTGCTCTACTCGAGTGACGGTGGTGAGCAGTGGCACACCGTGGTCGATCAGCAAGCGGTAGCCAGCGCCGTGCCTCCCAGTTTTCTTGGGTTCGAGAGCGTCGCTGACGGCCGATGGATATGCCCCGACAGCATCCTTTGGACCACGACCGACTCGGGGGCCACCTGGTCTCAGTCACCGTTCTAGGGGCTGGCCCCCTAGGTCGCGAAGCCCCTGCTGCGGAAAGGCGGACGGAACCGTCGGAGCATCCCTGATCACGGTTCTGCCGGGGGTCGCCGCGCCTTTGCGGTCAGTGAGGTGGCGAAGAGAGCCGGGTGGGCGGTCCCGAAGGAAATCGTTCCGGACTTGAGGAGGGGCGAGGGGGCTGCTGCCCTACAGACCACGAGAACGCGTAGCGCCACTGAGCTGGTGAGCCTTCGTGGTATCCCCTACGAAACTGCACTGGGGCAGACTGTGGACATGCGTGGCGCCGTTGCGGACGATGTCGCGAGCTTTGTGCGGGAACTCGCTCATCGGCTCGCCACAGCTGGACCGGGGATGCTGGTCGGAGTGTACGTCCACGGCTCCGCCGTGCTGGGCGACTTCCAGTCGGGGGCCAGCGACGTCGACATCCTGGTCGTGGTGCAAGACCGGATCCCGGAGAGTTCCATCCAAGCGATGGCCCGGATACTCGCCGAGGTCGTTGTGTGGCCAGGCACAGGCGTCGAGGCGTCGGTGGTCGAAGAGTCCGCGGCCCGAATGCCCTCGCCGCCCTGGCCCTACCAGGTCCACATCAACACCTCTACCGCCGAGCGGAAGACGTTGTGGTGCAAGCCTGGGTCCGGCGACTCCGATCTGATCCTTTACTACGCCCTCACGCGACAGGCTGGCTGGGCAGCCTATGGACCTCCGCCAACCGAGGTAGTGGGTGAGGTTGGGCGACTTCTGGTTGCCGCGCAGCTCGCCGCGGAGCTTCGCTGGGCGATCAACTACGCCAGCGAGTCCTACGCCGTCTTGAACACGTGTCGTGCGCTCCGCTGGTCGACAGAGGTGATGCTCTGCTCGAAGACAGCAGGCGGTACATGGGCGCTCTCCCGCGGGGTCGTGCCCGCGCTTGTCCGGCAGGCGCTCCCTGACCGCAGAACCCATCGCAAGAGGGCAGTTGGTCCCCAGGCCAGCGCCTTCGCGAGGCAGGTTGCCGCCATGCTGGAGGCCGGGCAGGCGAGCTGAGCCGCCTCGTTCGGCGCAGATGACCAGGTGAGGGACTGACGTGGCGACCTACCCCTTTGGGAGTGGGTCTTGTCCATAAGGAAGGCCTTCACTCAGGGCTGATCAGGCTCGTCCGTTTGGCGGTCAGTCGGGTCGATAGCCAGCGGACTTAGTCCAGGTCCAGCACCAAGTCGAGCCCACGTGGTGCAAGTTCCGACATAGGGGGCAGGAGCAGAGTGGCGATGCCGGCTTGCGCGGCGCCTCCATCGTGGGTGGCTCGATCACCGACCATCAGTGTCTCGCTAGCCCGAGCCTCCACCATCTGCAAGGCGAGCGAAAAGAACCGAGCGTCCGGCTTTTG
>DATLRN010000015.1:0-7859 GCA_035534695.1 Candidatus Dormiibacterota bacterium
TTCGACCAGGTGGTCAGCAGCTCCCGTTCGGTCGCATCAACTTGCAAGGGTGGGGCGGGGTGATTGGGCATGCCCAGAGCATGATCTCACTCCCTATCAATATGCAACTCTCTTGTGTAACAGGACACTAGCGTAGTTCACCGTTCTCCCGGCGGGTGGATCATTATTAGCGTCGTGAGTTCCAGCTTGAGCCGCGCCATCGACGCCCTGACCGATCCCGGCCGCCGCGAGGTGCTCGAGCAGCTGGGCGACGGACCGAGAACTGCCGCCCAGCTGGCGACCGAGCTAGCGGCCCCGGGGCCGGTTCTCGACAAGTGGTTAGAGACCCTGCAAGGCGCGGGGCTGGTGGCCCAAGACCGCACCAGCCAGTTGCCCACCTACAAGGTCGACTCCAAGGGTGTGGAGGAGCTCCGTGATTACCTCGAGCGGCTCGCCAACCTGCCCAGCGCTGAGATCAGCGGGATCCCGGTGGGGCGCCGTCAGGCGGTAGACCCTGACACCCACTTCTTGGTTCGCCGGGAGGTGCAGATCCACCGCAGCCAGGACCAGGCATTCCGGCTCTTCACCGCCGAGATGGGTGACTGGTGGCCACTCGGGCGCTGCCACTTCGGACTAGCTCCCGCCGTGACCATCGTGATGGAGCCCAAGGCCGGCGGCCGCTGGTACGAACGTGGCGATGACGGGAGCGAGGCGCCTTGGGGCGAAACCCTGGTGTTCGAACCATCCCGTCGGGTGGTGCTGGGCTGGCGGGTAGACTCCGACTGGGCCTATGACCCAGCGGTTCGCAGCGAGATCGAGGTCAATTTCGTCGCCCAGGGGCCCAGTGACTGCCTGATCCGGCTGGAGCATCGCAGCCTGGAGCAGATGGGTCCCGACGCCGCCCGTCTGCAGGACACGTTTGACTCCGCGGACGGCTGGTCCGACCTCCTGCGCCGGTACGTCGAAGCCAGCTGAGTGCTGACCAGCGCGAAGACCGCGCTTGGGGAGCGTCAGCCCGGGCCCAGTAGTTCCTCGATGCGCTGGCAGACAGGGTCGGTGAGCTTAGGCAGGACCTCCAAGGCCTTGAGGTTCTGGTGCACCTGCGCCACACTGGAGGCGCCTGTGATCACGGTGGAAACGTGGGGGTTTCGGGCACACCAGGCGATCGCCAACTCGGCCAAGGAGCAGTGCAGTTCGTCGGCCACGACTTGCAGCCGGCGCACCCCCTCGTTACGGCTGGGGTTGGTTAGCTCGTCGCGCAGCCACTCGTAACCAGGAAGGGTGGCTCGGCTCCCCTCGGGGATACCTTTCAGGTACTTGCCAGTGAGCAGCCCCGAGGCGAGGGGACTCCAGGTGGTGAGCCCGAGACCCCAGTCGGCGTACAGCCGGGCATACTCCTCCTCAACTCGCGTGCGGGTGAAGAGGTTGTACTGCGGCTGCTCCATCACCGGCTTGTGCAGGTGGTGACGCTCCGCGATTTCGAAGGCGGCGCGGATCTCGTCCGCAGTCCACTCCGATGTGCCCCAGTAAAGGGCCTGTCCCCGGCTGATGATATCGTGCATCGCCCAGACCGTTTCCTCGATAGGGGTTTCGGGATCGGCCCGATGGCAGAACACCAGGTCGACGAACTCCAGGCCGAACCGCTCTAGCGAGGCGTCCATCGCCTGCATGAGATATTTCCGGTTGAGAGTGTTGGACGTGTTTACATCATCGCCCAGACCCCAGAAGAACTTCGTGGACACCACATAGCTCTCGCGCGGCCAGCCGGCTCGGGCTAGCGCCCGACCCATGATCCGCTCCGACTCACCCCCCGCGTACACCTCGGCGTTGTCGAAGAAGTTCACCCCACCCTCGTAGGCAGCGGTCATGCACTCCAGCGCCAAGTCCTCGTCGACCTGGGCCCCAAAGCTCACCCAGGACCCCAGCGAAAGTAGACTCACCTGGAGGCCGGAGCGGCCCAGCCGGCGGTACAGCATCTGGGTCAAGAATTTTCCTCCGAACGGTCGCTAAAGGAGAAGAAGTTGGGTTGGCGAAGGTGGAGTCCTCGATCTGCCACGCCCGCGCAGCATGGGTTCCAGGGTACCAGTCTGGGATCGCAGCCATCTTTGGAGTGAAGGTTCTTCCTGACCAAGTCCGGCGATTTCGCGGATCGGTGCGGACTCAACGGTATCAGTGCGCCATGGGGTCTACGAACAAACTCCTCCCCGTACCAGGTGGCGCGATCAGTCCGTTTTGACGGTGGGAAACTTCAGCCCCAGCAGACAAGTGGCGCTCATCGCGGCGACCTTGAACTGGAGGTAGAGTCGCCGAGCGGCATCGCTCGCAAGCATCGGCCGACCGTGGAGCTAGTGGACACTGCCACAAATCACTCCCCTGTTGTGCCGTCGAGCAGTTCCCGAGTTGAGTCAGCGTGACCGGCGTGACGCGCTGTCTCGTTGATTAAGTGCAGCACTACCCACCGGAGATCCGTTCCGTCACCGGCGGTGCTCGGTTCCGCCAGCGACGGCATGGAGCGCACCACCGAATCCGTCTTCTCCGCGCGTGCGCGGTACGCAGCCACCGCAGTATCGACTGTAAGCTCCGGACCAGGGTGGAACTCCTCTTCGCTGCGACTGGTCTGCTCGCCGAGCATCGCTCCGTCGATCCACCTCCACTCCACATGGGTGAGATGGTTCACGATGCCCAGTAGAGAGATCAGCCCACCTTGGGGATGCCAGCGACCCGCCTCGTCGCTGACGCCTTGCAGCTTGCGCAGGATCGAACCGCGGAGGAACCGCAGCCAGCTCAGCAACAGCTCGCGCTCGTCGGGATTGCCAACGGGAAAGTCTATGTCGCTCGTCTTGGGCATCAGTCAATGATCGCAGGCGGGGGCCACGACGCTCATCTCCTCAGCTGTACCGGCGGAACGTCCTTGGTTCAGTCGGCGACCCAGTCCCGGGTCAGGTACAGCCAGAAGGCCAGTCCTCGGTAGTTGCCGAACTTCCGAAAGCGGCGACGAATGGACTGATCCGTGGCCTGGCGGCCGCTCAGCTGAGCGAAGGTTGGTCGGGTCCAGGAGTCGAGTATCAGCAGCCCGTAGCGCCCCAGAGCCGTGAGCATGATGTGGGCAGTCGCATAGGGGCCGACTCCCGGCAGGGCCAAGAGGCGAGACTCGGCCTCCGCGTCCGGCAGCTCGGGATCGTTGAGCGCCTCGAGGTCCAGATCCCCGTCCGCGACAGCCCTGGCTAGCGCTCGCAGGTACGCACCCCGGTAGCCGGTGCGGGCCTCGTCTCGGTAGAAGTCGAGATCGGCGTCGGCCATTGCCTGGGGAGTAGGGAAGGCGTGGCCCCCCTCCCGGTCGGTCCGGCCCAAGGCAGTCACCAGCGCACCCACCATGCGCTCTGTCCCGGACCAAGAGCAGTTGGTGGTGCAGATGGTCTTGACGACGTCCTCGAACACGGTCGGGCTGCGCAGCATCCGGCCCGCTCCGGCAGTGACCCAGGAAAGCTCGGGATCACCTTCGGCCAGCTCATAAAACCGGGAGAGGTCGTCGTCCAGCCGAAGCATCCGGCGGCAGGTCGCCAACAGGGTCGATCCGTCTTGGGCGCCGAGCTCCGCGTCAACCGTCACTGTCGCCAGATGGGGACGCTCCTCCCGAATGGACAGGTTGTGTAGGCCCCCATCAGCCGCAGCCAAGGTCGTCTTGAACAACCACGCAGCGGTGTCAATCCGATTGGGGGGCAGCGTCGCCACCCCATGCGACGCCAGGGCACGCTTCCAATCCACCAGTTCTCCGCCGCCTCCCCGCAGCTTGAACGTACCAATTGGCCGCGCCAGTCGGCTGCCCTTGCTCATCAGGCTTTCCCCCCGTCGAGGGACTGGTGTCCAGCGCATCGAACGTTTGATACAGTGATGCTCTTATGCGGTCGACCGTGACGCTGGATTCGGATGTCGACAGCCTGGTCCGTCAGCTCATGCGCGAGAAGCAGCTCACCTTCAAGCAGGCGATCAATCAGGCCATCCGAAATGGACTTCGGAACAAGCCGGTGCGACGAGGCTACCGGGTGCCGGAGTTCCGGATGGGGGCGCGGCAGGACATCTCGCTCGATCAGGCACTGGCCCTCTCTGCGGCAATGGACGACGCCGAGACGCTTCGTGAGATGGCGGCCCGGAAGTAGGTGTTCCTGGTCGACGTCAACGTCCTCCTCTATGCCGTCAATGCCGACGCGGAAAATCACGAGAAGGCGCATCGGTGGCTCTCCGCCGCCCTGGTCGGCCCCGGCGACGTTGTCGGATTGTCATGGTCGGTGCTGCTGGCCTTCATCCGACTCTCCACGCACCGGGCGGTGTTCCCCGCTCCACTCGAGCTGGGGCCAGCGTTGCAGGTCGTCGAGGAGTGGCTGCACATGCCAACGACGCTCATCGTCGAACCGACTCCACGCCACCTCCGCCTATTGGGAGGTCTGCTCCAGGAACTAGGCGTGGTCGGCAACCTAATCCCGGACGCACACCTGGCTGCCCTTGCCTTGGAGCACCGGGCCACAATTGTCAGCTTCGATCACGATTTCGGTCGGTTTCGCGGCGTGGACTGGGTCATCCCGGAATAGCCAGGTCGACCGGTTCGACTTTCACTGGTTTCGGCTCTTGCGGGCCACCATGTTGGTCGCCGCTACGCCCGAGCGGCCCCTCTCGTGACTCGTTGACCGCTTTAGAACAGGACCACCGAGCGCAGAACGTCGCCACGCTGCATTCGTTGCAGGGCCTCCTCCACACCATCGAGTGCGACCGTCTCCGTGACGAACCGGTCCAGCGGTAGGCGGCCCTGCAGATACAGGTCGGCGAAGATCGGGAAGTCACGAGCCGGCAGGCAATCCCCGTACCAGGATGACTTGAGCGCACCGCCGCGGCCGAAGACATCGCCGAGTGGCAGGTCGAGCCTGGCCTCCGGCGGCGGAACACCAACCAGCACCACGGTACCCGCCAGGTCTCTGGCGTAGAACGCTTGACGATAGGTCTCCGGCTGACCTACCGCGTCAATGACCACGTCCGCACCGAAGCCTCCGGTGAGTTCCCGTATGGCCTGGACAGGATCGGCAGTGGAGGCATTGACCGTGTGCGTGGCGCCGAATTCCCTGGCCCACTCCAGCTTTTGGTCAGCCACGTCGACGGCGATAACGGTGGTCGCGCCAGCCAGGCGGGCGCCGGCGATTGCGGCGTCACCAACTCCCCCACATCCGATCACCGCGACCGCATCCCCGCGCCCGACGGCTCCCGTGTTGAGTGCGGCTCCCAGTCCAGCCATCACCCCGCAGCCGAGCAGGCAGGCAACTTCAGCTGGAACCCGCGGGTCCACCTTGGTGCATTGCCCGGCCGCCACCAGAGTCTTCTCGACAAACGCCCCGATCCCCAGGGCCGCGGAGAGCGCCGTGCCGTCCCGAAGCCGCATCGGCTGTACCGCATTCTGGGATTTGAAGCAGTACCACGGTCGCCCTCGGCGACACGACCGGCAGCTGCCGCAGACCGCCCGCCAGTTGAGCACCACGTAGTCGCCGGGAGCGATGCTCGCTACCCCCTCTCCGACCGCCTCGACCGTGCCGGCTGCCTCGTGGCCGAGGAGGTATGGGAACGCTTCTCCGATGGCCCCCTCGCGGTAATGCAGGTCGGTGTGGCAGACCCCACAGGCCTGGATTGCCACCAACGCCTCGCCGGGGCCCGGGTCCGGCACCACCACCTTCTCCGCCGAGACGGCGGCCCCCCGGCTACTGGCGACCACTCCGCGAACCTGAAAGCTCATCCTGGTACCCACCCTGCGCCCCTGGCGGAGCCACTCTCCAGCTAGCACTCAGAAGCTATCACGCCTCTCAGGGGGCCACGGCCCCAAAGCGGGCTGAGGGTCGGAGAGGTTTCCGAGCTTGACAGGTAAGGGCTGAGCCGGTATTCTGCCGCCAGGCTAATTAGCTGAAAGGAATAATAACGTGGCATCCGACCGTTTGAGCATCACCCTGACCGCGCTGGCTGATCCGACTCGCCGCCAGATCCTGGCCCGGCTCGGGCAGAGCGAGGCCACGGTCATGGAGCTGGCTGCGCCCTTCGCCCTGAAGCTGCCGACCGTGTCGAAGCACCTGAAGGTGCTCCAGCGGGCCGGCCTCGTCTCCCAGAGTCGGCGGGCCCAATGGCGGCCCTGCCGGCTCGAGGTGGCTCCGCTGGCGGACGTCACCGAGCTAGTCGAGCGCTACCGCAATTTGTGGGAGGAGCGGCACGACCGCCTAGACCAGCTTTTGAACCAATTGCAGAAGTAGGAGAAGAGCGATGAGTGACAAGAACACGGTACTTCAGGTCGAGCCCGCCGCCCAGGAGGTGGTGCTGACGCGAACTTTCGACGCCCCGCGTGAGCTGGTCTTCAGGGTCTACACGGATCCCCATCTGCTGCCGAGGTGGTGGGGTCCCAGCAGCTTGTCCACCATCGTCGAGTCGATGGACGTTCGACCCGGCGGAGTCTGGCGCTTCGTCCAGCGCGACAAGGATGGCGCCGAGTTCGCCTTCCCTGGCGTCTATCACGAGGTCAGCCCGCCGGCCCGGCTGGTGACCACCTTCGAGTTTGAGGGCGCGTCGGGACACGTAGTGCTGGAGACGACCACCTTCGACGAGGTGGCGGGGAAGACCCAGCTCACCACCCGTTCCGTCTTCCAGTCGGTCGAGGATCGCGACCAAATGGTCGCCTCCGGAATGGAACGGGGAGCCCGAGAGTCCATGGAGAGGCTGGCCGCTCTGGTGGCGGCCGGTTGAACCAGCGCCGTGGACAGCTCGGCTAGAGGTGCCGCGAATCGAGGCGGATGGTCCACTGGTCGATCGATGCGACGCGGAGGTGTGTCCGATGCCACGGATCGCGGGACAACGTGGCCCGGATGGCATCCTCCGACTCTGCCTCCAGCGCAAGTACCACGCGGTGCTCGTCAGCGAGCGGCCCACCCAAGATGACGACGCGTTGCTCCACCCACTTGTTCATGTACGCCGCGTGCGAGGTATAGCCGGTCTGCTGTTCCAACGCGATCGCGGCGTCCCACTGCGGCCCTGAGCGATGCAGAATTGCCAGGAATGTAGCCACCAGGGCATCGTAGCCCGTTCGTCCCAGTCCCTCCGCCAAGCCAGTGTTTCGAATCGCTCACTTCGCTGTTCGCACGGGACATGTCTGGCGCAGCTTGCGGTGCTAACAATCACTTGACTCAACCGGGCGACCGGTATCCTGGAGTCGTGGGTGACATCCCAGGCGCGGATAGCAAGTCGAGAATGCAGCGGTGACCTCACGGGAGGAAGTAGCCAACTCGCTTCTCGCAGAGCTGAAGTGGGTTCACGGCCTGCTGCGCCGAGACCTCAGGACCTGCCTGACGCTCGCGCAATCTGTCACTGCTGGCGCAACCGCGGCCGAGGTTCGTGACGAGATCCGCGCGCTGAAGGCTCAGGGGCCGCTCTTCCAGCTACGAATGAATTGCTTGCAGTACTGCCGGTTCGTCCACGGTCACCATGGCGCAGAGGACGCGGCGCTGTTCCCTGGCGTGCGCCGGGCTGACCCCAGTCTCAACCCGATCGTCGACCAGCTTGAAGCGGACCATCGCGCGGTATCGGATCTCCTGGACCAAGTGGAGGCCTCTTCGCTTGGTATAGGCAGCCTCGCGGATATCATCGAGCGCCAACGGCTCGTCGATGCGCTGCACCAACTCTCGGCGCGTCTGCTGGAGCATCTTGCCTTCGAGGAAGAGTCCCTAGTGTCCTGTTACTGAAATAGGTTGGTGGTTCGCCTTGGCCAAGATCTGGTCCGGTGTCTTCACCCAGGTGAAGGGGTGCTTGTGGTCATTCCAGGCGTCCAGGAAGCGTTGGATGGCGGTGCGGAGCGCGGCCACGCT
>DATLRN010000016.1:0-53172 GCA_035534695.1 Candidatus Dormiibacterota bacterium
TGGACCGTCTGAGCTGAACTCTGGTGCCATGGGCAGCCCTCCGGTAGCGGTAGGTCAACCCAACGGGGTAGTCGATCTATTCTGGAAGGGTACGGACTCCAACCTCTGGCATATGTGGCTCATCGGCTCCTGGTACGGGCCTAATGACCTTAGCCAATGAAGAGTCCGAGCGCGCAAGGATCCCTGCCCGTCCGGGTTCGCCCCTGCCCTGGATGAGTCGATCACCCAAACAGAGGCTCGAACTGTGGGCATAGTGCGCAAGGCTGGACAGCAGGTAATGCTGTTTGAGACTCATGTCGAGGCGGAGGCCGCTAGCGTACTCGCCAGTCACAGCCCATCAGCTGTCGTCGCCGTACCGATTTTTGAGGCGCCTGATGAGTCGATAGCCTGTTTCCGCACGATTCTACGGCACACGCCGGCGATTGTCCCCATGCTCGTGGTCGACGATGGTAGCACTGACCGCTCTGCGATAGATGCCCTACACGAACTGGCAGCGGCGGACATTAACCGCGACCGACTGGTTCTGGTATACAGCAAGAGGCAGAACGTCGGATTTGTGGACAGCGCGAACCTCATCTTCTCGCTTTGTGGTCGCGCGGATGTCACACTCGTCAACAGCGACGTCGAGGTAGCAGCAGGCTGGTTCACCGGTTTGCAGGCGGCCGCCAGAGCTAGCACCCTAACAGCATCTGCGAGTGCCCTCAGTAATAACGGCGGAATCCTGTCGACTCCAAACCGCAATGAGCCCAGCCCGAACCTTCCACACGGGCTCACCCTTGAGGATGTTGCAGCTCGAATTGCGGCCGGATCACCGCGACTGCGGCCCCGGATTCCAACAGCCGTCGGGCATTGCGTCTACATCAGGCGGCTTGCTCTGGATGCAGTGGGCTTGTTCGATCTGCAATTTTCACCCGGCTACGAGGAAGAGGTTGACTGGAGCCGTCGAGCTGAATCGATGGGGTTCGCGCACGTAGCCGCGGATGACGTTTACGTGTTCCACAAAGGGGGCGCGTCGTTCGGCGAATCACCAATCCTCTTGGAACAGAGGAGAAGGAACTTGCACGAGCTCTCGCGACGGTACCCGTATCATCTGACAGATGTCCGCGATGTTGAGAAGGATGCCACCTCTCCCCTGGCATGCAGCCTGTTGGCATCGCGGAGGTCAATCGGCGGCCTAAATGTTGTGGTCGACGGGATGTGCCTGGGTCGCCATCAGACTGGAACGCAGACGCTTGTCGTGAATCTGACCAGGGCTCTGGCTAATGAAGGTAAGGTGAGGTCGATTAGGCTTCTTATCCCAGGCGACCTACCCGACTATGCGGAGTCGGTGTTGGGAAGCGTAGAGAAGGTATCCATGATACGAACCTTTGTGGGCTCGCGCAGTCTTGGTGAGGCGGCGGACGTGGTACTGCGACCTTACCAATTGTCCAGCATTTCGGAGGTTGAGTGGCTCCGGGGGCTGGGCGACAGATTGGTGCTGGTACAGCTGGACCTGATCGCGTACGGCGATCCCGCCTACTTTGCGGGCTACTATGAGTGGCAGGCATACAAGGACCTCCAGCGACTAGGGTTACGAGTCGCGGACGGTGTCGGGTTCATCAGTGACACGGTGCGGGTACAATCACGTCGGGAGTCGCTGGTTAGCGATGACTCGCTCACGCGTGTACTTCATCTTGGCGTTGATGAGGGGCACGCCGCGAGCCATGGTGAGGCGAGGCCTGCTCGTTGTGAGGCTTTGTCTTCGAGCTTTCTATTAGTGTTGGGTGCGACTTTTCTGCATAAGAATCGGGTTTGGACGCTAAAGTTGACCGAGGAGCTCCTGAGACGTAGGTGGCAGGGCCATCTTGTGCTTGCAGGGCCGAGTCCGAGCTACGGATCTTCTCAACACGCCGAGCGAGAGTATTTGCGCACTCATCCCGGGATCGCTCGAAGTGTCATTGATCTCGGGCCGGTGACGTCCGCCGAGAAGGAGTGGCTGTATCGCCACTCTGCGCTGGTTCTCTATCCGACCCTCACCGAGGGGTTTGGAATGGTCCCGTTCGAAGCAGCGACATACGGAACGCCGTGCCTGTCGACGCGGCAGGGTTCACTCGACGAAGTGATGCCTTCGGACATGCTGACCCTGGACTCTCTGGACATATCTCGGGCGTCCGATCTGGTGCTCCGAATCCTCGAGGACCAAGAGGTCCGGGAGAAAATGGTCGCCGCTCTCGTCGCCCGGAGGTCTGAGTATCATTGGGAACGTACAGGCTCCGAGATGAGCGATCTGCTGTGGGCGTCCACGGGAAGGCCCCGCTCCAACGTCGTGGCCCTCGAGGGGCCTAGAGACCGGGTGACCCTCCGCCCGGTGAGGCGGGGTCGTTGGGTACGACGAGTCGTAGACCCCGTTGCCACTTCAGCTCGGAGGTCGCCTTCTGTTCAAACCACACTACTTCCCCCGACGACCGTCAGGGGGCGGTTGGCCCGCCGCCTGTACCACCGGCTCATCGGCGACCCATAGCCCCATGGAACCCGAACTTTTGCCGCGTCGTCTGTGGCGCAACGACGGTCGGCCCCTCTGGGTGCGCTAGGATTTTGCATATGGGTGCGGGGGCTGGCGTCGACGAATCTGCGGCAGAGGACGCTGAGCTCGCTGAGGCGAACCAGATAATCGCCTTCCTGGCCGGTGATGGGCTGTCGCTGAGTGGCAAACGAGTGGCTGACATTGGTTGCGGTGACGGGATGATCGATTTACATCTGGCTCTCGCAACACACCCAGACCAGCTAGTGGGCTACGATGTACGGCCCACCAGTACTTTACATCTATACGAGCATATTCGTCTCCGTCGAGCTGCATCGGAACTTCCCAAAGCGCTCAGGTTCGTGACTTCTACCGCCACCCATATTCCGGCGCGCTCTGCATCTTTCGATGTGGTGATTGCAGTAGCCACCCTCGAGTTCATAGACTCCGGACCCGCAGTATGCAGAGAGATTGCTCGGATTTTGAAGCCCAACGGACTTTTGGTGGTACGCCTGTCCCCGTACGTGGCGTCGGCTCCCTATCCGCGGACGAACCTAGACGCCGTGCAGCGCAACCTAGCCAGCGCTGGGCTCCGGATCGCTAAGGTCGATGCCGAAACGCCACTCATAAACGTGGACGCTGAGCATCAGTATCGCCCGCTGTCCACCATCGGATTAGGTAGAGTTTCACTGCTGGTAGCTCCCTCAACTCGCGTCATCTATCGCCCGGTGAGTCGGGTGATCCGTGGCGCTGCTAGGCGAGCGCGGGACCGATATTGGCGGCCCCGAAAGCTCCGGCAACGAACGGTGGGCACAGGCGCTCAAAGCGACTTTCGGGAGGAGGGCCGCTGGTTCACGGAGCACTACCGGGAGGCGGCGACTACTGTAATTGACTTTCTTCGTGCAGGCGGAGTGGTAGTCCAGGGAACGCGTGTCGCAGATGTAGGGTGTGGCGACGGGATCATCGACCTCGGCATCCTAGACGGCGGGCGGCCCGCGGAGCTATGGGGATACGACCTGAGGCTAACCGATGTTAGTGTGTTGCTTGAGCGTGCGGAGCGTGCGGGAGTGGGCGGCCACGTGCGCACGGGTCTGCACTTCGCGGAGTCAAGTCCCACGAGCATCCCAACCCCCGACGGCTCTTTTGATGTGGTGGTCAGTTGGTCGGCCTTTGAGCACGTCGAGCATCCTGTAACGATGGCGCGCGAAGTCTATCGCGTTCTCCGCCCGGGCGGGGTCTTTATGTTGCAACTCTGGCCCTTTTATCTCTCTCCCCATGGGGCACATATGGTCGATTGGTTTCCGGAGGGGTTCGCCCACCTTAACCGGCCCCTCGACGAGTTGAGGGCCGAGGTGATACGGAGGTCTCCACCTAACGATCCAACTGCCGAGTCTGTGGTTACGGCATATCTGTCCAAGATTACGCCAAGCGACTTGCAGCGGTCTTTGCTGGCGTCTGGGCTGGTGATCACTCAGTTGCAGTTGATGGTGTCTGGTTTGCACATTCCGCGAGAGGTGGACAACTGCCGAATCAGCGACCTGCTCATCGGCGGTGTAAAGCTGCTGGCCGTTCGGAGCGGCTAGGGTTGAGCGGTCGGTGCTGACGATGGTGGCATGGTACTTTCTGGTCTTCCTCCCAGGCGGCGCGCTTCGGGAGGCCCGAGAGCCCGCGATTTCAAGGCGTAACCCCCCAGAGTGAGGAGCGAAGTGGGCGGACGGGGCGCGGTCGTTTTTCGGGGGAATCAGGCTAGGTCGGCTAACAGCATGACCTGGGGGGCCGGGATAGCTTGCGCGGCCCTAGTCGCGCCTGGCGTGCTATATCTGTGGTACGTGCTGCATTTCGGGGTAAACGTCCCATTTCAAGACACGTGGAATGGATCCCTTCCCCTGTTGCAGGACCTAAACCATGGACGACTTTCGCTCGCCTTGTTGTGGGCTCCACACAACGAAAACCGTATGTTGTTCCCCAACCTTGTCTTGACCTTCCTGGACAGCGTCACCCGTATGAATGAGCACATAGATATGCTCGTGAGTGCCGGGCTGTTCCTCATCGCGACGTTCCTGTTATGCTGGTTGGCTTGTCGCAGTCTGGGCGTGCACCTGGCCTGGCTGATCCCGCTACCTTGGCTCATTTTGGGGCTGGCTCAAGTGGAGAACACCCTGTGGGCCTTTCAGTTCGCCTGGATGTTGGTGCTCTTGTGCACATCAGTCTGTTTAGCACTCACCGAACTGGGGCCCAACCGTCCCCTCTATTTCGGGGCATGTTGTGTCGTAGCGGTGGTCGCATCGCTTTCGCTCTTGCAGGGCCTCCTGATCTGGCCGGTTGGCCTAGTCTTCGGGGTGGCATGTGGCTGGCGCCGGAGGTATGGAGCCGTGTGGGTAGCCACGGGGATCGCCACAACGGCAGGTTTTTTTTGGCACATCGGCCCAGCCCAACCGAGCGTCAATCCCTTGTATACGCTGTCTCACCCTGAGCTGGCAGCGCAGTTCTTCCTTAAACTGGTCGGCGCGGTGTTTATTGCACATTCCACCCTCTTGGGTGCGGCGGTGTGTCTCGTAGCGCTGGCCGCTGCGCTTGCTGCGGTCCGCTCCGGAGGGTGGCGACGGCTTCGGTTACCCCTGTCGCTGGGGATCCTAGCGATCCTCTTCGACCTTCTGGTGACAGAGGGCCGCGTACAGTTCGGACTGAGCGATGCAGGAGCCTCTCGGTACACCACCTACAATCTGCTGCTCTTGGCGATGATCTATGTAGCAGCCGTCGCGGCCGCGGGTCCACCGCAGTCCCTGGTGGAGTTGGGGCACTTGCTACGCCTACGGTCTCTCTCGAGTTTAGCCCTCGTAGGTGTCGCGATATTGGCGTTGTGCCAAATCGCCTGGGGAGTTCCAAACGGCCTCTACGTGGGAAGGGTCTACTATGTCAACAGGACGATCGGGGCGCATCTGCTACGGATGTACCCGAATGAGTCTGCCGCAGTCTTGGGCCGGTACCTGTTCTATCCGGAGGGTCGATACGTAAAAGAGTGGGCACCTGTGCTAAAGGAGAATCACTGGTCCGTGTTCTCCGATCGGGCTGACTAGTCGAAGCAGGGGGCGGCCACCGTGTTCAGCTGCCTCATATGGTTAGTCTCCGGTCGGCCGTGGCGCTAGACCGCGCCTACCGGCCGGTAAAATGCGGTGTACGTCGGTCGCGAAACGAGGCTACCCCTTCCCTGAAGTCATCGGTCTCGGACGCCTCCTGCTGGAGGCTAGCCTCCAGCTCCATTTGCTCGTCGAGCGTATGAACGAGTCCTAGGCTCAGGGCCCTCTTTGTAAGCGCGTAAGCTCGGGTGGGACCAGCCGCCAAGCGACGGGCGAATGCTAAACATTCGTCGGTGAATGCCCTCTCGGAGAAGACGGATGCTACGAGGCCTAGAGATTGGGCCTCTAGTGCCTGAATCCGTCTACCCGTTAGCGCTATTTCTAATGCCTTTGGCAGGCCGAGATAGCGGCTCAAGAAGTAGGAGCAACCGGCATCGGGGACGAGTCCGATGGCGGCATAGCCGCAGCTGAACCAGGCGGCCTGTGATGCCAGACGGATGTCGGCGGCGAGCGCGAGCGCGAAACCCGCACCGGTAGCAAGACCGTTTACGTCAGCGACGACCGGAATACCAAGGGCTCGAATCTGGCTGATTATCGGTATGTAGCTGGTTCGGATTAGCCGGGCAATATCTCTTGGTAATTCCTCTCCGCCGTGGTGTGCGGGTAGGGCCTGGCCAGCTGAGAATGAACGCCCCGAGCCGGTAATTGACAGGCAGCGGCAAGCGGGGTCGTCTCCGACATCCTTTAGGGCGGCAAGCAGCGCTGACGCCATCTCGGAGTCGATCGCGTTTAGCCTTGGAGCGTTGTTGAGGACTATTCTGGTGACCGGTCCTCGCTTCTGTACCAGCACCACGCTACTCTTCGTCTTAACCATGGTAAATCTCCCCGCTGCGCTTAGGCCAGTTCACGGCGTTGCGCTCGGATGACTTTCGCTTGGGCATCGCGGATGCCAGCTACAATTACCAGCAGGCGCGGCGACTTAGCCAAGTGGTAAGGCAGCGGTCTGCAAAACCGCGATCCCGGGTTCGATTCCCGGAGTCGCCTCCGGGAACTCCTCCTCTCGTATCGGACCAAGCCGGGTCCCTCGTGTGGCAGTCTGATCCCTGATGGCACCGAGGGTACCGTCTGCAGACTTCGCGGGCACCACGCAGGGGCCGTCGGCCTCCGCTACGGCTGTCCTGATCAATCCATCGAGGATCTCAGATGTTCCCTCCCTACGCCACGCGATCCGCACGGCTCTGGCTGCCGATAGGTGGCCGGAACCGCTCTGGCTGGAGACGACCACCCACGAGCCAGGTGGAAGTCAGGCCCGCCTTGCTGTCGAAGCCGGAGTAGGTGTTCTCTTCGTGTGCGGAGGGGATGGTACTGTGCTTGCCGCGCTGGCGGGCCTCACTGGGTCTAATGTCGCGCTGGCGATCCTCCCCTCAGGTACGGGCAATGTCCTCGCACTAAATTTAGGACTTCCGGCCGGTCTAGGAGCCGGGGTTAGGGTGGCCACCCGAGGCGCGAGACGCCGAATGGATCTGGGAGAAGTGGATGGTCGCCCGTTTGCCGTGGCCAGCGGCATAGGCCTCGATGCTCTAATGCTAGAGACCACACCGAACCGCGCCAAGCTTCGCCTCGGGTGGACCGCCTACGGTGCTTCTGTAGTACGTCACCTGAGTGATCCACAGTTTCGGGTGGCTATTAGCCTGGACGGCGCGGAGCCGTTCACTCGCGAGGTACATTCGGTCCTGGTGGCAAATGTAGGTCGGTTCCCTGGCGGCATCAACCTACTTCCGGACGCATCTCCCTTCGACGGGATGCTCGACGTGGCCTTGATCGCTCCTTCTCGCCTGCGCGACTGGGCCCAACTGCTGACCACCCTCGTCGGTCGGCACGCGAAAGGGGGCGGAGTCGAGACCTTTCGCGTTCGCAAGGTCACCGTCAGGACGGAGAACCGTCGCCCGCGTGAGCTCGATGGAGACCCACTACCTCCGGGAGAGGACCTTTCCGTCCGAGTCCTTGCGGGTGGAGTTACGGTCTGCGTTCCCGCCAGGCTGGCACTCTCCCCTACGACTCCTGCCAGCGCAGGGAGCTGACCGCCCGGCCGCTCGGAATGCGCTCTCCAGGTCCTGACCAGATGGCCATCCGATAACATCCACCGCCGTGGCAGAACTGGATGTCGTGGTGGTGGGAGGGTGCGGCCATGTCGGTCTTCCGCTTGGCTTGGCCTTCGCCAGCCGCGGGCTGCGGGCGGCCGTGTACGACATTAACGAGGCTGCGGTGGACCAGGTGTCGTCAGGAGGGATGCCTTTCGACGAGCCCGGCGCCTCCCAGGTCCTTGGGCAAGTCCTTAGGAACGGTACCTTCCAGGCGAGCGCCGATCCCGAGATTCTCAGCCGGGCCAGCGCAGTGGTGATAGTCATCGGCACCCCAATCGACAAGCACCTCAACCCCGAGGCACTTGAGGTTCCCGGGGAGATCGCCAAGCTGACCAAGCACCTCGTCGACGGTCAGCTTCTGGTGCTGCGCAGCACCCTGTACCCTGGGGTGACCTCCATGGTGGAGCGACAGCTCAGCGAGGCCGGACGGCGCATCGACGTCGCTTTCTGCCCAGAGCGGATTGCGGAAGGCAAAGCCATGGTCGAGCTGTTCTCACTGCCACAGCTGGTTTCGGGCCGAACGGAGGAGGCCCGGTCGAGGGCGGCGGAGCTGTTCCGGCACCTCACGAACGAGATCGTCGAGCTCATGCCGGAAGAGGCGGAGCTGGCCAAGCTCTTTACCAATACTTGGCGCTACATCAAGTTCGCGACCGCCAACCAGCTGTTCATGATCGCCAACGACTTCGGTCTGGACTATTCCAAGATCCGGGACGCTTTGGCGCAGAACTACCCAAGGGCTCAGGACCTTCCCGGCGCGGGCTTGGCAGCAGGGCCATGTCTACTCAAGGACACGATGCAACTGGCAGCCTTCAACAACAACCAGTTCACCTTGGGCCACTCCGCGATGCTCATCAATGAAGGGTTGCCGCTCTACACCGTGGCCAAGTTGGAGGAGCGCTTCAAGCTGAGCCAGCTAACGGTAGGTATCCTAGGCATGGCCTTCAAAGCAGAGTCCGATGACATTCGATCGAGTCTCAGCTATCGGCTCAAGCGAATCCTCGCCTTTAAAGCCAAGCGCGTACTGTGCACCGACCCTTACGTGACTATAGATCCGGATCTCACCCCCCTTGAGGAGGTGCTTCGTGGATCGGATCTGCTGGTGATCGGGGCGCCCCATCGCCAGTACCGTGAGATTCAAACCACGCTGCCCGTAGTCGACCTGACCAACCTGCGAGGGCAGGGCAGCCTCGTTTGAGCGACCTCCGGATCTCGATCGTGATCCCCGCCTACAACGAAGGCGAGGAAATCATCAAGTGTCTGGACCAAATTCTGGCGGCGGTTACCTCCCCGTGCGAACTTCTCGTCGTCTTCGACCGGCCCGAGGACACCACCGCCGACCCGGCCCGTCGCTACGCCGAGCGTGAGCCGCGAATTCGGCCCCTTCTGAATGACATTCGTCCTGGCCCAGCGGCTGCCATCCTCGCCGGCATCCGGCAGGCGCAGGCGCCGGTCGTGGTGGTGACCATGGCGGATGGCAGCGATCAGCCCGCCCAGATCGAGGAGCTGGCTGGGCTGGTGGAGGAAGGAGCCGTGGTGGCCGCGGCGTCTCGCTACATGCGGGGTGGCAGTCAGGTGGGAGGGCCTTGGCTCAAGGGCCTGGTCTCCCGGACCGCCGGGGTCTCCCTGCACCTCCTGGCGCGGGTCGGCACTCACGACCCCACGAACTCCTTCAAGGCGTATTCCAAGGCCTTCATCGAGGAAGTCGGAGTTGAATCAGATGCTGGCTTCGAGATGGGGATCGAGATGGTCGCCAAGGCTAAGCGTCGACACGCCCGGGTAGTGGAGATCCCGACCGTATGGCTTGATCGCACGGTCGGCCAGTCCAACTTCAAGATCAGGCAATGGATTCCGCGATACCTCCGTTGGTACCTATTTGCGTTGCTACCGTTTTACGGGGGCAAGTGGCCCCCAAGGAGCTGATAACGAATGTCCAAAGTTCTGATCACCGGGTCCGCTGGCTTCATCGGCGGCTATGTAGTGGAGGCACTCCTAGCTGCCGGGCACGAGGTAGTCGGCCTTGACAATCACTCCAAGTACGGCAAGGTGGCCCGCTCCTACGACACCCACCCAAGCTACCGCTTGGTTGAAGGCGATGCCCGTGATGTCGAACTCGTCACCAGCCTCCTGGATGGCTGCCAGCATTTCGTCGCCGGTGCAGCCATGATCGGGGGGATCTCGTATTTCCACACTTACGCTTACGACCTGCTGGCAACCAACGAGCGGATCATTGCCGCCTCTTGCGATGCCGCCATAGCGGCGCACCGGAACGGCGCCCTGGAGAAGGTGACCTACCTCAGTTCGTCGATGGTCTACGAGGGAGCCAACGCTTGGCCGTCGCACGAGGGTCAGGAGCTGGAGATGCCACCGCCCCACTCCTCCTACGGGTTCCAGAAGCTGGCCGTCGAGTACTTCGCCCGGGCCGCTCGCGACCAGTACGGGCTGCCCTACACCATCGTGCGTCCGTTCAACTGCGTCGGCATTGGCGAGCAGCGGGCGCTGGGTGATGTGGAGATCGACAGTGGGAACGTCAAGTTGGCCATGAGTCACGTGGTCCCTGATCTGGTCCAGAAGGTGCTCAAGGGCCAGGACCCGCTCCACATCTTGGGTGACGGGGGCCAGATCCGGCATTACACGTACGGCGGGGATCTGGCCCAGGGCATTCTGCTGGCCATGGAGCACCCTTCGGCGTTGAACGAGGATTTCAACTTCTCGACTGCCGAGTCCACCACGGTTCTGGAACTGGCTGAGTTGATCTGGCGCAAGATCCGGGGCCTAAAGGAGTCCTTCCGCTACGTCTCAGACCCTCCCTTCGAATACGATGTCCAGCGCCGGGTGCCTGACACCGAGAAGGCCGAGCGAGTGCTGGGCTTCGAGGCCAAGACCTCCCTTGACTCCATGCTCGATGAGGTCATCCCTTGGATCAAAGAGGCGATCCGAACGGGGAGCATCTAGGAGCTCTCGGGGGGACTTCGCTCAAGCGCCAGTCTGGGCCGGGTGGCCCTCCCGATCCCGCTTTAGCTCGAAGAAATAGCCACGCCGGGCCATTCGGACCAGGTCGCGGAGCAACTCCCGCGACTCGTCATCCGAGGGGACCTCGGTGATGACCGGCCCGAAGAGTCCGGGGCCAGCGCCGCCATCAAGAACCAAGGTGGGCACACCAAAGGCCTGGCAGGAATCCACCGCCGACCGATGCTGTCGGACTACCTCCTGCCACAGCGTGGCGTCACTCGATGCCTTCTCCCTGTCGGCCGCGTCGAGTCCCGCCTCGCTCCAGGCCTGCGCCAGCACCGCCTTATCCTGCAGATCTTGGTGCCTCACGTGAGCGGCCCTGCCCAAAGCCGTGTACAGGCGCGCAATCGAGGGATTACCCCCCAGGCGTTTCGCCTGCACGAGGTGCTGAAGACCCTCGGAGCCGATCCCCGCGGGCTCGTTAGGGATCGCATCACCTTCAGGGAGATTGGCCAATCCCAAGGAGAAGACCCGCCAGTCGATCTCCAGCTCACCGAGTTCCTCTAGCCGAGTTGCCCACCTGGAAGTAACCCAAGCCCAGGGGCAGAGTGGATCGAAGTAGAAGGCGATCGTCTCCGCGGGCGCCACGTGTTCCCTCCATGGGGTGGCTGCGGATTTGGTTGGGACCGCGCGACCAACCGTGCCTAGCCACCGATATACGAGTCACGATTGATTGTAGAGACAACCAATGACTTGCTCCAGCCCTGTGACCACGATCGGTGGTAGGGCGCTGTAGGTCAGCTAAGGACTGCAGGGCCAAGCGGAGTAGATGTCGAAGCACGTTTGTTGGTTAGGACCGACCTGGCCGACGGAGCTCTCGTCATAGGCCGCGTCGTTCTGGGTGGCAAATGTTCCCCTCGTTGCGCCCCCGCAAAGGCGTGAGGAGTTGGTACCTGAGACGCCCCCGAGGGCCGGTACGAGACAGCTCTGCCTGGACCTAGGCACCCACTCCCGCGAAGGCAGGGGTCGGCCCTGATGGTGGCGCTGAAGAATCCGGCCCTGCGGCGCCTTCGCCTCGCCTACAGCCTGTCCTTCTCCGTTGAGTTCGCCATCTGGCTGGCGCTGCTCATCTTCGGCTAGGCCCATGCGGGTCCCACTGGCGCCCTGGTGATGGTGCTGATCCAGGCTGGTGCCCAGCATCGCCCTGGCGCCCTTCACCGGAGCTGCCACCGACCGGTACGGCCCAGCGAATGCGCTGATCGTGGGATATGTCCTGCAGGCGCTGGCGATCGGCGTGACCGCGGTCGCGGTTCTGCTCGGCGCCGGTGCTCTGGCATCCGGCTTGGTGACCGCGCTGCTGCTGGGCCGCCGAAAGCTTTCCCTTGTGCTAGCCCTATCGATTCTGGCGACCGCGCTGGCTTTGCTTCCCCTGGGTCTCGTCCCAAGCGCTGGCCTGGCCTTCGTAATGCTGGCCGCCCTTGGTCTCAGCGGAAGCGTCTTTGACCTAACCGGGAGGATGCTGCTGCTGCGGGCCGCGCCAGCCGATTCCCTGGCCGGCGCCTTCGCCATTTTTGAGGGGCTCTCAGATGCGGGATTGCTTCTGGGAGCGTTACTGGTACGGCTCTCGATAGCGATCGGCGGGCTTCGGGCGGCGATCTGGTCCCGGCCGGTGCCGCTGTTCTACTCGTAGCGGTGCTCTGGCGTCAGCTACGCACCATCGATCGGCGGGCGGTCATTCCCCAGGTGGAGATCCGCCTGCTTCGAGGGCTGCCCATCTTCAGTCCGCTTCCACCTCTAGCTCTGGAAGGAATAGCACGGGACCTGGAACAGGTCCACGTTCCTGCTGGTAGGGTGGTCATCCGCGAAGGCGATCCCGGCGAGCTCTACTTTGCCATCGGCGACGACACCGGCAACTCTCTACACCCTGGACAAGGCGACCTTTGTGTTGATCCTGACAGGTCATGCAATAGCCGCCACCCGTGCTCACCAGGTGGCCGATGTCCGGCTCGGCGCTGCGAGTCACCCGCCGACCTCGGGGCCGTGAAGCGCCCGGCCCCCTTCCGCCCAACGGGTCGACCACCGTAGCGGCGCAGCCAGCGTACTGGCCTGCAACCCTACCGGGCCGGGTCCGCCAAAGTCCGGGCGGCGTGACCTACTTCTTGGTCTCCCAGAAGATCCGAGCCACCTCGTCGACCTTGCTGCGCAGCTCGGCAGCCTTCTCCAGATCGACGTTCTGCTTGGTGGCTGAGGCCGCCTTCAGGGTCTTCCACACAAGGTCGTGCAGCTCGGGGAACTTCTCCAGGTGCTCCGGCTTGAAGTAGTCGCTCCAGAGGACCTGGACCTCGTGCTTGACCCGCTCCGCGTGCTGCTCCTTGACGGTCACCATGCGAACGAAGGAGTTGCGACGTGCCTCGGAGTCGTCATCCGGCAGGGCCTGGATCTTGGTGACCATGGTCTCCACCGTCTGGGCCGCGAGCTGGGCCTCGTGGGGGTCGTAGATCCCGCAGGGGATGTCGCAGTGGGCGTGAACCACGCGCCGGGGGGCCAGCCGCGTTGTCAACTTCGCAATCATGTGAACTCCCTCATCCGCAACTTCGCCAGGCCCGGTTCGGACCCGGGCCAAACGTACCATCAGCCCGTGCTCAGCGGCAAACTCGCTCGACTACAGGGACTGCTTCCCCAGCTGGCCATGGTTGCGGGTGGGAGCATGGAGCCGAGCCTGCCCGATGGGGCCTGGGTGGTGGCGCGCCCAGTTCGATCCGGTGATCCCAAGCTGGGGCAAGTGGTGGTCGTCGAACATCCCTACCGCCCTGGATTTGAGTTGATCAAGCGGGTGTCGGCGGTGAGTCGGGAGCGGGGCCTGCTCTGGATAGCCGGGGACAACCGGCTCCAGAGCACTGACAGCGAAGAATTCGGAGCGCTCCCGCTTCTGCGCCTGCGCGCCGTGGTGGTGATGCGGATCCGCCCCTGGCCCTGGCTCTGGCTCGGCGCGGACTCGCGCCATCTCGGCTGAGCTAGCCGCGGACGGACGCCGGTGCGAACTGGCACCATATGGGCGAGATGACAGAGTCAGAGCTACCTCCGCCGCCGCCCAAGGCACCAGAACCGCCCCGGGAGACCTTCGTCAGCAGTCTTCCAGTCCAGAAGAAGGACAAGAAGAAAAAGAAGAAGGTCTCTCGCGAGCCGCCGCGAGGTCGAGGCCGGCGCTGAGCCCAGATACCGGTCCTACCGATCGTCGGCTGGCCCTTGCTACTGCCCGCTACGCGGTCCAGGCGGGGGGAGCCGTGATCAAGGCGGCCGGGGTGGGGTTCCACCCCACCGAGAGCAAGGGCTATGGCGATTACGTCACCGCGGTTGACCGCGAGAGTGAGGAGGTCGTGGTCCGTATTCTCTCCTCAGTCTTCCCCGGATTGGCGATCCTGGCCGAGGAGACGGGGGGGAGTCTCCCCGAGAGGGGCTGGGTGGTGGATCCTCTCGACGGCACCACCAACTTCAGCCGCGGTTTCCCCATGGTCGGGGTATCGGTCGCCCTACTTGAGGGGGGCGAGCCGGTCGTGGGTGCGGTGCACGCCCCCTTCTTGGGGTTCACCTTCACGGCGTCGGTAGGGGAGGGCGCCCACGATCAGACCGGTCGACGCCTCCAACTGGGCGACCCGGAACCTCGGCAGGCGGTCGTCGCCACCGGGTTTCCATTCAAGACGCCCGATGAGATTCCCCGCCTGGTGGGGACTGTGGAGCGGGTTCTCCGGCGGGTCGAGGATCTGCGCCGACCGGGTGCCGCCAGTTTGGACCTCGCGTTCACCGCGGCCGGTGTGTTCGACGGTTTCTTCGAACTGGGGCTCAAGGTCTGGGACATCGCTGCCGGGGCCCTGCTGGTCACCGAGGCTGGCGGCCTGGTGTCGGACTGGGAGGGGAGAGAGGGACTGCCCAAGAACGGGAACATCGTGGCCGCACCAGCTCGCGTTCATGCGGCGCTCCTGGAGGCGACCCGGGGCGGCTAGGACGTCACCGTGACATCCCCGCTGGTACCGGAACCGGCCTTCTTGGAGCCGGATTTGGGGATCAGGTCGAGGTGGTACGTGCCCGGCTTGATTGGAACGACCGTGATCACGACCGGGACAACCGCGTTGGCCTCGAGGATGCCGCCGCAGGAGCGATCGTTCTGCCAGACGCTCCCAGTGGTGCCTAGGAAGGTGACCTTCACCACCCTGAACTCAGGCGTCAGGTTGCCCGCCACACAGGCGGGATCCATAGTGCCCCCGCCGGTGTCGTCGAGGGCGAAGGTCAGTGCGTTGCGATGGCCGACTTGCAGTGGGGTGGTGGGAAGCTTGCCGTTGAGTTGAGCCTGCGGGGCTCCCTCGCCGGAGCTCACCTCCTTGAGGCTGGTTATCACGTCCGAGAAGACCGCCACCACGATGAAGGCGATGACGCCCAGGGTGATCCACTGTCCGGTCGATAATCTGGGAAGCTGAAACTTGGGTGGGCTCACGCTCCCCCGAGACTAGTGGTTACACGGGCTGATGCCCGGAAGTGCAGGGGGGTGCGGCTTGACCTTGATCGAGCAGGTGCTGGCAGCCGAGATCCTCGACTCCCGTGGCAATCCCACCCTGGAGGTCGAGGTAGTGCTCGCCAGCGGTGATGTGGGCCGGGCGGCAGTGCCATCGGGCGCTTCCACCGGGCTCCACGAGGCGGTTGAGCTCCGCGATGGTGACGAGCGCCGCTTCCACGGCAAGGGTGTGGGTCGAGCCGTACAGGCGGTCACAGAGACCCTGGCGCCGCTCCTCTTCGAGCTGGATGCCCTAGACCAGCGAGAGGTTGACCGACGCCTGGTCGCCGCTGATGGCACGGCTGACAAGTCCCATCTGGGCGCGAACGCCCTGCTCGGGGTCAGTTTGGCCGTGGCTCGGGCCGCTGCGGCGGCCTCGGAGCAACCCCTCTACCGCTATCTGGGCGGGGTGGACAGCTGCCTGCTACCGCTGCCTTTGTTCAACATCCTCAACGGCGGGGCCCATGCCCGCACCTCGGTGGACTTCCAGGAGTTCATGGTCGCTCCGGTGGGCGTCCCCACCTTCGCCGAGGCCGTTCGGGCCGGCTCCGAAGTGTTCCAGTCGCTGCGTGGCGTTCTCCAGGAGCTGGGATACGACACCGGCCAGGGAGATGAGGGCGGCTTCGCTCCCAGTCTCAAGAGCAACGTCGAAGCGGTGGAGGTGATCCTGACCGCCATCGAGCGCGCCGGCTACCGGGCAGGGGAAGAGGTGGCCATCTTCATCGATCCCGCTCCCAGCCAGTTCTTCGAGGACGGGCAGTACCACCTCCGCGGCGAAGGCCGGACCCTGACGTCGAGCCAGTTGATCGACCTCTGGCAGGACTGGATCAGGCAGTACCCGATCGTCTCGGTGGAAGACGGCCTCGCCGAGGACGACTGGGCGGGCTGGGTGGAGCTCACCGAACGGCTGGGAACTCAGGTGCAGCTGGTCGGCGACGACATCTTCGTGACCAACCCGGCCCGCCTGCAGCGGGGGATCGACGAAGGCGTGGCCACCGCGATCCTGATCAAGCTCAACCAGATCGGTACCCTCAGCGAAACCCTGGACGTGATCCAGCAAGCGCAGCGCCACGGCCTGGGAATCGTGATCAGCCACCGCTCCGGGGAGACTGAGGACACCACCATCGCCGACCTTGCCGTCGCGGTCAGCGCAGGCCAGATCAAGAGCGGTGCTCCCTCCCGGGGAGAGCGAACGGCCAAGTACAACCGCCTGCTCCGGATCGAGCGCGAGCTGGGCAGCTCGGCGCGGTTTGCCAAGGGCGATTGGATCACCCGTCGGCAGAGTCCGCCTCCTTCCTAGGAGGGCGAATCCCGACTGCTACAGTGGGCTATATGCCGAGTTCAGCCGAGAAGGGGCTACAGGTCCTTCCCTCACCGCCCGGACGGCTCATCACAGACTGCATCGGCCACACCCCGCTGCTAAGGATCCGCCTCTTTGAGGACGCGGCTCCCGACCTTCGGGTGCTGGGCAAGGCGGAGTTCATGAACCCCGGGGGGTCGGTCAAGGACCGCCCCGCGCTACGGATGGTGGTGGAGGCCCAGAGAAGTGGCCAGCTGGGCCGGGGGCAGATGCTCTTGGACAGCACCAGCGGCAACACGGGGGTCGCCTACGCCATGCTCGGTGCCGCCTTCGGATTCCCCGTCAAGCTGGTGGTCCCCGACAACGTCGGTGACGAGCGGCGCCGACTCATGCTCGCCTACGGTGCCGAGCTCGTTCTCAGCGATCCCCAGGAGGGATCGGATGGAGCCATCCTGCTCTGCCGGGAGATCCAGGTAGGTGACCCCGACCGTTACTTCACCCCTGACCAGTACAACAACCCCTTAAACTGGCGCTCCCACTACGACACCACAGCCGTCGAGATCTGGGAGCAGACGGAGGGGGAGGTGACGGTCTTCCTGGCCGGCCTGGGAACCTCGGGAACGTTCATCGGAACCTCGCGGCGCCTCAAGGAATTCAATCCAGCGATCACCTGCGTCAGCCTGCAGCCGGAGGACGCATTCCACGGCCTGGAGGGTCTCAAGCACATGGCCAGCGCCATCGTTCCTGGGATCTACGACCCCGCCGTGGCCGACCGCAGCCTGGCAGGCCCGACTGGGGCCGCCTACGATCTGGCCGCTCGGCTGGCCCGCGAGGAAGGTATCTTGACCGGACACTCTTCAGGGCTGGCGCTGTGGGGGGTTGAGCGGCTTGTCGAGGAGGGCCTGCGCGACGGTGTGGTGGTGCTTATCTTCCCTGACGGCGGCGCTCGCTACTTGAGTTCAGGGCTGTACGGAGCGCCGTGAGCGTTGCCAGAGGGCAGGCGTTGCTCTTTCCCGGGGAGATCTTCGAACGCATGCGAAAGTTCGCCGAAGCCGCTTACCCCTATGAGGGCTGCGGAGTTCTGATTGGGACATCGGGAGATGACTCGGCCGCGGTGAGCGAGGTCTTTGAGGGTAGGAACCTGGTCCAGGATCGCCGCCACGACCGCTACGAGCTCGATCCCAGGGACATCATCCAGGCTGAGAAATGGGCTCGCGAGGTGGGCCAGGAGGTACTCGGCTTCTATCACACCCATCCCGATCATCCCGCCCGCCCCAGCCAGTTCGACACGGACAGGGCCTGGGCTGGATACCACTACGTGGTGATCTCAGTGGAGTCGGGCCAGCTGGTGGAGGCGACCGCCTGGCAGCTGGCCGAGGCGGTCGAGCCCAGCCACTTCGAAGAGGTCTCGCTCGAGGGCGGCCACCCGGGTCCGGGCTATAATCCGCCCGGTCTTGTGGCGGAGGCCCCGTGAAGTCCGCGATCGGCATCCTCGAGATGATTCTGGCGATCTTGGTGATCGTCACCATTCTTCTCCAGACCCCAAAGTCAAGCGGCCTTGGCGGCACGATCGGGGGCGGGACGGACATGGGTGGCGGCTATCGAACCCGCCGAGGCCTGGAAAAGGTCCTCTTTCGCGTTTCGATCTGGCTGGTGGTGGCCTTCGCTCTGGTCGCCGTGGTGCAGATTCGGCTGGGAACCAGCTAGGCGGCAGGCATCCCTCCGGAGGTTTCCTAAGTCCTGCCCGACATCCGCTCCGGCTCCTCGCGTTGGGCGGTAGCGCGGTCGTGGTCCTGGGGGGCCTGGCGGCCTTCACCATCTCCTTCGGGACTCTGGCGACTCACCAGGTCTACGTCGAGGCGGTAGTGGCGCCGGTAGGCCCTTCGCCGCTCAGCCCTTTGCTGACTCCGAGCGACCCCGTGGCCCGGATCGTGGGGGCGCTCACCGGTCCGGGCCTGATGAGAGCCTCACCGAGCGGAACCACGGAACTGGGATTGGCGACCAGCTGGCGCGCCGAGGATGGGGGATCTCACTACCACTTCACCCTCTCGCCTAAGCGGCGCTGGTCCAATGGCCGACCTATCACCACCAAGGATGTCGCCTTCACCCTGGCTGTCCTCCAGTCCTCGAAATTCCCCAATCCCGAGATTGCTGCCCCCTGGACCGGCGTCTCGCTCTTCGCCGGTTCGCTCTGGTCCGGCACCTTCGTCCTGCCTGGCCCCTCCACCAGCTTCCCCACGGCGGCCGAGGATGCCCTGCTGCCGGCCGCCCACTACCACTCTCAGCCCGAGCTGTTCTTCCGCGGCGGACAACGGACCGACGCCCTCTTCGCTCCGAGCGCAGGTCCCTTCCGGGTCGTTGGCAATGGTGCTGACCAGGTGACTCTCGCGCGCAACACCCACTACCGGCCCAGACCTGTCCTGGACGGTTTCCAGCTGCGCCTGGAACCCAGTCCGGCGGCGGTCGATGAGTTGCTCGCCCAGGGCACTGTCGACGGCTGGCTGGCGGCGACTCCCAGTGATCTGCAGGGGTTGCCAGCTGGCTTGGTGCGCTCCCGTATCACCACCTACGCCTTCGTCGAATTACTGATGAACGAGGAGGCGCCGTCGCTGGACTCCCTTCCGGTCCGGCAGGCGATCGCCACCGCGATCAATCGGCGGGCCTTGCTGAAGCAGTCCCTAGCCGGTCTGGGGGATCCCCAGTACGGGCCTCTGCCCGACTCCATCTCCTGGGCGGCCAGCTCCAACTCGGCTGGGGCGGCGCTACCTCCAGTTGCCACTCTGCTCAAAGCGGCGGGATGGAGCCGCTCTTCGACCTCGCACCTCTGGGAGCAGTCCGGGCAGCCGCTCAGCCTCACCCTCGACGTGCCCCACCTCGACCCCCTCCCCGAGGCGGCCGACGGAATTGCCAACCAGCTCGACGCCAAGGGTTTTCTGGTCAAGGTGAAGGTGCTCCCCGAGGGCCAATTCGTCTCCACGACTTTGTCCCAGGAGCAGTTCCAGTTTGCTCTGATCGGCTTCGATAACGGTCCCGACTCCGATCTGACTTCCTTCTGGCGCTCGGGGGTCGAGCCGGGCCAGTCGCTCAACTTCAGTCAGTCGGCTCCGGACCTGTACCTCAATCACGCTTTGGACGAACTGGCTACGGCCTCTACCGCGGCGGCTCGCCAGGGTGCCTATCGGGAGGTTGCCAAGCGGCTCCACGCCGACCTCCCGGCGGTCTTCCTCTACACCCCGGTCGATGTCTACGTCCATCTGAGTTCGGTACACGTGCCCGGGGTCTCGGCGGTGGGCGCTCCCAGCCAGCGTTTTCGCAAGGTTGCTGACTGGAGTCTCTAGGCGAGACCGGGGCCCCGAGAGATCCGGAGCGACGGCGGTCGTCCGTTACGATTCTCGACTGCGGCCGGGATGGTGAAATTGGTAGACACGCAGCGTTCAGGGCGCTGTGCAGGTCACTGCGTGCGGGTTCGAGTCCCGCTCCCGGCACGCCTTGCGCCACCTGACCTACCCACGCCATGGAACCTTCTGGTCCCGGCTGGCGTTTGTCTTCTAGAGGGGGTAGGTCAGATAGCCCCGGCGGCTGAGGGACCTCTTCCCGACGGCCGGGCAGGCCGAAGTGGCACTTTGCTCACCCGGGTCTATGCTGACGGTGCCCGCCGCCGACCGAGGAGTACTTCGCCAAGCTAGAGGTGTGACTACGGATTACGAGCCCGACGCCAAGGACGGCGACCAGGCCGCCGGCGATGGCCGCAGCCGCGAAGCTCCCCTGCCCTGGGTTCCCTTCTCTCCTGAGCCGTCCGTCTGGCCAGCCGGGCAAGCGTCTTTGGCGGACCCCTTCACCCTCGACGCGGGCGAGGTTTCCCGCCGCCGGCACCCGGCGCGACGGACGGTGTCGATGCTGGTGATCGTGGCGATGGGATTGGTGATCGCCTCAGGGGCGGTGGTGATCGCCACCCGGCAGCACCCGCCGGCCCATCCCATCACCCGGTTCAGCCCCAGCTCCAGCGCCTCAACTCCCACGCCCAACGACTCGGCGCAGCAGCTCGACGCCGTCGCCGCCAGTGACCTGCCCGAGATCGTCATGGTGGTGGCGGTCGGCACCACGTCCGAGGAGCTGGGAACCGCCTGGCCGCTCGACGCCGCGGGCGACTTTCTTACCAACGACCACGTGGTCCACATGGGCCAGAGCTTCCACGTGGTTATGGCCTCGGGACAGCAGTACGCCGCCGAAGTGATCAACGACGATCCGCAGCTGGACCTGGCCGAGATCCACGTCTGGGACCTGCGCGAGCAACCGCTGCCCATCGACGACGCCCTGCCCCCGGTTGGGGAGCCGGTGGCGGTCCTGGCCGCCCAGGGAGCTACCGGCCATTCTCCGGTGACCGACTCCCGGATCAACGGACTCAACGAGAGCGCCACCGTCAATGACGCCAAACCTGGAGAGCTCTCCGATTACACCGGACTGATTCGAATTCCGGCCAAGATCTTCCCCGGCAACAGCGGCGGCCCCATGATCAGCCCCCAAGGCCAGGTGGTGGGAATCCTCACCTTGGCCGCCGAAACGGGCTCGGGTGCCTTCGCGATCCCCATCACCCAAGTCGACCAGGTCATCCAGACCTGGCTTGCTGACTGAGTACTGGCTTAGAATCTGCCCGGCCGGGGCATCTTGGATTGACGCCCTCGCGCCACCTCTGGCAACATCGGACGATGACCGCCGGGTCAGCCAGTCCGAGTACCCCAGGCCGGATCGCCCCTGACGCCCCCTGGGCGCTCGGCGGGAGGGAGATCGAGTGATGACCAGCAGAAGCCGAGCCAGCGGCCTGACCGTCTTGGTTCTGGGCGCCGACGGCTACATCGGCTGGCCCATGGCCATGCACCTATCCCGGCTCGGTCATCAGGTGGTGGCGGTCGACAACCTGGCCCGCCGGCGTTGGGACCGGGAGGGGGGCACCTACAGCCTGCTGCCCATCAGGTCGATGCCCCAGCGGGTCAAGCGCTGGCAGGAGCTGACCGGCAACGCCATCGAGTGGCGCCGTGCCGACCTGACCGACTTCGCTGCCGTGGATCAGCTCTTCGCCGAGTTCCAGCCCCAAGCGGTTGTCCATTTCGCCGAGCAGCGCAGCGCTCCCTTCTCGATGATCGACCGGGACCACGCTGTCTTCACCCAGGTCAACAACGTGGCCGGCACCCTGAACCTGCTCTTCGCCATCCGTGATCGGGTGCCCGACTGCCACCTGATCAAGCTGGGCACCATGGGCGAGTACGGCACCCCCAACATCGATATCGAGGAGGGCTACCTCGACATCGAGCACAACGGACGCCGGGACCGGCTTCCCTTCCCCAAGGTGCCGGGCAGCATCTACCACCTCTCCAAGGTGCACGACAGCGCCAACATCCACTTCGCCTGCCGGGTCTGGGGGATCCGGGCCACCGACCTCAACCAGGGGGTGGTCTACGGGGTGGAGACCGAGGACACCGTGCTGCACCATGACCTGGCCACCCGCTTCGACTTCGACTCCATCTGGGGGACAGCGCTCAATCGCTTCTGCGTCCAGGCGGCGGTGGGGCAGCCGCTCACCGTCTACGGCAAAGGGGGCCAGACCCGCGGCTATCTGGACATTCGCGACACCATGGCCTGCATCACCCTGGCCCTGGAGAATCCCGCGAAGCGCAGCGAGTGCCGGGTCTTCAACCAATTCACCGAGCAGTTCAGCATCAACCAGCTGGCTGAGCTGGTCTCACTGGCGCGGGCCCAGCACGGTCTGGAGACGGCGGTCTCCCATATCCCCAATCCCCGCTTCGAGACCGAGAGCCACTACTACAACGCCAAGCACCAGCATCTGCTCGACTTGGGCCTCCAGCCCCACATGCTGGGCGACACCCTGCTCGATTCTGTGATCGGCAAGGTGGGCAAGTACGCCAAACGGGTGGACCCGGTGCTGCTTGCCAAGCCCAGTGTGACCTGGAAGAGGGGCGGGAACGAGGTCTGGAAGCAGTACTCGGCCAAGGGTGGATCGCGGGCCATCTCTGGCTCGGGCCTGATTCGGCCCGACTTTGCCAAGGCCAAGGCCAAGGCCGCCGTCTGACTTCTGGCTAGGCCGCTTGGGCGAGCTTGGCCCTGGGTAGAATTTCCAGCAGTTCGACCCGGCTAGCCTGAGGTTTCCCTTGAACGAGCGCCAGTATGAAATCGCCATCGTCGGGGCGGGCCCGGCCGGGCTCACCGCCGCCCTCTATTCGGGCCGCGCTCTGAAGCGGACCCTGCTTCTTGAGGCGGGAATTCCTGGAGGCGAGCTCAACAACACCGAGGACGTCGAGGACTACCCCGGCTTCGCCTCGATCAAGGGGCCCCAGCTGGCGGCCACCATGGCCGAGCACGCGCTCCAGTTCGGCGCCGAGATAGTGACCGCTCGGGTCACCGCGATCACCCCGCAACCCGACGGCCTGAAACGGATCGACCTCGAAGAGGGGGATCCCTACCTCGCCGAAGCCGTGATCATCACCGCCGGGGGCCATCCCCGCAAGCTAGATGTCCCCGGTGAGGAGCAGTTCGCCGGCCGGGGGGTCTCGTACTGCGCGGTCTGCGATGGGGCCTTCTTCAAAGGGCAGCACCTGGCCGTCATCGGTGGGGGAGACGCCGCCATCGAGGAGGCCACCTTCCTGACCCGCTACGCCAGCGAGGTGACCGTGGTCCACCGCCGCGAGGAGTTCCGGGCCCAGCCGCTTTTGGTCGAGCGAGCTCACCAGAACGGCAAGGTCGACTTCCTGCTCGATCGCGTGGTCGAGGAGATCAGCGGCGAGGATGGCCACGTCAGCGGGGTCCGGCTCCGCCATCTTCCCAGCGGAGAGCTGGAGACCCTCCCCGTGGGCGGAGTCTTCATCTTCGTCGGCTTCCTGCCCAACACCGGCCTCTTGGCGGTGCATGCCGACCACGACGAGAACGGCTACTACCTGACCGACGCCAACATGATGACCTCGGTTAGGGGCATCTATGCGGCCGGCGATGTCCGCTCCCAGCTGACTCGCCAGGTCACCACTGCGGTGGGCGACGCCACCACCGCGGCGATAGCCGCCACCAAGCAGGTGGAGGAGGAGCGCGCCCAACGGCATCGGCCAGTTCCGGTCGCGGTCGGAGGCACCTGATCGGTGGCGCCCTCCAGCATCACCACCAAGGGCGGCGACCGCGGTGAGACCAGTCTTCTCTACGGTGGTCGGGTTGCCAAGGACGATCTCCGCACCGAGGCCTATGGTGCCCTGGACGAGGCCATCTCGGCCCTCGGCCTGGCTCGTTCGCTCTGTACTGATGCGGCGGTCCAGGAGAGGATCCTGGAGCTGCAGCGGGAGTGCTTCACGGTGGGGGCCGAGCTGGCGACCGGCAAGGGCCAGCGCTACAAGCTGGAGGCCCATTTCCCGACTCTCGCCGCCGAGGCGGTTGACGCCCTGGAAGCCGAGGTTCACCACCTCGAGGCCACGGTCGGTCTTCCCGACGGCTTCGTGATTCCCGGGGGCAACCCCGGGGCGGCGGCCATCGATCTGGCCCGGACTTTGGTGCGGCGGGCCGAACGGCGCGCCGTCACCATCTCCCGCAGTGGTGAGCTGGAGAATCCCGAGGTGATCCGCTATCTCAACCGGCTCTCTGACCTCCTCTTCATGCTGGCCCGGAAGGAGGAAGGGGAGCGCACCATCGCCAAGTAACCGATGCCAGGCGCTGGCCAGCTGGGCACGGACCCCACGGTACGGAGGCGCTGCCAGATCGCGGGGCGAGTGCAGATGGTCGGCTTTCGTGCCTTCGCCAGTCACCACGGCCGGCGCCTCCAGCTGCGCGGTTGGGTGCGCAATGGAGCCCGGGGTCAGGTAGAGGTGGTGGTCGAGGGCCCCAAGGCGCAGGTGGAGGCATTCCTGGCGCTGCTCGAGGAAGGTCCCGCTGCCGCCGAGGTGGAGTCGATGCTGGTCGCCAACGAGGCCGCCGACGCTCCTCTCCCGGAGTTCACAGCACTCGGCTAGCCAGCGGGTGACTCCGCCGCGACATTTGTCACAAGGCCGTCATATGCCCCAAAAAGCCCATGTTTTACTGGCCATCCATGTAGGGTGAAGGGAGAGGTTAGCCACTGATGGTCGGGCCTTCGTTACAGGGAACTTGGCTTGATGTCACAGCACACGCGACTCTTGGAGCCGTCTAGGGATAGTGGCCCGGGTGGGCCGGACCGGAACCCCCATCGCCGCTCCCCGGGCGGTTGGCGCATCCCACTCTTCGGGTTGGGAATCTCCCTAATCCTGATGAGCGCTGGTCTGCTCGGATCAGTCACCCAGCGGGGGCTGCTACCGGTACGCTCCGAGGCTACCGCTTCGAGCACTCTTTTCAACAACATCGCTTCCAACGCGGCCTGGTCGGGATATGTCGAGGAGAGCGGCTCAGACACCCGGATCACCGGAACTTTCACGGTTCCCAGCCTGACCACCCCCATTCTTGCCGGAACCAACCTTTCCGAGTGGGTGGGCGTGGACGGCTACGGCAACTCCTCGCTGATCCAGGCCGGCGTCGACGAGTACCCCGACGCCAGTGCTGCCGGCGGGTTTGACGTGATGCCATGGTGGGAGATCGTGCCCGCCCCGGAGACCCCCATCTCCTTGGCCACGGCAGTCAGACCGGGCGACTCTTTGACCGTGGTCATCGGCCAGCTGAGTGGAACACTCTGGCAGATAACCCTGACCGACAACACGACCGGACATTCCTTCTCTACCGTGCAGACCTACAGTGGTCCCGGGGGCACTGCTGAGTGGATCGTTGAGGCTCCTACCGACAGCAGCACCGGCCAGGTCTACCCGCTGGCCTCCTACTCCCCGACCACCTTCAGCGCCATCAGCGACAACGGGCCTAACAGCCTGGAGACCGGCCTGGCCATCGTCCAGAACGGAGCTGACGTCTCCTCGCCCTCCGCCCTCGGTTCCGGCGGAACCAGCTTCACAATGACCTACGGGAGCTCGAATCCCGTCGCCACCTTAGCCGGGCGCCGCCCCTCAGCCGCGGGGCTGGAGCCGACCGTAGGCGGTCAGGGCGTTGAGGGCGCGCAGACTCTCGATCCCGCGCCGGGCGAGGCTGGCTGCCTGGCTGGGAGGCTCCCAGGAGATCGGCCAGCCGCCATCGGCCTGCTGGTCTTGGAGCAGGCGATCAAGGTGGGCCCGGATATGGCCATTACTGAAGAGTGGACGCCAGCGGCTGTCCGGTCAGGGTGCCAGGTGGAGCGCGGTCAGGCCGTACTCACTGGACTCGGAATCCCGGCGAAACTGAGCAGCCTGGGGGAGACGGGCGACCACTGCCTGGGCGATCGGATCCGCTCGTTCTCTTTCGGGATTGTGATCTAGGAAGATGAGGATCTCGGACAGGTCGTGGCCGCCATCGGGCAGCTCGGCTTCCTCCAGCAGTTTCCGGCAGTAGCCGGCGCCGGCGGAGATCCAGGGGTGCTCAGCGCCCAGGGTAACCCCTGGCCGAAGCCACCGTCCTCGTTTCGGTAGGCGCGCGGGGCGTCGATGACACCGCTGGGCGGGGCGCCCTCGTACCGAGAGGCGAAGAGACGCCGCTCCAGGACCCGGGCCTGGCGATAGATGAACTGACGCCCGTTGGCTAAGGATTCTTCCATAGTGCCCACCTACGTTTGCGGTCGCGCGATTGTCCCGCTTTGGGCGGCGATTCTAGGGAAACCGCGGGCGGGGATGGCTCTCAGTCGCCTCCCATGCGATGCGGCTCAAGCGCCTGGAGTGCCTCTTTGCGGGAGTAGTAGTCCTGGATCTGGGTGACCTGGCCCTGGTGGACCGAGAGGACATGGGTTCCCAGACGCCGCCGTCCTCTTCCCGGATGGTGGCGCCGGAGGATGAGCAGGATGCGCCCGCGGACCTCGACCATCTCTTCCACGTGGCCGACCATTCCCCGGGCCAGTCCCGACCTCCAGACGTTCAGCACCTCATCTCGGGAATGGCAGTTGCCCGGGCCTGACCGCGTCGAGGCCCAGCCCACCTCGGGATCGAGTACGGCCGCCAGGGGGGCGACATCTTGGGCGCGATCGGCTTCCCGAAAGGCATCACAGATCCGTTCGAACTCGACGGCGTTCATCGTCGCGAGATAACGCTTGGTCAGGCGGAGAGGCCGCCGTCGACGACGACAACCTCGCCGGTGATGAAGGCCGCCGCCGGACTGCAGAGGAAGGCGACCGCTGCGGCGATCTCCTCGGCCTCGCCCTGGCGCCGCAGGGGCGTCATCTTGATCAGCTCGGCCAGCATGTCCTCGGTCATCGAGGAGGCGGTCAGCTCGGTGTGCACGTATCCCGGCGCGACCACGTTGCAGGTGATGTTACGAGAGCCAAGCTCCTTGGCGACCGACTTGGTCAGACCCACCAGACCGGCCTTGGCGGCGGCATAGTTGGCTTGGCCGGGGTTGCCGCCCAAACCGACGATCGAGCTGATGTTGACGATCCGGCCCCAGCGTCCCTTGAGCATGTGGGGAACAACCGCCTTGGTCACGTGAAATGCGGCCGAGAGGTCGGTACGCAGCACCGCGTCCCAGTCCTCGGTGGTCATGCGCAAGAGAAGTCGGTCACGGAGCAGGCCGGCATTGTTGACCACGACGTCGAAAGGCCCGGCCTGGGCGACCATCTCGGCCACCTGGGCCGGGTCCCCAACGTCGGCTTGGTAGGAGCTGGCGTCGCCGAGTTCGTGGGTGGTCGACTCCGCCGCCGCTTGGTCGGATCGGTAGTTGACGACCACTCGGGCTCCCATCTGCGAGAGCTCGCGGGCGATGGCGGCGCCGATCCCCTTGCCGCCCCCGGTGACCAGGGCCCGCCGGCCGGAGAGGTCGAGATCCACTCTACTGGGCGCCCTCGACCAGGAGCTCGTCGGCGTTCCAGGTCACCACCCCGGGCATGTGTTTGGCCGCCAGGCTGGCCAGAACCCGGCCCGGCCCCAGTTCCACCACGGTCCCCACCTTGAGCGCCTGCATAGAGGTCATGGTGCGGGCCCAGTGAACCGGGCGAAGGAGATGCCCGCTCAGTTCCGCCCGCAGCGAGCGGACGGTGTTGATGGCCAACCCCGTCCCGTTCCCGATCAAGGCGATCTGGGGGGCCCGCAGAGGCAGCGCCCGAACCGCCTCCGCGAGCTTGGCCGAGGCCCGCACCATGAGCGGGGAGTGGGCCGCCAAGGGAACCTCCAAGACCAGTACCCGGCGCGCCCCGGCCTCGGTGGCCAGGCGCTCGGCAACCGCAATGGCGGCACTCTCGCCGCTCAGGATGAACTGGTCGAGGGCGTTGAAGTTGGCCAGCCAGATCCCGCCCGCCTCGCTGGCGGTGAGGCGAATCTGCTCCACCTCAGGCTCCAGCAGCCCGACGATGGCCAGCATCTGCCCCGGGGTGGAGACGGCGGCGTCGGCCATCAAGCGTCCCCTTTCCCGCACCAGCAGCAGGGCGGCCTCCCAGGAGATCGACCCGGCGGCGGCGCAGGCGGTGATCTCACCCATGCTGTGGCCGGCCACCATCTCCACGCTCTCCAGGCCGAAGCGCTCCTGGTAGGCGGCGAAGGCGGACCAGCAGACGGCCATCAGGCAGGGCTGGAGGTTCTCGGTGCGGTGGAGCTCGGCGTCGGGGCCGTCGAAGCAAAGCCGCCGGACCGGCATCTCCAGGATGTCCTGGGCTCGGGTCAGGACCTTGTCGGCGACGTCTGAGATCGCCGCCAGCTGCCGGCCCATCCCGGCCCGTTGCACTCCCTGGCCGGGAAAGAGCAGTCCCACCGGCCGGCCCAGGGTCAGACTGGAGACGCTCACGGCGCGTCACTGGCGGTGAGGAGGAACTCCCAAAGGTCACCGACCTTCTTCATGTGCTCCAGCTTCTCCTCGGGGAGCGAGACGTGGTAGCGGTCCTCGATGGCCATGATCAGCTCGACGATGTCCAGGGAGTCCGCCGCCAGGTCCTTGGCGAAGCTGACTTCCATCTGGACTCGGTCGGGATCCACCCCGAGGATATCCGCGGCCAGCTTCTGCATCTCGGCGAAGTCGAGGCTGGCCCCGGGGGCGTCATTGATCGAAGGTTCGCTCACGGTCTGATCTCCTGGTTCTGGCTAGGCCGCTACTCGGCCCAGCGCCAGGCACGCGTTGTGCCCGCCGAAGCCGAAAGAGTTGGAGAGAGCGACGTCGATACGGGCCGGTCGGGCCTGGTTGGGCACGTAGTCGAGGTCGCAATCGGGATCGGGAAGCTCGAGGTTGATGGTCGGGGGCACCATGTCCTTGGCGATCGCGAGCACGCAGGCGGCCGCCTCCAGGGCCCCGGCCGCTCCGAGCAGGTGGCCGCTCATCGACTTGGTCGAGCTCACCGGGATGTGGGTCGCCCGGTCGCCCAAAGCCTGCTTGATCGCCAGCGTCTCGGCCAGGTCCCCCAGCGGGGTCGAGGTGCCGTGGGCGTTGACGTAGTCGATGTCCTCCGCCACCAGTCCGGCCTTGCGCATCACCTTCTGCATGGCCCGGGCGGCGCCGTTGCCCCGGGGATCGGGGGCGGTGAAGTGGTACATGTCCGCGGTCGAGCCGCAGCCCAGTAGCTCAGCCCAGATCCGGGCCCCCCGGGCCCGGGCGTGCTCCATCTCCTCGAGAACCATGATCACCGAGCCCTCGCCCATGATGAAGCCGTCCCGGCTGAGATCGAAGGGGCGGGAGGAGCCGGCGGGGTCGTCGTTGCGCCTGCTCATCGCGCCCAGCTGGCAGAAGGCGCCCATCAGCAGGGGCGTGATGGCCGCCTCTGCTCCTCCCGCGATCATGGCGACCGCGTCGCCGCGGCGAATCACCTCAGCGGCGTCCCCGAGGGCATGGCCGCTGGAGGCGCAGGCGCTGACCACCGCGTAATTGGGACCGCCGCAGCGGAGCTCGATGGCGATCAGGCCCGAAGCGATGTCGGTGATCATCATCGGCACCATGAAGGGACTGATCCGGCCGATGCCGCGGTCGATGAGCACCTGGTGGCCGCGCTCAATCTCCTCCATGCCGCCGGCACCGGAGCTGACCACCACGCCGACGTCGTCGGGTCCCATCTCCTCCGGCTTCAGGCCTGAGTCGGCCAGCGCCATTCGGGCAGCGGCCAGTCCAAGCCGGCAGTAGCGGGCCACGTGGCGGGCGGTCTTACGATCCATGTAGAGCTCAGGATCGAAGTCCCTGACCTCCGCGGCGATCTGAGTTGGATACTCGGAGGCGTCGAATTGGGTGATGGTTCCGATCCCGGACCGGCCCTGGGTCAGGCTCTCCCAGACCGCATCTACTCCGGTGCCGATTGGCGTCACCAGACCCATCCCGGTGATCGCCACCCGCACGCGCGCCTGACCGTCGTCGCTCACTGGCCATTAGCTTACGGACAAATGTGGGTAGAAGCATCGGCCCCTGAGAATGAGAGGGTGACTGCCTTTTAGGACTAAGTGTCCTAAGCCGTTGCTTCTGTCACCCCACGCGGAGCTGATAGCTTCCGCCGCATCACGGGCCGGGCGGCGAATGTTCGCCCAACTTCGGAGAAGCCGGCGGCGACGAACATGGCCATTGTCCCGGTGAAGAGCGCCGCCCCGCTGACTCGAGTACCTCGCCAGGCGGCCACGTCGACGGGATGGCCCTGGACGGCGGTCGCGCCGTGCTCCTGGGCGAAGTCGACGGCGGCATCGAGCAGCGCTGAGGCCACGCCGGATCCCCGGTACCGACCATCGACGGCGAAGCAGGTTATCCACCAGGCGCCCGGATCATCGGGAAGCACTTTGGCCAAAGCCCTGTTTCCCTGAACTCGGGGAAAGGCCGAACGGGGCCCGACTCTGGTCCAGCCCACGGGCCGATCATCCAGATAGGCGATCAGACCCGGAGGTCGGGCGGCATGAGCGATTTCCTGCTGGAGAGCCCGGCGGTTGTCTCGGTCCGGGCGCTGGTCAGTCCCTGAGCCGAGGTAGCGCTGGCACCAGCACCACGACGGGTCACGCCCTCGGCGACCGAACACCGTGACCAGGTCGTCCCATCGCTCGGCCGCCGCCGGCCGTACCCGAACAACCATGGATCGACCCTACCGCAGTGGTGCCCCACGAGTTCCGGATCGAGGCGGCGTTGCTGTCCTGAACAGCAGGCACGACCAGGCACCAGGGGGTGCGATCATGGCCCGACCTTGGCAAAAGCAGCGCTCGGCGGGGTCTCGAGGCCCGGTTCCGGCGAGGTCATCTTGGCCGACAACCTGGAGGTGCTCCGCAAATTGCCGGACCAGTCGCTCGACCTTGTCTACATCGATCCGCCCTTCGCAACCGGCCAGGTGCGGCGCCTGGAGACCATCCGGACCGGATCAGGGGAGGGCCGGCGCCGCGGCTTCGCCGGCCGGGAGTACCAATTCCAGGTGATCTCCCGGCACAGCTATCGCGATGACCGTGGACTGGAGGCGCACCTGGAGTTCCTTCGCCTGCGCCTGGTCGAGATCCATCGGGCCCTCCGGGCACACGGCTCGCTCTACCTGCACCTCGACTACCGCACCACCCATCACGTACGGCTTTTGCTGGACGGGATCTTTGGCCCCGATCGATTCCTCAACGAGATCATCTGGGCCTACGACTACGGGGGGCGGCAGCGCGACCGCTGGCCCCGCAAGCACGACACCATCCTCTGGTATGCGAAGTCGGATCGTTGGATCTTCGAGCGCGCCGAGATCGAGCGCATTCCCTACATGGCACCCGGATTGGTGGGGCCCGAGAAGGCGGCTCGGGGCAAGCTGCCGACCGACACCTGGTGGCTCACCATAGTTCCCACCAGGAGTGCGGAACGAACCGGCTATCCGACCCAGAAGCCCGTCGCCCTCTTGGAGAGGATCATCCGGGCCTCCAGCCGGGAGGGCGACCTGGTGGCCGACTTCTTCTGCGGCAGTGGGACCACCGGGGTGGCCGCCCAGGCCTGGGGCCGGCGCTACCTGCTGGTGGACGACAACCCCACGGCAATTGAGATCACCAGAAAACGTCTTGGAATAGGGGGATAGGCCGCGGTCCTCGTCGGAGAGTGCGCTGCCTCCGGGAAGCTCCAAGGGCTCTTGCCACCGGGGCTCCCTCGATCGAGTGCACCACGCTGGCGGCTCTGAGGGACGGAATTGGAGGAGGCAAGCCCATCTTGAAGGAGCTTGAAGTCTCAGAATCTATGTGAAGGTAAGCGGTATGACGGATGCGCCAGGCAGCGACAGAGCGGGCGAGATCGTGGTCTACGAGGCGCCGGATGGGGAGTCTCGGGTCGAGGTCGTAGTTGGGGACGAGACCGTCTGGCTAACCCAGGCAGAGATGGGGAAGTTGTTCGCCCGTGACCGGACGGTCATCACCCGCCATATCGGGAACGTTTTTCGAGAAAACGAGTTGGACCGTGAAGGCAATGTGCAAATTTTGCACATCGCTTCCGGCGGCGATCGCCCGACTACCCTCTACAACCTCGATGTCATCATCTCCGTCGGATACCGCGTCAAGTCCAAGCGTGGCACCCAGTTCCGGGTCTGGGCGACCAGAACACTTCGCAATCACCTGATTGAGGGCTACACCCTCAACGAGCGCCGACTTCGAGCCCGGGGCGTGGAGGCTGAGCAGGCCTTCGCCTTGATCTCGTCGACGCTACGGCACCAACAACTCGTCACCGACGAGGGCCAGGCGGTCCTCGACATCGCCGACGCAAGGGACACAATTCGCGTCCTCCGCGAGGACATCATTGCTCGTGGAGAAGCCCCCGGCCTCTTCGGCCAGGAGCGAGGCGATGGGCTCCGGTCGATCCTGCTCAACATTGAACAAACCTGGGAAGGGGAGCCCCTCTATCCCATCGCGAGTCGCGATCCGCACATCTTCTTTACTTCGTGATCAAGGACCACCCGCTCCTGGACGGAAACAAGAGGATCGGGTCGCTGCTCTTCCTTGACTACTTGCGTCGCAATGGGGCCCTGCATGGTGCCGATGGCCAGCCCAGATTCTCAGACACGGCCCTGGTGGCGCTCGCCCTTCTCGTCGCCGAGAGCGGGGCACCCCACAAAGAGCTAGTCATCCGCCTGATCCTCAATCTCCTGGCCGACGATCGGCCGTAGCCGAAGGTCGGCATCTCGGAGGCTTTCCGGTCCTCCTGCCCTGGCGCCGGAGACGGTTCGGCCACGTGCCGTCCGGCCTACGTTCAGCCTAAGTGGGGACTCGTCACGCCGACTCCGTTGGTCCGAGTTCCTCCTCGACTTGTTGCGACCAGGCGCGAAGGTCAACGGTAGGGTCTTCCAGGAGCCCAGGCGGGATCTGGACGCAGGAGTTGATCAGCCGCCGCGCCGCGGCCAGGTCGGGGAAGCGGTTGACCGCGATGCAGCTCAAGAGGGCGCCACTCCGGACTTGGAAGAGGGAGAACCTACCGCTTGCCGGGTCACCCCGGACAATCCCCGCGTCCCCGCTGCGGGCAATCCCCACCTGCTGGACCATGGTGTCGTACTGCTCAGTCCAGAAATAGGGGAGGGGGTCGTAGACGGAGCTGTCGCCCAGCATCGCGCCAGCGACGAAAAGCCCCTGCTGGTGGGCGTTGTCGTAGTGCTCCAGCCTTAGCCGCTGCTGCCAGCGCGGGCTCCACCAAGAGGCGACGTCGCCGGCCGCGAACACACCTTCGAGCGAGCTCTGGCAGTGCTCGTCGACCACCACGCCGGGGTCGGTCGCTAGCCCTGCCGCCACGGCCAGCTGGGAGTTCGGTTCCACGCCGACGCAGACCAGGGAAAGGTCGCAGGGAAGTCGCCGGCCGCTGGCCAGCTCGACTGCTTCCACTTGCGAGCGTCCCAGAAACCGGGAAACTGACTCTCCCAGGAGGATCTCCACCCCAGCTTGGCGGTGCAGGTCGGCGCAGAAATCTCCCACCTGTCGACCGAGCGGGGCGATGAAGGCGTCCCCTACCTCGACGATGGTGACTGGGCAGCCCTGCCTTCGTGCCGCTGCGGCCAGTTCCGAGCCGAGGAACCCACCGCCCACCACTACCACGGCCGGCTGGCGCTTCAATTGGGCGAGGAGCCAGTCAGCCTCGCCCAGGCTCCGGTAGGTGACGATTCCCTCCAGATCGGAGCCGGGAACGCTCAAGGCTCTGGGTCGGGCCCCAGTCGCTAGCAGTAGGCGCCCGAATTCGAGCACTTCGCCGTCGTCGAGACGAATCGTCCCCGCTCCCGGCCTGAGTTCGGTGACTTTGACCTGGGGCCGCCACTCGATGGCCCGATCCGCGTAGGACTGGACCGACTGCAAGAAGAGCTTCGCCAGCGGCAGTTCTCCGCTCAGGTATCCCTTGGAGAGCGGCGGGCGCTCGTAAGGGGGCTCCTTCTCCTCCCCGATCAGGACAACGCGACCATCGAAGCCACGGTCGCGGAGGGACATGGCCGCCCGTCCACCGGCCAATCCGGCACCGACGATGCAAAAGGTCGGGCTGGGCATCTCGCCCAGCCTACCCGGAGCGACCTATCCTTCCCCCATGCCGGCCGCAGGAGCCTCGGCGCCGACCGTGGCCCGCGGGGCGGGCCGGGAGCTGGTGTTGGTGGTGCCCCGGGAGCGGGCCATGCCCGCCGGCTCCTGGAATGGGCTCAAGCTCGGTGGGGTGGCGGAACTCCTCCAGGTGATCGAAGAGTGGGGGGAGTTTCGGCCCCGGTCTTCCGTCGAGGGCGAGCCCGAGTGGCAGCAGGTCATCCCTCATCTGGTGGTGCGGGACGGACCCCGGATCCTCACCATGCGCCGGCTCCGAGCCGGCAGCGAACCCCGCCTGCGGGGCCAGGTGACGATCGGAGTGGGCGGCCACATCAACGCCGGCGACGGGGACCGCCGGGCGGCCTGGCGCACCGGCTGTCTGCGCGAGTGGGGCGAGGAGGTGGTCTGCGACCAGGAGCTGTCCGGACACGCCGTGGGACTGCTCAAGGACGACGCCGGCGCGGTCGGTCAGGTCCACCTTGGTGTGCTCATCTTGGTCGATGCGGCAAGCGCTGCGGTCGAGGTCCGGGAACGCGACAAGCTGGAGGGTCGGCTGCTCCCGGTCGACGAGCTCGGGGTCTACTACTTGGAGATGGAAACATGGTCGCAATTCGTCTATGACGCGCTGCTCCAAGGCCACCTCGATGGCCCCGTCGAGGGTCAGGCCCTGATCCTGCCGCGCTCCTCGTCGGTCCCCGCCGTGGGTTGCTAGACTCGCGCAAATGAGCTATCAGCCAGCCCCCGAAACCGGGACCGAGACGCCGCCGCTGTGGGTCACCACCGGCACCAGTTTTGATGGCTACAAGGTGGTCCGCCAGCTGGGCGTGGTGCGGGGCTTGATGATCCGTTCCCGTTCTGTGGTCGGCAACGTCGGGGCCGGACTGCAGCAGCTGGTCGGCGGGCGCCAGACCGTCTTCATGAAGATGAGCGACCACGCCCGCCAGGAGGCCTACGAATTGATGATTCGCCATGCCGCCGCCCTGGGCGGCAACGCGGTCCTGGCGATGCGTTACGACTCCAACGAATTGGCCCAGGGGGTGAGCGAAATCATCGTCTACGGCACGGCCGTGGTGATCGTCGCCGAGGCTGATCAGACCCACCCGGCCGCTCCACCCACGGTGGCCTCCTAGTCCGGCCCAAGCGACGCTGCCGCCCCTGAACCTCGACCCGGGGTGGGGGCCTCGCGATAGCTCGGTCCGGGATGATCACGCCCCCACCTATACTGAATTGCGTGCGGAGCAGTTCTAAGTGAGCGTCAAGGTGCGCGTGCCCAGTCCCCTGCGGCAGTTGACTAAGGGTGCCTCCGAGGTGGAGGTGGACGGTGCCACCGTAGCCGAGGCGCTGCAGGATCTGGAGCGGAGATATCCCGGGTTCCAACCGAGGATCTTTGAGCCGACCGGGGGGCTGCGCCACTTCGTCAACGTCTACCGCAACGACGATGACATCCGCACCACCGGTGGTCTGGAGGCCACGCTCAGTTCCGGCGACCAGCTCAGCATCGTGCCCGCGGTAGCTGGCGGTGCCTAGCTCCGGCGCCAGCCGGGCTCGGGAATTGGCCCAGCAGGTGGGCCAGGTCGTCGCCGTTGAGCCGCTTCGGTTAGGTGGTCGCGGCCTGCCCCAGGGTGCAGTCCTGGCGGTGGCCATGAGCGGCGGCGTGGACAGCTCGGTGGCGGCGGCCCTGGCAGCGGCCTCGGGGGTGGACACCGTGGGCGTGACCATGCGGCTCTGGGGCACCGATGAGATGGAGCGGGGCGAGGGCGGCTGCTGCTCGCTGGACGCGGTGGAGGACGCCCGGCGAGTCTGCAGCCGGCTCGGCATCGCCCACTATGTGCTCAACATGGCGGAGCACTTCCGGAGTTCGGTGGTGGGCGATTTCTTCCGCCAGTACGCGGCCGGTCGCACCCCCAATCCCTGCATCCGCTGCAACCAGACGGTCAAGTTCTCGGAGCTTTGGCGCCGGGTCGGCGCCGTCGGCGCAACCCACATTGCCAGCGGCCACTACGCCCAGGTCCGGGAAAGTGCCTCGGGGTGGTGCAGTCTGCACCGGGGAGTCGATGCTCGCAAGGATCAGTCCTACACCCTCTACCGGAGCAGCCAAGAGCTCCTGGCCCGGCTGATCCTTCCTCTCGGGGAACTCGAGAAGCCGACGGTGCGAGCGCTGGCCGAGGCGCTGGAACTGGGGGTGGCCCACAAGGCCGACTCTCAGGAACTCTGTTTCGTCGGTGGGGGCGATCACCGCGACGTTCTGGAGCGCGAGCTGGCGGGCGAATTCCAACCCGGGCCCATCACCGATCTGGCCGGGGCCGAGGTGGGCCGGCACCGGGGCCTGCCCTTCTACACAGTTGGCCAGCGGCAGGGCTTGGGTCTGCAGGTGCGCCAGGCGGACACGGAACCCCACTACGTGGTTCGCCTCGACCTCGCTCGCAATACCTTGGTGGTGGGGCCCTGGCGGACCCTCCTCCGGGGCCAGTGTCAGGTCGACGACTGTGTCTTCCTCGACGGCCTCTCCCCGGCGCTGGAGCGCTCGGGCTGGGCCCAGCTCCGGGCCCACGGCCAGCCGGTGGCGGCCACCTGGCAGGATGCCGGCCCGGGGCGGGCCGCGGTTCACTTCGGGCAACCTCAAGCTGCCATAGCGCCAGGTCAGTCTTTGGTTCTCTACGATGGGGACAGAGTGCTTGCTGGTGGCGAGATTGCTGCCGTTGAGGAGCCGGAGTTCGCCTGATGGCCTGGCCGATAATCGCGATCCTGCTCCTGGCCGCCCTGGCGGGATGCTGGGTCGCCTGCGCCTCCGCTCAGGTGGCCTGGGTGCAGCGGAGCCGTCCCCTGGCCGTGGTCGCCTTGGCCGTTCTCGCCGGCCTGCTGGCCGAGGTCGCCGCCCTCAACGGCTCGGCCCTGGGAGGCAGTGTCGGTGGGCTGGGTGTGGTCGCCATGCTGAGCGGCGGTCTCGCCCTGGCCGCCTTCGCCTTTTATCTGCTCACGCCACCGCCGCCAGACCTCGAGCCGGAGACTGCCATGGGGCTGACCGGACCGGCTGTCAATCCCGACAGCGAGGCCTGATGACCTTCGCTGGGATCGTCATCGGGGCAGTGCTGCTGGTCGCGGTGACCGCGCTGTTTGCGCTCGCGCCGCTGGCCGGGGATCCCCTGGTCCTGCCCCGACGGCTGGGGCGGGGTTCGCGCCGGTGGTGGATCCTGGCCCTGGCCGTTGCCCTGCCTCTTCTGGTCGGAGTGGGCAGCGGCCTCTCCTCGGTGGCACACCAATTCGCCCTCCTCTTGGTGGTCGTCGTGGTCCTACCACTTCTGCTTGCTTGCCTCTGGGCCTGGGGTCGGGCGAGGAGCTTCTCGTCTTGACCGACGCGCAGCTCTCCCCGGCGGTCTTGCAGGAGCGGGCGTGGGAGCCCGGCCCGCCCGGGACGCGCCCGCGACTCGCCCAAGTTCAGCACCAGACAGTCGAGGTGGTCGCCAATCTATCCTGGGGTAAGGCCCTGGCGGGGTCGCAGTCGCACTTGGGGCTGCCCGCCCGCTTCACCCTCCGCGCGGCCGGCCCGGCTGGACACGAAGGTGCCCGTGCGGTCCATGTGGCGGCCGCTGCCGAACTCACCGAGCGGGCCTTGCAGTGGCACCGCTCGGCGGCCTTTGGCGAGGAGTCTCTAGGCCTGGCCGTGCTGGCGGGTGATTACTGCCTGGCCCAGGCTGCTCAGGCCCTATCCCGCTATGCCAACTTAGAGGTGGAGGCGGCCTTCGGTGATGGGCTGGCGGCGGCCGGCTTCGAGCTCGCTCGCTCGGGCAGTGCGGAGTGGGCGGCCCGTCAGATCCTCCCTGCCTGCGGTCTGGCGGGTGCCAACGCGGCGCGCACCGCAGGGGCCCGCCAAGCCACCTGGTGGCGTGTGGGTCGTCGCTTGGCCGGGAGCGCCTACCGGTCTGCCGTCCGGCCGGAGCCGGAGAACCTGGCCCAGCTTTTGGGGGAGGCGGATCCGATCGAGCACCAATTGGGCTGGATTCTGGCTGCCGACCCCGCCCTGGTGGCGGCACCCATGGCGCGTATGCAGAGCGCCGGGGGCAAGCGGATTCGGGCCCGCCTGGTGCTCCTCGCCTGCGAGCTCGGCCCGGTCTACCCGCCCGACGCCGCGCTGCGCTGCGCGGCGGCCATGGAACTGCTCCACGCGGCCACCTTGTGCCATGACGATGTGGTCGACGGGGCGGCGTCTCGCCGGGGCGCCCCCACGGTGGCTGCGCTAGCGGGGCCGCTGGTGGCGCTCGGCGTGGGTGACCACTACTTGGGCCGGTCGGCCGCGCTGGTCGCCCGTTTGGGCGATTTCAAAATCTCCCGGAGCGTATCCAATGCGCTCGTCGAGATCGCCGATGGCCAGCTCCGGGAGCTCGACCGGCGCTCGGTCTGGTCGGGAGAGCTGGCGCCCTACATCCAGGTCGCCCAGGGAAAGACGGGGGCCCTCCTGGCGGCTTGCGCTATCGCCGGGGCCCGGATCGGCCAAGCCTCCCGGGAGCACCGGGAGGCGGTTACCCGATTCGCTCGCAAGTTAGGCCTTGCCTTCCAGGGAATCGATGACTGCCTCGACTTCAGCGATCCCGAGCGGACCGGCAAGCCCCGGGGCACCGACCTGCTGCAGGGCATATGCGGTCTGCCCGTTCTCTGCGCCCTGCGCGGCCCCCAGCGCAAGGCGGTCCGGGAACGCCTCGATGCCATGGCCTCGGCTGACCTCGAGGAGACACTGACGCTCTCCGATCAAGTGGTGACCCTGGTCAGAGAGAGCGGTGCCCTGGCCACGGCCCGCAGCCTGGCGGATCGCTGGAGCATGGAGGCGGTGAGTTGCCTGGCTCCCCTGGCGGCTCAGCCCCGAGCCCGCTTGGAGCGCTTCGCCGATCAGCTGACGCTGCGGGACAGCTGAATTCGCTTCTCCGATGGGAGCGTGATCGCGCTCCCATAAAATGACCGGCCGTGGCTGCACGGACCCGGCGCGCTTCTCCCCAGGTTCGGGTCAGCTCCGTGCTTGAGCCCAGATCGGCCGTGACGCCGTGATCGCTGTAGCCGCCTGCCTGGGAGTTGCCCTGGGCTCGGCGCTGGGTCTGCTCATCCGCCGGGAACGCTCCTGGCAGGTGCTGGCTCTGGGCTTGCTATCCCTTGCCCTGGCCGTCGCCTTCCTACTCGCATCTGCGCCCCTGCCGGCGTTGGGGGCTCTGCTGCTAGGGGCACTGGCGGAGGTCATCCTGCTGGCGCCCTCGGCCCGAGCTGCGGTCTTGGCCGAGGACGAGAGGGGAGCCCCTGAGGCGAAGCATTGGGCGCTGATCGGGGTCGCCGCCGGGGCGTCCTTGGCGGTCATCGGAGTTCTGGTGGGAGCTGGTGTCGCCAGCCGGGGCGCTCTGCTCCCGGCAGCGGCCGTCCGGCCCAGCCTGGCCCAGGTCGGGCACCAGTTGGTCATGGGCAGCGGTGTCGCCGTTCTGGCCATTGCCCTGCTCGCCGCCACCGCCGTGGTGGGGAGCGCGGCCCTGATCCAGCGTGATCCCCGGGAAGCCGCCGAGGAGCAGCTGCAGCAGGCCCGACGGCGCCGCCTGGAGGCACAGCGGCGCCGTCAGGCTCAGCGCGAAGAGGCCCGGGCGGCGGCCCGGGCTGCCCGGCGCCGGAGCGGCCGGTGACCGAGACAGCAGCGACCTTGCTGGTCGGTGCTGTCTGCCTCTTCGCCGTCGGTCTCTTTGCCCTCAACCACCGCCGCGACGGCCTCGGGGCAGTTCTGGCGGTGATCTTGGGATTCGACGCCGTGGCCTGCGCCTTGGTGGGCTTTGCCGGACTCGCCTCCACCCGTACCGAAGCGGCCCAGCTGCAATCCTTCGCTCTCTTGGTCGAGGTCTTGGGAGCTCTCTTTGCGGGCGCAGGGATTTCCCTGGCCGCTTTGCTCCGACGTCGCACCGGCGGCCAGGACCTTCTCGAGCTGGCCCTGGCCGACGCACCTCAGGCGTCGGCGAGAGAGCTCCAGTCCGAGCCCGAGCTGGAGCCGGTGCTGGCCGAGGAGCCTGGGGTAGGCGAGGGTGCTGTCGACACCACCTCTGAGCCAATGGCCAACGCTGAAGGCGAGGAGTCCTGACCGTGTTCACCGTGGCCTGGTTGGTGCTGCTCCTGCCTCTGGCCGGCATCGGCCTCAGCTACCTCGCCGAGACCCGGCGAGGCATTGCCAGCGCCGTCGCGTTCACATCCTGGCTGGCGCTGGCGGCCGCCCTGGTCTTGCTCGGCGCGGTGGTCGCCCGGGGAGGGGTCGCCCACACCGGCACCATTACCTTCTGGAGCTTCCAGGTAGTTCAGAACCCCTTCAATGCCGCCCACGGCACCCTGCTGGCGCAGACGTTCATGGTCGGCTTGGGGTATGCCGCGACCCCCACGGCCGCCGTTCTGGCGGTGCTGGTCACCCTGGTGGCCCTCCTCTGCGAACTGCAGATGATGCTCCAGTTCCACCGCGACCCGCGTCTCGGCCGGGTCATGCGGCTCGCCAACCTGGTCAGCTTCGGGGCGCTTCTGGTGGTGCTGGCGCCCGAGCTGTTCCAGGATCTGGTCGGATTCGAGATCTGTGGCGTGGCCGCCGCGGTGCTGGTCGGCTCGGCGCTCAACGAGCGGGCTGGGGCAGCAGCTCGGAGCGGTTACCTGATCTGGCGGACCGGTGCGCTGGCCCTGCTTCTCGGGGTGGGCTTCACCTATTTCAAGTTCTCTGGGGCAATCGCCACCGCCGCGGCAGCGGTGGCGGCGGCGGCCAAGCACCAGGCGGTGCTACCCACCCCCGACGGTCTCAACCTGATGGCGCTGGACCGTATCTGGGTCGCCACCACCAAGGGGCTGGTGCACGGCGCGGGCGGACGTTCTCTGACCGTGGCCGCCGTACTCATCGTGGTGGCGGCCGCCTGCGCCTGTTCGCTCCTGCCGGCCCACGGCTTGGGGCGCAGCTTAGGCAGCGCCCCGGCAGCGGCCTCAGGGCTGGTCCTCGCCATCGCCGGCGGGGTGGTCGGGGTCGCTCTGCTGGTGCAGACCTTCACCCTGCTGCGCTGGGCATCGGGGATCCTCCCGACGCTGGTGGTCCTGGCCACCCTGACCAGCCTGGCCGCAGCCCTTCTGGCGTTCCGAGAGCACCGGCTCCGGCGTCTGGCGAGCTGGCTCGCGGTGAGCCAGGTCGCCTGGTGCGTGACCGGGATCGGACTTGGTTCGCCAGCAGCGGCGGTGGCGCTGCTCATCTCCTCGGCTCTGGGAACTGCCGCGGTCCTGGGGGCGGTGAGCGCACTGGGTCGAGATCAGCGGGTGGATTCGATCGACCAGCTGGGGGCCGCTTGGAGGTTGGCTCGCCCCCCCGTACTGCTCCTCTTGGTAGCCCTGGCCGCGCTCACGGGGGTGGTGGGCGTGGGGACATTCTTCGGTCACGCAGCCGTGCTCGCCGCCGCCTTTGGGGCTGGAGGTCACTCGGTACCGATGCCGCCGCCCGGCTTCCGGGTCCTGGCCGGTGCCGGCCAGGTCTTGACCATGGTGGTGCTGGCCGCTGCTGCCGCCCGGGTTGCCCTCATCGCCATCCGCGGCCAGGAGTCCGCCGATCCTCGCGAGGCGCGTCTGGTCCGGCGCCAGTTGGCCCAGGGCCGGGGGCTCCGTCCCCTGGCGCCGACGGTGGTGCTGGCCGCCCTGGCGCTGGTCAGCGGTCTGGTCAGCCTTCCCGGCATCGCCTTCGGCTTGGGCCGGTTCCTCTCGATCCGTGAGGGCACGACCGCACTGCCCTGGCAGCCGCTGGCGTTCCTGCTGGTCCTGGTGGTGCCTCTCCTGGCCCTCGGGGTCATGGCAGCCCGCCGCCGCCAGTTGGCGGTTTCCACAGCAAGCGCCCCGCGCTGGTTGGGCTGGGTGGAGGGGAGCAGGTTGGCCCGGGCGGCCGACGCCATCGGCTTCGGTCTTCCCGGACGGGCGCTGGCGCTGGTTCAGGCCAAGGCCCTGGTACCGGCCAGCGGCGCTATCAGCTCTGGTGCGGTAGAGCTAGCCCGCGCGGAGCCGCCACGCGGTGGACTGCGCTGGAGCTTGGCGAGCAGCCTGGTCACCGTGGCAGCGCTGACACTGACCGTGGGCCTGATCATCTGGGCGATAGCGGGCAGCCACTCCGGAATGGGGCTGCCCTAGATGCCTTCTGACATCACCCTCAGCGTCATCGTCTTCACCCCGGTGGTGGGCGCCTCGATCGTGCTGGCCATGCCGGTGCGCACCGACCTGCACCGCTTCCGGATCCGGACGACCGCCCTCTTCGCCACCGCGATCCCTTTGCTGCTCGCCCTCTTCGATCTTCTCGGCGAAGTCGGCAATTCCAGCCAGGGGTCGATTCCCCAGCCCAGCATCGACGCCCCCTGGCTCCGCGGCTTCTACTTCCAGCTCGACTACCACCTGGGGACCGACGGCCTGAACATGCTCTTGCTGGTGGCGACCACGGTTGTCTTCTCGGCTCTGGTGCTGGCCAGCTGGCGCCATCGCGAGCGCTACCGAACCTACTTCGCGTTGCTGCTCCTGGCCGAGGTAGGGCTGACAGGGACCTTTGCCACCCAGGACCTGGGCATGTTCATCGTCTTCTTCGCCTTACCCATCCTGCCCCTGGCGCTGCTCCTAGGCTTGGGCGACCTACGTGGCTCCCGAACCGCCGCCCGTCGCCTCCTGGTGACCCAGTCGCTCTCGGTGGTGGCGCTGGTGGCGGGCACGTTTCTCCTCCTGCTCCAGACCGGGGACACCACCTTGAACTTCCTCACCTTGAGCACGGTCAAGTCGGCCGATGGCGCCGCGGGGCTGATCGTGGCCACCCTCTTCGTCGCCGCCTTCCTGCTGCGCATGGGCGCCTTTCCCTTCAATCGCTGGCTGGTCGACGGCATCGCCACCGCGAGCACCCCGGTGGGCATGCTCCTGGCGGTCAGCTCGGTCCCGGTCGGCATCTATGGGTTGGTGCGGATCGCCCTCTCCATCGAGCCCAACGGTGCACTGCAGCTGACCTGGCCGCTGCTGGCCCTGGGACTGGTGACCCTCTTCTGGGGTGGGCTCAGCTCGAGGTCGGCCCAGGAGTTGCGCCGGATCGCCGCCAACTCGCTGGTCGCGGTCGGCGGGTTGGCCATCCTGGGGGTGGCGATATTCTCGGAGACCTCGATCAGCGGCGCCATCTACCTGTGCTTCGCCTACCTGTTCACGGCGCCCTTGTTCCTGCTGGTGATCGGGGCCGTCTGTGATCGCGGGCTGCTGAGCAGGATCCAGCCGCTGGCCGGGGCCGCCGGGGCCGCACCCCGGCTCCGACTCTTCTTCGTCCTGGCCGCCGCCAGTCTCACCGGCGTGCCGCTGTTGGTCGGGTTCCCCGCCGTCTTCGAGATCGTGGTCTCGGGGCTGGCCGCGCATCGCTTCGTCACCGCCTTCGCCCTGCTCGGCGTGCTCGGGCTCACTGCTGCCTGGTGGCGACTGGGACACCGGGTCTTCACCGTCAACCCCGACAACGCCGAGGTGGTCGAGGTCGCCGACTCGCACGGGTCAGAGTTCTACTCGGGCTGGATCCTGGCGGCGGCGGCGGTGGTGTTTGGCATCTTTGCCGGCTACTTTGTGCCCTACACCGTGCAGGGGACGTCCCTGGTCGCGGCTCGGGTTTCGGCCATCGCCACCCCAACGGCCACCAAGGCCAAGTGATGAACCTCGCCTTCCTCCAGGACTTCGGACCGATCGGCGTTCTCGTCCTGGGCGCAGCGGTCTGCGCCGGTCTGGATCTGCGATCCGCCGCCAGCCGGGGCCGAACCCCCCAGCTCACCCGCTGGGTTGCCCTGGCCACCCTGATTCTGGCCTTCGCGGCCAGCATCGGATTTTGGCACTCCTCCAAAGGGGCGATTCCCCCCGACATCGAGCACGGCAGCTTTCTAATCGACCGCTTCGCCCTCTACTTCTATGCCGTCACCCTGGCGGCGGCGGGCGCCGTACTGCTCTGTGGCGCCGACGCGGAGCGGGAGTTGGATCCCCACCGCGGGGTGTTCCACTTCCTGCTCCTGATGAGCTGCGCCGGTGTGCTCTTCACCGTTTCGGCCACCGACCTGGTCTCCCTAGGAGTGGGTCTGGCCTTGGCAGTACTGCCCATGGCGCTCGCTCAAGGCCTCAACAAGACCGCCGCCGGTGCGGTGCGGACGGCAGCCCGGGCGCTGTCGCTGAGTGGCTTCTCCTTGGTTGTCTTCCTCAGCGGAGCTGCCCTCCTGGCCGCCCTGGCGGGAACCACCAGCCTGAACCTGATTCCAGCCGGCCTGGGCCATCTCGACCCGCTGCTGGTCCTGGCCGCCATCCTCCTGATCCTGGGAGGGGCGGCTCAGGTGGGGATATTCCCCTTCCTCTGGTGGCGCGCCCGTCTGGTCGAACGCCAGCCCACCCTTCCTTACCTGGCCGCCATCCTGCTCGGCTCGCTGGCTGCGACGGCGGCTCTGCTTCGCCTGCTTCCGGGAGCGCTAGGGGCGGTGCCCACCGCCTGGACCCTGGCCGCGGCCCTGGTGGCGGGTGCCACCCTGGTGTTGGCTCCGGTGCTCGCCTGGCGCCAGCGGACCCTCACCGTCACGGTGGTCTATCTCCTCTTGGCGCAGTTGGCCCTGGTGCCGGCGACGCTGCCCGAGATCTCGCAGGATGGAGCTGCCGCGATCCTCTATCTCGTCCTCTGCGTGATCCCCCTGGCCGCCGGGCTCCTCGGCCTGCTGGGATCGATCACTGCCCAGGGGGAGGGGACCACAACTTCCGACCTGCGGGGGCTCTGGGCCAGGTCTCCGGTCCAGGCAAGTGCCCTGGCGCTGCTGCTGGCGGGTCTGGCCGGGCTGCCGCCACTGGCCGGGTTCTTCGTCCGCCTGATGACCGTGGACGCCGCTCTCCATGCCGGGTTCGGCTGGCTGGCATGGCTCGAGTTGCTCTCAGCAGTGCTCAGCGCCCTGGTCGTCTTCCGCTGGCTGCTCACCATTCTCGACGCCCGGGCGGAGGGTCCCGACCTGGCTCCTCCGCAGCGCACGGTGGTCATCGGGGTTGTCCTCTGCACCGGTGCAGTCGTCAGTTTCGGAGTGCTCGTCGGTCCCCTCTCCGCGATCGCACTGCGCGGCGCCCTGGCACCGCTGATCGGTCCGTAGGCAGCGGTCTGAGGCGGGCCGACTGGGGCGCCTGCGAGCCGATGGAGTGAGATCGGCCGGATCGCCTTCTGTATAGCTCGGCGGATCCATCTCACACAGACTCCCCGACACGCCGCAGAAGACGACGTCCTGCGCTCGCCGGGCTTGCAGCTCGGTAGGAACGGCCAACCAGAACTTGGCCCCCTCGCCGCCATCGCCCGGCCAGATCCCCAGCACCTGCTCCCGGCCTTCCAGGTCGATTCCGAGGGCCAGGTACGCGGGCCGGTTGACCAGACCACGCTGCCCGAGGTGCGCTGTGGCACGGGCAGCCTTCCCCAATCCAGGGTGGGTCCATCACGCGACCCTGGGTGGACCAGTACCTGATCGCCGACACGTCGTCCAAGCGTCCGCAAGTGGAGCTTTAGGGCCGCGAACACCGAGTTCATCCGCGGCGCCCCTTCGGGCATTATTATTGGCCTTGATATTGGATGTGATATCATTCCGACATGGACTTCGCGACGGTGCTTCGGACTACGAGAGACAGAGCCGGCCTTTCCCAAAGGGCGCTGGCTCAGCTGGCGGGCACCTCCCAAGCAGCGGTGAGCTGCTACGAGAGAGGTACGGTCTCCCCTTCGGTTAGGACCCTAACCCGGCTCCTCGACGCCTGCGAGGGACCGACTAGGCCCAAGGAAGGCCCAAGTGCGGTCCGCATCCGACCGGTGCTGGGCCGCTTCCCGAGGACTGCACGGGAATGGGAATGCCGGCCATATTTCATGTGGTCGACGAACACCTCCTGGGCGGAAGTCGCGAACGCCTTGCAGGACTCGAACGTGCCACGGCGTCGAGCGATGCTCGCCACTGTGCTAGACGAAGCGAAGTGGGATGACATCTGGCGCCTAGTCTCTCCAGGCTTGATTGCCAGCGAACTGGACGCCTTGCACATCCGCCGCAAGAGCACCTGGAGGTTCTTCCTTGAGCACGCCGCCCTCGCCTCGTAGGCACCGGATCATCACCCCGTTCCAAGAGGAGGCGCTGCAAGCCGTCTTCAGGATCCCGGAGGCCGAGTCGTTCGCCCTCGCGGGCGGCACCGCGCTGTCCGAATACTACTTGGGGCACAGATTGAGCGAGGACGTGGACCTCTTCTCATTCGAGGCGGAGGCCGTCCCACTCCTTGGTGAGCGCTTGATCAGTGACCTGCCCACCATCCTCCCCGGAGCCTCAATCAGTCGCTTTCGGCGGTACCCCACATTCCAAGGCTTTCTGGTGACTGGCCCTGACAGCCACCTCAAGGTGGACATCGGGGTGGCCGCTGGCCCGAGGCTTGGTGACTTCGGTCGGGTGGAGGAGGTGAATGTCCTGGGGTCACTCGATCTGTTCGTGGACAGGCTTCACGCCTTCTATAGCAGACGTGTGCCCCGCGATGCGGTCGACGTGTGGGCCATGGTCACGATCTTAAAGCAAGACATCGCCGACCTCGAACCTTTGTTATTCGCGAAGGACCAGGGGATGCTGGTGGACCGGCTCGGGTGGGTGGATGCGTTCCTGGCCCCAACGCAGTCCGAGCAGCTAATCCCCAGCGACCTACGCAGCATGATGCTGGTTCCGCTTGACGACGCTACGCTCCGAAGTTTTCTTGTGCGCGAAGCTGAGAGCGTCGCGGGGCGCATTGCCATTCCAAGCCGCAGCGGCTACGTGTACCAGCAACCAGAGGTTTCTGAGAGTGACCCAGATGGTTCCGTTGAACTGCCCGCACCCTCTCCCAAGCAGTCGGCGTAAGTGCGAACAGCCGCAAGCAAGAAAGTGGAGGCCACAGAGTCGCCTAAGGCTGGCCTGCCTACCGCGGCTCTTCATCTCAGGAGCCCCAAGCAGGTTGGTCGCCGTGGCCGGGATGGATTCAAGCGATGAACGCGGCGGACGCGTATGTATAGCCTAGCGGAGTGGTCAGCGAGCTCAGGCGGCCGTAGCCGAGTGCCGCGGCCTGACTCGCCGAGGACCCTCCGTGCCCTCGCCATCCGCCTGCGTTACCCCAAGTGCCAACGCTTGTACAGCGCCAACTCGTTGGAGCGCTCGCTGCGGGCGGTGCGCCGACGGGTCAAGGTGAGCGGGCGCTGCCCTGGGGAGACCAGCTGTCTCAACCTGTGTTGCGATGGCCATGGCTCTGCACCCGAGCTGTCCAAGGGAGATGGCGTCGCGCCCGGACCCCGGGCTAGCAGCCCAACTGGTGCCTAACGGCCCGATCTCGACCGCAAAGGCGTCTGAGATTAGATTCTGGAACAATCCTGAAAGCGGGTCGGAAAAGCTCACGGGGCAGTCGAAGTATTCGCGCACTCGCTGTCATGCGGTAGAACCAGGCAAACTTGCGGGCCTTCCCAGTGTCCCCGTACAAATGCCGCTTCGACTGAGAAAGTCCAGCAAATTTAGGACTTATCGCGATCTGTGCTAGTACTTCGGCGAGCCCGGCGGCAGCTGCTGGTCGCCGTACCTTTGCAGCACTTTGTGAACCCGCTGCGTCATGTCCAGCGCCGCGGGCAGCGGCCGCTGCCACATGTTGCGGCCAAAGATGAAACCGGTAGCGCCTGCGGCCATGCAGTCATCGATTCGTCCCAGGAGTTCGTCGTCGCCGAGCTTGCTGCCGCCCGCGAAGATCACCACTGAGCGGCCGGCTGAGCGGATGATTCGGGTGAGCATCTGGCGGCGATCTTCGACCAGGGTGTCGTAGGGAGCGGGTGAGGCGGAGTCCGCCTCCGAGTGCTCCCTGGGGATGTTGAGCTTGATCACGTCAGCACCCATCTCGGCGGCCACCCGGGCGGCGTAGTCGATGGCGTAGAGGCTGTCCTGGCCGCCCTTCTTGGCGATCGCAGCGCCCCGGGGGTAGGCCCAGCAGATGAGCGGCATGCCGTAGCGGTCGCACTCCTGGCGGACCTCGTTCATCTGTCGCAGATCGCGGTCCTGCGCCGGCGACCCCACGTAGCAGGTATAGCCAACCGCCGCCGCCCCCAGCCGCACCGCATCCTCCACCGAGGATGTCAAGGGCGAGAAGGCCTCGTCGAAGCCAGGCGGCGTTGTTCTGCCGTTGATCTTGAGCACCAGGGGCAGTCGGCCGGCCACCTGGTGGAGGTAGCGCTTGGCCAGTCCGATCTGCAGGGCGATGCCGGAGTAGTTGCCCTTCAGGGCCAGCTGCACTTCGAAATCGGGATCGACGGCGGGCGGATTGGCGAAGAAGTCGACCGGCCCATGCTCCAGCCCCTGGTCCAATGGCAGCATGAGCAGGGTGCCGTTGGCCGGCCCGTGCTCATACAGGAGGGTGTGGAGGCGGGCCCGCTTGCCCTGGGGCAGGTCGAGGTCGTCAAGGTGGGCCCGGCGGGGAGCCGCTGCGCTATGGGGTTCGCTATTGCTCATGTCCCGAGGTTACAACGTCGCATCGGCGCTTGGTTGACCGACTGGGGCTGGCGATAATCCGGCCCATGGGCGAGTTTGTCGACGGCCCCAGCCAGCTCCGCTTCGTGGGTGTTTGCAAGCGCTTCGGTGAGCAGCTGGCGGTGGCTGACCTCAACTTGGAGGTGGCTCCCGGAGAGCTCTTCGGGCTGATCGGACCAAACGGCGCCGGCAAGACCACTACCCTCAAGATGGCGGTTGGCCTGCTCCGGCCGTCAGCCGGTCGAATCCTGATCTGTGGACATGACGTGCAGAGCGAGGGCCGGGAGTCACGCCGCCATCTTGGCTACGTACCTGACAGCGCCGCCCTCTACGACCGCCTGACCGGATCGGAGATGCTCCAGCTGGCCGCCGACCTGCAGGGGGTGTCCCGAGAGCGCCGCCGCCGCCGGATTCCGGCTCTCCTCGAGGCCTTCGATCTGAGTGCCGTCCAGGGCCAGCTGATCCTGAGTTATTCCCGAGGCATGCGCCAGAAGCTGGCCCTCTGCGCGGCCCTGGTGCACGACCCCCAAGTGCTCTTCCTCGACGAGCCGACCGTGGGCCTGGATCCCCGCGGCGCCCGCCAGCTCAAGTTGATGCTGCGCACCCTCTGCGACAGTGGCCACACGGTCTTCCTCAGCACCCACGCCCTCGAGATCGCTGCCGCCCTCTGCGACCGGATCGGGATCTTCAGCCAGGGCACTCTGGCGGCCTGCGGGACGGTGGCCGAGCTGGCCGCCGGGGAGAGTCGCCCCGACACGGGCCAAACCGGTCTGGAGGACGCCTTCATGGCCGTCACCGGGTCGTCCGATGACGAGGGTTCCAATCTGCTCGCCGCCCTGCGCAGTTGATCAGCAGTCATCCCGGCTTGGGCCACGTCCAGGACCTGCCCTCATGGGGAGGCCAGGTGATGGCGCTTCTCCGGGCCAATCGCCGTTCAATCTGGAATTCCGCCTGGCACCGGGGTGGCTCCCGGCGCTGGGGTACGGTGATGGTGCTCGCGGGGGGCGGAAGTGCCTGGCTGGTGGCGATCGCCCTACTGGACCATTTCGTAGGGCCCTCCCTAAGCGCCGCGCCGAGCCGGCTGCTGACCACTGTCAGCGGCGCCTTGGTGCTCCTTACGGGCTTCACCCTGGTCACCTCGGTCAGCTTTGCGGTGGCCTCGGCTTACTTCGCCAAAGACGTCGACTGGCTCCTCACCGTTCCCCTCTCCGAGCGTGGTCTCCTGGTGCACCGCATGATCTCCCAGCTGGCCCTGGGGGTGGCTGTCGGCACGGCGCTCCTGGGCCCCGTACTGATCGCTGCTGGGCTCCACACGGGCACTCTCTGGCTCCTTCCCCTGGAAGTCCTCGGCCTGGTTGCCCTGCTGGCCGTCCCGGTCGCCGTGGGGTTGCTTCTGGTGGTGGTTGCGGTGCGCCTGATCCCGCCCACCCGGGTCCGCGACGGCACCGCCGCCCTGATCTGCCTGGTCGGCCTGGGGATGGCGGCCGTGGGCATCAGTGCCCACCGCAGCGGTGCTGGCCTGCCCTGGGCGGGGGCGATCAATGGTCTGGGCTCGGGCTGGCTCCACACAGCGTTCCTGCCCCCCGCGTGGGCGGCGCGCTTGCTGACCTCGGCTTGGCAGGGCGACGGGTCGGGTGCCCTGGTCTGGTCGGCGGTGCTCTTGGCCCTGTCGCTGGCCACCATATCCGTCGTGCTCTTGATCAGCGCGCCGTTACACCGGGAGGGCTGGGTACGGGCCCAGCTGGCGCCCCGCCGGCGGACGCGAGGGCGGGTTAGCTGGCGTCCCCTGCCGGCGGTTTTGGCACTCCTGCGCAAGGACATCCGCAATCTGAGCCGCGACCCAGTGCAGTTGAGCCAGCTCCTGCTGCCGCTCGCGCTGTTTGCCATCTATCTGCTGGCTCCCCAGTCGATAGCCAGCTCGCAGGTGCTCCTTCGCAACTTCCCGCTCTGGTACGGACCGCTGACCACCTCGCTCTTCGCCGCTTTGTTTGTCGCCAGCGGTCTAGGACTGCGGGCGGTGGGGTCGGAAGGCAGACATTTCTGGTGTCTGCGTTCAGCGCCTCTGGGCGTCCGGGACCTTCTCTTCGGCAAGCTGGCGCTACCCGCCACGGCGGCCACCGGCAGCGCCCTGGTGCTGATGTGGGCGGCCGAACTGCGCGCCCAGGTACCGCCTGCCCAGATGGTCTTCTCGGCGATCCTGCTGGTACTCGCCGTGACCGGTCTGGCCGCCCTGGCGACCGGCCTGGGCGCCATCTGGCCCCGTCTCGACTGGTCTGACCCCAGGCGTGCCAGCGGGATCTGGCTGTCGGTCGTGTTTCTCATGCTCGGATCCACCTTCATCGGAGCCTGCCTGGTGGCGCTCACCGTGCCTCTGGTGATCCCCCAGCTGGGGACGGTGGGATCCGACCTGGCGGCCATTGGCGCCTGCGCCCTCTGTGCCGCCCTGGCGGGAGTGATCCCGCTGAGAGTGGGCTATCTCAGGCTGCTCCGGCTCGAGATCTGACCAGCCAACCTGAGCCACTCCTGCATAGTGGTGCAGGCGGGAAGCTGCTGACGCACTAGTCTTTCTGGCGACGGTAGAGACCGCGGATGCGGGAGGGGAGTTGGCTTGACCGGGAGGTGGAAGACAGCCAAGTTGCTGCTCGGCTTGGGTCTACTGAGCGCCTGTGCGACCACGCCGTCGCCACGTTCCCAGCCGACTCCGTCCCCCACGTCAGGGGTGCAGGCGCAACAGACCCCGGGGGTGGCCCCGGCCTTCGCAGGGGTGGCGACGATGACGACCAAGACCTACTGCCAGTGCTCAACCCTCCACTTGCTCTCCTTGACCGGCAGCCAGCAGGCATCCGTCACCTTGGCCGCCAACGTCCAGCCACCGCTGCAGGCCGGCCCACAGGGCCTCTACTACGTGCTCGGCACCCAGTTGATGCGGCTCGGATCAGATGGATCAGACAGCCAGGTGGGAGCGGTGACGGTCGCCTCCGGTGGCACCGTGACTCCCGGACCCGAGCTGGGGGCGCTGGCGGTGGCTCCCAGCGCTACCGAGTGGGCCTACTTCCAGTCCGTCTCCCGGGGTGGCAACCAGACCGAGCAGGTATGGCTGGGAGAGCCCAAGGTCACCCCCAGGTTGCTGGTGAGCACGCCGGAGAGCTCGGGTCTGGCCTCACCTGAGTTTCCTAGCGGGTGGACCTATCAGCTGCTGGGTTGGCAGGGCGGCTCGCTGGTTCTGGCCCAGGTGCCGCAGGGGACCGACACCTTCGCCAGTCAGGCTCTCGAGGTCTCCTTGGTGAATCCCCAGACCGGGGCTCAGACGGTCGTCAGCAACTCCCAGAACTGCCCGGTGGCGGCGATCTCGACCGGCACCGAAGATATCTGCTTCCAGCAGGGAGGTGGGCAGGCGACGGAGCTGGTCATCGAAGCGTGGGGCGTCAGCACCGGCACCTGGTCGCTGGCCGCTGGTGGTGGCTACGGGGCCGCCGCGTTCAACGGGTCGGGGAGTGAGGTGGCCTTCTCCAACTGCTCATCCTGCTCGGCGACTCCGGACTCGGCGTATGTCAACAGCCAGATCGAGGTCCTCGACACCGCCACCGGCTCGATTCAGCAGCTCGGGGGGTCGGGCCTGGTATCGGGCGCCTGGGTCAGTTCGAACCAGATCGTCGCCACCCAGTACACCCGGCTCAGCTACGCAGGCTCGGACAGCACACCGCTTTCCCGGGTTGTTCTCCTGGACGTTGCCACGGGCCAGGTTTCAACTTTGACGGATGACAGCACCTCGCAGTTCCTGGGCATCGCCACTACTTAAAGCAGTTCCTGGGCATCGCCACTACTTAAAAAGGAGCGCCGTCGCGGGGCTTCGTAAACTCGGCGCGTGGCCATGAAAACGGCGCGGGTGCTGGGCGCGGCCGGAGCAGGTTACCTGCTCGGCTCCATACCCATCGGGGTGATCGTGGGACGCGCTGCCGCAGGTATTGACGTGCGCAAGTACGGCAGCCGGGTCAGTGGCGCCACCAACGTCCTCCGCACCGCCGGACCGGCGGCGGCGGCGGCCACCTTCGGGATGGATACCGCCAAGGGCTACGTGGCGGCCCGCCTAGGCAAGCTTCTGGCCGGGGATGAGGGAGCGGTGGCCGCCGGCGTGGGAGCCGCGGTCGGCCACAGCTGGCCCGTCTTCGCCGAGTTCCAGGGGGGACGGTCAGTGCTCACCTGCTGGGGTTCTCTGCTGGCGATCGATCCACCGGCAGCCGCGGCTGCCGCCATCGCCGGGGCCGGTACCGCGGCGACCACCAGGTATGTCTCGGCGGGAGCCCTCACCGGGGTGGGGGTGGCGGCGGCGGTCTCTATTTTGGGAGCCCGCAAGCGGCCTGGCCAAGGACCGGTCTTCAGCCTCTTCTCCTTGGGCTTCCTCCTGTATCGCCACCGGGAAAACATCGCCCGCCTCCGGCGTGGCGAGGAACGCCGCCTTGGCGACCAGATCAAGGCGGCCCAGAAAGACCCGCTCTGGGACGGGGAGGGATAGAATCGGAGCGATCGCGCTAGACGGGGAGTTAGCGGTGCCCTGTACCCGCAATCCGCTACAGCGGGGTCGAACTCCCCTCCGAGGGGAGGTGTCATCGGGTCAGCCCCGACCACCCGGGCGTTGACGGCCGGGTCCGGCGCAACCAGCGAC
>DATLRN010000017.1:0-12887 GCA_035534695.1 Candidatus Dormiibacterota bacterium
CGGCCCATTCCAGACAAACAGCCAGTTGGCAAGGAGGTTGCGCCCAATCAGTGCCACTATCCGTTGGGGAGGTTGTTTCGGAGCGGTGGGAATAGCCTGACCCGTCAGGTTCACACCAACCGCCTGCTGGGCGTTCACGTCAAAGCCGGGAATCGTGGGGAACACGATCCGGGCCGGATACATCTGGTGAACCGCCGGGCCGTTGGCCGTCCCGCTCACGATCGGCCCGACTGACGCTAGTCCCAGACCCTTGAGGATCGACTCGTCGATAGACGTGAACGTCGCACCTGTGTCAATGATCGCGACCCCGGAGACACCATCCGGTACGGGCTTGCCGTCGCGGGTCAGGAGGTCAGCCATCTGGGGCGGAACGTGGATTTCGACCGGCATGAACGCCCCCGCGAACGCCAGACCGGGCGGGAAAAGGCCCGGACCCCCGTTGGGGTGGTTGAACCGAAAGTTATAGATGGGCACTGATGATCCCGGCGTAGAGAGCCGGGTTCTGAGCGGTGGGATCCTCAGTAGAGATCTGCCGCACTAGGAAGGGCTCTTGGCCGAACTCCGCTACCCCTGACCCATAGGCGTCGGCAAAGTTCGGATACACGCCGAGGACCGTGTCCCCGTGGATGACTACATACTGCCCGAGGTGGGATACGATCAGTTCTTGGCGCTTCGTCTCGTAGAGGGCCAACTCTCTCTCAAAAGAACCCATCACCACTCCTCCTCATGGCAGACCCACACCCGCCGCCACACCTCGCCCACCTAAATCCAACGGCTCATCTTCCCGCGCATCTATAGCGACCGTTCCACATTACCTGAGGAGTCACCAAATCACGTGGAGCGCGACATCCGTACCCAACGTTACCACCGTGTCACAGACCGAGCAACCATTTGACAGCAGACGGGGTGACCTGCAGCGGGACACGACGGCACCATCTGAGATCAGATTGTGGAGCCGACGAGGAGATTCGAACTCCCGGCCAGCGGTTCGCGGTTCTACGAAACTACTGCTGCTGAGATCAGATCGGCACGTGTCCGAAGTGGGCTAGCCGCTTATCTGACTGCTTATCGGCCCAGGCGCGCCAAGAGTCCGCTGTCCCCAGGTCGGCTATTTGAGGCTGGCGAGCAGCCCCGCCACCGCGCCCGCCAGCACCACCAGGCGAGCTCCGGGGGTCCGAGGGCCAGACTCCATCGTGATGCTGGCGAAGCCATGTCAGCCACTCTCAGCCCACGCTTGCAACTCGGCCAGGCCCGCGGCTATGAGCACGGCAGCGGACCCCGCGTGACCAGGAGGTCCGAGTCAGACGTGCCGGAGCGGGAGGGTCGACGGCCCGGAGCGATCGGCCAGAGGGACGCCAGCACCCGCCAAACCCCGTGGGCCGCGCCGGTAGTGGGTCAGTTTGAATGTCACTTCGCTGGACTTTGTGACAGCCCGGCAGCAGGAAACAGACGTTTGTCCTAGCGATGGTTCCTGTGATAGTATCCCGCCCGGATGATGACATGAGCAGAGTACTCATCGAAGTCGACCTCATGAAGGCCGTCGCCGATCAGGATTTCATCCTCGATGGGGACATCGATGCGGTCGACGGTCTGAAATATGACTTCACCCTTGGCACCAAGATGCTCTTCGGCCACCGAAACCCCATGGACGTTTCGGAACTGCCAGAGCTAGAGCGAACTCAACTGGAAGTGAAACCAGGCGAGCTGGTCTATGTAATGAGCCAAGAGCGACTCAATCTGCCTGGGGACATCAAAGCTGAGCTGAGCCCCAAGCGAACGATCAGCCACCTGGGGATCATGGTCCTGGGCGGATTCTGTGTCGATCCGGGGTATAAGGGTCGTCTTGTATTTGCCCTCTACAACTTAGCGACGATTCCCTTCCCGCTTGAGGTTGGGCGGAAGCTCATTGCCGCGCAGTTCTATCGGCTGGACCCTGAAGAAGTTCCGGCACCTACTAAGTCGAAGCCGATCACGGCTTTTCCGGAGGATTTGGTGCAACTCATGCGGGCGTACGAGCCTGCCACCCTTGTGGGTATTCGGCAGTCGATCGTCGAGCTTGGAGCTTCCGTGGCGGAGCTACGTCATCAACTCGACGACAGGGAAGACTGGGTCAAGCGATTCCAGGACTTCCTAGACAAATTGGGGGTACGAGTAGAACAGGTCAACGAGAGCGTGAGGACGCTTAAACTAGAGTTGGAGAAGGAGGGCGAGGCACGCCAGACAACTGACGAGAAGGTCAGTCAGCTTCGGATCGCGACTGCCGTTGGCAGCGCACGGTTCAATCTTGGATTGGGTATCGCGGCCGCCATCCTGGTTGCGCTGATCCTGCTAGTGCTGCACGCCTAGCTGCTCAGCAGCCCAACGATCTCGTCGGCGGACCAAACGTGATCGGTGACTCCAGCCGCCATCGCCGGGCTCCGGGGATAGGGATCAGCGAGGCTCTTGTGGGGCCGAGCGAAGTTGTAGTGCATGAAGTGGAGGCTCACGGCTGCGGCTAGGTTCTCCGCCTCCTTGGAGAACCCGTCGGTCAGCCGGGTGAACCGCCGCATCCCCATCCGCATGGTGAGGTTCTGGCGCTCGATGTAGGAGGTCGAGACGTAGCGGGGGGTCGGGGTTGCCTTGAATCCGGCGGGGCTGCGCCCCGATGCACTCTGGGGGACTGTAGCGGCGCTCAGCCTCGGGGGAGACCCGTAGAGCTGTGATGAGCATGGCGTTAGTCGATCTCGGCCCCGAAGGCTCCCTCAACGGCCTCTAGGTAGGGTCGGTGGCCGTCCGTGGTGAGTTGGATGCGGTTCACGATCCGGTCGGCCAGGTCTTGGATGAAGACCGTGGCGTCAGCCGTGGAGCGGTCCCCCACCAGCCAGGTCGGGACCAGCTTTGAGTCGGCGTCCAGCGCCACCCAGGCCCAGATGTCGCCGTACCCGAACTCCCCCTTGTGCTCCTCGGGGACATTGGCCGCCTTGGCGTGGCAGAAGGCCCAGATCTCTTCGCACCGCACTCGACGACAGGTCAGACCCCGGAGCTTCTCGTCCTGGTGCTCGGAGCAAGCGTGGCCCAGGTCGAGCAGGAGCTTGGTCACGGTATTCTCGGCCACGCCCGTCATGCGGACGGTGGCCCGGATGGAGTTGCCCTCGACGAGAGCCTCGACCACCTGGACCCGCTTGGCTCGGGGGAGTCGATTCATACTGCCCATTCTGTTTGACTGCACTAGGGGAATCAAGCAAGTTTCCTGAAACCATATTTTACCGGCAGAGCTGCATTGATACCGCCAGGTTTGGTACTCTATCGGCCGGTAGCGGCAATATCGGTCGATGAGAGGGCATCACTGTGCCAGAGTACCCATATCAAACTGAAATCGAGATGTCGCGGCTGAGGCTGGACACTCGCAACCCGCGCGTGGCAAGTGTGGCGGACAGTCAGCGCCAAGCCTTGGAGGCATTGGCGGCCGAGCAGAAGGGGAAGCTTCTGGTGCTGGCGCACCACATCGTCGATAGGGGGCTGAACCCGACGCAGCGGTTCATAGTGATTCCCTACGACGAGGACTCCTTCATTGTTCTGGACGCAAATCGGCGCCTGGCTGCGCTAAAGCTCCTGGAGCACCCGGAGCTAGTACAGGGCATCCTCAGTGATGGTCAGCTTGGACAGATTCGGGGGCTTGCCAGCAGGTTCGATCCGCCAGAAGAAGTGGCCTGCGTTGTTTTCGAGAAACGCGAGGACGCTGATGTGTGGGTGGAGCTGCTTCACGAGGGCCAGGGAGATGGTGCTGGACTTGTGGAGTGGAGCGCCCAGCAGAAGGCACGTCATCGAGCACGGAGCGGCTCTCAGCCCGCACACATGCAGGTGCTTGAATTTGTCATGCGAGAGGGCACCCCATCTGCTATTACGGAGGAGCGGAACACGAAGGGAGACTACCCGGTAAGTACCCTCGAACGCGCCCTAGGTTCCCCATATGTGCGCGAGCGGCTGGGTATTGACGTCCAGGGAGGTCGAGTAGTGACCGAGTTCCCGAAGGAGGAGGTGCTCAAGGGACTAACGAAGGTGGTCGACGAGATCGCGGCCGGCACCGTGAAGGTCGCCCAGGTGATGTCCAAAGAGGACCGCATCCGTTACGCCGATCACTTCTCAGACGAGGACCTACCTGCGGCCACGACCCGAGGGGAGGACTCCACGCCCTTGGCTGATGCCCCTACGAGGGCGAAGCAGTACCCCAAGGACAGGAAGCCCAGCAGCGAGCGCAAGAGGATGATCCCGTCGGACTTCAGCGTTCATATCCCGGCCCCGCGCATCAACGAGATCTATCACGAACTCAAGTCACGGCTGATCGTCCGGGACGTACCCAACGCCGTGGCGGTCCTATTCCGCACTTTTGTCGAGTTGAGCATCGAGGACTACATCCGTCGGCATCTGGCCGCCGGGAAGCTGAGAGACAAGAAGCTAGCCCAGAAACAGGAAGCAGTTCTAGTCGACCTTCTTGCGAAGGGGCTGCTCGACAAAAATGACCTAGTATCCGTCAGACTAGCTGTGTCCGAGCCCGCAGATGTGAGTAACATTACAAACTTGAATGCGTTCGTCCATAATCCGCAGATGTCGCCCATTGACAGCGAACTGAAGCAGCTGTGGTACCGATACGAAAAGCTGATTCGGGTGATCTGGGCCCAACCCTAACCCCTGCTCGACCGCGCCTGCGCCGACCCGCAACATCTATTTATTACTCGCCGCTGCGCTATCCTGGCGGAAAGCGCAAACTCGCCAACTTCTTGGCGCTGGTTTACCGACTTAACGGCCTACTCGACGGCGAGTATGCGGAAGTCTACGCAGGCGGGGGGGCAGTGGCGCTAGCTCTCCTGTACGGGGACTACGTGCGACGAATCCACCTCAACGATCTAGACGACGGTATATATGCCTTCTGGGTGGCCTGTCGGGACCGGACGGATGAACTGTGCCACCTAGTGCGAGATGCCAAGCTCAACGTTGAGGAGTGGGAGCGGCAGCGCGCGATACAGATGGCCGGTGACGCCGACCCTCTGGAGCTTGCCTTCTCCACCCTCTACTTGAACCGGACGAATCACTCGGGAATCGTCCGGGGAGGCGTCATCGGGGGCCGCCAGCAGACCGGGAACTGGCGGATGGACGCGCGCTTCAACACCGAGGACCTCACACGCCGTATTGAACGAATCGGTCGGTGGGCGAGCCGCATTGAGATCCACCACTCCGATGGTGCCGACTTCCTAAGCCACGTTGCCGAGAAGCTCGGCCGGAAGGCACTCGTCTTTCTGGACCCGCCTTACTACGTCAAGGGCCAGGAGCTGTACGCGAACTTCTATGAGCCAGCCGACCACGAGAGGATCGCGGGCAGTGTCCGTCTTCTGCCAGTGCCATGGGTCGTCACATATGACGATCAGCCCGAGGTTCGGGCGCTGTACGCCGGATGTCAGACACTGACCTATGAAATCGCCTACGGGGCCGGAGGCCGCTACAGAGGACGCGAGGTTGCCTTCTTCTCTGATGACTTGGAGCTTCCGGACATTGCCGACCCAGCGAGATTCTCTTCCTCGCAGCTCGCGCGATATCTCCGGACGGCCTAAGGCTTCTCCCACCGTGCCCGGGCTGCCCTCCTGGCGCTCTCTGACCGCTCCTCGTCCGAGAGCTTGTCCGCCATAGCCTTCCAGCCCTTCTTGCCTCCTAGTCTGTCCAGCTCCACGGCAGCGGGATTCTTGCCCGCATAGGGATCGTGGTCCTCGTCGGTGGCCTCGTCCAAGATGGCCGCCGCGACTCGGTTCAGGTCCGCTGGCTTCCTTGAGCGCCTAGGCATGTGGCCAGTCTAGCGCCGCCCGAAAAGTCAGGAGATTCAAACTGACCCACTACCTCGCCGGGACTAGGCTTGACATCCCGCTGCCCTGGCTGGTGCTCAACCACCTCCCCCTATACGCCAAAGCGGTGCCCAGTCGGGTCCTGGTCTTCGTCTTCATCGGCGTCGCCTGCCTGCTGGCGGCTGGCTGGGATCGCCTCTACGACCGGCTCAGCCCTGGAGGTAGTGCACTGGTGGTGGTTCTACTCTTCGCCCCACTGCTGCCAAGTCTCGGCATTGTCCAAGGAATCGTCGGCTTCCCCATGATACGTCCGTCGGTGCTGTGCTCCCGCCAACTCCGGGAGCTTCCGCCGCGGAGCGTGATCCTGACGGTGCCGATCACCACGCGCGACAACCACGGGCTCAGCATGTACTGGCAGGCCGAGTCCGACTTCCGGTTCGTCCAGCCCTTCGGCTATCTGCTCCACCCAGGTCCTGGCGGGGTCAGCACCGACCTCAAGTACCCCTCTGCGTTGGAAATCCTCTTCCGATCGCTCACCGTTGGCACCGCGGTGCCCAGTCACCCCTCAGCCGCAGCCCTGCGTTCCGAAATCCGGGCGTGGCGTGTGGCAGCGGTCGTGGTCATGCCGACTCCAGGATTCAGCCATGAGGTCAGGGTGCTCGACGGAATCCTGCAACGCCAGCCCCAGATGATCGACGGGGCGGCTGTCTGGTTCCAGCCCGGGTCGGCCAGCCTACCCTCGCAGTGAGGTGAGTTGGGGACTACCTGACTCCGCCAGTCACTCCGCCGCCAGGTCACTTGCTCTCCTCAGGTGCTTGCAGTGCCGCAGTTCGGTTGCTGGATCAAGCCCGGCGCTGTCGGCTACTTGGCCATCGAAGCCGCGTCCACCGGCTGGCAGCGGCGGGCACGAGGAGAGCGCCAGATGATTCGATGGTCTGGATCAGTCTGTGCGACGGGCGCCGGCCGACCGAGTAGGTAGCCTTGGACATAGGGGACGCCAAGGGTCATCAGCTCGTTCAACTCCGCTGGGGACTCCACCCCCTCCGCGATCAGGTCGCACCCGGTCCGCTGGGCGAACGAGGCGAGCCCGGCGATCATCGCCTGCCTCACCGGATCCTGGTCGACATCGTGCACCAGCGAGATGTCCAGCTTCACGAAGTCCGGCCTGAGCTCCAAGATGTGGCGGAGGCTGGCAAACCCCGAGCCGGCGTCGTCGACCGCCAGCCTGACGGTTGGTCCCAGCCGCTTGAGCGCGTCCCGTACGGGCCCGTAGCCGTCGATCACCACATGCTCGGTGAGCTCCAGCACGATCGGGCGGTCCGCTTCCTTTACCACCTCGGCCAGGGCCTTGGTGAAGGATGTGAGGAGCGCTGGGGAGATGTTGAGGCTGAGCCAAGTGCCGCCGGAGTCCAGGCTTCTGGCCTCGGTCACGGCGGCGCGAAGACAGGCCAGTTCGAGGTCGAGGTCGAGCCCGACCGTGGCGGCCGTGGTGAAGACGAGGTCGGGGGTGATCCCACTGTCGAATCGGGTGAGGGCCTCGTGCCCGATGATTTGCTTGATGTCCACGGTCATGATGGGCTGGTAGACGGGCCGGAATCTGTGGCGAGCCAGGATCGTCTCCAGCTCCCGGCGAGTCCGGGCGGTGGCTCGGGCGTCCCGCACGGTCGGCGCCAGCAGCATCGCCGCGATGGCGGCCACGTCCGCGAGGATGGGCAGAATCCCATTCAGGTCCTTCGCCGCCTGAGCTACGGAGCCCTCCGTCCGACCAACGCTGATCACGCCGGACACCCGCTTGCCGACGACGATTGGCGCATGCGCCATCGCTCTCACGCCCGCAGCATGGAGGCGGTCCAGGTACCCCTTGACTTGATCGTTGCTCTCGTCGTCCGGGTCCAGGACCTCGACGAAGGCCCCGGCCGCGGCACGCGCCTTCAGGTCTCTTGCCCTAAGGTGCGGCAGAGGGGCTGTCGTCACCTCCCGGCATTTCGCACCGCTGTGTGAGCAGGCTAGGACTGGAGTCAGCGTGCCGGCCTCGTCCATGCGGACCAGCGTGGCGCAGTCGACGACGGGAAGTTGGACCAGTTCAGCGCAAATCGCGCTAGCGATCTGGTCGAGCGGCGCCTGGGGGCCCAGCCGGCCGAGCCGCTCGGCGATGGCCCGACGCTGGAGATCTCCCCGCAGCTGCCGGGTCTCAGCCGTAGTCACCAGTTCGAACGAGATCGCCAAGGCCACCAAGACCTGGGTGATGGCCCACAGGACCCAAGCGGTGTCCCACCCTAGGCTGTAGCGCGACCCAGCCATGATCCCCAGTCCCATCGCGGCGGCGCCGACCACTGCCGTCGCCATCGCCCACCGCTCGACGGAGGATGCCGTGCCCATGCGCCGGGCAGCTGGCACTGCCAGCAGGAGAGCGATCACGAGGACCGCTGCTGGCACGATCTGCCCCAGGCCCGCATAGCTCGAGCCGTGAAGTGACACTGGCGCCACCCGAGCCGCGATTTCAGAGGCCCGTACGCACACCGCGGCAAGCACGGCGGGAAGCGTCACCGCCCAGAAGGCCAAGGAGATCCATTTCGGCCCGGTGGACCCCGAAGTCACCAGTGACTCCCAGGTTGAGTCGGACATGCTGAGGGCGCCGAACAGTCCCAGGAGCATCCCTCCGTGCCAGGCGGTCCAAATCCATATCACGGTGTCGGTGGGGCCAAGCATCAGGCCGTGGGGAGCCAGAACGCCGGGGTATAGGACGATAAAGGCGATCTCCAAGAGCGCGGAGAAGACGAAGCACCCCGCGAGCCCCAGCAACCTTGGAGAGTGACGGTCTCCCTGGTATAGCCTGATCAGGAGAGCGAAAGTCACGGCGTCGGCCACCAAGCCTACGGTCAGCATGGCCGGCAGGAGAGCTGGGATGCGGACCTCTCCCCTAGCGCCGATGGGGATCAGCGCGATGGCGACCACCACGAGGGGCGCGGCCACCCTCACCTGCGGGTATCTGCGCCATAGGCGGCCCAACTCTGCCCACCGCACCCAGCGTACAGATCGGAGGCCCCTCAGAAAGTGGCTCATGCGGAGATCCTCGCCATCATGGGATCGGCCATCCCATGTGGCCAGTCGCTGAAGCCATCTCGAGAACAGGATGCCACCGCGCATCGCTGAGGCCAATGAAGACTTGGCAACGGTCGTCTGACGGTGTGGGAATTACTCCTTCGCCAGACCGACCTCCTCCCTGTGGTCGGAGACCTGGAGATCTCATGGCTCCGGGACAGGTTGCCTGCGGGTGTCAAGACCCTTGGAATCACGTGCCGGGAAGAGGAGCCCGACTTGTCTGCAGTTCTCGGCCCACTCTGCCCGCAGTTGGCCACTCGTCTTTGACAGGGGAACTTGGGGGATCGCAAACATGTGGCAGCCGGTGAGCCGGAGCGGAGATGAGATGGTCACGTCCTGCGACGCCGCGACATGCTGGTGACCGTAAGTGACCTCCTTTCCGAGCGGCCTCAGGAGGCTCCGGTCTGGTCTCGACTTGGAGGGCACCCCTTCCCGAGCAACTCGGCGAGTCTTGCCGTCGTTCTTGGTGGCGAGGTCAATCGCCTGCTTTGTGAACGAGGTGCGTCCCGCTCCGGTACATCTTCGCCACCTCCTGGTGGACCTCGAGAACGTGGGCTCGGAGCATCACTGGGATGTTGGCAGGAGCATTGGGCCAGCCCGTTGTCAGCGTCGAGGTGTGCGGGCGCCAGATTGGATGGTGAAGCCATTACCCGGGGTTGTCGCCCCAGCCACGGGCTCCGCCCGCCTCTGCTTTGCTGGCTCTCACCACGTGCGTCGAATGCCCTATCCATTTACTGGCAGCGGCCCACGCTGGAAAGCTACTCCGCCAGGGTTCGATGCACCCGCTTGGCGTAGGCGCGCACGGTCTCCGGCCGCCACCGCCACTTGCGGTTACCCAGGCCGCCCGGCACCTGGATCTCAGCGGGCAGCTTGCCCAACTGGTGCAGGCGAAAAACGGTCGCCCGTTGGATCCCTAGCCGCCGGCCCACCTCGGCCGCTGACCATCCGGGCAGCTTCCCCACCTCGGCCGCCAGACGGAGCCGTTCCCGGAGGATAGCGTCGGCCTCCGCGACGGTGATCGTCAGGTAGGCTCGGCCACCTTCTACCTTGGGCGGGTGGCCGGCATTGGTTAGGTGGTAGCGCAGAGTGTCTGGGTTCAGCCCCAGGTGGGCTGCTGCCGCGACTATCGATACTGGCTGGCTTGCGGAGGGGTCGCTACGATCCACTTCCGCTAGAAGATACCGCCTCGCTGCCATCGTAGGCGGGCCAGTCGCGCCAGCACCCCGGGCTCGGCCTGGGGGATATTGAGGAACCTCCTCGCCTGCTCCGGGCTCAGCACCCCGAGGCGCACCCCTTCCATGAGCTCCTTCCACCCGGATGGCTTGATAGCCCGCCCTCCTCCACCAGCCGGGCCGGAAGGTTCCGTTAGCGCTGCCAGCAGTCGCTCCCGGGCGGCCACCAGGTCCGGAGTCGCGGAAGCCAACTCCGCTATGACCTCCATCTCGGCAAGGCTCAAGTCCCTGCGCGCGGCCATCACCGGCCACCCGTAAGTTGCGGCCAGGCCGCCTCGAATGTGCCAGCCAGTCGGCAGGCCACCTCCTGTGGCGTCTTGTCAGTGTCTGTCATTTGCAGATCTCCTCTCCTGCGGTTGGGGCCCGGTGACCTGTCGGCCACCGGCCCTTGCAGCTGCCTCCTCGAGGGCCAGGCGGCCCTTGGACCTGCCAGCTGCCATCGGATCGGTCCTCGGTCGCGTCCAGAACGGCCGCGTGCGCCTGCGGCCGGTTGCGGCCGGTCTCCTCGATCACCATCACCTCAAGGTCTGAGCGCATCACCCCAGGGGCCGCCTCGAGGTTCGCGGCCCAACTGCGGGCCTCCTCATCCGGTGTCGTTGTGCCTACCATCTTCTGGTCTCCTCTAGGTGGGGCTGGGCAGAGCTCAAAAGCCCGCCCGGGCTTATTTCTGTCTTAGGCTGGTGCTACCAGGCCGCCGCGCCGGAGAACATGGCTAGCGTCCCCACCTCGTCGAACATCGGGCATGAGTCGCCGGATCTCCACCGCCTCGAGCTGCAGGGATGGCCGAACCTTGGCGGGCGGGTGGTCGGCCACCATGCGCCGCAGGAAGCTATCGATCGCGTACCGCCGCAGTAGTAGTTGGAGATCACGCGCAAGGTCGATCTGCGCCTCCGAGAAGTCGAGCGGGTCGGCCCACTCAAGCGCGCCCGCGATCTCGCGCGCCTCGCGTGCCATCCGCACCCATGAACGCACCTCGGAGCGGTCTACGCGCACCGCCTCCGCAGTCATCGTTGCCGCCATGGTCTCGCCTCCTGTGGTCGATGGTCCCGGGCTTGCCTCCGGGCTTTGGCTGCTTACGGCCGCTCGCGGTGCGCGGCTGGCTCGCTCTTAGGCTGCTAGTGCGTCGGTGATCGCGCGGGCGGTCTTGATGATGCGTTGGCCGCTGGTCTGCAGCGCCTTGGCTGCGTCGTTCGCTCCGGTCCACACTGCGACGTATCCGAAGCTGTAGGAACTGGAGTCGATGCCTAACTGGTGGCAGGTTAGGAAGGCGACGGACTCGGCCTCGAGCTCGGCCTGGTCGCGGTCCTTGGCGACGTTCTCGGGGTCGCAGTGCATCAGAAGGTGGCCGATCTCGTGGGCCAGGGTCTTAATCCGCATTTCACCGCTGAGCTCGTTAGAGATCCGGATTTCCCGGGTCTTGGTCGAGGTCTCACCGTTGCGGCCGTCCGTGAGGTCCGCCTCGAGGTCGACGCTAGGCGCCCCGTTGGCCTTGGCAAGCTCGATCAGCGCGGCCACGATTTCGGGGTCTCCCGCTCCGGTCAGTTTGTGCGCGGGCGGCTGCGGGAGCTCGTCGCCGTCGGTCTGACTGATGTCAAAGACTGCGGCGCCTCGGAATCCCCCAACGTGGCGCGCGGTGGTCTCCTCGCCGGTGTCGGGGTCGGCATCGGTCCGCTTGTAGGTGCATGGCGCCAGAATCCGGAGCCCCTTCTCGCCTTTGCGAACGTGGCGCCCGAGCTCCAGCCATTTGTGGAATCCCGCGACCTGGGAGGCGTTCGGGTTCTGCGCCATGATGAGAATTTGGTTTCCGAAGCTGTAGCGGTAGAACTTAGCGGCAGTGTCCAGCCATGCGCGCCAGTCCTCCGAGGTCTTTATGGCGGCAACTCCGGCCGCCAGTGTGTCTAGCAGTTCTTGGGTCTTTTCCGTTGCCATGGTCTGATCTCCTCCGATGTGGCGGCCCGATGGGGTCGCCTCGCCGCTATTCCTCGAATCCGTAGCCGTCGGCCCGCCTGGTGCACGCTCGGCATTGATAGCCGCGGGCCGCCTCCCGTGGCGTCAGCGCGCCGGGCTCCTTGCAGGTTGGGCAGGTGGTGCGCGCGGGCTCGGGGTGCCTCATGGCCGCATGCTCACGAAGCCGCGCGCGCCATGTCCGATGACTTCCCAGGCTTCCACGATGCACGCGGTACGGACTGGCAGCGTGCTAACGGCCACCCGGCCCGCGATGGCTTCCAGATCCTCGCCAACCGCCGCCAGATCGCGCCCGATCTCCTCGCCTAACTCCCAGGCGCGCAGCCTGAGCGCTCGGCCCGCGTCACACTCATAGTCAGTATCCCCGCACTGACGGCAGCCGGTGGTATGCGCCAAGTGGTCAGCGATCGCGCCCGCGTAGGCGATCACGTCGACCGCTGCCGTATCTGTTGCCATGGCCTGGTCTCGCCTCCTGTTGTGGCGGCCCGATGGGGTCGCCTCGCCGCACAATCTGTCAAGACTCCATCCGAAGCAACCGGGGCCGGAGATCCGGAATATCCCGCGATCCGTTCCATGGGCCGACAATGGCCGCTACCTGATCGGCCACCCAACCGCGCAACCCGGCCCAGCGCGACCGCGCTACGGGCGCTGGCACGGGATCCGCTGCGACCGCTACCGGCTCGAGCGCTGACACGGGCCGCGCATCCGGGCCGAACGTCGCGGCCCACCGCGCCCGGATCCGCGCAAACTCTGGGAGCTCCGGGATCGGCTGGAGCGC
>DATLRN010000018.1:0-3278 GCA_035534695.1 Candidatus Dormiibacterota bacterium
CCTGCCGCATCCCATTGAGCAGCGCTGCTTTCAACTCTCCCTTGGGCAGGAGATAGAACCATGTGTAGATCGTCTCGTGAGACACGCGCATCGCCTCATCTTCGGGGTAGTCCACCTTCATCCTGGCAGCAACTTGTTGGGGTGACCACCGGTGCTGCATTCCTTCACACACCTTGGCGCACAGCCGCGTTCCCGGTGCCAGCTTGTGCAGTTTGGGTCTCTTCCTGCGCACCCGGGCGAGATCCGCAGCTCGGATCGCCCGCTATCGAGTCGCGCCTCCGCGCGCTCGAACTTCGCGCGACATTGTCGACGGGCTCCGCTCCAGGCGGCGGGCCATCGCCCGGAGAGACTCACCTCGGCAAAGGCCCAACGCGATCTCCTCGCGCTCTTCCAGCGTCAACAGCGTCCGTTCCATGGCTGACCTCTTGTGGCGGCTATCCGCCAGATCAGATCAGTCCGTTGCGTTCACCGGTTGAAACCAGCCCCTGCTAGGGTGCTGGGGCCGGTGATGGCCCCGGCTTAGCGTGGCTGCCGACCCGTAAGACTCGCTCAAGCGGTCAGATGGGGCGCTGCACCATTCTAGCTGCCGATACGCGACTACAGAATTCATAGCATTCACGCCGGGAGAAGGACGTCACCCTCGTATTCCAAGCCAGTTACGGTACGGCGCGTTTGGTCCGCTACCGTACGGTTGGGCAGCAGCTATCGGCTAGACGCGGTGCACTACCCTCTCAGCGCGAGCCACCAAACGATTCTGGAGATCTACTGAATGGGTACGTCGCCCAGTAGAGCTTCTTGACGGCCGTTGGATCCTCCCCTGCTCCTCGGACCCCCAGTAACCGCTCCCCGCGCTCCGTTCCGGTGAGCGCAACGAATTCATCAGGCGCAATCTCGGCAAACTCCGTAGGAGCGTCACCGGATGGGGCGTCCGCCTCGGTTGCCTGCAGCTTGCCGTCGTGCCACCGAAAGATCCATTCGTTCCACTCTGACCACCACCTTCCCAAAAGCGACGCGATCCGTTCTGGTGGCGCCTCCCCAGGGGCCCACTCCCGCTCCGCCGAGAATCCCTCTCGAGCCAGACTGAGTAGATGCACTGCTAGTGCCCCGACCTGGATCCCGGCCGTGCTGTTGGTTAGCACCACGACCCCCAACTGGGTCAATGGCTGGCAGACGACGGCAGCCAAGAAGCCCGGCATCGAGCCGGTGTGACCCACGTAAATGGTGTCGGCGTCTCGCGTCAGCATCAGGCCCGGGCCAAACCCGCGGGTCCAGTGCTCGAGATCGGCTATCGTGCGCGGTGCGGTCATCTCGTCCAGCGTTTTGGCTCCCAGGACCTCTGGTCGGCACCCGGAGAGCGCTCCCGACCAGCGGCAGAGGTCGTCTGCGGTGCTCCAGAGCTGGGCCGCCGGAGCGAGACCCTGGCAGTCCACCGGGAGCTCAGCCACGACTTCGTCGGTATATGGCTCCACTGAGTAGCCCTGAACAGCTGGCTGGCTCGGCAGCGGCGTGGTGTGTCGCATCTCCAAAGGGAGCAGAACGTGCTCCTCCACCCATGACTCCCAGGTCGTCTCGTTCATCTGGGCGACCATCTCTCCCAGCAGCGCGAACCCGAGGTTCGAGTAGTGAAACCAGCTGTCCTGCGGATAGAGGCGCTGGACCTCGTTGGCGGTTGCCGCTAGCTGCTCCCGGGCCGGGAAGTGCAGAGACTCCCAGACCGATCCGGAAGGCTCGCGCTGCAGACCGGATCCATGAGCAAGCAGATCAGCCAGCGAAATGTCGTCGTGGGGGGCTCCTGGCCATCCCTGCTTCAAGGGGCCCCGAAGCTGGAGTCTGCCCTGCGCCACCATTTGCATCACTGCCACGGCGGTCACCGTTTTGGTAATCGAGCCGATGCGGTACTGGACTTCCGGCCCGGCCGACAGTCCGGCCGCCACGTCCGCCTGGCCGATCGACACATGATTGGCCAGTTGCCCAGAGTGGGCCACGGCTACCACCAAGCTCGGAACCCGCCTCCGTTTCTGCACGGCCGTAGCCACCTTGCGAATGCGGTCAAGGGCGATGCTGGAGATGGCCACCAAGACCAGGCCTAACGACTCTGGCGAGCTTGGGAATCGCCCCGTTGATCAGACGGGAGGCAACAGCAGCCGCTCGCCCGGAGTGATGTCCGGCCCATCGAGGTGATTTGTCGCTTCGATCGAGGAGATCGCTGCCCTTGGGTCGGACTGTGGGTAGTGGCTGCTGACGATCCCCCACAGAGTCTGTCCGGGCTGAACCACCACCGACGGTCCCCGGGAACCAGCTGTTCCCAGAACCACTTGGGTCATCACCGCCCCGACCAGCATGGTCAGGACGGCCGCCTTCAGGAGGAGCCCCCACCGGTTCCTGCGGGCCCTCCTCGCCGATCGGCGGGGGTGCCGAGGGGGGGGGCGTCGGTCGGGAGTCCGGAGTGGTGCGAACATCGGTTCGTACTATAGGGAACAACTGTTCGTTTGTCAATCGTGATATGCGGTAAGAGAGAGGTTGGGGCTGGGTAGCTACCGGGTCATCTTGCGTGCGCCCAGTCCCGTGCGTTCACAGTGTTCGCCTCAGTGGAGGCTCCAGAAGAGCGGCTCAACGGAAGCGCATGACACCAAGCGAACAGTCACGTTTCATCGTTGGTGTAATTTCCGGCCGAACTCAGAGATAGATTGATCAGGCCGCTAACCCAGCAGTAAGGGGGTTGGTGAGACCCGCCGTATGTGTGGTTGGCTCGTCAGCTCTCGGGCCGATCCGCTCACCGGGTAGCGGAAGTGCCGCCCCCGGGCACTTGGCTCGGAGCGGCCTTACCTCACCCCTCCCAGGTGGGCGACATCCATTCAGGCGAACAGCCGTTTGCACCTCGAAGCAATCAGTGCTACCATCTGGGGCGATCATTTGTTCTGGGGTGCAACCGCTGGCCGGTGTGCGACCCGGAAGGGAGCTTCAAGATGCCCGAAGGTCTCCATCCCCGGCAACAGGAAATCGTCGAGTACCTGCGTTCGCGAAATGTCGACGGTGGATACCCTCCCTCGGTCCGCGAGATCGGCCGCGCCGTGGGCCTGAGCTCTAGTTCCACGGTTCAGAACCACTTGAACGTCCTGGAGCGGAAGGGCTTGATCCATCGTGACCCGACCAAGTCGCGCACGGTCTTGCTGACAGACCTGTCAGGCCCTGTCGGCCACTCCACCGGCGCGTATTGGTTGCCCCTGGTGGGCCAGGTCGCGGCTGGCGCTCCTCTGCTGGCCGAGCAGAACATAGAA
>DATLRN010000019.1:0-96787 GCA_035534695.1 Candidatus Dormiibacterota bacterium
GCTCCTTCTAACCCAAACGGACAAGGATAGCCTTGTCGCTATTGCGCAGCAGAAGAGCCTACCCGTTGAGCACTCGATTCGAATGAAGCGCAATTTCGACTTCTTCGATCAACAGGTCTCTGCAATTCATTCTGACCTCACCGCCCTCTGCAAAGGGCTAGCCAAGCTTGTCATCGTCGACCTTGCGCTGAGCCGCGACCAGGACAACCCTCAGCTCATTTTCGAGAGCATGAACTCAACCGGAAAGGAGCTGAGCCAGGCGGATCTCATTCGTAACTTTATTCTCATGGGCCTCGAACCCGCACATCAGACAGCGCTGTACGAAGAGCACTGGCGACCGATGGAAATCAACTTTGGCCAAGAAGCATACGGCTCATATTTCGACAGCTTTATGCGCCACTATCTCACTCTGCGGACCGGGGAGATTCCAAACGTTGGCGCAGTGTACGATGCATTCAAGGCCTACTCCCGGCAGCCGCGGGTAGAGTCGGATGGGGTGGACGCACTGGTACGGGACATCCAGAAGTCTGCTGCCTACTACTGTGCGATGGCGCTCGGCAAGGAGCCCACCGGAGCCCTGGCGGAGGCCTTTCACGATCTCCGGGAGTTGAAGGTGGAGGTAGCTTACCCCCTGCTCCTGGAGTTATATGACGACTACGCGGGTGGTGTGCTTTCGTATGCCGACTTTGTGAAGGCCGTCCGCCTTGTGGAGTCTTATGTGTTCCGCCGGGCTATCTGCGCTATCCCAACGAACTCGCTGAACAAGACGTTTGCTACGTTTGGGCGCAGCCTGAAAAAGCAACAGTATCTTGAGAGCCTCGAGGCGGGTTTTATGCTGCTACCGACGTACCGTCGCTTCCCGAATGATTCTGAATTCACACGCGAGTTGGTTGCCAGGGATCTTTATAATTTTCGGAGCCGGAGCTACTGGCTGCGACGACTTGAGAATTTTCGTCGCAAAGAACGGGTGCCAGTCCAAGAGTACACGATCGAGCACATCATGCCACAAAACGAGAACTTGTCCCCACAGTGGAGGGCGGATCTCGGTCTGGACTGGGAGCGCGTGTACAAAATGTACCTTCACACCCTGGGTAATTTGACTCTGACCGGATACAACAGCGAGTACAGTGACCGGTCCTTTATTGAAAAGCGAGATATGACTGGTGGATTCGCTCAAAGCCCCTTGCGGCTGAATGAGGGACTTGGGCAAATCGAATCGTGGAACGAGTCAGCGATCAGGCAGCGAGCGAATCGGCTATCGGCCATAGCCTCCGAGGTGTGGCCGGAACCGCGGCTGGGCGCCGATCGGCTCGACTCCTATCGATCCCCGTCTGACCCAGGAGCGGCCTTGTATGGCATCGCTGACCACGAGTACTTGGCTTCTGGTACCCCCACACGTGAGCTGTTCGACACGCTTCGGACCGAGGTGCTTGGGCTCGACCCAGGGGTGACTGAGGAATTTTTAAAGCTCTACGTCGCATATAGGGCTGAGACTAGCTTTGTTGACGTGATTCCGCGGTCCGAGCAACTTCTGCTAACCCTGAATATGCCGTTTTTCGAGCTGCAAGACCCTCGTGGCATGGCGAGGGACGTGGCGAATCTTGGCGCTTGGGGTAACGGGGAGGTGCAGGTTGGGCTGGGGTCGCTTGTGGACGTGTCCTATGTGCTCGGCCTAGTCCGTCAAGCCTTCGAGAGACAGATGGGCGACGGAAGTGGCAGCGAATGATGAGCCTTTCCTACGAGGCGCAGCCGATCTCGGCCTAAGCGCATACTTCCTTAACCTGACTCGGGAAGGGTTTGAGAGTGCAGGTTTGTTCCACACTCGGCGGCGGTTCGAATGGCGGACGATGTCTCGCCTAGACCGGTGAGACTGCCCGTGGCGGCGCCGCCACGGAACTGGCCACGCGATCACCCCACCCAGCCGCAGCGGCCCAGTGAGGGGCCTCTCCCGTCCCCCCAGCACCAGACCCTACCTTCGCTCCCAGCCCCGCCACCCTCTACATCCGGTCAGTTGCGGCGGGTGGAGGAAGGGGCCGACGAACTCGCCGTGACCTCAACGCCGGGCCGGGCCCCGGTGACCCTTCCGATCAGAGGCATTTTCGCGGTGAGGGGCGAAGTTCCATGATTGGTGGGCGTCAGATGGACCACCTAGTCAAGGTCCATGTGGAGTAGCAGGAGCAATCGGGTGATTGCCCTGGCTTCAGATTTCGGGCGCGACCACAGGGTCATCGGTGGCGGCCGGCAGGTTACTAGTACACCACTTCAAATCATATAACTCGGCATGAAGGAGCCTCCGGGCTAGCCGCGACGCGGGAGACGTCGTGAATACCTCGGGTTCCCCATAGTGGATTCGAAGCCCGGGAAACACTTGGTGGGTCGGTCGACGCTCGCGTAGTTTCTCTCTCACTTCATCTAGGTTGACGCTGGAGGCAACATCCTCCTGTCGATCGACTCGTTCCCACTGTGCACGGTTTTGCTGACCATCGCAGGGCTCGATGAACCACGCGAACCTTGACGGGCCGGCAGGCTCGCTAGCGTCGGGGTGGACCCAGACGAAACCACGGACCGTCGCAGGAAGCAGCAAGTAGATAGGCAGGAATGGAGCGAAGGCGGGAAACCAGGAATCCACCAACTGCTGATACCCGTCCAGAGCCACCGGGCCAACCTCGTTGAGGCGCGCAATTAGTTGCCCGGGTGACCACCACTGGGATATCTGATCGCCCATGCGATCCGGTGGGGTCCAGGGGCAGTCGATCTGAGTAATGTCCAGCTTCTTCAACTCCCTTAAGAAGTGCTCACCATCGGCTAGCCGCCACTCATCGCGGCCATGTCGTATGCGAACGTCTCCCGCCGCCGGAACACGGTCCTTCACCTTGTCAATCGCTGCCTCAAGATCTGACACGACGATTGGTGCACTCAGTCGCAGGTTGTTATGGCCGAGCATGGCCTGGGCGAAGCGCCATATAAGCTCTTTTTTGAAGCCTTGGACCGGGGCGGTGATCGTCCCGCTGATGACCCCACTAGTCACATGGGTGGCACACTCCCTCGCAGGCCACGCCCATGCCCAAGTGGGCCCCTCAGGGCGGGGCCCGAACATGTAGGGGAGCCAGTCAACACCAGGCTCTGACGGCGCAAACTCAGTCGAGGGCCGCGGCGCAAAGATCTTGTGACCTGCCAGTCCCGATGGCAGGGGACTCCGGATTGGCACTGCCAACGCGAGTTGATCGCCGTCAACGCTCACCCCTACCTCGGGTTGACCATCAGCATCCATGCCTCTCAGAGAGCGAGAGGCGGGCAACGTAGCGGAGGCGAGAACCGATAGTGCTCTTCGGACGTGTGAGGCCGCCTCGGCGCTTGTGCTTACCTCCACTGGTGAGTCCGACGGGAACGCGGAGGCTGCCTCATCGAGGATCCAGGGAATTAATGCAGTCGCTCCCCTGGTAGTGAGTATCTCAAGCAGATCCTCCGCTTGATCTTGTGTAGCCTGCGAAAGCGCTTGCGCCATCACGTATCGCCAACGTGTCATGCGAATAGGGTTTGATGCGATCGCTGCTGCAACGCTGGGTGAGTGCAACACGTGGTGAGCCGCGAACCACTCTCCGAGTGCGGCCAGTTGAAACCTCGCTCGGCCGCCGGAGATCGCGATCACCCGCGATCGCCGGAGAATCGGACGGTCAACCGCAGAAATGCCTAGACTTCGTAGAGCCACCGACCCTTCGGTCTCCACGAGTTTCGCGCCAAGCTCGGTAAGAGTCGCAATCGCGTCCGGTGACTCTGTAGCTACCTCGGCGACAGTTCGCTCAGCAAGGTCATTGATCAGCTGCGACGCCGATCTTGCACCGGGCTGTCCGCTCTTGAGCCGAAGGCCATCGAGAATCGCGAAGAGTGGTCGGCGCAATGCTTCCACCAAAGCCGGTCTGATGCCAACCAGGTGGCGGGCTGGAGCCCCGAGGCTTTCCATAAGTCGAGCGTACGCGCCATCAGATAGTGGCTCAATACGGTGGACTTGGACTGCCTGACTCGTTCCCGCGTCGCGAGTCCCGAGTATGAGCCTCGATCCCGGCCACTCGTTCGCAATGGAGTACGCCTCAGGAAGGATCTGCTCGGCACTTCGCCCCGCTTCGTCCAGCCCGTCAATCACCGCGAAGATCCCCACTGATTCCGGCCGGCCAATGCCCTCTGAGGCTTCAACAAGAAGAGGCCGCAGCGCCCTTGTTCGTAAGTCGGAGGCGTGGATATACACGGGAACCGGACTAGCGGGGTCTTCAAGCGCCCGCCCTGCCGCCTGGCGAACAAGTCGCTGGAGCTCAGTAGACTTCCCCACCCCGATCTCGCCGGTGACTACTACCACCCTTCCATCAGGAAGCGCCGCCGGGATTGATAACGCCTGCTCCGCGACACGTTCTGCGGCCTCGTCGAGAAGCCCGAGAGTGACGAGCTTTCCGACTACACGATAGAACGCCGCGGCGCGAAGATGTTGCAAACGCATTCGGCGCGAAGAAGCGAGCCTGGAGCGCGGAACCCCGTTGCCAACCAAAGTCTGGAGCAGCTCCTCGTCGATAGCCTCCGCATGGTGGTCCCGGCTGGCTATCACAGAGAACAATCGGTCAAAAGTCGCTTTACCAGCCGGGATGTTTGGAGGCGTCCACAGTTCGGCGAGCTCGTTTATCGCCTGTGCGATGACTGGAGAGTCGTCACCTTCGAGGTCCAGCGCGACGATGGCGAGAGCTGAGAGTAGTTGGCGCAGGATGGCAGCGCTGAGGGTGTCGATGGCTCGTGAGACGTTCTCCAACCGTTGACGTATGCGCTTAGGAGCCCGAGCCAGCTGCCGCTCGAAGTCACCCACATCCAGGGAACTGGAGGCTAGCCGGATCAGCCGGCGGAAGTCTCTGTGTGCCGGACTAGTAGCACTGACTACGAGTAAGAGAGTTCGCCGGCGCTTCGCGAACTCTTCAGGGTGAGCATTCACCTCGGTCAGGGCCGCCATGAGGAGAGCGCGGAATTTTGCGTCTCCGCTCGTCAGTCGCTGGCGGTACCTGATCTGGACATCGATGGTTAGCCGCTCGCCCGAGTCGCGCTCGACCTCGAGCCTCGCATCATCAAACTCCGGAACGACCTGCGGTTGGAGGGTAAGTCTTGTGATGCACCCCCCGACGGTGGTGGTTCGGTGGGTCAGGATGTCCTTGGCAAACCAAGCGTCTACGTTGTACTCAAAAGTAGTGCCACCACCTCCGGTGGCGAAAGGATCCCCACCGGGCTCATGTTCCACCGCGCTCATGGTGCCACAGTGAGGACGCCCTGTTATCCAAGGGCGCCTCGTCTACGTCGAGGGCCGGCTCCAGAGCGGGCAGTGGCAAGCCACCGACGACACTGCTCGACTCACCGTCGAGATCGTGGCTAGGCGGCTCCAGGAGCTCCCCTGGAAGCGCGCTTGGGAGGCTTCGATAGCATGACCGCCGGGAATCGTCCGCGCGGGGGCTTTCACCCAGCCCCCTCGGGGTCCCCAATCCGCTGAGCAGGACCGGAGAGGCGGTCTGGGATCATGGGAGTATGAGCAAGACCAAGAGGCGAACGCTGCCTCGACGAAAGAAGAGTTCGCGCACCTCAGCGTCCCGCAGCTCCCGCCACCCTCGGGAGGTCAACTGGTCTCTCATCAACTGGCTGAACCTCGACCGAGCGTTCTCCCCATTCGAGCCCGAGTCGCTGATCTCGCTGGTCTCAGCGGCGGCGGATTCCGCTGGCTGCGGGCATCGCATTCCCTCGTGCGCACTTCTCTGGTTACGTGCAGTCACTCACGCTCCGAACGGAGCAGTCGAAGCCACACCGGCTGACCTTCCCAAGCTCTTGCATGCGGCCCGAAAAGCAGCACCCCAACTTCGGTACCTCGAAGACTGCTGGAACGCCGACCCACGACTCGTCGTCCGCCGCCCAATTGGTCACGACCGTCTGCGAATCCATCCGGGAGCGTTGACCGACCCGTCGCAACTGTTGAGGGTCGTGGAATCTACTGCTACCGCCATCGACTCCTTCGTATTGGAACATCATGGCTTTTCGCTTTCGGACCTTCTCGAAGTTGCACTGAGATACTCCGATTGGAGACTTGGAATGCTCTCCTACACCTGGCCGAAAGAGGTACTGCCTCGGGATGAGCCCGAGCCCGAGGATGAGTCTCTCAAGCAACGTGTCCGTAGAATCGGTTCAACTCCTGCGTCGCTATATCAGGAGGAGATAGATGCAGTGAAGGCGGTATCGGCCGAGACGTGGACTACAGTCTGCACTCATCCGGAGCGTGCGGCTGTTGCTTGGGAGTGGGGCACCATCGCTGAGGGTGCATTTCAGCTCAATCTGGAACCAACTGCCCAGACTCTCGGCACCGCCCTTGCGGCTCGCTCCGAAAGACTCCGGCCCGTCCCTGTATCCTTCGTCATCAGTGCTCTTGCCGCTGCAACTGGACTTCTCGCCGCCGAGGCCGCCAGCGATCCAACGAGTGTGGGGGCGATGCAGTCTGAAACGATACGCCGTGCCCTTGGCATGCTCAATGCGACCGAGAAGATCAAAGGGGCGCAGCCGACCGATCTCGCGCACGCTGAAGCGGCTCCGAACTCTCCACAAGGCATCGGAATGATCTCTGTTGCGGGACAGCGACATGCCTTCGCACTCGGCATTGTGAGCGGTCTCGACCCCGACGGAGTTAGGACTTGCATTACCGAAGCCGAGACCGTCCTTGCCAACATCACGGTCGAGAAGCTCCGGGAATCAGGAGTGTCCATTGACTCGACAGGCTCCGTGCATCGGGTTGTTCTGTACGGCGGTCCATTCATTAAGCGACCCCCGGATCATCCTGGAGTGACCCACCTGCACATCGAGGACCTGGCATCGATGAAGCTCGATGCTCAAAAGTCCGATCTGGGAGAAGACCTCATCTTCCAGTTTCTTGACGAATTGACCACCATGCCCGGAATCGACCAACTTTTCTGCCTCGACTCCACCGATATCTGGCGTCACTGGAAACACCACGGGGTGCTGAACCCAACGGGTGCCGTCGGGGTCGGACTCCAGCTTGACTGCACCCCGGACGAAGGAGCCTGGCTGACCTCAGCAGCATGGGAACCGATTGAAGCTGTCCTCACAGCTGCGGACCTTCCACCCGTATCAGAGTGGTACATCGCACAGCTCGACGAGCGTGGTCATGCGACGCTGTGGACTCATCAGCACGAGCAGTACCTCGTCCTAGCCGATCCTCCGATCATCATTGCAACCTCACTCACTGGTGGTCTAGTCGATCTCGGCTTCGACCCCGCCTTCGGAGTTGGACTCACGGACGGACTGCTCCTCAACTGTGCCAACTTTCCAGAGGTCGCGGCGGGATTCTCCCTCCCTGACGGCAGTCCCATGAGGATTGTCGTGGAGTTCACTGCCCAGCGACCGCCTGGATCAAATGACGAGCACATCGCCATCGGCTTTTGGACAGCTTCCAACCCTCACCCCGTCATCGACCTCCTTCTCGGGCCGGACTGGCTTGAACTGCTGGCTCATGACTCCCAGGGCGCTCATCAGCTACTCGGACGGGTGCTTGCCCACGGCCTCGACGAACTGAAGAGGGACCTGGCTGACACGGCATGGGATGTGACACGTGCCAAGTTTCTTACTGCGTGGGATGCAGCCCCGCCTGTTGCTATGCTCCACTTCCAGGAAATGACACTTAGTGTCCGCCCTAAGGGGCAGATCACTCTTCCGAGAAGTCACGCTACCGAAGCTCGTGCTCGTCGAGCACTCTCTGCTGCAATCCTGGAAGACAAGGTCGCCCCGTGCCAATTGGTGGGGCCTAATGCGCATGTGAAGTGTAAAGAGAAGATCGTCCCGGCAGTGAATCGGGCGCTGGAACAAGCGATGGCCGGGTGGTCAAAGGAGGCTGTTCTCGTCCTGGCTGAACATCTCAACGATGCCCACGGAGAACGTGCACGAGCCGCTGGGGAGTTGGAACACGCGCTCTCAGCCCCGTGGGCTGCCCACTGGCAGAAACTCGCTAAAGATGCTCCCGATCCATCAGAGCAGACTCGTCCGCTGGAGTTTCTTCTAGAAAAGCTCCTTTTGGCCAAGAAACCAGAGGGGGCTTTCCTACCCGACCGATTCGATATCGCTGAAGCAGCCGACCTTGCTCATTTGGCCATCGAGATCGGCATCGCCCTCTCGGGCGCAGATCGTGGACTCCACACGTTGGCAGTGCTCATTGACGAGGGGGGCATCACGCAGGTGATCCCCGGCCCAAGCTTGGCAGCCGCGCAGTCGCAGCGGGTAGAGCAGAGCCATCGGTCCCCCGTTGACGTGGATGTCGGCGCCTTCCTGGAGGCAGAGAGAGAACATCGGCTTCGCTTGCGTGATCCAGAGTATCTCGAACCAAGTGCTGACGTTCGCCTTGGTGAGGAGCGACCTCGCCAAGACAGCGTCTTTGTTCCACTCAGCTCGCTGGACGTCCCAGGCTCGCTCGTGAGCGCGGATCGTGTGATGCTGAAAGAGTGCGGAACTGGATTTGGTGGCATTTCGGCAGTCCTCGGGACGGCCGTGTCTTGGACGTCCGGGAGCGATCGTGTGGTGCTCTCCTCACGGTCCGAGCTTCGTGATCAAGCCAAGGATTGGTCTTCGCTTCCCGTGACCCAGATATCAGCTGCACTGGATCGTCTCATTCTTGACCCGGAGGACCTACGCAAGGAGGGTCTCCTCTATTGGGAGCAGGACCGACGCCGAAACCGGCTGACGTCAAGACCCTTGATCCTGTTCAACGACCAGCTGATCCTCATGCCTTGGCAGATTCACGCAAGCCAGGGCGTGTATCTCCGATACCTGATGGAGGGACGACTCCCCTGGCACCCTGCCGACATTCCGGATTCTGTCCGAGACGCATTCAATGAGGTCCGCCAAGTCGCAAACCGCGTCCTAGAGCGAGCAGCCGACGAAATAGCAGGGAGCCTACATCTGCCCCACAAAAGGAACATCCACGAGAATGAGGCTGGGAAAGTCGGACTCCAGCTTCCGGGCGAACTCGATCTCTTGATTGCCGATTCTCCCCGATCCCGACTTTGGGTGTGCGAGGTCAAGGATGTATCGGCAGCGTTTTCGCCCCGAACCATTCGTGATCGCATCGGAAAGTTTCTGTACGACGAGAACTACATTGGTAAGCTTGTGGATCGCGTCAGCGCCGTTCGAGGCAATCCAGCGGCAGCTGCACAGCTTGTCGCTGCACCGGCGGCTCCAGCCCCTTGGAGAGTTCTCCCTCTGATGATCACTCGAACTGTAGAGCCGGCTGCATTCCTGAAGGATGTCCCCGTCACATTCACTGTCCTCGACGATCTCGCTGCCACGTTGCAGTCCGACTCTGACCCCGTCTTCGGCCCGACCCCCGTCGGCTCTCACTGATCGCGCCGTCCCAGTGATGACGTGCCCTACCTAAGAAGCCTCATGACCCTAGCCCCTTCAGAGCCTCCCATGAATCCTTCGCCGTAGTAGTGGTCACGGGTCTTCGACCTTTCGAGTTCCGGCGCCATTGAGGTGAGTCGACAAGAGAGCGCGGAAGAGAGGGCCATGGTTTGGTACCTTCAGGTGGAGAAGCTCGTGGAGAATCACCTCGCAACGGAAACCCTCGGGCTGGGATAGAACTTCGGTCGAGAAGGTCACCCGTCCGCGCGTCGAACAACTCGCCCACTTCCGGCTCATGACCGTCAGGCGCACTTCCGCCGGGCCCACATCGAGGCGAGTCGCCCATGCTCGCACCTCGCTCTTGAACACTTCCGGACTTACTGGTGCTGCCAGAGGATCAGATGGTGCGAACGAATGTTGCCTGGCATCGCGCCTCATGACCTCACCCTCCGCAGCGACTCAACGATGTCCTCGACATAGTCGCCACTCCCGTCCCTGGCCCCAGCTCGGATCAAAGCTGCGTGGAGCTTCATCCGGACCTGCCGCTCCTGCTCGGACCGCAGCCGCCACTGGGGACACTCCTCGAACACGACAGCAGCCGCTTCGGCAACGGCCTGCGCCTTCTCCTCCTCCATCCCCTTGCCCTTGAGGTACCAGAGGGAAGCGAACGCGTCTGGTGGGAGACCAGTAGATTCCTGCGCCTTCCCAGCTTCTATCGCTTCTCTGCTGAGGTCAGACAGCGCCGACAAGGCCTCTTCTGTGGAGATCTGCCGATCACGAAAGGCAGCAGCAAGCTTCTCCGCCTTCTCCCCGATCGACATGAGGAATGGCTTCGTGCCGCGCTCGGTCGCAACCATGTCGTGCAGCACCTTCACGAGGTTCACGACCTTTACTGTGTCCGGCGTGTCCATGAGAGCGAGCTGATCCAGTGTCTCTTCCGTCAGTTTGTGTATGCCGGTGATGCTTCGGATTGGCGACGCCGTGGTGTGTGCCTGGACGAGTTCAGCCGTCTTTTGGAGGAACGATCGGTCGACGTCGAGCCCCGGATTGAACGCTTCCCGCACGATGGCGTAGATGCGCATGATCGCGTCGTAGTCGTCGAGGTACGGTCGGAGAAACACATCTGGCGAGATGATCTCGAAGAGGTTCTCAATCTCTGAGACGTACTCTTGCAGTAGCGTGCGCTGCTCCTCGTCGCGGAAGTGCTCGACAATGGCCTCCACTTCCTTGTCGGCGTGGAGTCCCCGCCCGATCCTCAAATACTCCTCCCGACCCTGGGCCATCAGCTCGGCGAATCGCTTCTGGAGTTCCGGGATGCCAGTGACAACTCCCGCGACATCCTTCGAGTCGAAGGCAAGAGCATCTTCAAGCTTCTCGAAGATCCCTACGAAGTCGAGGACGAAGCCCGCTGGTTTCACCCGGTCCTCTGCGTCCTCATAGGGTCGATTTACGCGAGCGATAGACTGGAGCAGGACATGGTCGCGCATCGGCTTGTCCAGGTACATCGCGTAGAGGATCGGAGCATCGAAGCCAGTGAGAAGCTTCTCCGTGACGATGAGAAGCCTCAAAGGGCCATCAGGCTTCCGGAAAGCCTTGCGAACCTCTAGCTCTTTCGACTCATCGTAGTGAAATCTGCGTAGCTCTGCCGGGTCATTGTGCCCATGGCTAATGACCACGTCCGAATATTCGGATGGTAGGTAGCGATCGAGCGCATCCTTGTAAAGAGCGCACGCTTCCCGGTCTACACCGACGACAAACGCCTTGTACCCCATCGGTTCGACGTTTCCCTTGAAGTGGTCAGCAATGTACTTGGCGATCCCATCGACCCGCTCTCGGTTCTTCATCATGTTCCGAAGCGTCACCGCACGCTCCAGGACCTTGTTTAGGGTCTCGATGTCAGAGACGCCCTCCAACTCCGCCACATCAAGGAACTCCTCTTCCAGCGTGGCTCGGTCCACGAGCAACTCATTTGGAGCAAGAGCGTAGTTGAGCGGGACTGTCGTGCCGTCCGCGATGGACTCCCGTATCGAGTACTTGTCGAGGAACCCGCTCTCGTCGTCGGGGCCAAAGGTCTTGAATGTGCCCTTGCCGTGCTCAGTCCTGTCTATCGGTGTTCCGGTGAATCCCACGTAGGTAGCGTTCGGGAGTGCGGCCATCAGGTATGTCCCGAGGGCACCGCCAGTCGTGCGATGTGCCTCGTCTATCAGGACGAACACGTTCTCACGGGTACATAGATTGGGTGGAATACCGTCGAACTTGTGGATCATGGAGACTATGAGGCCGCGCCAATCTGAACGGAGCAGCTCCTCCAGGTCTCGCTTTGAGTCGGCGACCCTGATATCCCCAAAGCCGAGAGCTTCGAGGTTCGCTGCCACCTGAGCCTCCAGCTCAGTCCGGTCGATGACGACGAGGACCGACGGGTGCTCCAGCGCCGAGTCATCGATGAGCAGCTTCGCCGCCGTGATCATTGTGTAGGTCTTGCCGGAACCCTGGGTGTGCCAGATGAGACCTCGGCGCTTGACGGGGTCCTTCGCCCGCTCCACCACCCGGTCGACAGCACGCATCTGGTGCGGTCGGAGCACGAACTTATTCAGCTCGCCGTCAATATCGGTAAAGACGATGAAGTCTGAGATAAGGCGGAGAATCCTCTCCGGTGATACGAAGGCTTTTACCAGGTTCTCGTAGTTCCCGGCTACCTCATCCCGCTAGTTGTAGAGAGACTTGCGGTTCGCGTTCCAGGTCGCTCCGTAGAGGAAACGATGCAGGTGGGTGATGGCGAATAGTTGCAACACTGCCAGGGCTTCCGGTCCCTGATCGTGGTAACGGCGCACCTGAACCAGCGCTTCGGCCATCCCGTCACGCTTCGTCGCCGACTTCGTCTCTACCAGGAGAACAGGGATGCCGTTGATAAGGAGCGCTACGTCGAAACGGACTGCCTCCACCTCGGGACGTGGGCGAAAGGAGAATTCGTCTGTCACGTGGAACACATTGGTCGAGAGCTCATCCACATCGAGGAAGCGAACGTCCCGTTCCCGGCTCTCCTCCTCGACGAAAACCTTCTTTAGACCCCGGAGATACTCCCAGACATCCTCATTCCCCTTGATGTTGGGAAGCGCCCGGACGATCCGGTGGGTCAGATCGGTGGCACGATCGACATTGACGATGTCAGGATTCAGCACCTGAAGTTGCTCCGTCAGGACATCACTGAAGACGATGCCCGACTCGTCTCCGCGGAGAGAAATGGCTTGCTCTGGGCTTAGGTAAGTCCAGCCGACTTCAGAGGCATAGCGGACAAAGGGATTCTGGACAGCGCCGCGCTCCGAGCCAATCGTCATGTTTCGGCCGCCAGCAATTTAGATACAGCAGCCGAGAACACGCTGTCGAGTGCACTTCCGACTCCTCGCTCCGCCGTCAAGCGCCGTTCGACGGCATCCAACGTCTTCGCGATGCGCCGCTGGTCAGCAAGTTGCGGCCAGTCAATCTGAAGAGCGTGGAGATCGTTGCGATTCACTCCTGGGACGCTCGTCTTGTCGTTGTGCATCTCATACGACAGCGTCTCCAAGAAATAGCCGACAAAGCGAGGATCGTTCCCGTGGAAGTCTTTGACGTAGAGAGTTGTATTGAGAGGCCAATATGGACCTTGGACAAAGTGGACGACCCCAAGCGTGCCGTATCGACCTATCACGACACCTGGGCCATCTGCCTTGGATGAGGTATGCCATCCGGTGATCCCCGAGGACGACACCACAGGTACTGGACCAAACACGCGATCTTGCGAAGGGAGATCATGACCACGTTGAAGCGTGATGACATCGCCAAGCCGAACGGTCTGGCACTTGTCGCTCGGTGCGAAGAGTCGGGCCGCGACGCTCTTTCTGAGGTCCGCAAGTATACGGGTACTACGGTAAACACAAGCTTGGGTCAGTCGAACCGTTGACAAGATCCGGGCGATCCGGCGCTGCTCGTCGAGTGTGGGTATTGAGACCTTGTGCTGACGAAATATTTTTCCCGTCACGTGCTTCATGGTCGAGCCACGAGCAGAAAGGGCAATGTTTCGGATTTCTCGCCGCATGAGAAAGTACAAAAAATCGGGATCAACAACGTCGGTATTCGGCGTTACCTTGAAGATGTGCTGATTTAGCCAGGCATCGGGGCCGTTCCAGATAAACGCGTCTAGTGAGGCAGACCACGAGATGAGTAGGTCTCCATCATGTACGCGGTAGCGTGTGGCGACAGTGCCAGCAAAATAGTTGAAGGGTTTCGCCGGGTCCGTCAGGTTCTGAATCCGGATTATGGGATCGCCCTGTGAAACGGTCCACTCGTCTGGCATGAAGGGATATCCATTCACGAACTCCCCGAGATCGCCGACCTCAACGGTTGACCAGGTGCTCTTCTGGGATTCGCGAGGTCGCTCAGTGACATCGTTGTTCATTCGATGCCCAGCTCTCGGAGAACTGTGGACAGCTCTTGATCTGCCCTCGCGCGTTCGGCTTCAGACTCTCGGAGAAGCTTGACGGCTTCGTGGAGAGGCAGAGCGTCTTCCGGTAGAGCCCCAGCGACATAGCGGCTGGGTGAGAGATTGTAGTCATTCGAGGCGATCTGCTCCATGCTGACGACGCTAGATTGCTGCTCCACTGACTCCCAGTCGATGAAGAGTCTGTGAATGTTCGCTACATCCTCGCCCGTCAGCTCGTTCTTTGGTCTGCCCTTCATAAAGAGCCGCGATGCGTTCACCATGAGCACCTCTCCCGGATGCGCCTTGGCACGGTTGAGGATCATGACGATCCCTGGTGCGGTGGTGTTGTAGAAGAGATTCTCAGGAAGCAGAACCACGCCTTCAATGATGTCCGCTGCTGCAATCACCGCTCGGATATCTCGCTCACGACTTGTTCCAGCATTGCCGCTGCCTCGACTCACCGCCCCAGCATCTAAGACGATGGCCATACGGCCCACAGAGGTGAGGGAGGCAACCATGTGCTGTACCCATCCCCAGTCTGCGGACGAGGCAGGTGGAATGCCATCGGCGAAACGCTCGGTCGTGTCGTTCCGGTACATCTCTTCCGGAAAGTCCTGGTTCCACATCGGATTGGCCGTCACCAGATCGAACTGTCGGAGGTGTCCCCTGCTGTCCGTGAAGGCCGGGTTCCTCATGGTGTCCCCAAGAGCGATCTCGGCGTCCATGTCGTGGAGAAACGCGTTCATCCGAGACATGGCGAAGGTCGAGGGGTTGGTCTCCTGCCCGAACAGTCGCAGCGGAGCGACATCGGCAGGCAGCTCACGGTGCTCATTCACCGCAGCACCGTGCGTCTCCAACAGCCGCAGGTGGCACTTGATCAACAGTCCTGAGGACCCGCAGCACGGGTCATAGACGGTCATACCTGGTTGCGGATCGAGGATGCGGGCCATGAGCTGACCAACCTCGGCGGGGGTATAGAACTCCCCGGCGCTCTGGCCCTGACCCTCGGCGAACTTTCGGAGCAGGTACTCGTATGCCCTCCCTAGAAGGTCCGGCTGGACGTCTCTCAGCCCGAGTCGATGCTGGCCCAGGGTCTTCACTAGAGCACCAAGTCGGTCGTTGTCCACGATCGGCTGCCCAGCAGTCGTTGCGTTGAAGTCAACAGTGTCGATGACTCCCTGGAGCCGGGGATTCTGCCGGGCGACGGCACGTACGGCATCAGTAAGTGCTTCGCCAAGGCCAGAGGTCTTCAGGGCAACGAAAGGCCAGCGACTCTCTGCCGGGAGATAGAACCGAACCAGGCCGTGGTCCTGGTCGATGATCTCGCGAGCTGTGCCGATGTCTCCGACCTCGTCCGCAACTCGTTGGACCTCATCGTCGAAGACATCCGAGAGCCGTTTGAGAAATACCAGCGGGAGGATGTAGTCCTTGAACTTCGGGGCATCGAGCGGACCTCGGATCTGGCACGCGGCATCCCAAAGCCAGCTCTCTAATGCCTTCACATCGAGTGTGCCGCCATTGACATCCACTGAGCTGCCTGCTGGATTTGGCGTGGCATCCGCCATTGGACCTTCTCTAGAAGCCACTATTCGTGCCTCCCTGAGCGATCGAGAGCACCAAATCTGAAGTCGAGGAATGCCGAAGTAGCCATTCTTCGATCATACGTTCGCCGTACCCCGGCTTGCCCTGGCTTAGGGCGGAGACCGGGTCAATCCCGCCCATGCAGTTCATCTGTACTGGGTCGAGCAACAGCACCCCCCAGCGAGTCCGGGCAGCTCTGGAGACTGACCAAGCCGGACCACCGCGGAGACTATCTCTCCGCAGACGACCCAGCTTGGGAATCAAATGGGAATCAAACGCCTATAACTGGTTCCCACAGGAGGCTACCAGACGGACTGAGCCGCCTACTCTGAAGTACAGAACAGCACTGGATAGCACCAGACAGACGGACGCACGCGGATTCCTAAACCGCGCGTCGCGCGCGTGGATTTAAGGAAGTGCTCTTCAAAATCGTACGGTTCCAGCCGATCTGTCCTTATCTCCCTTCACCCGCCGCACCCTGCCACGAACTGGCCCATCTCGCCTCCCACCCCCCAATCCCACTTCCTAATCGCCCCGCCCCCCGCCAAACCCCACCCGCCCCAACCTCCCGCTTGCGGCGGGTGGCCAAGCCACTCGCCGCAAGCGGGAGGTTGGGGGACGGCCGAGCGCAAGCTGACGATCCCAGAGTCTGAAGGGGACCGCCCGGCCGCAAGCTGATTCGAGAGGGCGCCAGGCGCCCCAGGCTCCGGGCATTGAGGAGGGCCCCAGGCCATCCGCCAGGGCCGGGCCGACCCCGCCTCCTCGCCTGGGCGGACTTCCGCTCCGTGGGGGCGGTCGCCGGGCAGCTGGAGGAGCGGAGCCTGCTCTTCGCCATGGAGCTCTTCAGCGCGGCCGCCAACCAGGAGAGCAGCAAAGAGGAGTACCGCGGGGTGCTGCGCTCGCTGCGGCGCCACCTGGAGAGAGAGGGGGTCACCCTCTGCTCCGAGCTCTCCTGGCCAAAGCTCTTCTCCTACCAGGCGTCGCTGGCCCACCTGGCCCCCAGCACCCGGCACCACCGCCTGCTCCTGATCCGCCAGTTCCTCCGCTTTCTGGAGGGCTGCGGCTGGGCCGGGCCGGGCCTGGAGCGGGCGATCCGGCTCCAGCCCCTGCCGCCCCACCACCCCCGGCCGGCGCTCGCCCTGGAGGACCAGATGCGCCTGGTCCAGGCTGCCCCCGACCGGCGGATGCGGCTCTTGGTCTCTTTGCTGCTGGCGACCGGGGCCCGGCCCGGGGAGCTGCTCGGCTGCGACCTCTCCTCTCTCCACCGGGGCCAGCTCCAGCTTCGGGGCAAGACCGGGGAGCGCTGGGTGCCCCTGCCCCCCACCCTGCGCCGGGAGCTGGAGCTGGAGGTCCAAAGGCGGTGGGGGGAGGGGGAGGGGGCTCCCCTCTTCCGTTCCCGCCAGGGCCGGCTGAGCCGGCGCCGGCTGCGCGAACTCCTCGACGACTGCTGCCAGCGGGCGGCGCTGCCCAAGACCTCTCCCCACCAGCTCCGCCACGCCGCCTGCGCCCGGTGGCTTCGCTGTGGGGTGCCGCTGCTCCTGGTCTCCAAGCTGCTCGGGCATGCCCGGCCCTCGACCACCCTGGACCACTACGCCTCGGTGATCTCCCAGGACCTGGAGCAGGGCCTGGCGCGCGATCCTCTGGAAGCGGCGCTCGCGGGCCTCCGCCCAGTGGAGGCGAGCCCGGTCCGGCCTCGCCTGGAGACGGTCACCCGGGCTCCGTCCCCACTCGAGCGCGGCCTCCCGCTGGCAGATGTATGATCTGATGTATATGAGGCGTACGAACATCTACCTGGGGGACGCGCAGACGGCCGCTCTGGAGCAGCGGTCCAGGCGGGAGGGGGTGTCCCGCGCTGAACTGGTTCGCCGGCTGATCGATCAGGGGCTGGGCGACCCGATCCCCGACCTGGACGCTGACCTCCGCGCCATCTCTGACTCATTCGCGGCCTGGGAGGGCGCGCCGGCGCCGTGGACTCGCGGGGTGGACCGGCGCCAGCGCCACCTGGACCGGGTGCGCCGGCTCTGATCCTGGTCGACAGCGACGTCCTCATCGCCCACCTCCGGGGGCGGGCCGAAGCCACGGACTGGCTGCTGCGGGCTCGGCGAGACCAGGGTCGGCTCCAGGCCAGCGCCGTGAGCGTGGCCGTTGTCGGGGGCGGGATTCGCTCCGGAGAGCGCCGGGTGGTCAGTCGCCTGCTGTCTACCCTCCAGGTCTGGCCAGTCGATGAACCGGTCGCCTGGGCGGCCGCGGAGCTGACCCGGACCTACCGCCGATCACACTCGGGGATCGGCCTCGGCGACTATCTGATCGCTGCGACCGCCCTGGTCGGGGGCTTTGAACTGGCCACTCTCAATGTGCGCCACTTTCCCATGTTCGCTGGACTCAAGTCGCCCTTCTGAAGCTCGGGGGCCGCCACTGCCCGGGGTTACTGAAAAGTTCGCCGGGCTCCCGGTCGATCGGTGCTCAGCTACAGGTGCTCCGCCGGGTCAGCCTGGACGAGGTCTCGCGAAGCCAGACCGAGGACGACACCCTCGTGGTCCAGGGGCCCCTGGTCATCGACGCCGCGGCGCACACCGCTGCTCTGGACAGGCGCCGGCTGCGGCTGACCCGCAGGGAAGCCCGAGCTGCTGACCATGCCGGCCCGCCATCCGGGGAGGACCTACACCCGAGACTCGCTCCTCGACGAGGTCTGGGGCAGTGATTACCAGGGCTTGGATCGCGCGGTCGACACCCAGGTGGTGCGGCTCCGCCGCAAGCTGGGAACCTTCGGCGATCGCATCGAGGCGGTCTGGGGGATCGGCTACCGGCTGCGCTCGGGGCCGGTCGGCTGACCTGCAGCTGACATGGTTCCGACACCGAGCCCTGCGACACTGCCGCCATGGACTCAGGAACCACCGTGCTGGCGACCCATGAGCTGACCAAGCGCTTCGGGACCCAGCTGGCCGTCGACGGGCTCACCCTGGAGGTCAAGCAGGGCGAGATCTTCGGCTTCCTGGGACCCAACGGGGCGGGCAAGACCACCACAATGAGGATGGCGCTGGGGCTGATCAGGCCCAGCTCCGGCTGGGTCGAACTGTTCGGCCAGAACGTCGCCACCGCCTCGGGCCGTGTGCTGCCCCAGGTGGGTCCTCTGGTGGAGACGCCCGCCCTCTACTCGCACCTCAGTGGCCGCGACAACCTGCGCGTCTTTGCCGCCGAGCTGGGCGGCGTGGGCTCGCGGCGGATAAGCGAGCTTCTGGAACTCACCGAACTCACCTCCCGGCAGAAGAGCCGGGTCTCGACCTGCTCCCTGGGGATGCGCCAGCGCCTGGGCCTGGCGGTGGCCCTGCTCCATGACCCACAGCTGCTGATGCTCGACGAGCCTGCCAACGGGCTCGATCCCGCCGGCATCAAGGAGACCCGGGCACTGCTGCGTCGGCTTCGTGACCAGGGCAAGACCGTGTTCATCTCCAGCCACGTGCTGGGCGAGGTGGAGCGGGTCTGCGACCGGGTCGCCATCCTGAGGAAGGGGCGGCTCGCCTACCTGGGCGAGATCGGCCAGCTGCGCGAGGCACCCGGCACCTTCCGGCTCGAGGTGGCCGATCTCGAAGGTGCCCTGCAGTGGCTGACCTCCCAGCCCTGGGGGGCGTCGGCAACTCGCGACGGCGACCAGGCGATCATTGCGCCATCACCCAGCGGCCGAGGCTCCGACCTCAACCTGCAGCTGTGCCAGGCGGGATTCCCGCCCGAGAGCTTCTCGGCTCAGCAACGCGATCTCGAGGAGGTCTTCCTGGACCTGACCGGAGGTGACCAGTGAGCGCCGCGCCCGACCTCGGGCTTCCGGTGACCCAGGCGGCCACCAGGGCTCCCCATCCCAGCTTGGCCAACGCCCTCTCGGCGGAGCTGCTCAAGCTCCGCCGCCAGCGCTCGACCTGGGTTCTGGGCGGACTGGGAGTCGTCGCCCTGGCGCTGGTGCTGCTGGTGGGCTCGACGTCCAACAGCGTGCATGTCGGGCTGCTCCACCACTCGGGCTCTGAGTTGGACCAGTGGCTGGGAGTGCTCGAGGGGGTCTTTGCAGCGGGTGCAGGGATCGCCCTCCTGATCCTCGGCTCCAGGCTGATGGGAATGGAGTTCGGGCTGGGCACGATGAGGGTCGTCCTGGCCCGGGGCACCGGCCGGGGAACGCTGCTGGGCGCCAAGCTGCTGGCGATGGCGGTGCTGGCTCTGGTGTTCCTGATCTGCTACATGGTGCTGGCGGGGATCGGCACCACCCTGGCAGTCCTGCACCAGACCGGGTCGCTCACCCTGATCACCCTCCCTCCGGCCGGGGTCTTGCACCACGTGCTGATCGCCACCCTGGCCGCCGCGATCAGCTCGCTTACCTGCGTGGTGGTGGCGGTGACGGTCGCAACTCTGACCCGCTCGCTCTCGGCCGCGACCGCGGTGGCGCTGGTGTTCTTCCCGGTCGACAACGCCCTGGTGGTGATCCTGAGCCTGATCGAGCGGGCGACCCGGATCGCGGCCCTTTCCCACGTGTCCGCCTTCCTCCTGGGCCCGACCCTCAACCACCTCCCCCTCCTGCTCAAGGTGGAGGCCCGGGCACCCTTTGCGATACCCAGCGTCCATGTCGGTCTCACCCAGACCTACCTGGTGGTGGCCGGATGGGTGGTTGGCTTGGCCGCGCTGGCGGCGCTCTCTCTCCGCCGACGCGACGTGCTCTCCTGATCCGATCCGGCCTGGGCAAGGGCAGAGGCGCGGACCTGGCCCTCTCCGTCGGTGCGGAGCCACCGAGCTAAAGCCGGTGGATGCTCACGTCGGAGTTTCGGGCCAGGGCCTCGAAGTCCAGGTCGCGATGGAGAGCTGGGATTTTCTGCCCTGATGGCCATTGCACGGTTCAGGTGTTTCACACGCTCTCCGCCTTGCCGGCAGCGTCGGTAGAGGACCGCTGCCGTCTTGTAGCCCTGGAGCAGGCAGCGGCGCATCTGGACCTGTCCCCGCAGGGCGCCCTGGCGCTGGTGCGGATCGAGTGGGGCCACCACTGGCCACGGTTACCGCTTGCTGGTATACCTCTCCTGCTGCTTACAGGCCGCTCGTTGACACAAGCCAGAACTCATGTCACGATCCAATGTGTTCCCGTGCCCCAGCTTGGACGCGCCCCCGCGGCCCGGGACTGAATCGGGTGGTGCTGGAGGCGACCTGCGATGAGTAATACAGTCGGGACGGTCCAGGGAAGTGAGGCGAAGGTCGCTCCAAGTCCCTCAGCGTTGCCCCTCGTCCCTCACTTCATTGGCGGTAAGCCTGACCAGGGCGAGTCGGGCCGTCGCAGCCCGGTCTTCAATCCGGCGCAGGGAGTTGCCATTGCGGAGGTACCGCTGGCCGACCCCGAGGAGGTCAACCGAGTCGTCGCGGTCTCCCGGGCGGCCCAGCTGGTCTGGGGTCGCTTCAGTCTCAGCCGCCGGACCCAGGTGCTCTTCTCGTTTCGCGAGCTCCTGGTCAGCCGGCGCGAGGAGCTGGCCGCGCTCATCACCAGGGAGCACGGCAAGGTGCTGGCGGACGCTCTGGGCGAGGTATCGCGCGGCATCGAGAACGTTGAGTTCGCCTGTGGGCTGACGGAGCTGCTCAAAGGAGGGCACAGCCTCGACGCCTCGACCGGAGTTGACGTACACGAGTTGAGACAACCGGTGGGAGTGGTCGCCGGCATCACCCCATTCAACTTCCCGGCGATGGTTCCCCTCTGGATGCTGAGCAACGCGATTGCCTGCGGCAACAGCTTCATCCTCAAGCCCAGCGAGAAGGACCCGAGTGCTTCGGTACTGATCGCCGAGCTGTTCTTGGAGGCGGGCCTTCCCGCCGGAGTTTTGAACGTCATCCAGGGTGACCAGCTGACCGTCGAGTGCCTGCTCGACCACCCGGATGTCGACGCGGTCAGCTTCGTCGGCTCGACTCCGATCGCCCGCTCCATCTACCAGAGGGCGGCCGCCAGCGGCAAGCGGGTGCAGGCTCTGGGCGGCGCCAAGAACCACATGGTGGTGCTCCCTGACGCTGACCTGGAGATGACCGCCGATGCCGCGGTCTCGGCTGCCTACGGTTCGGCGGGGGAGCGGTGCATGGCGGTCTCGGTGGTGGTCGCCGTGGGAGCCGTCGCCAACCCCCTGGTGGAAGCGATCGCCAAGCGCGTGCACGAGCTGAGAATCGGCGACGGCACGGATATCCAGTCGGAGATGGGACCCTTGGTGACCGGACCACATCGGGAACGGGTGGCCTCCTTCGTCGAGCTGGGACGCGAAGAGGGTGCCAAGGTGGTGGTCGACGGTCGACAGCGCGAGTTTGAAGGTAGCGGATTCTTTCTCGGAGGTTCACTGCTCGACGATGTGCGCCCGGGGATGCGGGTCTACGACGAGGAGATCTTCGGGCCGGTGCTGGGCGTGGTTCGGGTCGCCAGCTACGAGGAGGCGTTGGCGGTGGTCAACCAGAATGCGTATGGCAATGGGGCGGTCATCTTCACCAGGGACGGCAGCTCCGCGCGGACCTTCTCCCGCGACGTCGAGGCTGGGATGGTCGGGATCAACGTCCCCGTCCCCGTCCCGGTTTCCGCCTATTCCTTCGGCGGCTGGAAGGGCTCGCTCTTCGGCGATAGCCATATCTATGGCCCGGAGGGAATCCACTTCTACACCAGGACCAAGGTGGTGACCACCCGGTGGCCCGACCCGAGCAAGAGCCAGATCGACCTCGGATTCCCCGGGACCCGATAACCTCGATCCGGCTCCGTTCGCTACCCCGGCGCCGCGGCCAGGATTGCGGTCGGCTGTGGCGTCTGGCTCGAAGCTCACCCGGCCTCGAGCGGCGGGAAGTCCCCCAGAACCTCGAACTGGCCGTGGTGGTTGTCGCCGAGGAGGTGGACGCGAACCCGCCTCAGGTGCAGCTGCATCGCCTGCTGAGCGGCGGCAGGATCCCTTTCGACCAGGGATTTGACGATGGCGTGGTGATCCGCGCGGTAGATCTCGCGGCGCTCCTCGGTCGAGTTGCGAAGCTTGAGTCCCCCCCAGCCAGGCTGGGTCCGGGCAGAGGCGATCATCTCCCCGATCCGAATCAGGAAGTGGTTGTGGGTCGCCGCCGCCAGGCTGCCATGCAACGCCTTATCCCACGCCTCCCACGAGAGATAGTCTGAGGCGGTAGCGCCCCCCCGCAGACAGCGCTCCATCTCGGAGAAATCCGCGCTGGTGGCCGACATTACGACCAGGCCCATCAGCTGAGGCTCGAAGAGCCCCCTGACCATCATGATCTCGATCGGGCTCGTGACGAAGGGCTGGGTCGGGAAGAGGAGGCTGCCTTCTCCACCCGGCGCGAGGTAGGTGCCGCGGCCGACCTGCCGTACCAACCGGCCCTGGGCCTCCATCAGCCCCAGGGCCCGACGAACCGCCGCCCGACTCACGCCGGCGGTCAGAGCCAGCTGGCGCTCCGTGGGTAATCTGCCCCCCGGGCCTAGACGACTCTCCACAATTTCTCGCTCGACCGCCACCGCCACCCTCGCCTCATCGGCGAGAGCTGGCCGTTGCCGAGCTGAGTCCAGGCTTTTCACCTCAACCCGCAGGCTGGGCACAGGCCCTGGGGCACCGCTCTCTTCACCTTGACAACGGATTGTGCCATGCCGCAGGATACCTCCCCAGATGACCAACTCAACCAAGTATGCCACATGAGCGTGATTGGTTGGAGTGGTTGCGAAGTGGGATTGGTCGGCCCTTCCGCTGGTGCGGACGAAGTTCGGGGGACTGCCGGGCGTTCTCGCAGTCCCGCCGGGCGCGCTCCCGGACCTGACTGAGGGCGCCAGTCCCGTCTCGAGAAGCGGAATGCCAACCGGTCAGCTCGAAGTCTCGTCGAGCCAGGAGTCGGTGACGAAGCCGGTATTTACGCCGAGGTGGTCAAGGAGGGAAACCAGTGGTGAAGCCTAGAGTGTTGGCGGTCGGCGCGGCGGCCGCGCTTGGCGCGGTGCTGGCGGGCTGCGGCGCGACCGCAGCCACCAAGGGGCCGCTGGTCGTCGCGGGGGTGATCGCGATCACCGGAACGAGCAGCTTTGAAGGTTCGAACCAATATGACGGCATTCCACCCGCGATCTATGAGATCAACCACGATGGGGGGGTGCTGGGGCACAAGTTGGTGTTCAAGGGAGTGGACACCAGAGGGGATCCGGCCGACGCCCTGCCCGCCGTGCAGCAACTGCTGGCCACCTCCAACAACCTGGTGGCGGTGGCGGGCCCCGACACGGGGTCGGCGCCGACCATCGTGCCGGTGCTGAACAGCGCCCACATTCCGATGATGGCGGTGGCAGGGGAGTCGGTCTACGACCACAACACCGCCCCGTACTTCTGGCGACTCTTCGCGCCCGACTCCGCCAACGGCATCGCCATGGGGCTCTGGGCTAAGCAGAAGTCCTTCACCCGGGTGGCAGCCGTGTTCGCCACCGACCCTGGTTCGCAGGGCGACCTTCCCGGGGTGCTCGCCAGCCTGAAGGCCCTCCATATCCAGCTGGTCGCCAACATCTCTCTGACCCCTGACCAGAGTTCCTACCAGTCCTCAGTCAGCCAGCTCATCCAGGCCCACCCCGACGTGATCATGACCGAGTCCGACGGCGGCACCGCCGGGACCTTCTTCGGCGAACTCAAGTCGCTCGGGGGGTTGGTACCGATCATCGGGACCCTGGCCACCTACACTCCACCCTGGCTGACCGCGGTCCAGAGCGCTATCGGTGCCGCCGACATGCGCCAGGACTATGCCGGGCTGATCACCGCCCCGTCGAAGCCCACCGCCGCGGTCACCGCCTGGGACCAGGCGGTGAAGGGAGCGAAGTCCAAGCTGCCGGTCTCGGTCCATGCGGCTCAGAACAATCCGTTCGGAGTCACTTACTACGACGGCATGATCGCAGTGGCACTGGCCATGGTTGCGGCGAAGAGCACCAACCCGGTTGACTTCAACAAAAAGATCGCATCGGTGTGCAATCCCGGCCCGGGCAAAAAGGTGGTCTACAGCTTCGCCCAGGGGGTCGCGGCCTTGAAAGCGGGCAAGCAGATCTCCTACTTCGGAGCCACCGGATTGATCAAGTTCGACAAGTACCACAACTCCTTCGGCGGGATGGAGGCGGTAACCAGTTCTGCCTCCGGAAGCACCATCAAATTGGGATCGGTGAGCGTGGCCTCCATCGAAGCGGTACATGTGAAGGGAGTCGCGTGACCTGATGGGACAGCTCCTGGCATCCTCGGCGGACGGGATCGTGGTGGCAGCGATCCTCGCCGTGGCGGCCATGGGGTTCACCCTTCAGTTCGGGTTGACCAACGTGATCAACCTGAGCTTCGGGGCGGTGATGACCATTGGCGGCTTCACTGCCTACCTGGCCAACGTGGCGCACCTGAACGCATGGCTGGGGATGCTGCTTGGAGGGGTGGCGGGCGCGGTCGCCACCGTCGCGCTGGGGCGCGGCGTATTGCGGCTCTACGCGCGCCGCCGGACTCAGCTCTTCGAGATGATGATGGTGACTCTGGGTATGGGCCTGGTCATCGATTACGGCCTGCAGGCAATCTCCCAAAACGCGATCTATGGGTACACGGTTCTGAGGGGGGCTCCCCTCCGCATGGGTCCGATCGCGGTGACCCCGATCGAGGTCGGGATCATCGTGATGGCCTTGGTGATACTGGTAGCCGCCGAGGCAGCCCTGAAGTTCACCAAGCTGGGCAAGGCTCTCCGCGCCACGGCGGTCGAGCCGAGCCTGGCTCGGTCGTGCGGGATCCAGACCGGCCGGGTGGTGCTGATCACCTGGACGGTCAGCGGGTTTCTCTGTGGGATCGCTGGGGTGGTGTACATCATCAGCACCCAAAGCGTCGACTACTCAACCGGGGAACTCTTCCTCCCATTGGTAATCGCGGCCGCGATTCTGGGTGGCGTGGGTTCAATTAGGGGAGCGGTGGTGGCCTCACTGGTGATGGGCCTAGTCACCGAGATCGTGGCCGGGTACGGTGGTGCCGCGTACAGTACCGTGGCCGGATTCGCCATCCTCGTGGTCGTCCTGCTCGTCCGGCCGGGCAGCGTATCCGGGGGTGCGGAGGACCGGCAGCTTGTGCTGTGACCTCTCCCTTGCCTCGGGACCAATCGCTCGCACCGGAGCCGGCCCGGGCGGGAACCGGTCAGGGGCCAAGGGGCGGCTGAAGGCGTGAACGCCTGGGGCTTCTACGTCGCCACCTTGCTGATCTACTTCGGGGTGGATCTACTTTCGGGAATCTCTTTGAACCTGCAGTTCGGCTACGCCGGCGTCGTCAACTTCGGATACGTCGTATTTCAGGCGGTCGGCGCATACGCCGCTGCCGTGGTGGTACTCGGCCCGAGCGGAGGGGTGGCCTCGTTTCAACAGTACGTGTTCGGGGCACGGCTCGCATTCCCGCTGGACCTTTTGGTAGCCGCGGCGGCAGGAGGCCTGGTGTCTTTGGCGATCGGTATGTTCAGCCTGCGCCGGATGCGACGTGACTACCAGGCGGTGGTGCTGCTAATCGTCTCGCTGATCGCCATCCAGCTGGTGTCCGCCGACGTACCCCTGTTCAACGGCGCCAACGGTCTGACTGGTGTCGGCTGGCCCCTCGGCCAGCTGCTGGGAATCTCCGCCACTTCCAGTCCCTGGATTTACGCGGCCTGGGTACTGGCGATCTGTGCTGCTGTATTCGTCGGTGTCACCTGGTTGTCCCGGTCGCCGTGGGGACGTTCCCTGCGGGCGATGCGAGACAACGAGGCGGCAGCCTCGGCGATGGGATTAAACATCACCGCCCTCCGGCTCCAGGTCTTCGTGCTGGGAGGAGCTATCGCCGGACTGAGCGGTGGCCTGTTGGTGGAGTACATCGGGGCCTGGTCTCCGGGGGCCTGGGGATATGCCGAAACCTTCGTCATCTTCACCGCCATCTTCGTGGGCGGAGTGGGCAACTATCGCGGGGTGGTCATCGGCGTCCTGCTGGTGCCGGTGATCTTCCTGGAGATTCCTAGATTCCTGCCTGCCATCGGCTATCCCGGGCTCATCGATTCTCTCCAATGGGTGGCTATCGGACTGGCCTGGATGCTCTGCCTGCTCTTCCGACCCCAGGGGATACTTCCGGAGAAACGACTCAGGGTGGGCCGACCCGTGGGCCCTCCCGAGACCGCGGTCGCGCCCGCGGAAGGCGCTATCTAGAGATGTCGACGCCCCTACCCGCGACCGCCACAGGCCCTGATCCGGTCCTAGTGGCCCGGGACGTGGTGGTCAGCTACGGCGGAGTCCATGCCGTGGACCAGGTGTCTGTAAATATCAGCCCGGGAGGCATCATCGGGATCATCGGGCCGAACGGGGCCGGGAAGTCCTCCTTCCTCGGGGCGCTGGGGGGCCAGGTGAAAAGAAGCGGTGGAGTGATCACTCTGAGCGGTCAGGACATCAGCAGCCTGCTCCCCCACCAGCGCGCTCGCCTGGGCCTGGCTCGCACCTTCCAGACGACGAGCGAGTTTGGCCGTATGACGGTATTCGAGAACCTGGTTACAGCGGCGGAAGGCGACCGGGGCGCATCGCTGAAATCGGTCGTGCTTCACCCCCGGCGCACCAAGATGAGAGAGCATGCGGCGGCGGAGCACGCGTGGGAGGTGCTGCGACGGTTCGAGATGGAACGGACCGCGAACCACTATGGCCGCGAGCTGAGTGGCGGACAGCGCCGCCTGGTCGAGATCATGCGTTGTCTGATGCGGTCGCCTAAGGTGCTCTTGCTGGACGAACCGATGGTGGGAGTCGCCCCCCACCTGACCCACAAGCTGGTCGACGACCTGCGCGCGATCGGAAGAGACGGACTCGGCATCCTGATCGTCGAGCACGCCCTGGAGGTGGTCCGGCAACTCTGCGACCAGGTCGTGGTCATGGCCCTGGGCAAGGTGATCGCGTCAGGCAGCTTCGAGGAGGTGGTGCAGGACGCGACGGTCCAGGCCGCCTACCTGTCGTAACTGCCAGGAAGCGGAGGGGAATAGTGGCCGGCTGCGGGAGGAGGTTTGATCGTGCCCGGTCGTGAGGCGCCCTTCCTGGTGGGGACCGGCATCACCGCGGGCTACAGCCAGGTGCCGGTGGTGCGCGACATCAGCATCGAGGTTGGGCTCGGCGAGATAGTTGTCATCATCGGCCCCAATGGGGCAGGCAAGAGCACGTTGGTCAAAGCCATCACCGGCGAGCTCGAACTGATCAGCGGTGAGCTGCGTTTGGGCGAGTTCGGAATCACGCGGCTCCGCGAGGACGACCGAATGGTCAAGGGCATGGGCTACGTGCCGCAGCTGCGTGATGTGTTCCCCACCCTGACCGTGATGGAAAACCTCGAGATGGGAGCGTTCCGGCTCGGCAAGCAGGCGACCACAGAGCGGGTCGAGGTGGTGCTCGAGACCTTCCCGGCGCTGCGCCCGCTCCGACGTCGCGTCGCCCGGACACTCAGCGGCGGTGAACAGAAGATGCTGGGCATCGCCCGAGCCCTGATGCCTGATCCCAAGCTGCTCATCCTGGACGAACCCACCGCCAACCTTGCACCCCAGGTGGCGACCCACGTCCTCCGAGACATCGTGGCCAGCCTGGCCGAGGGAGGCCGGGCCGTCCTGCTGATCGAGCAACGCGTCACCCTCGCCCTGGAGGTGGCGTCCTGGGGATACGTGCTCACCGACGGTCAGCTGCGGGTGGACCGCAGCGCCAAGGAGCTCCTCGATATGCCTGACCTCGGAGTCCTGTTCCTGGGGATGTCGCAGTCCGGCGCAGTCTCGGCTAAGGGTCACTAGTCATGGCCAGTCTGAGCTCCGTCGGAGTCGCGTCTGGGTTGCTCCTCGATGGCCGCGAGGAGCCGGGTCACGATGCCGTCCTGGAGATCTGCAATCCCGCCACCGGAGCCCACCTCGCCACCGTGCAGAGCGCGAACGAGGCGGACATCGACCGGGCGGTGCAAGGCGCCCGACGAACCTTCGAGAGCGGCGTATGGACGGACCTTCCGATCCAAGAAAGGTCTCAGGTGTTGCATCGATTGGCCCGGTTGATCGAGGGGAATCTAGACGAGCTCTACCGACTGGAGACCAGCAACAATGGTCGCCCGCTGACCGAGACCAAGGCGCAGATCGGCCGGCTACCCGAGTGGTACCGGTACAACGCCGCCCTGCTGCTGGCAGACCGCACCGCGGTTGTTCCTATGGCCGGACCGTATCACTCGTACCTGCAGCGGTTCCCACTCGGAGTGGCCGGAATCCTCTCCTCTTTCAATCATCCCCTGATGATTGCGTCCAAGAGCCTCGCCCCAGCGCTGGCAACTGGCAACAGCGTGGTCCTCAAGCCCTCCGAGCAGACCCCTCTGACCGCCCTCCTTTTGGGCCAATTGGCGCTCGAGGCGGGGCTGCCTCCAGGCGTATTGAACGTCACACCGGGTCGAGGGCCGGTAGCTGGATCGGCATTGGTGTCCCATCCGCTGGTCGCCAAAGTGTCGTTCACTGGTGGCACCGAGGTGGGCCGCCAGGTGGCGATCGCAGCGGCAGGCCGCTTCGCCAAATGCACCGTTGAGTTGGGCGGAAAGACCCCGGTGCTCGTATTCGCGGATGCCCCCGTCGTCGCGGCAGCGCAGGGAGCCGCCTTCGCGGCGTTCATCGGCGCCGGGCAAACCTGCATCGCCGGGAGTCGCTTCCTCGTACAGGCCAAGATCTACGACGACTTCGTCGCAGCGTTCGTGAGGGAGGCTCAAGCCATTCGAATCGGCGACCCCAGCGATCCCCTCACCCAGCTCGGTCCGGTCATCTCCGCGGCGGCGCTGGCCAAGGTCGTCGACTACATCGCACTGGGCGTCGACGAGGGCGCTCGTCTGGCCAGCGGTGGCGGCAGGGTAGGCGTCTCGGGGTGCGAGGGCGGGTACTTTGTGGCGCCTACCGTGCTGGTCGATGCCAACAACCAAATGCGCGTCGCCCGCGAGGAGATTTTCGGACCGGTCGCAGTGGTGATGAGCTTCGAGGACGAGGAGGAGGCAGTTTTTATGGCCAACGATTCACGTTACGGACTCGGTTCGGCTGTTTGGACCTGCGACGTCGCCCGGGCCCACCGGGTGGCGCAGCAACTGAAGTTCGGCATGGTGTGGGTGAACGACCACCACCGGCTGGATCCATCGTCTCCCTGGGGAGGGGTCCGGGACAGCGGGATCGGAAGCGAGGGCGGCTGGGAGTCGTTCCACGATTTCACGCACCAGCGCTCGGTCACAATCCGCACTGCGGCCGAGCCAGTCGACTGGTATGGCAGCGTCGGCACAGAGCGCCTCAACTAAAATGGGCCAGGGACTCGAGATTACTCAGGATGATCGCGGGGTCGTCGTGGTCAGCCTGGCTCGACCCCCCGACAACTCCTTCACTGTGGCCATGTGTCAGGAGTTGTCGCAGTTGCTTGCAAGCCCGCCAGCCGGCGCCCGCCTGCTCCACCTGCGGAGCGATGTCGGGGTTTTCTGCAGAGGTCGTGAACCTGCAGGCCAGGGCGCGGAAGCGGCCCGGGCCACCGTGGAAGCGCTGACGGAGGCCACCCGCCTGTTGTCCATGACGACTCTCGTCACCGTCGCCGAGGTGGATGGCGAGGCTGCCGGGTTCGGAGTCGGGCTGGTCGCCCAGTGCGACGTCGCGGTGGCCTCAGAATCCTCTCGATTCTGGTTCCCGGAGGTAACGTATGGACTGGCACCGGCCCTGGTGCTCAGCTGGCTGCCACGGCTCGTCGGACGCCGCGACGCGTTCTGGTTGACCGCCACCGGAACCGTGCTATCGGCGACCGAGGCCCAGCAGCTAGGGTTGATTAACTTCATTGCGGGTCCCGGCGCTCTGCGTAGTCGCGTCGACGAAGTGCTCTCGCAGCTTCTGCAGTTTGCTGCCGAGGTGCATCAGGAGATCAAAAGAGATCTCCGCGACTTTGCACAGGTTGACCAAGCCACGACCTATCGGATTGCTCGAGACCGACTTCTCCTCACCTCGGTCATCCACTAGCGGTCACCAGACAGAGGCCCAGGTCCGCTTGGCACTTGCCCCGATGCCGGAACGGCGGGTACGCCTGCGTCGCTGAGGAGTTCGCTGGCGGCCGTTTTAGAGCTGGCCGGGAAGCGGGCGGCTGAGGAATTTACGGGATGGAGAAGACGATGTGATCGCCCATGACCCGCTTCTGCTCCTGGCCGTCGCTGGCGCTGGGTTCGTAGCGGGAGCACTGAACGCGGTGGCTGGGTCGGGTTCCTTGCTGACCTTTCCCACTCTGCTGGCACTCGGATATTCCCCTGTGGTGGCTAACGTAAGCAACACCGTCGGCCTGTTCGCCGGGAACGTCAGTGGGGTAGTCGGTTACCGACGCGAGTTGGCCGGTCGATGGCGTGTGGCGCTCACGCTCGCGTCGTGCTCACTGGTCGGTGGTCTAGCAGGTGCCGCGCTGCTGCTCGCGTTGCCCCCGGTCGTCTTCAAATTGTTGGTGCCCGCGCTCATTCTGCTGGCCATCGCGCTTCTCTTACTGCAGCCGCGCCTGGCGCGCCGCCGCGCGTCACGTCCGCCGAGACGCAGCGGGCGCCTGGCTCTCTGGGCAGCGATGTTTGGCACCGGCGTCTACGGCGGCTACTTCGGCGCCGCCCAGGGGGTGATGTTCATGGCCGCTCTGGGGGTCTATTTGGACGAATCCCTGCAGTGCCTAACCGGAATGAAGAATGTGCTCGCCTCGACGGCGAACGGTGCGGCGGCGGTGGTGTTCATCATCTATGCGCATGTCGCTTGGGAGCCGGCGTTGGTGATCGCCGGTTCAAGCTTGCTGGGGGGACAGCTCGGCGCGGGGTTCGGGCGCAAGCTGCCGGCCCCCGTCCTGCGCGCCATCATCGTTGGCGGCGGTCTCGCGGCAGTGGTCAAATTGCTGGTCTGAAATGACTAACCGCGATCTGGCCTTAGCACGTTTAGTAGCGGTACAGCAGCAGAGCGGTGTGGCGAGCGATGACCCCGAAGTCTTGATTCTGGTGGAGGAGCGGAAGTTCCTGGGAACCCGGTCCGACTCGATGATCATGGCGGCTGGCCTAGGCCCTGGCCGTCTTCTGCTTCAGCTGGGCTGGCGCGAACGCAAAAGGGGAGCCGCCTCCGGGGGCCAGATCGCCCGCAGTGGTTCGGCCACCCGGAATTCGAGGCGGGAAGGCGTTGTGAGATGGACCCAGGGTGAGCCCCCGGGCTCAGCCGCCGGCCGGTATCCGCAGCCAGGGAGGATCACCCAGCACTTGGGCCAGACGGCGGTCCAAGGTGATCAGCTGGGTTTTCTGGCGCCGGGCCAGGGCCACGTACACCATGTCGTAGATGGGGTGGTTGTCATGGCGACGGGAGAGCTCGTAGGCCAGCTCCAGATCGACCGGCGAGTCGGCCAGGCGCACCGGCAGGCTCAAAAGCCGCCTTTCTGACTCGTCGGCCTCGGACCCGCTCCAGCGCTGGCGGCGCACCCCGGTCAGCAGGGCATTGCTGACCTCGAGCCAGAGGAGGCTGGGTGCGAGTAGGAGCTCACCGGCCTCCGCCAGCCTGGAGAGCTCCTCCTGCGCTGGCGATGTCGGGTCCCCCCGGGGCGCCACCCAGTCGACCACCAGGCTGGCATCCACCACCGGCAAGGGATCAGGACCCCCGGGCCCGGTCCTCCAGGACCAGGTCCGCCGCCGAGGGCAGGCTCTTAGCCCGGGTTGCCTCGAGCGCGGCCCTTGCCTCTCCCGCCCAATCGGCAAGAGAACGCGGCAAAGGGCGCCCTCTTCCAGCGGCGACCGCCTCCAGCTCCGATCTCGAGATCAGGTGCTGTCGACCCCGGCGTTGCGAGGTCAGCTCGCCGCCCCACAGCCAGCGCCGCACCGTCTCCTGGCTGCGACCGACCAGGCGCGCGGCCTCTCTCACCGTAACCACCTCTGCGTCCGCTTTCACCTCTCTACTCTACACTAGCCAAGGCGCTTGTTGTAGTGATCTTGCCGAAACAGCCACACCCGTCCCGGCACCGGGACCTAGTACCCACGCAGTTCCAAGGCGGTGTGGTGGGCGATGGCGTCGAAGTCCCGGTCCTGGTGGAGCAAAGGCAGCTCCTCCCTGATGGCCACGGCGGCGATCAGGCGGGGCACGGTCTCACCCTGCTGCTAGCAACCCCGTTAGATCAGCGCTGCCACCTCGTAATCCTGGGGGAGGCAGTGGCGCATGCCTGCCCGGAGCAGGACCTGGCGCAGCTGGACCAAGTGCTGGGGATCCCGAGCTCCCGCCAGCACCTCCATCAGGACGGGGTCGCTGATGGCGACGTCGCCATCCAGCAGCCGGTCGACCTCTTCACAGGCTCTGGAACCGGTACCGCGCAGGAACTCCACCCAGGCGGAGCTGTCGATGAGGATCGGGCTCAGTTGAGTCGGCTCTCCAGCATCTCGGCCAGATCGTCCTCACTCCCCGATCCCCGGAGCCGGCGCGCCTCCTCGACAGAGAGCTCAGCCGCCGGTCGGCGGAGAGCGAAGTTGACCGCGGCGCGCTTGCTGGGCAGCTGGTAGCGCTTCATCACAGGGGCGCAGGCCGGCTCGTCCAGGTCAAGGTTGGTGCGTGCCGAACACATACGTGACACGAAGGTCCGCCGACTCATCTTCGGAGGGGCGTCGCCGCTAAAAGGGCAACGCCTAGGGCCGGGGTCGGGACCCCTTCAGGCGGGGATTGGCACCGGGGCGACCTGCTCCAGCTTCTCCAGCAGGGTCACTGACCCGATCTCGGTGAAGATGGCCCGCGCCTCCCGGGCCGCCTCCTTTGAGCCCTCCCCGTCCGGGCCCTGGAGCGCGACCCGGTCGAGCAGGCAGAGACCGAGATCCAGGGGCAGTTCCATCTCGCGCCAGGCCGAGATCGCCTTCTGGTATGCGGCCAGGGCCAGCTCCCCTTCCGGGCCTAAGGCGAGGAGACCGGCGGAAACGGTCAGGGCGCAGGCGTTGGCCCAGCGCCCCCGGAAGGATCCCAGCCTCCGCTCCACCTCCAGGGCCCCCTCCCTGTCCCGCATCCAGAGGGCGGCTCGGGCCTGAATGGAGAGGGCGTGCAGGCTGTTCATCCCGGCCGCCTCCTCAGAAACCAGGTCCCTCGCCTCCCTCTGGGCCAGCTCCAGCTCGCCCTGGGTCAGAGCGACCATGGCCCGGGCCTTGACGTAGGTCAGGCGACCTGACTGGTAGAGCATCTCCCCCATCTGCGGTGCCATCTCCTCCAGTTGGCGCCGGGCCTGGCCCGGATCTTGGCGCAGGGCCAGGAGGATCGCCTGGCAGCAGCCGCGGAAGGCATGCTCGGAGTCCCGAAGCTGTCGACCCTCCAGGCCCTGCAGGATGCGGTCTGCGGTTGACCACTCGGCGACGTAGATGGCCTGCTCGGCGGCATTGAGCAGGCTGATCACCTCCACGGAGCGACGACCGCCTCGGCGGGCCAGATCGGCACAGCGCAGGGACAGCTTGACCGCCTCCTTGGGATCGTCGGCGATGGTGCAGACGGTGAGGAGTTGGACGGCCTTGGCCTGGTCCAGGGGCCCGGCCGAGCTGTCGGCAAAGTTGGCCGCCGCCCGGGCGATGAGGAGAGCCTCGGCGTGCCGGCCTAGGCTGAAAACCGCGAAGACCCGCTGGTCCAGGGCCTGGAGCAAGAGGCTCTCGTCCTCCAGGGAGCCGGCCAACTCCAGGCACCGCTCCGACCACAGGAGCCCGGCCTGGGGATCTCCCGAGAGGTCGTAGGCCGAGGCCAGCTCGACCGCCAGCTGGGCCCGGGCTCGGGCATCTCCCTCCTCGCCCAGAGCCTGGAATGACTCCTCGGCTCTCCGGATCGCCTCCGGGTAGCGGTCCAGCCCGGCCAGCTGAACGGTGATGCGGGCGGTGGTCAGGGCCTGGGCCACCTGGTCGCCCTGGGTGACGTAAAAGGCCAGCGCCGCCTCGTAGTGGCTGATGGCCAGATCCAGCTGGCTGGCCTCGCCAGCGGCATCACCGGCCAGGTCCTGCAGGAGGGCCTTGGCCCTGCCCTCCTGAGCCACCTCGAGGGCATGCTCGAAGAAGGTGAGCGCCTGCTCCGGCGAGCCCAAGGCCAGAGCCCGCTGGCCGGCCAGCTGGAGCTGCTCCTGGGCCCGGGCTGCGATCTGCTCCGCCTCGGGCGCCGACGGCGCCGCCCGGTAGGCCTCCAGGTAGTGGTTGGCCACCACACCGGCCAGCTCCTCCTCGCCGGTCGACTGGAAGTAGCCGGCTCCGGCCAAGTGCTTGCTGACCCGGTCGCGGCGGGCGATCGTCCCGTAGGCGACCTCCCGGATCAGTCCCTGGACGAATCCGAACTGTCCCCGCTGCGGTGAGCGGGGGTCGGAATCGACCGAGAGCAGCTCCTTCTTCACCAGCTCCTGGAGCTGGCCCTGCAGGGAGACGAGATCACCGCCGCTGACCGCGGCCAGCGCCTCGGGGGAGAAGGTCTTGCCCAGGACCGCGGCATCCTGGAGCAAGGAGCGCTGGGAGGGCGGCAGAGCGTCCAGGCGGGACTGGATCAGCGCGTGCAGCGATTGGGGGATCTCCAGGTCGGCCAGCCGCCCGACCACCTCGTAGGCGCCGTCCCGCTCGACCAGCACTCCCCGGTCCACCAGCATCCGGACCGTCTCCACCGCATAGAGCGGCACCCCCTCCGCCTGCTGCCGCAGCCGCTCCAGGAGCGAGGCAGGCAGCCCCTGCACCAGACCATGGAGGAGTTCTTCCGTGGCTTGATCCGAGAGCGGATCCAGATGGAGCGAGACGAAGCTGCGCTGATGGGCTCCCCAGGTGGGCCGGCGCTCCATCAGCTCGGGACGGGAGAGGGTGAGAATAAGGATCGGAAGAGAGCGCAGCCACTCCGGGATCGACTCCACGAAGTCGATCAGGCCCTGGTCAGCCCACTGCAGATCCTCGATGACCAGGACGGTGGTGCCCCGATCGGCGATCCGCTCGAAGAGGGTGCGCCAGGCCGAGAAGAGCTCCTCGGGTCCTCCCGGGGGGGCTTCGTCCAGCCCCAGCAGGTGGGCCAGACGGGGCAGCACCCAGCTGACCTCCTGGGGGTCGGAGCAGAACTCAGCGACCGTCGCCTCCAGCTTGGGCAGGGCCACCGGCGGCTCCTCGGATTCGGCGATCCCGGCCCGCATCCGCACCATCTCCCCCAGGGCCCAGAAGGAGATGCCATCCCCGTAGGCGGGGCATCTGCCCTGGTGCCAGTAGACGGTCTCGGCCACCCCGTCGGCGTACTTCTGCAGCTCCCAGGCGAGCCGGCTCTTGCCGATCCCGGGCACCCCGGTGATCGAGACCAGCCGGGGCCTGCGTTCGCGGCCGGTAGCCTGGAGCAGCTCCTTGAGTAGGCGCAGTTCCTCGCCGCGGCCGGTGAACGGCGGCTCGGGGCGCCCCTCTGACCCCAGGCCCCGGCGCTGGCCAACGACCCGAAGCGCCCGCCAGGCTCGGACCGGCTCCAATCTGCCCTTGAGATGGAGCTCACCGAGATCAGCGAAGGTCACCGCCAGGCTGGCAGCCTGACGAGTGGACTCCCCCACCACCACCGATCCCGGCTCGGCTGCGGCCTGGAGTCGGGAGGCGGTGTTGACCAGGTCCCCGGCCACCATGCCCTGACCAGCTGCCCCCAGGTTCACGGCCGCCTCTCCGGTCAGCACCGCCGCCCGCGCCTGGAGACCGGAGACGGCCATCCGGGTTCCCAGGGCGGCCACCTGCTCGACCAGATCCAAGGCCGCGCGGACTGCCCGTTCGGCATCGTCCTCGTTGGCGACCGGGGCTCCCCAAACCGCCATGACCGCGTCACCGATGAACTTCTCGATGGTTCCGCCGTAGCTCTCGATGATCGAGCGGCAGCCGTCGAAGTAGGCGGAGAGTAGCTCCCGGACCTCCTCGGCGTCCCGCTGCTCAGATAGGGTGGTGAACCCGACCAGGTCGGCGAACAGCACCGAAACAACCCGGCGCTCGGTGGTGGGCAACTGGGCATCCGGCCTCGAGGACGAGGCCGCGACGGCGGGAGCCGGCGAGCCGACCTGGGGATGGTCCGGGACAGCGGCCACCCCGCAGGCGGCACAGAAGGCGTCGGCGGCCTCCAGGGCGGCACCGCAGTTAGCGCAACTCCGCCCCAGTTTGGTGCCGCACTTGAAGCAGAAGCGACCCTCCGGCTTGGCCGCAGCCCCACAGCTCGGGCAGATCAAGACCCGCCGCCGACCACAACCGATTCCACGATGGCCGAGAGAGTACCGCGCCAGGCCTGGGATCCGTGGGCGAAAGTCAGCTCTGAGTAAGCCGGGCCGGGCGGGCAAGTCTTTCGCTCGTCAGCTGATCCGGGAACGAGCTTGCTCCCATAAGCCGGGCGCCGCCTTGGGCTACTGCCCGACGCGGCCGTCTATGCGCTCTCGGATGAGATCTGCGTGGCCGCAGTGGCGGGCGTATTCCTCGATCATGTGGACCAGGATCTCGCGGAGCTGAAGTTTTGGGGGGTCAGAGTTCTTCGCCACCAGGCCCATGTCCTTGGCCTGCGCGACAAAGCGCTCCGCGTTGGCGACCTCGGAGCGCCACGCCTGCCAGGCCTCCTCCACTACCTTTTCCTCGGGCAGGGCCAGCAGCCAGGGATCCTCACGGGACTCCGCGGTCCGGAAGAGGGGGGCTGTCTCTTCTCCCGCCAGGACCGAGCGGAACCAGCTCCGCTCCACATCTGCCAGATGCCGGACCAGCCCGAGCAGGGACATGTCTGAGGGTGGCACCGACTTCATGGCCATCTGCTGCGGGCTCAGCCCGGCGCACTTCATCTCCAAAGTGAGGCGGGATGCGCGCAGGTACTCGATCAGGTTCGAGCGCTCGTCCGTGACCTCGCCCCCGGCGTAGCGGGGGTCCTCCTTCTCGTCCACCCACATGTCCGGGCGGACGGTGGCCGCCGTCCATCTCTTGGGCTCCTCGTCCGGCATCGGCTCTGACATCTCCCTATTCTCCGCCAGCCAACGCCTCCAGCTCCCCCAAGGCCTGCCCCGCCTGGGCTGGACTCAGCATCCCTGCCTCCAACTGGTTCAGCACCAGCACCCGCCTTTGCTCAGCTGAGTTCAAAACGATCTTGTCCTTCATAGCCGGACAGAATCGCTGAGCTGTTAGGACCGGTCAGAATCCCTGAGCTACAACACAGCGCAAAGAGAGGTCTCGACAAACCCTCAGCTTGATGAGACCATCTCGGAGGCTTGCCGACGTTTTTGCGTCGACCGCCCGAATCCAAGCCTGATTGCTGACAGTCCGGGCTGGCTGGGCGCCGGGCGCGAATGCAACAGGAAACCCAACTGCCAGCAGAATCGCTCCGGAAAGACCGAATTAGCCAGCGCAGTGACCGGCCGAGCGCCCGGATGACTCCCCCCGGCCGACGTCTCCGGGCCAGTCTGCCAGCCTCTAGTTGTGGACGAAAGTGGTCGAGCTGTTGGACGGCGCCGATTGCCCGGATGCCGGCCCCACTGCCCAACAGTCGCTGCGACTGAGGCAGGCTACGGTGTTCAGTCCGAATCGGGCGACTCCGGTCGTGGCGGCCCAGTGCGACCCGCTCAGGGACTCGGCCATCCCCTTCTCGGCATTGTCACCCCCGACCGTCCAGCAGCTCCCTTGGCCGGGACAGCTGATCCCCTGCAGGTAGCCGCCGCTGGGGGTGCTGGCTTGGGCCACTCGCCACGTCCCAGCACTCAGTTGCTCAATCAAGGGCTCGGAACTGTAGATCGTGTGACTCTTGCGACGGAGCAGGCCCAGACTGCCCACCGCAAAGCAGGACTTGGCGCTCCGGCAGCTCACCCCCAGCAGTTGGTTCTGGGTCTGGGAGCGCAGAGTAGGGCTGGCGACCACCGTCCAGCTGGTGCCGCTATAGGACTCGATCAGGGGCTGGCCGGTGATGGGGCCCGCATCGGTTTCGCTGTAGCCCTGCGTGCCCACCGCCCAGCAGGCGTCGGCGCTGGAACAGGTCACCGCCCTTAGTTCATCGGTGCCGGGGTTCCCCGCCTGCGCGCTGGGAACGATTGACCAGGTGCTGCCGTTGTACTGCTCGACCAGGGTGTCGCTGCCTTCGCCCACCGCCCAGCAGTCCTGGCTGCTGAGACAGCTGATGCCATTCAGTGTGCCACCGCTGAAGCTGAGCGCGGCGTTGCTGGGTCCGGTGACGATGGACCAGGCCGAGCCGTCGTAGTGCTCGATCAGGGGAATCTCCCCCGGGCTGTTCTCGTAGTACTCGCCAACCGCCCAGCAGTCGGTTGTTGAGGGACAGGCGATGGCAGATAGCTGGTCCTGGTAGAAGCCGGTGATCGAATTACTGACATTAGGGCTGCTCTGCACGGCCCAGTGGCTTCCCCGATATGCCTCGATCAGAGAGAGTTCGTTGGATGATCCCTGGGCCTTGAAGCCGACCGCCCAGCAGTGCGACGAGTCGGCGCAACTGATCGAAAAGATCTGGTCCTCTCGCTTCGTGCCCGTCGGAGCGGCGGCCTGCTTCCAGGCCGAGCTGGCGGCCAGCGCCACCAGAGGAGCCGACCGCGGCGCGGATGCCAGGGCTGGCCCGGCCCCGCATCCCGCCAGCAGACCACTCCCGACTACTACCGCGAGGACGGTGACTCCGAGCCACGTCCCCGGCCGTGTCAATCGCTTGCAGCCTCTCATCAGCGACGCGAGTGTCCGTGGTCGGCCAGGCGAGGTCAACCCAAAAAGGACCCGACGGCTGTCCGCTCCAACTCGCTGTTCTCACTAATCGCCCCTTCTCCAAGAGAAATCCAAGGGGCGGCCCGAGAGCGCTGCACGGGCTTGGATGGCGCGGCGTCCTCTGCACAGCCTTGCCTGAACGGCTCGGTCTGGCGCGTCCCTTCTACGTGCTCCCAATCCCCGCGCGGAGACTGGCGGCTGGAGTCCAGGCTCGAAGACAACAGCATCCTCAATTCACCCTCTCCAAGCAAGCCGAAGCTGGTCCAGTTGCTGGAGCCGGTCGTCCGGGTAGCCAGCGAGGCCCTCCCGAACAATGCGCTGCGGGGGCCGAAGAGCGCCTCTTTAGGGCCTAGCCCGGGCCGGAGCGCCCGGCCTCGCCGTTCTACCCTGGGAGATCCGAGTTGTCATGCTCCACCGCCGCGGCGGGTGGCCCTGGCAACGAGGTCTTGCCTGCCTGGACCGCGGCCAGCGCCGCCCGGGCGTCCTTGAGCGCGCCGGGTGCGCCTGATGCCTCCGCCTCCTGGACGGCAACTTGCGCCGTTTGGAGAGCGGCCAGGGGGTGGCCCGGCGCCAGCTCGGCTCGCGAAAGCGCGCTCAGCAAGGGGGCGCGGTAGCGACTCCGACCGTCAGTCGTAAGCCGGCCCAGTGCGTCCTGGCGGGTGGCTGCGGCACTCTCGCAGTCGCCCTCAGCCAAGGCCACCCGGGCCAGTCCCTCCAGCACGGCCACGACATCGGAGGCGAAACCACGCTCCTCCATTTCGGTCAGCGAGCTTTCCAGCCAGCTCCTCCAGGACCAGGTCCGCCGCCGAGGGCAGGCTCTTAGCCCGGGTTGCCTCGAGCGCGGCCCTTGCCTCTCCCGCCCAATCGGCAAGAGAGCGGGGCAAAGGGCGCCCTCTTCCAGCGGCGACCGCCTCCCGCTCCGATCTCGAGATCAGGTGCTGTCGACCCCGGCGTTGTGAGGTCAGCTCGCCGCCCCACACCCAGCGCCGCACCGTCTCCTGGCTGCGACCAACGAGGCGCGCCGCCTTGGGCTACTGCCCGACGCGGCCGTCTATGCGCTCTCGGATGAGATCTGCGTGGCCGCAGTGGCGGGCGTATTCCTCGAACAAGTGAACCAGGATCTCGCGGAGCTGGAGGTTGGTGTAGTCAGGGCTCTTGCGTTAGCGACCTCAGCGCGCCACGCCTGCCAGGCCTCCTCCACTACCTTTTCCTCGGGTAGGGCCAGTAGCCACGGATCCTCTCGGGATTCCTGGGTCCGGAAGAGAGGTGCCGCCTCCTCTCCCGCCATAACCGAGCGGAACCAGCTCCGCTCCACATCTGCCAGATGCCGGATCAGCCCGAGCAGGGACATGTCCGAGGGCGGCACCGACCTCGTGGCCATCTGCTCCAGGCTCAGCCCGGCGCACTTTATCTCCAATTTAAGGCGGTATGCGCGCAGGTACTCGATCAGGTTCGAGCGCTCCGTGACCTGGTCGCCGGCATCCCTGTCCCGGGGATCGTCCTTGGGATCCACCCACATGTCCGGGCGAACGGTGGCCGCCGTCCATATCTTTGGCGCCTCGTCCGGCATCGGCTCTGACATCTCCCTATTTTCCGCCATCCAACGGCCCATTCCCACCTGAGATGGAAGTGAATGTCCGTTGTGCCGCGTCCGTCCATGTTCGAGTTCGCTGGTGGCGAGCCTGACTTCATGGCCCTGGCGGAAGCCCACCACAAGTGCTGCCTCCAGAACGATGTCCTGAGCCATCCCTTCGCCCACCCTCTCCATCCTGAGCATGTGCGCCAGCTGGCCACCTACTGGGGCGAGGTGCTTGGTGGACCTCCCCTCTACACACAGCTGTATGGGGACCATTCGCGCATGCTCCAAGTACATCCTGGCCAGGGTGCCGATACGGAGTTCAACCAGCGTTTCGTGGAGTGCTTCGTCGCGGCAGCCGACGATGTCAATCTCCCCGACGAATTGGAGTTCAGCTCGGGCCTGCGCCGCTACATGGAGTGGGCCACCAGCGAGCTCGATCTCTACGGCGCGCCCGGATCCGCGGTACCAGAGGGCCCGCCCCTGCCCCGCTGGGGTTGGAACGGGCTCGAGATGAGGAGCCCAGCTGACTGACCGGATATCCCGGTCTGATCTCCTCGGTTACCGGTCCGCCCCCGCTCGCCAAGTGCTGCCAGCTACACCCAGTCGGAACAGTTCACCAGGGTGTCGGAGGCAGAGCTGAGCCAGCTCCACGGCATGGGCGCACATGCCATCTCGCTGATCCGCACCGCCCTGGCCGGCCGGGACCTGTCCTTCCGAACGTGACGGCGTCCGGGCCGGAGTCAGTCGCTCAGGCGGTCGTGTCAGGCAGCCGCTTGAGCAACCTGAGGAGCTGGGTCTGGGCGAGCTTCTGGTAGCTCCCGTCGGGTGAGACGTTGTTGAAGCTGAAGTCGAACTCGCCGAGAATGTAGGACTTGGGGCGGAGCACGAAGTAGTAGTAGCTGGCCTGACTCGCCGCACCGCCACAGGCGGGACTGTAGGTCGAGGTGAAGACCGACTCAAAGCCCGACCAGCCGGCCTTGTTGACCGATTGGTCGCGGAAGGACTCCGTGTCGGTGTACGCGCACTCGGGATTCAGCTCCGGCTTGGACTCCGAACTCGGGCACTGCTGCAGCACCTTGTGATCGGTGCTGATGAGCTGCTTGACGGACCTCTGGTCGTCGGTGCGGGAGACTTCGTTGGCCACGATCGCCACCTCGGTGATTGCCTCGGCCCCAGTCGCGGCTCCGGCCGAGACGCCAGACTCAGCGAAGCGCCACCCGTAGTAGCCTTGCTCGTTGAATGAGTTCTGCGGGTTGCCACAGGTGGGCAGGTCGAGCTGCAGGGCGGGCACCATCGATCCTACTTCCGCGGTCAGATTGATCACCTGGGAACCGGCCAGGTCTGAGGTCCTGACCAAGTGGGAGCGGACCTGGGCCACCGTGAGCAGCTTGACCTGGCTTCTGCTGACGGTCCGGGCCGGATAGGGGCCGGAGGCGCGTGCGATCCCGACCGTTCCTGATGCCAGCATGATTGCTCCGGCCAGGCAGATCGTCCAGAGCAGGGACCGTCGCCGGCTCGCTTCGAGTACTCGCGACAAGCAGACCTACCTAGTTGTGGACAGAGGTGGTGGCACCGTTGGTCGGGTCGGCTTGCCCGGATGCGGTGACGATGGACCAGGCCAGGCCGTCGTGGTGCTCGATAACGCGAGTCTCCCCCGGATGGCTCCCGACATAGTCGCCAACCGCCCGGCAGTCCGTGGCTGAGGGACGGGAGATGTCAAATAGCTCATCCACGTAGTAGCCGGAAGCAGGGTCGCTAATGTTGGGACTGCTCTGCGCCGCCCACCGTGTCCCCCGGTATGCCTCGATCAGGGAGAGTTGGTTTGACGCTCCCTCCCGGTGGTCGCCGAGTGCCGAGCAATGGGAGGAGTCGGCGCGGCTCATCCCACAGATCTCGTCGTCGAGCTTGGTGTCGCTCGGAGCGTCCGTCTCCTGCCAGGCCGAGCTGGGGGCCAGCTCTAGGCGCGGAGATGATCGCCTAGTGGCCGCGACTGTGAGCCCGGCCCCACATTCCGCCAACAAGGCGCTGCCAAGCACAGGGGTGCCTGCGGTAAGCCCGAGCCATAACCGCCTCTCTGTCACTCTCTTCAGTCCTCTCACAAGTGGGATGAGTCTGAATGATCAGGCCGGGAGGGTCAATCGACAGAGCTCCTCGGGGGGCAGGGACCAGCCGTTTTGTTCTCAGTACTCGCTCGCGGTCCAAGGTAAATCCAAGGCTATCTTGCCGAGGGGCGTCGTTTCTGGTACCGGTGCGGATTTGACTGGGTCGCCTTAGGTGGCCTGGCATTCGACTTGGCGGTCGCCGTGCCAACCGCAGCGCGAGTCGCTCTCGCCTCTTGTATGGCACCCGGGGCTCCTGATGCATCCGCCTCCCTGAGCGCAGCTTCGGCTGTACGGAGCGCCGCGCTGGGCTGTCCAAGCGCCAGCTCGGCGCGTGCCAGGGTGCTCAGCACAGGCGCCAGATAGCGACTCCGACCGTCAGTCGTAAGCCGGCCCAGTGCGTCCTGGCAGGTGGCCGCGGCACTCTCGCAGTCGCCCTCAGCCAAGGCCACCCGGGCCAGCCCCTCCAGCACAGCCACGACATCGGAGGCGAAACCACGCTCCTCCATTTCGGTCAGCGAGCTTTCCAGCCAGCTCCTCGCGGTGGAGATCTCGCCGCCTGCCAAAGCCGCCTCGCCGAGGAGCCTCTCCGCCATTGCCAAGCCCCAGGGCTCGGAGATCAGGCTGAAGTTGCGGCGGCTCTCCTCGGCCAGTTCCAGAGCCTGGCGCGTGTCGCCTCTCAGGAGGGCGATCCGGCCTCGTGAGTACTCGTTGTAGGCGGACTCCAGGGGATCTTCAATGGCCCGGAAGTAGGCCCCGGCGAGGTCGAGCATCTCCTCAGCTGCGGTCAACTCCCCGAGGTCGCGCAGGATCCCCGAGAGCGCATTCTGGGTGTCGGCGAGCCAGCGCGCCTGGCCATGACGCTGCGCGAGTCGGTGAGCGGCTTCGGCTGCGGGTCGGGCCAGCGCCAGCTCTCCCCGATCCCAGTTCACGGCGGCGATCAGGCGCAGGGCTTCGATCTCCGCCTCGACCTGACCAACTTCCCTCGCCTCATCGACCAGGGAGTTGAGCAGGGCCAGGGTCTGGTCAGCGTCGCCATTGCGGGCACGCAGCACTTCCGCCTGGTGCACCCGGATGCGGATGTTCGGCCCGTGGAGTTGGGCCGTCTCGGCGATCGCTTGGGCGGCGGCGAAGGTGGCCTCGGCTGCGTCGAAGTCATCGAGTAGGAACTCGGCCTGTCCCTGGCGGCGCAATGCCTCGAGCCGCGTCTCGGGAGAGAGGCGGGAGTCCAAGCCAAGCTGAGCGATTCGATCGCGGATCTGCCCAAGGCGGTAGCGGCCCAAGGCGTAGCTGGCTATTGCCAGTTCGAGCCGAGCGGCATCCTCCAGTGCCTGGGTGCGCCGCAGTTCATCGGCTGCCGCCACCAGGTCATGCTCCGCCAGAGCCAACTGGGCGATCCACCGCGGTGCCGAGGGGCCGCTCAGAGCCGCCATGGCGGCCAGCCCAAAATCCCGAAAGTGAGCTGCATGGCGACTCCTGGCGAACTCCAATTCCGAGGCTTCTTCCGCTCGCTCCAGAGCGAACTCTCTGGTGGCGTCCAAAAGCGTGTACCGGCGGACCGTCGGTCCCGGGCGACGGGAAACCAGCGATCTCCCCACCAGTTGGGCCAGTGTGCCCGCCACGTGCTCCCCGGAGGCGAAGGTATCGACCACGACCGCCTCCACCGATGCGATGTCGAACGGGCCGCGAAACACACCCAGCTGGCGGAACAACAACTGTTGGTCGGGAGTGAGCAGTCGGTAGCTCCAGTCGAGTGTCCCGCGCAAGGTCTGACCGCCCGGCGCGCGGGTCCCGACCTCGGCATCGAGAGTGGAGATCCGGCTTCCCAGCCGCTCGAGCACGTCGGATAGGGCAAGGGTCCGGGCGCTCACTGCGGCTAGCTCGATCGCCAGCGGCAGTCCCTCCAACCGTCGGCAGAGCCAGACGATGAGATCATGGTCGCCATCTGTCATCTCCGAACCGGCTCGAGGGAGCTGAGCTCGGTCCAGGAAGAGCGCCACCGCATCGCCCAGGTAGGACGGACCGCCGATCCCGGCAGGATCTGGATCGACACCCAATGGAGGAAGTTCAAAGACTCTCTCTCCGCCAACCTCTAGCGGTTGCCGGCTGGTCACCAGTAGCCGGAGCCGAGGCGACCCTTGGATGAGGGCATCGCAGAGGGCACTGACCGCCGATGAAACGTGTTCGCAGCCGTCCAGGATCACCAGCGTGGGCTCGTCAACCAGAGCTCTGGCCAGCTGGTCGGCCGTCACGGCCGGACCCTCGGCCCGAAAGGCGGCGGCGACGGCGCCCACCACCCGCTCCGGATCACTCAGACTGCCGACGTCGACGAAGACCGCTCGCCGTACATCCTGAGAGAGGCTGGCGAAGGCCGCCGCCAGCCGCGTTTTGCCACTCCCACCCGGGCCGGTGATGGTCACCATGCGCCGCGACGCGAGGGCAGCCGAGAGCGCCTGCAGCTCAGCCCGGCGGCCCACGAAAGACGTCGTCCAGGCGGGCAGTATCGGGCCCAATATCGGACCCGGGCCGGCATCTACCGCGCCCTCCCCACCACCTCTGACCGAGGCCGTCCCGACCCAGCCGGGGCCGAGCAGACGAGTGTCGTGCTTGAGAACCGCCCGCTCCAGGTCGCGGAGCAGCGGCCCCGGTTCGAGCGCCATCTCTCTCGACAGCTGGCGTCGGTAAGCCCGATAGGCGGCTAGAGCATCCACCTGCCGGCCGTTGCGGTAGAGCGCAAGTATCTGAAGTGCACGCAATTCCTCGTCGAACGGGTGACCGACCATCAAGGACGCCAGCTGGGGCAGCGCCAGCCCGTGCTCGCCTAGCGCGACCGCCGCCCGCAGGTAGTCGATCTGCGAACTCAGGCGAAGAGCGTCTAGCCGAGCCGCCTCGGGTGCGGCAAACGGCTGGTCGCGGAATCCTTCGAGCGCCGGTCCACGCCAGAGGCCGAGAGCTCCAGCCAGCTCGGCCATGGCGCTGCGGGTGCCCGCTCGGGAGCCCTCGGCCAGCGACTCCCGCGCCGAGGCTGAAGCGGCTTCGAAGCGCTGGGCGTCAAGGAGCAGCTCGCCTCCGCTCAGCGCGTACTCAGCCTGGCGAGACTCGATTCGAAGCGTGGCGGCGTGCAGCGCGGAGCGTAGATGTGAGACGTACCCCTGCAGGGTGGGAACCGCACTTGCCGGCGGGTCATCCCAGACCCCGGACACGATGCGATCCCGAGAGATCCACCCGCCGTGATTCAAAGCGAGCAGAACGAGAACGCTCTGTTGGCGCAGACCGCCCAGTTCGGCCTTCTCGACCCCCTCGATCTCGAGAGGGCCGAGGACCCGCATCTCCACTTCAAGCCCCCACGAAAGCTGCCAGGTGCTCGGCAGTCTACGGTGATCTGACTAATTCGGGGCTCTCGCTCCAAGGGAAATCCAAGCGCCGACCGGCATACTTCCGACACGACCGCCGCACAGGAAGATCGGTCCGATTCAAGGCACGTGAGGGACCCCCCGGGAAAGTAGAGCGGCGGGCCGCGCGGGAAGAATTCGGGTGGCGGGTTGAGGGCGTTTGGGCTATAGCCATGGGTCCATCTCCAGAGGAGCGGTCGATGTGAGGGGAGAACGGAGTGCACACATCTCGTCGCCGGGCGGCAGCAATCCTGAGCACGGGTGTTGCCGGCCTTTTGCTCCTGAGCGGCGCCGGGTCCTCGACGGCGCTGAACACAGGGCAGGCCACCAAGGTCGTTATCCAGTTCTACAAGAGCAACCTCAAGGCCAACGACAACCTCAGCAGCAATCTCCTGAACAAACTGGAGGAGGGCGTCTCGGCGACCATGGATGATCGGGGCTATACCCTCTTGGCCAAGGCCGGGGAGACTACTGAGTCCGCCCCGCCAATCCCGAGCAAGTCCGAGATCTCGCTCGCTCTAAGTCCGAGCCAACCGACCAGCTTCCTGGCACTTATCAAGTTTCCGGCCCGCACCGGGACAACACCGACCGCGGCGACGACGGAGTACCTCGTCTTTCGCAAGGACCGCAAGTCCATACCCTGGCGGGTGCTTTACGAGCCTGCGGTGGAAACCAGCCTGACCTTACCCCGGCTATCGGCCAAGAGCCCAGCCATCAAGAGCGGTGCCAGCACTAGCGAGTTTGTCGACCTCGCCAAGTACTACAACGGCGTGACCGAGCGCTTCGCGTCAGGACCGCTTACCTCCCAGTGGCTTGCCGCAGGGCAGCAAGACATCGCGACCGCGTTGAGCAATGGAATCAACTTCAGCGTCACTTACAAGGTCGCGGCCAGCCCCATTACCACTGTGGCGGTGAACAAAGGAGCGCTGGAGTTCGGCACCCTGTCGGAAGCCAATCAGTCCATCCCCACCCCGTCGGGCACCTGCATGGAGACGAGTTCGGGCGACAGCAATGAGGTACTTGCGCTGGCACCCTCGGGCACACCTTATTCGTCGGTAGCGGCCAGCTACCTTCTTCAGGCGGTGATCTTTGTGCCCCAGAACCGTCGCCAGTTGCCTCAGGTCCTCGGCGCGGACCAGCAGCTGATGAGCGTTTCCGCTCCGGCCTGTTGATGGAGCCTCCGCAGACTCTGAGGTGATGCTCTGCTCGCTCGATTGGTTGTCTTGGCAGCAGCTCCCGCATCGGGGTCGGCACCCATGGTCTTGACGTCGATTTGCAGCTCATGAGCGTCACCTCACCCACCGTCTAAGCAGGCCCGGCCCGTCTTGGGTAGGCCGCATGCTGGCAGCGGCCCATCAGCCGTTCAGAGTCGACTCCAGGGCGATATTGGCCTCGCCTCTGGGACCGAAGTGCCAGCTTCTCGCGCATCCGGTGCATGGCGGTGACGAATGCCTTCACGCACTCCGGGATCGGGCATTCTCCAGGTCAGCAAGCACCTGCTGCTGGTAGTGGACCGTGTCGATATCGTTGAGGCACTCATAAAAGATGGGTTTCAGGTCGTACTCTTCGTGCCCGACGGTGATCGCGTCGATGACCTGATCCAAGTTGAGGTCGGGCAAGTCGTCAGACTCAAACGCAGGCTCCATCCCGGCGCGCTTCTCGACATCCGCAAACAGGATGCTGCCAAACTGCCTCTGCTGCGTCACCACGTCAAGCGTCCTGCTGTCTTGAGGACGGTGAACGCCTCACACCGGTAGACGTTCCCTACCGTCTCGCTCGCATGCCGCTCCTAGTGCTGCCGGGGGCCATTCACAGGAGCTATCAGCCAAAGGGGCGGTTCAGGGCGAACTCCTTCGCCTTTCGCCAGTGTACTGCCCCCTGCGCCCCCCTCAGTGGACCAGCAGCACCAGCACGAACACGGCTACCAGGTAGAGCAGGTACAGGCTGACGTGCCCGGATTGCAGTCGGCCGGCGGCAACCGATAGACGGCGCGTGACGGCCACAGTCGGTCGATAGAGGTAGGCCTCGACGGGCTCGACCATGCGCCGCACGTAGCGAACCGAATGAGCGAAGAAGGGTGCCTGGTGATAGTCCCGCTCGATCGCCCGCTGGGCGCGAAAAACGCCTCCAAAGGTCGAGCGGAAGAGGTTGGTGAACCCGGTCGCCGTGTACTGCATCGATGCCCGGTACTCGCTTCCAGCGCCGACCCACACTGCGCTCTCACGCCGTTCCCGCCGGCCCAGCAGGCGGAGGGCTCCAGCGGTCAAGGCGATGACGCAGACCAGGCTCAAGAAGATGTACGTGGGCGAGATGAACGCGTAGTTGAAGCTGGTCGGCACGATCACCATGCCGTTGTTGTGGAGGATCTGGCTGAGGAAGGTCCCCCCCACCTGGATGGGCAGGGCGAACTGGGCCGGATGGAGGGAGAAGGGAGGCAGAAGCGCATTGAGCAGCCCGGGCACATGGGTGGCCCCCTCGGTTGAGGCGACCGCCCCCCCGATGCCGATCGGCGGGATCAGCGCGGTGATCACGGCCACCCCGGCGGTGACCAGCATGCCCAACCGCATGGTCAGCGGGACCTCCACCGCGTTGGCCGCTCGCTTACTCCGGGGCGCTCCCAGAAAGGCGCCGCCGAAGACGCGTACGTAGGCGGTCGCTGCCAGAGCGAAGGTCAGGGTCAGCAGCATCCCCGCCGCCGCCATGTAAACCCTGGCCTCGGGCGTGTCGAGGACGCGGGCTCGGATCAGCATCTGCAGCCCCAGCCACTCGGTCTGGAATCCGTTCAGGGGTGGGACCCCGGCCAGGCCCATGGCCCCGATGAAGAAGAGCATGGTCGTCCAGCGCATCCGCCGGGCCAGGCCGCCGAGGCGATCCATGTCGAGCCGGTGGGCACCGACATCGACGCACCCGGCGCCCATGAACAGTGTGCTCTTGAGCAGGGCGTGGTAGAGGGCGTGGAGGATCACCACCACCAGTGCCGCCGCCGCCAACAGGCGGTGGTGGCTGCTGGCGAAGACCAGCGCCGCCCCCAGCATGGCGATCATGAAGCCCAGGTTCTCGACGGTGCTGTAGGCCAGCATCCGCTTCAGATTGGGCACCAGCAGCGAGAAAAGGACTCCGTAGGCGGCGGTCACGACCCCCAGTCCCAGAGCCAGGTAACCCCACCACCCCGCGGGGGTGGGGAGCAGGGTGATGATCGAGAGCACCAGCCCGTAGATGCCAATCGAGACGACGATCCCAGAGAGCGCCGCCGACACATTGGCGGGTGCGGCGGGATGCGCCTCGGGCAGCCACCCCTGGAGGGGAACCAGGCCCGCCTTGACGCCGAAACCAAAAAGGAAGAGCACGAAGGCGGCCGAGGCGAGACCTCCGGCGGCGACTGGATGGTGGGACAAGGTGGTGAACGACACCCCGGGCCTCAGGCCACCTACGGCGATGAAGCCGACCGCCATGGCAACGAACCCGATCTTGCTGAGAGCCAGCATCAGAAAGGCCGCTTGGGGTCGGCCGGGGCGGTCGAATTCCAAGGTGACCAGGACGTAGGTCGATATCGCCATCACCTCCCAGGTGATGAGGAAGGTGAAGGCGTTGCCGGCAGCGAGAACCACCAGTATCGATAGAAGGCTCAGGTTGAGCAGGCTGTGCAGGCTGGCCTGCACCTGGCGGCCGCCCACGTGGGGCGCGTAGCCCGCCGTGTAGAGAGAGATTCCGGTACCGACCACTCCGCTCAGCAGCAGGAAGGTGCCCGCCAGTGGAGTCGCCCGGAAGGCCAGTCCGCCGATCGGAGTGGTGATCGGCAGGCTCAGGCGGGCGTGCGATCCTCCCAGCCAGAAGGCGGCAGAGACGACCGCCAGCAGGCCGGCGACAATCGCTGCCGCCGCTGACAGGTCCGCCAAGGCGCGCCAGCGAAGGACCCCCAGTCCGAGCAATCCGGCCAGGGTGTAGCAGGCCACCGCGGCCGCCAGAAGCTCAAGCCCCACCGGATTCCTCCTGATCCGCGCGATACCGCTCGGTGGCCCGCCCGAGAGCCAGTAGAAGCCCGTGCAAAATGGCCTGCGGAGTGGGAGGACATCCGGGCACGTAGGCGTCGACTTGGAGCAGGCGGTCGAGCGGCCCGGCCGTCATCGGGCCCCCGGCGAAGCTGCCACAGCTGATGGCGCAGGCCCCGGCCGCTATGACCAGCTTGGGCTGCGGCATGGCCTGATAGGTCTCCCGGAGCGGTTCCTCCATGTTGCGGGTCACAACGCCGGTCACCAGCAGGACATCGGCGTGGCGCGGCGTCGGGGTGAAGAAGAGGCCCAAGCGATGCAGATCGGCGTAGGGAGCACTCAGCATCTGCAGCTCGGACTCACATCCGTTGCAAGAGCCGGCATCGACATGGCGAATGTGCAGGGAACGGCGGAAGAGATGCTGAGCCGCCAGCTGCACCGCGCTGGCTGCCGCCGAGAGCGACGCCGGGGCTGGTTTCTGCCCGGCGCCCCAGCGGAGGGTGCTGCGCAGGTGATCGCGGCTCTGGACGGCCACCCTGGGGTCAGCGACCCGGGTGAATGCTTGGGGAAACTGGCGGGTGCAGCGACCGCAGAGGATGCACGCGCCGGCGTCGAAGCGGAGCTCGCCCGCCTCTTCGGTCCCGCTGGCCTCGATGGCCGCGGTGGGGCACAGCGACGCTGCCTGGAGCGCCTGACCGGGGCTGAGGCCCTGCCAACGCAGCCGCACCGCGGACGGAGCCTGCTCCTCCCCGCTGACCCCGGAGTCAGGGAACCGGGTGGTGCGGAGTCCAGTTGCGAGCCCCTTGGCGATCCACCGACTCATCGGTCGAACTCCGCAACCGAGATGGCGAAGCTGGCCTCGATCACCGGATAGTCGGTCAGGTTGTTTCCGCTGCCGCAGGCGTGGGCAAAGGTGTGCCAGTTGACCAAAGCCGGTGGCCGAGCCCGCCAGCGCAGAACCCGACCGTTCTGATCGAGCTCCACCCAATGAAGGGCCTCACCGCCGGGCGCCTCAGCCCAGCCCAGCGCCGACCCAGCACTCCAGCGGGGCGGATCCTCGGGTCGCTCCTGATCTGGCCAGCCACCGAGTAGCTGCCGGATGATGCGGAGCGACTGCCTCAGCTCGGCGGCATGCACCTGGAAGCGAGCTTCGGCGTCTCCGTCGGAGACGGTGGGAACGTCGAACTCCACTGATGAATAGGCGGCGTAGGGATGGTCCCGACGCACGTCGCGGTCGATCCCCGAGGCCCGGCCCACCGGGCCTACCAGACGATGCTCGACGGCGTAGTCCGGCAGCAGGGTGGCTGTGGTGTCCAGCCGGTCGATAAAGGTTGAGGTCTGCTCCAGCAGGCGGTTCAGCCGCGCCGCCCGCTGAGACCAGTCGGCCAGCTCCGCTCGCAGTCGCTCACGGTCAACTGGGCTGAGCACGATCTCCATGCCCCCCACCCGCAGCGCTCCGCGCAGGTAGCGGTGACCGGTGAGCCGGCCGCCCGCCCGCAGCACCTCCTCTTTGAGCATGCCGTACTGGGCGACCGCCACCAGGAGTCCGGTCGCCTCCGCCAGCCGGCCGATCATTCCGAAGTGGTTGTAGAGACGCTCCAACTCTGCCAGCAGCGTTCTGGCGTGCTGGTCGGTGGGGCTGACCGTGGCCCCGATCGAGCGCTCAACCGCCCGGGTGAAGGCCAAGGTGTTGGCGAATGAGGATGTACCGGCCAGCCGCTCGGCCAGGTGAATCACCGACTCCGCCGGTTGGCCCTCGGCGAGTTGCTCTATCGCCCGGTACTTGAATCCCAGGCGAAGGTCGACCTCGACGATGTCCTCTCCGCCGGAGGAGAAGAGAAACTCCGCCGACTCCTGGGGACCGCTGCGGACCGGTCCCAAAGGCAGTTGGAATACGCCCTGGCCGCTTACCGACGGTCGCACGGCGGTATGTGCGGAGTGCGGAAGCGGACCTGTTTCGAGGTGTTGGCCGCGCATCGGATGGTGGTTCTCCGGCCACTGATGCAACCGCAGCGGACCCAGGCCCGGATGGCCAACTGGCATCAGCCCGTGCATCTCCAGGATCTCGCGCTCGTACCAGCTGGCAAGGTGGAGCTGGGGGGTCAAGGCGGAAAACGCCGATCCCGGCAGCTTGGTCGAGACGAGCAACCAGCCGGGATCGTCCTCCACCTGTAGTACGGCGGTCAGCGTGGGCTCTTCCCCCGACCTGGTGGTAGCGAACAGATCGGACAGAGTGGCTGAGGCGGCGAGCGCGGTGATCCGGTCCCGGAATACCTCTTCGCCACAGACGGCGCAGGCCTCTTCCTCCCCCTGCCAGGTCACCCCCAGGTCCATCTCCAGAGCCAGGCGATCGATTGGACGTCTCATCGGTTGACCACGCGGCTGGCACCGATGAGCAGCGAGTGGAGGGGGCCGGGCACCCAGAAGCCTAGGAGCAGAACCGCCGCCAGAAGAGCGAATCCGGGGGCTAGTACGCCCACACCCAGTTCGGACCCAGGCGAAGCCGACGGGGCGGTACCGTCGCCCTCGCCAAAGGTCATGCGGCTGAAGGGCGCGACCAAGGCGATAAAGCCCACCAGCAGCAGAGCGGCGATGATGGCACCGGCACCCCAGTTGGGCTGACCCAGAGCCCCCCGCACAATCGAGAACTCGGAGACGAAGAGACCGAAGGGGGGTGCGCCGGCGATCGCCAGAGCGCCCAGAATCACCAGCACGGCGGTGGCGGGGGCGACCCGGATGACGCCCCGAACCTCGGCCATGGTGGTGGTCCGAAAACGCAGCAGCAGATTGCCGGAGTTGAAGAACATCAGCGACTTGGCCAGGCTGTGGGTGAGCATCTGCAGCAGAGCACCGACCACCGCCAGCGGTGCGCCGATGCCGAAGCCGGCGGCGATAAGACCCATCTGCTCAACCGAGGAGTAGGCGAGCAGACGCTTGAAATTGCGCTGCGAGACCAAGAAGACCACCCCGACGATCATCGACAAGAGACCGAATCCCAAGAGCGCGGCGTGCAGGTCGATAGCCCGGTGGCCAGCCGACGGGGTGGCCAGAGAGAGCACCCGGATGATGGCCAACATGGCGCAGTTGAGCTCAGCCCCGGAGAGCATGGCGCAGACCGGAGCGGGCGCCTGACTGTGCGCGTCGGGTAGCCAGGTATGCATCGGCGCCAATCCCGCCTTGGTACCAAAGCCGACCAGCACCAGCATGAAACCCAGCCCGGCGAGAGTGGGCGACAGGTGCGCTCCAGCAGCGCCCAGCACCGGGACGGAGAAGTTGTATGTAGAGCCCAGCAGCGCGATTCCCGATGCGTAGAGGAGCAGGAAACCGAGCAGCGCGATCAACTCGCCGGCCACCGCCAGGACGAGGAATTTCCAGGCCGCCTCGAGTGGCTCCCGGGAGCCGTAGAAGTCGACCAGGGGCGCTGAGGCGAAGGTGGTTGCCGTCACCGCGGTCCAGAGCAGTGCCAAGTTTCCGGAGACGGTGGCGAGCACCATGGTCAGGGTGAAGAGATGGAAGAGTGAGAAGTACTTGCGCAGCTCCCCGGACCGCAGCACGTGACCCTGCTGGGGGGAGCGAAAGTAGGCGATCGAGTAGGCGCCAGCCAGGCTGGAGACGAACATCACCACAAGCAGGACGACGGCGTTGAGGTCGTCCAGATAGAGCCAGTCCCCGAGCGCACGAATCGGACCGCCGCTGAGCACCCTGGCGATCAGCGTCAGAGCCAGGGCAAAGGTGATGAATGAGCTGGGCAGCACCAGCGCATAGCGGATCCGGTCCTGACTGACCGCGACACTGCCGAGGGCCGCCAACAGCGGCACGGCCAGCAGAAGAAGCAAGAGCGTGGTGTTGATCATCCCCGCAACCGGGTGAGTTCGGAGGTATCGGTAGTGGAGACCTCCTGGTGCATCCGCGCCACCAGGAAGCCCATCACCAGAACGGCAATTAGAACGTCGAGAACGATGGCGAACTCGATCAAAAGACTGAGGCCGGGGGCGAGCACCAGCCCAACCAGAAGCAGGCCATTCTCCGCCGCCAGGAGCCCGCCAACCTGGAGGATGGCGTCGCGTCGCGCGGTGGTGGTGAACAGACCCAGCAGGAGCACCGCCAGGGCGATCCCGAGCACTGATTCCGGGAGCAGCTGGTGGGGGTAGGGGATGCGGGTGGCCACGATGAATCCGATCAGGGTCAAGCCCGCCCCGATCAGCAGTGCGGTGGGAAAGCGCACAAAATAAACGGTTTCCCGCCTGCCCGCCAGGGCGAAGCTGCTGCGGCGGCGCAAGATCTGGGGAACCGCTATCCCTTTGACCGCAATCGTCAGTAGCCCGAAGAGCAGCAGCTGAATTAAGTGCGAGTCGGCAAAGAGGGCGATGGAGACTCCACCGAGGAGCCACGACTGCACCGCATAAGTGGAGACAGCGGCGCCCAACTGGCGGGTCACGATGAAGGTGAAGGTGACCAGCAGAATCAGCGCCGCCAGGATGACTTCAGGGAGCATGCAGAGGCCCCCGAGAAGCGCCCACGGCGTGCCCCATCAACGGCCCACCGTGTAGAGAACCAGTCCCAGGAAGGCCAGGACGAAGCTGCCACCCAAATACTCCGGTACCCGGAGGATGCGGATCTTGGCCAGCGTGGACTCGATGCCCACCAAGAGCACGGCGGCACCCAGCATCTTGGCGGACAGGGTCAGGATAGCCACGAGAAGGGCGGGAACCGTAATCGCGTCGGCCAGGCCCAGCGGAAGCACCAGGACGTTGAGCCAGACGATGAGCAGGACGAACAGTTTCATGAACCCACCCCACTCCATCAGCGCCTGGTCGGGTCCCGAGAACTCGAAGAGCCGAGAGGACTCGATCATGGAGAGCTCTTGGGAGCTGTTGGGGTTGTCCAGCGGCAGGCGCCCGGCCTCAGCCAGTACCACCATGAGGAACGCCGCCGCCACAAGCGCATGGCTGGGGACGATGTGCGAAGAACTGGTGAAGAGGGCGCCGTTGACCGCGAAGGGAACCGTGCCGCCCGAGATGAAGCCGACAGCGAAGAACACGACGATGAAGGTCGGCTCGGCCAACGAGGACACAAATCGCGAGCGGCTGCTGCCCAGTCCGCCGTAGGGGCTACCGCTGTCCATGGCGGCCAGGTTGCCGAAGAACCCGCCAATCCCAATGACAAAACCGCTGCCAACCATGTCCGCCATCAGGGCCCAACTGAGGGGCATCGCCGTCAGCACCGGAATCAACATGGCGAAGGCAACCGGAGTCGCGAACACCACGTAAGGAGCGACCCGGAACAAGAAGGAGACGTTGCCAGTGACCGTTCGCTCCTTGCCGAGCAACTTGCGCAGGTCGTAGTAGGGCTGCAAGACCGAAGGACCCTGGCGCGACTGGACCTTGGCCTTGAGATTCTCGATGACACCCTTGAGGAGAGGCGAGAAGCCTACAACCGTGAGGATCGCAACCACCTGCCCGACAGCGGCAGCTAACACGTGGCTCCTGAAGAGCGCCATCGCCGGATGCTCATCCGCGTCTCCTGCTGGGCCAGCGGAGAGCGGAACGGTTCCGGACCCAACTGGCGGCGGCTTCTAGTGGTAGAAGCCATCAGCCGAAACAAGTTCGGCGATTCCAGGAGCGGGCCTCATCGCGCCTTTCGGGATGGTACCAAGAGCACGGACCTCAGTGAAGGGCGAGAACCTGGATCTTGACCCATCTCGTTTCGGTGTCAGAGTCGGAACTCGATCGTCGCTTCGGCAGATCATCGAGGCTGCGGCTAGGAACTTCTCTTCGTCCCGGCCAGCGTATCCCGGCGACCATCGCGAAAACTACGTCGAGCTTCTCCAGCGGCCGTGGTTGGAGGGGGCCAGCCCAGGCCCACGCCGAGCTCCCCGGGAGAGTTGGCTTCCGAGCAGCCGCGAGGAAGACCCTTGTCTCCGACCCAGGTCCGGCCGGGGAAGAGAGTCGTACGGTCTTTGGCCGAAGGGGAATTCGGCGTCCTTATCCCTGCGCCGCCTTGTCGATCGCGTCCGCCCAGCGCATCAGGAAGTCCGACAGCACAAGGAGTCCCGCCCGGGGAAACGTCTGGAGCAAGTCTCGTACCTCCATCTGGAGTGGGCCGAATAGAGGGGAGGCGCTGTCCCGAAGCCGGGGCGTGAGATGGACCATGGCCTTGCGTCGATCCTGGGGATGCGGTTGACGACGGACGTATCCCAAATCGGTGAGCCGGTCAATGGCGACGGTCATGCCCCCGCTGCTCATGCCCACGGCCCGCCCCAGTTGGGCCGGGGTCAGGGGTCCTTCAGAAGCCAGCAGGTCAAGCAGGCGCAGGTCGGTGCGGTTGACGCCTAGGGTCCGGGCCGCCCGCTGGTCCAGCCCGTCGATCGCGGTCGTAACTCGTCGCAGCCGGACGTCGACCTGCTCAATCAGCCCCCCCTCCTCCTCGGTTGACATTCGCGCTCTCCTCCAGTTATCTTTGTTTACAAGATACTTGTATACTAAGGGATAGAAGAGAAGTGGCAGCAAGCGACACCGCCCCTGGCTCGGTGGGAAGCCTGAGTGGACTCCGGGCGCTGGGAATGGGAATGGTCGGTCTCTGTCTGCTCCAGTACGTGGTTGGAATGGTGCTGAACCTATTCGTATCCATCCCCCGACACCACCCCGGCACCAGCGGGCCGAACTACTTCGGCAGGGCTCTGCAGAGTGACCTCTGGGGACTCTCCCAGGGTGGCCTGCTCGCCATCCACGTGGCTGTGGGAGTCCTTCTACTCGTGGGCTCCTGGCGGCTGGCGGTGGCCGCATTCCAGGCGCCCCGGTCCGGGCTCCGGGCGGTGAGCATCCTGGCGCTGCTGGCTGTTGTGGCAGCGGGATTCAACGGAGCCTCATTCCTCAGCTACGGCCAGAACCTGAGCTCGATGATCATGGCGGCCAGCTTCGCCATCGCAATGTTCTGCTTCAGTTGGGTCATCTTCCGGGCGGCAGGAACGTACGGTCCCGACCCTGTCTCAGCCGCCCTCTGAGGCCCTCGGTGCCCAGGCCACCGAGACGGTGCGGGAGACCTCCAAGGGCCAGGTGTCACCCAGGGCGTCGTCGACCTCCTCGTCTCGCTCCGGGCCGAGGCAGAGCCGGCGCCTAGCGAAGGCAACGTATTCAGAGCGTTCGATGGAGGTGGTCCGATGGGTGCGCAGGTGAGACTTCTGACGGGGGGCTAGGCCCATCTCCTTCAGCACCTGGATGAAGAGCCCGGCGGTCGGCTCGGTGGGGCGGCTTAGACCCCAAAACCGCTCCCAGAGTGGATTGAAGGGCGAGGTGGGGTGGGTCTCGGTGAGCTCGACGACCACCAATCGGCGGGCATGTCGGGTGAGCGCTTCCAAGAATGGCACGATGTCGGCGACGTTGTAGACCACGTGGTGGCTAAGGACCAGGTCGGCCCCAGCCACAGCGTCCGCCACGCGAGGCCAGTCACCCCTGATCTCCACATGACCCACGCCGAGTTCCCGACATCCGGAGGCGAAGTTGGCCAGCATGTGGTCGTCCTGGTCGACTCCGGTGATTGTCGCGGCCCACGGCGCCAGCGGCAGGCTGGCGGCTCCCCCACCGCAGCCCACGTCAAGGATAGAGCCGCCCTCGGGCAGACCGGCCCGGGCGAGGCGGGTGGAGGGCGTCTCTATCACCCGGTGGGAAGAGGCGTTCACCCGGAAGAGTGCTGGGGGCAGCGGCCAAGGGGGCTCCGGCGCCTGGGCCAGAATCTGCTCGGGAATAGCCCAGGCAGCGAGCTCCTTCGACCAGCGGCCTGCGGCACCCGTCACTGGGTTCTTGCCGGTAGGTGACCGATAATCAGTCCGTCCACCCGACGTCCTCCTCTAGTGCCCAGGACCAATCCGGCGGTCTCCTCCGAGTACGCAGCCAGACGGCATCTGGTTTGCGGAGGGATGCGCCAACCCCACGACTCTACTCTCGGTCCCAACTGGCTGGATCACGGCTATCGTCTCCAACCAGCCCGGACTGATAGGCGAGGACCACGGCCTGCACCCGGTCGCGCAGGTCGAGCTTCATCAGGATGTGGCCGACATGGGTCTTGACCGTCGAGGCGCCTAGGTGGAGGTTATCCGCGATCTCCGAGTTGGCCAACCCCTGAGCCATGAGGCGCAGCACCACCACCTCCCGCTCTGTCAGCTCCGACCACGGCGGACGGCGACCGGGCTCAGGCCGGGCCCGGGCCGTGTACTGCTCGATCAGGCTCCTGGTGATCGCCGGGGCCAAAAGCGCGTCCCCGGCGGCGATCGTCCGTACCCCGGAGACGATCTGCTCAGGTGGGGCGTCCTTGAGCAGGAACCCACTGGCCCCTGCCCGCAGAGCCCGGTAAACGTAGTCATCGTCATCGAAGGTGGTCAGCACCAGGATCCTGGTGCCGCCTCGATCTGCCACCCTGGAGGCGGCCTGGATGCCGTCCATGATCGGCATCCGGATGTCGAGGATGGCGACGTCGGGCTGGAGCGTCTGACAGAGTCCAACCGCCTGGACTCCGTCGCCGGCCTCGGCGACCACCTGGATGTCTTCCTCGGGCTCGAAGATGAGCCTGAGGCCAGCGCGCATCAGGGGCTGGTCATCCGCGATCAGTACCGTGATCAAGACTCGCCGCCAAGGGGCAGGGTGGCGGAGACCCGCCAGCCGCCTTCTGGGATGGGACTGGCCTCGGCGGTGCCCCCGAATGTGAGGGCACGCTCGCGGATGCCGGCCAGCCCGTGACCGGCACCATTCGATCCCGGGAGAGCAGCACCATCGTCGGTAATCTGGAGGCGGAGCTGGTCGGGGCGGTACTCGATCCGGACCTGGGCCGAACTGGCGTGACTGTGCCTCATGGTGTTGGTCAGCGCCTCCTGGACGATCCGATATGCGGAGAGCTCGATTCCCTGGGCCAGCTGGCGTTGTTCCCCAGCAATGAGAAGGTCCACCTCGATGCCAGCCCGTCGAGTCCTCTCCAGCAGCGGCTCCAGGTCAGCCAGACTGGGCTGAGGCGGGGTTACCGACGCACCGCCAGCACTCCGAGTCAGACCCAGAAGACGCCGCGTGTCGCGCATGGCCTCACGCCCCACCCGCTCGATTTCTCGCAGAGCCCGCTCGGCCTGCTGCGGCTGCTTCCGGACGATCCGCCTGGCACCTCCCGCCTGAACCAACATCACGGTGATGCTGTGCGCGATCACGTCGTGCATCTCGCGGGAGATTCGGAGCCGCTCCTGGTCGGCGGCCCGACTCAGCCGTTGCGCCTGCTCCCGGTCGGTCCGGGCAGCCCGTTCCTGCAGCTCTAGGAGCCGGAGGCGCCGCTGGCGTAGGTCATCACCGAGCACCCAGGCGCTGATGAAGAGCCCGTAATTGAAGGGAATGTCAGAGAGCACCACTTGGTTTTGATGGGACCAGTCCAGGCCGAAGTTCACCGGCAGCAGCAGGGCCACCAGACCGGCCGCGGTCCACGCGAGCCGGCGGGGCGAATACTGGGCGACCGTGAACAGCGCCACCAGCACCGCGAACGTGACCGGGAAGTCATTCTGGTAGCCAAGGGCCACGTGTAGGAGGGCTGCCAGCCCCACGATCAGGAAGGTGGCGAAGGGATGCCTCCGGCGGACAGCCAGCGGCAGCGACGCCACCAGCAGCAAGACCACCGACGAGGGGGTGGCATCGGAGCCGGACGCTGGTGGCAGCCAGAGCAACAGCAGGCTCGTCCCAGCCACCACCAGCGCCAGCGCCCAATCCATCCCAGGAGCCCCTCGGGAGCGCCAATTTGCCAAGGAGCGCATAACGGCGCGATGGTAGTCCGCTACCTGAGCCAGACACATCCTCCTGGAGGAGGAGACGGCGTCATTCGCCGGTCCGGCGAAATTTCACCCTGACGATGGGCGACAGGCGGCCTGAGCTTCCAGAGACTCGGCTGATGCTTGATTTACACCTAACCACCACGATTCGCGATTCTCACGTCGCTGGCCTTGCCCGAGCCCAGGTCTCCTCGGTAAATTTCATCCTGGTCTCCCTGGCGGGTCTGGGATTTGTCGGACACATGCTGGTCGCCGGTAACTACGGCTACTTCCGAGACGAGCTCTACTACATTGCCGCCGGCCACCACCTGGCGCTGGGCTATGTCGACTTTCCTCTGCTGACTGCGGCGCTTGCCCGCCTCATGTTCCTGCTGGCGGGAGACTCCTTGGTCGCCATCCACGTGATCCCCGCCCTGGCCAACGCTTTCCTCATCCTGGTCACCGGCTTGACCGCTCGCGAGCTAGGAGGACGTCGACTAGCGCAGGCGCTGGCCGCGACTGCCAGCCTGGTCTGTCTGACCTTTCTGGCCACCGGGTCAATCTTCTCGATGGACTCGTTGGATGAGCTCTGGTGGGCGCTGATCGCCTACCTCTTGGTGCGGTTGATCCGCCGAGATCAACCGCGGCTCTGGCTGCTCATTGGCGCCGTGGTCGGCGTGGGGATGCTAACTAAGGTCACCGTCCTCTTCTTTCTCGCCGCCCTGCTCCTGGGACTGTTGGGCACACCGGCTCGGCGGGAGTTCAAGTCCAGGTGGATCTGGCTGGGCATGGGGGTCGCCCTCGCCGGGCTCGTCCCCTACCTGGCCTGGGAAGTCCAGACCGGATGGCCGAGCCTCAGCTACTGGCACAACTACGTCGGCACCCTGGTGAACCACTCCCTCCTCAACTTCATCGCCCAGCAGGTCTATGTGATGAACCCTCTGACGCTCCCCTTATGGCTGGGCGGTGAGATCTGGCTTCTACGGGGGGGTGCCGGGCCCCGGCTACGTGCCTTGGGGCTAGCCTTCGCCGTCCTCTTTGTCTGGTTCGGGCTCGGTCCATCCAAGTCCTACTACCTTGCCCCGGCCTACCCGTTTCTCTTCGCCGCAGGTGCCGTCTGGCTCGCGCCCAAGCTCAGTCGCATGGGAAGGATCTGGCCAGGGACGTCCTACCTGGGACTGATGGCCGTCGGTGGAATCCTGCTCGCGCCGGTGGCTATGCCGATCCTGCCCCCGGCCACCTTCGCAGCCGCCTATGGCTTCCTTGGAACCGACGGTGGAGCCCAGATGCAACGCCACGACGGAGCTCCGTTGCCGCAGTGGCTCGCCGACAGGTTCGGCTGGATCTCGCTCACCGAGCGGGTCGCCCAGGCGGTGGATCAGCTCCCGCCTCCAGAGCGAAGGGCCTCCTGCATATTCACCGCCAACTACGGGGAGGCGGCGGCGCTCGACTTCCTCGGCCGCAGCCAGCACCTACCGCCTGCGATCAGCGGCAACAACAGCTTCTACTTCTGGGGTCCGGGACGCTGCTCAGGTCAGGCGATCATCACCGTCGGGCTTCCACGCTCCCAGGTGCTGCGCAGTTTTGCAACGGTGGAGGTGGTGGGCACGACGTCCTGTGGCTTCTGCATGCCGGGCGAGAATGGTCTTCCCATCCTGCGTGCTACGAGCCCCAAGCGATCCATTCCAGCGCTGTGGAAGAGCGTTGAAAATCTCAGCTGAGCGGGAGACACTCAGGCAACCCCCGGATGGGCACTCAGCATCACTAAGAAGCGCAACAGTCGGCGACCCCATGAACACGAGGTCGTCGGCGCGGAACTGTATCTCAGTGTCGTGCTCCTCTGGCTGACGGTATTACCGTCCGCCTCAGATTTCCCCAACCGCCAGGGACGCCATCTTTCTGGAATCAGCCCTCCCGGTGAAGACGCGAATCGTGAATCGTCGCGGCTTCGTTCCAGGATCAGGGGAGGGTGCTCGGTAGTCGCTCCGGTGGGTGATGACCGACGATGCGGATATGCAGTACCTGGCCATCGCTGTCGTCGGATTCATGGCGGGGGCGATCAATGCCGCCGCCGGCTCGGGTTCACTGCTGACTTTCCCCACCCTTCTCGCCTTGGGATATTCGCCGCTGGTGGCCAACGTTTCCAACAGTGTCGGCCTGACCTTCGGCAACGTGAGCGCGTCGTTCGGCTACCGCCGTGAGCTCAGCGGCCAGCGGCGCCGGGCCCTGGGACTGGGGCTCTGCTCTCTGGTGGGAGGGGTGGGCGGAGCGATCCTGCTGCTCGCCCTGCCGCACCAGGTGTTTCGCCTGATCGTTCCGGCGCTGGTCGTCTTCGCCGTGGTCCTCCTCCTCTTCCAACCTCGACTCGCCAAGCTCAGGGCTGCTCGACAGCAGCGTCGAGAGTCTGCCCAAGAGGAGCGGCACGGGCCCTTGCTTCCAGCCGCAGTTCTGGCCACGGCCGTCTACGGAGGCTACTTCGGGGCCGCTCAGGGGGTAATCCTGATCGCCGCCCTGGGGGTCTTCATCGATGACACCCTGCAGCGTCTCAACGGGCTCAAGAACGTCCTCGCCGCCACCGCCAACGGGGCCGCCTCCATCGTCTTCATCATTCGGGCGCCGATCGCCTGGGAGGCAGCTCTGGTGATTGCCGCCGCCAGCATCCTGGGCGGTCAGCTGGGGGCGGGGATCGGTCGCCGCCTGCCTCCGGCGGTCCTCAGATGGGTCGTCATCGTGGGCGGCCTGGCGGCGGTAGCCAAGCTGCTCCTGTAGTCGCCCTCCGGCGATCCCTCAGGTGCTCGGCGATGGACTCGGGCTTGGCGCGGCTGTGGCGGTCGGGGTGGGGGTGGGGCTGGGACTGGCACTGCTTGAGGCGCTGGCTGAGGGGGAAGGGCTGGTCGAAGGCGAGCTCGTGGGACTAGCCGAGGGAGAGGGACTGGCCGTGACCACGGGGAGGTTAGGGGCCGCGGTCGAGGGCTTGGTCGGCCCGCCACCGAAGGGGGCGGGAGCGGTCGGACTTGTGGCTGCGAAGGCCACCACCAGCCCGGCGAAGGCGGCCAGGGCCAACCCGACCGGCAAGAAGACTGCCGCGGAGCGGGACTCAAGCACCAGCCCGCCGCTGTTCTGAGCGGAGCGCAGGTAGATCTGGCGCAGGGGGGTGATGCGGATGCCCTCGGTCGCCAGGCTGGCCCAGGGAGCGCTCAGATACACCGCCGCCTGAAAGAGGAGCAGAACCGCCAGCAGCGAAGTGGTCACGCTGAGGGCTCTCACCTCCATCACCGCTGCCGCGGCCACTGCCGCCACTGCGAGCGACGTCTCGGGCCGGGCCGAACGCAGCGCCTGCCGGACCCCGCTCAGTCCGCCGCGCCGCTTCGGTGTCCGCAGGAAGCTGGCCTTGAGGGCGAGCAGGCCACGGACATCGGCCAGTGCCACTGTCCAGCTGAGAGCGAACCAGACGCGCAGGGCGCGCACGGCGTCACCCCAGCTGAGCTCACCACTGCGACGCATGGCCCAGACCGCGCGCAGTAGGCCGAATATCAGGAAAAGCAAGGGAATTACCAGCACTGCTCCGGTGATTTGCCGGACCGGTAGACGCTCATGGGCCGCCGTGGCGACAGCGGTTGCCACCAGCAGCACGGTGAAGGCGAGCAGAAGAAGATCGCCGAACCACTGCACCGCCCCCACCAGATAGTGCCAGCGCTGGGCGCGTGTCAGCTGGAGTTCATGGGGGGCCAGGGGAACCAGTTCGCGCCAGTGCTGGCGCAGAATCTGCAGGCCACCCAAGGCCCAGCGAAAGCGCTGCTTCTTGAGACCGTCAAAGGTCAGCGGCATCAGCCCTTCGCCCCAGGGAACCTGGTGATAAACGCCGCGGTAGCCGCGGCCCAGGATTCGCAGGCTGGCCTCAGCATCCTCGGTGATGCACTCCTCGTTCCAACCGCCAATCTCATCCAGGACCGAGCGACGGATCAGGCCCATGGTGCCGCAGAAAATGATGGCGTCTCGATGAGCTCGAGCCGGCATCGTGATATCGAAAAAGTAGCGGTAACTGTGGAAGAGGCCGCGTAGGTAGGAGTCGTCCTCCCAGTCCCGGTAGTGCTGCGGGGTCTGCACGAAACCCACCTGTGGGTCCTGGAAAAACGGCACCGTGTCGCGCAGAAATCCGGGCCGAGCCAGGTAATCGGCGTCGACGATCCCGATGATCTCCACCTCTTTGGGCAGGCGTCTGGTGGCCTCGTTGAGCGCTCCCGCTTTGAACCCGGGCCAGGGGGCGAGGTGGATGAACTGGAAGCGCGGCCCGATGCGCTGACAGAGCTGCTGGATGGGCTGCCAAACGGCCGGATCGGCGGTGTTGTTGTCGACGATCTGAAAGAGCAGATTGGGGTAGTCGAGGCGGTCGAGAGCGGCCAGGGTCTCCGCCACTAACTCGACCGGTTCGTTGTACATCGGGACCTGGAGTACGACCAGCGGCCAGGGCCGATCCGGATTCCAGGTGGGGACCGCGGGAGGTGAACTGGGTCGCCGCCCGAGCACGTCAAGGATCTCAAAGAGGTAGGAGAGGGCCAAGCCCATGGCGGCTACCTCCGCCAGCAGCAAGATCACCGATCCGAGGAGCAGGAGCGGTACCAGTCGGGGGACCAGCGCCTGCTCGACCGTCTGCTGCGCCGAATAGGCGATGTAGCAAACCGCGGAAAGGCTGGCGAGCAGGAAGAGTTGAGTCGGCAGCCAGCACCATCCCGCCAGCCAGCGCCGGCAGAGCGGCACCAGGATGATCAGCAACACCAGCCCCGCGCCGACAGCGAGGTATTGGTCTCCCGTGATCCAGGCGGTCAGCCAGCCGGCCACAGCCAGCCCGGCGGCACTCGCAGCAACCCCGAGAAGCAACTCTGCCCGGGCCAATTGCGGGAAGAGGACCAGGACGGTGCAGACCCCGGCTCCGCAGGCGAGGTAGACCAGACTCCAGAGCAACATCAGAGGAGATCCCTCAGCTTGAGCCGACGGTAATCAGAGACTGCGTCAGGGGCGTCTGACAGGGGCAGGCTAACTCGGCCGGGCATGCCCGGCGCCCGGACTGGCAAGCACCCGGAGGAGTCGGATCAGCAGCCAGGCCGCCAGCGTGTAGATGACGATGGCTACCAAAGCGGCCCAAAAAGTGGTGTGGGCGACTGCCGGTGTGGTGCGATGGCTGAGTACCCCCACGAAGGGGCCGGCCAGCCAATTGCCGACATTGATCACCACCTGGACGAAGCTGGAATCACCAGCAGCGATGGCTCTGAGACCGAAGTCCAGGGCCAGGAAGAGGTCGACGACGGCCAGGCACAACCAGATCAACTCCCCCAGACGAAAGCCTCGGCCCGCCGCGGTGCTTGATGTCGCTGGGGTGGGGGTATCGGGTATCGGCGGCGCGCCAGCATTCCCAGATGCGTCGGCGACCGGCGGCGGGGACTCCGCAGTTGGGTCCATCGCCGGCTCGACCGTCGCCGACTCCGAGGTCCACGGCAAGGGGGTTGGCGCGGGGTCGATCGTTGCCTCAGCTGGGTTCTCGGGGGCACCCGAAGAGTCGGGTTCAAACTCCTTCCAACCGAGCTCGCGACTCATGCTAGGCCCCTGCAGAGATAACGTGGATGCCGTGCGCCTCGCCACCAGGGGCGCGATTACAAGCCGAGTCCGGCCTGTCCGCTTCCCGTCTTGGGGGCGATGTCACCAGGTATCAGGAGGCAACCGTAATACGGCGCCGAGTTGCGGAGCCTTTCTCAAGTTCGTCCGCCATCCCGATTGGCGTAATCGGGATGGCGGAGCTGGCTGGCCCGCGGGAGCAGTTTCTATGGGGTGTCGGGCGCAAACCGGATCGTTCAACCGGTCCTCCGCTCCGCCGGCAAGGCGCCCGAAACGGATCAGGTCGATCGCCCCGGGCAGGCCAATCTCGAGCTAGATCCGCTCGGCGACGCTCTGTCCCTGGACGAAGAAGAAGAGGTAGTCGGGTCCTCCGGCCTTGGTATCGGTACCACTCATGTTGAAGCCACCGAAGGGGTGAACTCCCATGTAGGCACCGGTGCTGCGTCGATTGATGTAGAGGTTGCCCACGTGCAAGCTGGCCTTGGCCCGGGCGATTCGTCCCGGGTCCCGGCTGAAGTAGGAGCCTGACAGGCCATAGTCGGTTCCGTTGGCGATGGCTAGGCCGTGCTCGGCATCCTTGGCCCTGATCACCGCCAGCACCGGACCGAAGATCTCCTCCTGGGCGATGCGGGCCTCGGGTGCTACTCCGGCAAAGATGGTCGGCTCGATGAAGTGACCATCGCCCGGGCCGTGCCCTCCTCCGAGAAGCAACTCGCCCTCGCCGCGTCCGATCTGGAGATAGTCGAGGATCTTCTCCTCGGCGGCGCCGTCGATCACCGGACCCACGGTGACCTCCGGATCGATCGGGTCGCCCATACGGAGATGCTTGGCCTGCTCGAGCACCCGCCCGACCACCTCGTCATAGACCCCATCCACCAGTACCGCCCGGGAGCCGGCCGAGCACTTCTGCCCCTGGAAACCGAAGGCGCTGGCGGTGATCGCCTCAGCGGCCCAGTCGAGATCAGCCGTCTCGTCCACCACCACCGCGTTTTTGCCTCCCATCTCGAGCTGCACCCGCTTCAGCCAGAGCTGTCCCGGGTGCACCTTCGACGCCCGCTCATGGATGCGCACCCCGACCTCCCGGGATCCGGTGAAGGCGACGAAGCGGATCTTGGGGTGGTCGACCAGGGCCTCCCCGATCACGGAGCCCCTTCCCGTGAGCAGGTTGATCACTCCGGGGGGCAAACCCAGTTCGAAGAAGATCTCGACCAACCAGGCTGCTGTGGTGCTCGAGGTTTCGGCGGGCTTGAGGATCACACAGTTCCCGGCCACCACCGCAGCCGTCATCATCCCGGTGGCCAGCGCCAGGGGGAAGTTCCAGGGCGAGATCACCGCGCCAACGCCCAGCGCCAGGTAGCGGAACTCGGTCAGCTCGCCCGGCCAGGGGGCCATCCGGTCCCGCTGACCCAACTCCAGCGCCTGGCGGGCGTACCACTCCATCAGGTCGACAACCTCGGCAACCTCACCATCCGCCTCAGCCCAGGCCTTGCCGACCTCGTAGACCATGAGGGCCGCCAGTTCGCCTCGCCGCTGGCGGACGACCTGGGCGGCGCGCAGGAGCAGGTTGACGCGCTCCTCGACCGGCGTCCGCGACCAAACGGGAAAGGCCTCCCAGCCCGCGGCGACCGCGCGTTCGACGTCCTCCTTGCGGCCGGCCGCGTGGCGGCCGATGACCTGCTCGGGGTGGGCCGGGTTGTAGGACTCGATGCGCTCCGGGGTCTCCACCCGTTCGCCACCGATCACCAGGGGATAGTCACGTCCAAGCTGACCGCGGACAGCGGCCAGGGCCTGCTCGAAACCCTGGCGGTGGCTGGGCACCGAGAAATCCAAGGTGGGCTCGTTACGGAAGGGCGCCAGGGGCATCGGTTAAAACCTCCTCGTGAATCAGTAATGCGGGTCAGCCGCCCGGCGGCAGGCAGAACGGCTAGTTACCGGCGCACCAGGTTGCGAGCCAGGAAGAACACGTTGGCCGGACGCTCCGCCAGGCGCCTCATGAAGAAGGGATACCAGTGGGTGCCGTAGCAGGTGGCCACCAGTACGGTGAAGCCCTTCTGCAGCAAATCTCGCTGCAGTTGGGGGCGGATGCCGTAGAGCATCTGGAACTCGAAGTGGTCCCGGTCGATCTTGTGTTGTGCCGTGTAGTCGATAGCGTGCTCGATCATCCGCTCATCGTGAGTCGCGATTGCGGTGTAGCCGGTCCCGCTCAACGCCATCTCCATCATCCGGATGTAGTTGGCGTCGACTTCGGCCTTGTCGGTGAAGGCTACCTCACGGCTCTCCAGGTAGGCGCCCTTGACCAAGCGCAGGTTGGGGTCCAGAGGGAGCAGCGACTCCAGGTCGCCCAGCGACCGTCGCAGGCAGGACTGCAGCACGGCGCCGACATTGTCGAAGCCACTGGCGCGGAGCTGGCAGTAGACCTTGAGCGTGTCCTCGACATGGCCGGAGTCCTCCATGTCGATGCGCATGGTCATGCCCAACTCAGATGACAGCGCCAGCAGCTTGCCCATGTTGCTCTCGGCCAGCTCCTGGCTGAGGTCGAGTCCCATCAGGGTCAGCTTGATGGCCACGTTGCAGCTCAGCTTCTCACTGACCAGGCGGCGGATCAGCTCGTCGTACGCGGCCACCGCGTGGTCAGCATCAGCGGCGTTGGAGACCGACTCACCGAGCAGAGTGGCATTGCACTTGAAGCCTTGCTGGTTGAGCTTCTGGACCGCCGCGACACACTGGTCCAGAGTCTCGCCGGAAACGAACCTGGAGGCCCCGAGGCGCATGCCATAGCGGCCCATGAAGGCCTTGGTGGCTCGGTTCTGGGCGGCCGCAAGAATGGTCGCCCGAGCAATGCCGTTCAGAGAGGCCAAGCGCTCAGCCTACCGCGGGCAGGCTCGGTCGCACCCCCAGCTGCGAGCCGGCGACATCGGCTTGGCCGCCACCTCTCCTCAGAAGTGCTCCAGCAGCCAGGCATGGATGAGCGGAACCTGGTCTACCAGAAGAGTCAGGTGGCCGGCGTCGGGAAGATAGTGCCAGTCCGCCTCGGGCAACTTGGCGGCCAGCCAGTGGCCGTGAAGGGAAGGGACCATGAGATCGTGCTGGCCCTGCCAGAGCTGCAGTGGCACCGACACTTCAGCCAGCTCGAAGCCCCAGGGACTGACGAAGGCCAGGTCATCGTCAATCCAGCCGTCAGCGCCTTCCGAGACAGCCTCGGTCAGGATGGAGACGAACCAGCTGCCCAGATGCTCGCGGATCGCTGCTTGGTCGGGGGCCGACAGGATCGACTTCATCTCTCCGATCATCCCCTCGACCGATGTGGGCATCGCCTGGGCGGCAGCCTCATGGAGAGGACGGATGCTGGCCTCGCCCTGGAGGACCGCCTCGAACTCCTCGATATTGGCCTGGCCCATCCCGGCCAGGAAGTCGAGTCCCTCGGCGCCGTAGGGTGCCGGGCAGGCGATGGCCGCAGTTGCCACCACGCGGTCGCCTAGGAGTCCGGCGCAACTCAGCGCGTGCGGTCCCCCGCCCGAGTACCCCCAGGTCGCCAACCGAGAGATCTCCAACTGGTCGGCAATGGCTGCCACGTCGACCGCGGCATCGCCGACGGCGCGGCCCGGTGCTCGCGTCGACGCCCCATACCCCGGCCGCGAGTAGCCGATAAGTCGGATTCCCTTCTCGTCGGCGTCGGCCAGCCAGCCACCGAACAGCTGCTTGGCGCCCGGCGTACCGTGGTGGACCACGACTGCGGGATCGCCAACCTTGCCGCAGTCGATGACGTCCAGCCGGCGACCGTCTAGGGCGGGCACCGAGCGCTTGCGGATCTCCATCGTCTTCTCTCCTCGATTTTGTCCCGCCTGCCCGTAGCTGCGAGCCGACTCGGCACCGGAACGGTCCCCAAGTGACCCGGCCCAGCGTAGCGTCGCGGCCGTGCCGGCGGCGCTCGCCGGGAGTACGGCCGCCGGCCAGGCCGCCACACCTCGTCTGCTTCCAATCTTGCAAACGAATGAGAAACTCCTTGACGGCCCCGCCCGGGTGCTGTAGGGTCCGGATCCATGCTGCCGGGCCGCGCCCGCCAACAGCGCCTCAGGCCTGTTTCGCAGCCGGTCCTCCTGGCGGCGCTTGCCTGCCGCCACGGCAGGCGGCTAGGCGATCCGGGCGAGCACGGTCCGGGCATTGGGGGTTGACCGATATGCGGTTGGCGACGATCCACACTGGCTCCGGCCCTCGGCTCCACGTCCGTGGTCGGTCGGGTTACGTCGACGCGGCCGCCGAGAGCGGCAACCACGAACTGGCGGACCTCAACGTCGTCCTGCGCGCCGGTCCCCAGAGCTGGGACCAACTGCGGGCTCTGGAGGCACGTGAGGGCCGGCCCGTCGAGGAGGCGGAGTTCGCGGCGACGGTGCCGGTACCCAATCGCATCCTCTGTCTTGGCGTCAACTACAGCGAGCACGCATTGGAGACGGGTCGAGAGATCCCCAAGTGGCCCGAGTGCTTCGTCCGAGGCGCTCCCAGCGTGACCGGGCCCTACGCTGACCTGGTCCGACCCGCCCTCACCGAGCGCTTCGACTACGAAGGAGAGCTTGGGGTGGTGATCGGCCGCGGAGGTCGCTACATCCCGGCCGACCTGGCCCTGGAGGCGATCGCCGGATACGTGGTCTGCAACGACGCCTCGGCCAGGGACTGGCAGCGGGCCGGCACCCAGTGGACCCCGGGCAAAAACTTCGACGGCACCATGCCCCTGGGACCGGAGCTGGTCACGGTGGACGAGATCGACGTGTCCGATGTCCAGCTGACGACCACGGTCAACAGCGAGGTGCGGCAAGCCGCGCGCACCTCACAGATGCTGGTGAGCATCCCCCGGGCCATCGAGTTCCTCTCCACCTTCACCACCCTTCAGCCCGGAGATGTAATCGCCACCGGCACCCCGGGCGGAGTTGGCATGGGCCACGAGCCGCCGCTCTGGCTGGTGCCCGGTGACGTCGTCGAGATCACTGTCGACGGGGTGGGGACCATCCGCAACCGGGTGGTCGCGGAGGACACCAAGGCGGTACGGAACACGTGGGTTCCGGCCACGCCGCCGGGGCGCAACCTGTAGCAACGTCAACTCCGGATTCGGGGAGGGCTTCCATGCGTTGGTTCAGACGTCACTCAGCTACGACCAGTCGTCCAGGCTAGCCGAGAGCCTGCAGGAGAACGGTCACCATCGGGTGACCAACGGTCGTCGGCTCTCAGCAGGGGTAGTAGCGCTGGCCCTGGGGGTGGCGGCCGCGGCCACCAGCGGAGCGATCGCATTGGCTCCGGTCTCGGCGAGCAGCACCTTGGTGATCGCCGACCTGGCCCCCTTCACCGGCCCCGACGCGGCCCTGGGAGGCTATTACGACGCCTCCTGTCTGGCGGCGACCAAGGCCATTAATGCGGACGGCGGAGTACTGGGACACCAGCTGAGCTGCGCCACCTTCGATACCAGAGGAGATCCGGCCGACGCGGTGCCGGCGGCAAACCAGATGTTTGCCACCGAACCCAACCTGGCCATGGTGATCGGCTGCACCTCGGACGAGGCTGCTTCCGTCGTCCCGATCATTAATTCCAAGCAGATGGTCATGTTCTGCATGACCGGGCAGTCGGAATTCGACCACGTCCACTACCCCTACTTCTTCCGGCTGGTGCCTCCTGATCTGGCTGAGTCGTATGCCATGGTCGCGATCGCCAAGTACGACAAGCACTACAAGAAGATCGCTCTGGCCTTCGGCAACGACATCGGCTCGCAGACCTTTGTCCAACCCGCCATCACGGCCATCAAGAAGGCGGGCCTCAAGCTCTCGGCCAACGTGACCTTGGACCTCACCGCCAACACCTTCCGCACCGAGGCGGAGCAAGTGGTGCAGAGCCACCCCGATGTCATCCTCAACGACCCGGCCTCGATGCCGCTTCGCGACGGCAAGGAACGGTCCCTGACCCTGCCACTGTCAGCGTCGTCGATGGGGGATCCCGAAGCCGCCCAGAGGCCCTGCCCTCGCTCGCCCGGCGCTCGCCCTAATGCGCCCCGGCTAGGTAGCCGGCGCGACCTGAGGCGACCTGCGGCCCGCGGCCACCACCGACCTGATCGCCTCGGCGAGGGCCAGCGCGGAATCCGCGTCCAGTTCGAGCGCGACTCGGGCTCCGGGCCCCAGGGCCGGGTTGAGGAAGTCCAGGTTGAGGGTGTGGTCAGCGGGCGCGTGGACGGGGTGGTCGAAATAGACACTGGCATCGGTCACCGAGAACCATCCCTGAGCGCCCTTGCCACTGCCTCGGAGGTTGAGTGTCTCGGTCTCATAGGTGCACATCTCAGTTGGCTCCCGGGGCGAGATTGCGGCTGAAGAACTCCCAGATCTCCTCCCAGCCCTCCTGGGCGGCCTCGGGACGGTAGCTGGGGCGATCAACGGCAAAGAAGGAGTGCCCGGCGCCGGGATAGCTGTGGAACTCGAAGTCGGCACCCTGGTTGCTGAGGATTCCTTCCAGCTCGGCCACTTCGGCCGGGGAAGGGTGCTGGTCGTCTGCCCCGAAGAGCCCCAGCAGCGGGCAGGAGAGCTGCGGAGCCAGATGGCCCAACGGGGTCACCTTGAGGGGCATGCCCGCAGGCGGTTCGCCCACGATGAAGGCTCCGTAGCAGACGACTGCGGCATCGAGGGGCAGGCTGCAGGCGGCTAGAAATGACTGCCTCCCTCCGGAGCAGTAACCGATCACCCCGACCTTGCCGTTGCTGGTGGGCAGAGACCGGAGATAGTTGGCGGCTCCCTCCACATCGCCGACCAGTCGCTCGTCGGGTACTCCACCCTTGGCTCGAACCGCCGCCGCCGCATCGTCAGGACTGGCTCCCGGCGCATCCCTCGAGTACAGGTTCGGACAGATCGCCAGGTATCCGTGAGCGGCCAGAGTCCTGGTGACCTCCTTGCTCCAGCTGTCGTATCCCGGCATGTGATGGATGACCACCACCCCGCCAGTCTTCTCCGGGTCCAGAGGCACCGCTTGATAGGCCTCGATCTCATCGCCGCCGTGGCCGGTGACGTGGACCGTCTCCGCCCTGATGTCATCGCGCATGGTGGTACCTCCAGGCAGACCTTGGTTGGTGTTGGGGACGTGGTCCCCTCATGACGGAGCCTTCCGATTGTGTCAGTTCAGTGCTTCGGCACTCCAGCTCAGGCGGCCCCAAGGCTCGATATGGCAACCTAGCCCTACTTTGAACCAGCCCGAAGTCGCTCCATCGCCACCGGGGTCTGACCTCAGCAGCACCACGATCGGTGTCATTGGCACCGGGGCCATGGCCGAGGCCATGATCGCCGGTCTCCTGCGCCAGGGGCTGGTCAGCAGCGCCCAGATCGTCTGCAGTCACCCTCGGTCAGAGCGCGCCCGAGAGCTGGAAGCTCGATTCGGCGTCTCAGTTGTGGCCGACAACGCTCAGGTAGGCCGAGGCGCTGACATTGTTCTGGTGGCGGTCAAGCCCCAGGTCTTGCCTCGGGTTCTCGTGCAGCTTGGGGGAGCAGTGCGCAGCCAGACTCTGGTGATCAGCATCGTCGGCGGAGCCAGCACCAGCGCTCTGGCTGCGGGCCTGGGACATCGGGCAATCGTCCGGGCCATGCCCAACACACCCGCCCAGATTGGCGAGGGGGTCACCGTGTGGTTCGCCACTCCGGAAGTAACCGAGTCGGCCAAAGCTCAAGTGCGAACTCTTCTTTCCGCACTGGGAACCGAGATCGAGGTTGAAGACGAGCGGCAGGTCGCCATGGCAACCGCCGTCAGCGGTACCGGGCCGACCTACGCATTCCTTTTCTCGGAGTCGCTGCTGGAGGCCGCTGTCCATCTCGGATTTCCGCGCCATATAGCTCGGCGCTTGGTGTTGGAGACCCTGCGCGGCTCAATCGCCTTCGCCATCCAGAGTGGCGAGCACCCGGCCCAGCTGCGAGACATGGTCACCTCGCCAGGGGGCACCTCCGCAGAGGCGCTGGCGGCTCTCGAGCGCGGTCGCTTCCGGACCGTGCTCAGCGATGCTGTCTGGGCGGCGTTCCGTCGCACTCTGCAACTGGAAGCTTCCTTAGACGCCGGGGGAGCGCCCACCACACCGGCCGGTCCCAGCACCGGACCGTAGGCAGCCGCTCCGGAGACTAGGAGGCGGAGCTACCCGAGCTGGAACTTCCACTTCCGGACGTGTTGGGACAGTTCCGGGTATTGCCTCCCGGGCTAGCGTTTCCAGGGCTCGGAGTGGTGGTCGGCGTCGCGGCAGCCGTCTGCTGGGCTGCCGTTGAGCCGCTGGGTGAGCTGGCCGCATCTGCGGTCAGGGTGGCGACCACAAAGCCAAGCCCGGAAAGACCGGCCACCGTGGCGCCGACCAGGAGTATTCGCCTAACAACAGGATTCATTGCAGTGTCCTCGATGGCGGCATACCCCCGGCGGTTCTCGGTCGGGCGCGTTGGCCGCTGACACAGTGAACCGTGAGCGACTGAGTCCTCCCTGATAACTGCCTCACAATCAGCCCAGAGTCGATCAACTCCTTTTCTTAGGTGCTGAGACGCGTCTTGAGTTCCCCTGCTGCTGCAAGCAACTCCGGGGAGCTGAGGTTGGGATTGCCGAAGGTGAAACCGCCGATACCGGCATCGAGGTAAGGCTGCAGCGCTTCAGCGGCCTGCTCTAGAAGAACCGGGTCACCCCACACAGCCAAGCGTTCGGCCGGAATCTGCTCCTTCAATTGCCGCGCATGGCTGGCGTCCAGAGCCAAGACGCAGGGCTGCGTCACCGTCTTGAGGATGGTGGCGGGATCACGCCCCTCTTGGTCACAGTACTTCTCGAGGATGCCAATCTTGCGCTTGGTTTCCTCTACCCCAGGGAACCAGTTGGAAATGTCCGCATACTTGGCGACGATACGCAGCGTGCGCTGCTCGCCTGCCCCTCCAATGAGCAGCTTGGGACCGCCCGGCTGGATCGGACGCGGTACGTTGAGGGCCCGGTCTATGTGAAAGAACTTACCGTGGAAGCTTGGGCGCTCCTCGGTGAACATGAGCTTGACAATCTGGGCTGCCTCGTCGAGGCGATCCATCCGCCGGCCGATGGGCGGAAAGTCGAATCCGTATCCAGTATGTTCATGACCGTTCCAAGCGGCACCGATACCGAGGATGGCTCGGCCTTTGGAAAGTATGTCCAGGGTCGTGACCATCTTCGCCAATAGCGCTGGGTTGCGGTAGGTAACACCGGTTACCATGGCGCTGAGACGGACATTGGTTGTCCGCTGGGACAGTGCGGCGAGAGTGGTATATGACTCCAGCATGGGCTCTGTTTCCGCACCGACGCCGCTAATTTGGTAGAAGTGGTCCATGACCGTGACCATGTCGAAGCCGGCGCGCTCGGCCGCTCCGGCCAAGTTGGCCACGTGATCAAAGAGATGGTCGGATGCGACTCCAGGGAAACTGTAGTTGGGCAGGTGGTAGCCAAAGAAGGGTGTTGCCATACCGGGTTCCTCCCTGATGTAGTGCGCCCTTCGCAGTGTGCCGGGCACGGGCGCACATGGTTGCTACGGTTAGGTCCATAGGTTGGCGCAAATAGCGAGGCTGGAGCCGTGGAGGCGGAGTGCAGCGACGCTGTCGATGGCGAGCTAGTTCCGCCCGCTAGCCTCTACACACTTCGTTGGACTCGACTCTCGTGCGCGGATTTCGCCGCCTGCCAGCGAGTCCAGGCGGTCCACGCGGCTACCTCTGAATGACTCGCTCTCTGCACCACTTTCGACGTTCCTACAAGCTCCAGCCACTCCAGCCGAAGTCGCTCGACCTCCGCCGATTGATCGTCGTTGCTTGAGCCTAAGTCCATGTCCGACCCTCTACGTAGGCGCTCTTTGATCATTATCCGCTTGCCGCCAACCGATGGTGCTCACAACCGTAGGTCGGTCGGAGGGGAATTGAGCCAGACGGTGTCGCGAGCGGCCGTCCAGCTCCTCCAACTCAGCGCCATCCTCCCCGGAGATCGGTTTAGATCCTGGCCCAAGATATTGTGTTTAAGGCCTTGACAGCCTACTACATGTAGGTCAGAATCTCTGCCATCGACGGTCCTAAGGCCGCCAGGGCAGTGGGCATTTGTTGGGACTTGGATTCGGGGAGGAGGAGACATGGCTGAGAGCGCTGTCGGCGCCGGACACCTGTACAAGGACGAGGTCCTTGAGATCGAGCCCCATGGACTTGAACACATAACCCAGGCCCAGCGCCATGGCCGACCATTCCAGATGTTCACCCTCTGGATGGCTGCCAACCTGGTCCTGGCCACCTGGGTGATCGGCAACCTAGCAGTGGGAACTTTCGGCGTGAGCATGCTGGGAGCGTTCGTGGCGCTCGCCATTGGCAACGTACTGGGAGCCCTGCTCCTGGGTCTGCTGAGCACCTTCGGTCCCCGGCTCGGAGTACCCCAGATGATCCAGTCGCGGGCGCCGTTCGGTCTGTTGGGCAACTTCGGTCCGGCAGGGCTGAATTACCTGGCCGGTATCGGTTGGTTCGCAGTCAACACGGTGTACGGCACCTTCGCTCTGGCCGAACTGGCCCACCTCAACTATTTCCTGTCCCTGGCGATCATGGTGGTGGGCCAAGTGGCCCTCGCCGTCTACGGCCACAACATGATCCACGCCTTTGAGAGGTGGATGAGTGTGGCTCTGATCATTGTCTTCGTGATCCTCGCGTTCTTCACCTTCAAGGCGGGCAACTACGGTCTCGCCTTCAATCCCAAGGCCCCGGTGCCCTTCGGCGGCCCAACCGGTGGCTTCATCATCACCATCGGCCTGGCGCTTTCCTACGCCATGGGGTGGATGCCATTTGCTTCGGATTACTCCCGCTATCTGCCCAGCAAGACCAAGCCCAGCAGCATCGTCTGGTGGACCGCCCTGGGCATGTTCATCCCCTGCCTCATCCTGGAGTGGATGGGGGCTTTGACCGTGTCGGTCGCCATGCCTGCCGCTACGGCCGCCAACCCCGCCAACGCGATCGCCTTCCTCATGCCCGGTCCCCTGGCCAAGGTCGCCCTCCTGGCGATCGCCGTGGGAACCGCCTGTGCTAACGCGCTCAACATCTACAGCGGCTCGATGTCGGCCCTGGTGGTCAAAGTCGAGCGATCACCCTGGCTGCGAGCCGGCATCGCCGGGGTAATCTTCGGAGCGGTTACCGCGATCATGCTGGTGGTCGCCAACTCCACCCTGGCCACCGACAAAGAGTCGCTGATCGCCGTCCCGGAGGTGGTGGGAGCTGCCGTCCTGGTGGGATTGGTGGTGGCTGCGGCGGTGCGTTTCAGGTTCCGCCGTTGGCAGGCGGCCGTCGTGGTGGGAGTTCTGGGCGGATTGCTCGCCACCGGCGGCAGCAATGCCACCCAGGCGGCCAGCCAGTACAGCAACTTCCTGCTTCTCCTCTCCTACTGGATCGGGCCCTGGGTGGCGGTGGTGCTGGTCGACTGGTTCTTCAAGCACCGCGGCTCGTATGAGCTCCGCGCTCTCTACGACCAGACCTCGACGGTCCGGGTCGGTACCATCGCCTGGTTGATCGGGCTCGGCGTATCTGTTCCCTTCATGAACCAAAGCTGGTTCGTCGGCCCCATCCCTTCCGCGTATCCCCAGCTGGGCGATGTCTCCTACCTGGTCAGCTTCGTGGTGGCCGGGTCGATATTCGCGCTCTTCGGCCGCCCCCACGCGGGACCGGTGGGCGAGGCTCGCATCGAGGTCACCGGCGAGGTGACCACCAGCAGCGAGCCCGTCCTCGCCACCGAGCTGGGCTACGCCAGTCAGGAGGTCTGACCCGAACGCGGGTCGCGGCGCTGATCGGCCCGACCTCCGTCCCGGGGGGAACCTTGCGGTTCCTCCCGGGAACCTGGCGGCGGCTAGTCGCCGACCGATAGAGGCTCAGTCGTGGCTTAGCAACCACTCCGCGACGACAAGCAGGTAGGCGTCCGGCTCCTCCCAGAAGGGCATATGGGAGGAGCGTTCGAAGATGACCTGCCGGCTACCCGTGATCCCCTGCAGGAGGGTCTCCTGGAGAGCAGGGGTTGCCTCGTCGAAGCGTCCTGAGAGGACCAGGGTCGGGACCGCGATCTCAGCTAGTCGCGCCTCGGCTGACCACTCTCGGGCCGAGCCAGTGACGTGGAATTCTGAGGGGCCGTTCATGGTGTGGTACACGGTTGGGTCAGCATCAATCTGAGCCAACCCGTCGCTCACCCCTTGCGGCCAGGGGTCGAGCCTGCAGAGATGGCGATGATAGAAAACCTCGCAGGCGGAGGCGTACTCGGGGTCATCGGTCGTCCCGGCCGTCTCGTGACGGGTCAGGGTGGCCTGCACATCAGCGGGCAGTTCCGAGCGCAGACGCTCGGCCTCTACAGCGAAGGCGGGGTAGGATGCGGCCGTATTCGAGAGCACCAGGGAGAGCAATCCGGGGGCCTTGGTCAGCGCGTGTTCCTGGCCCAGAAAGCCACCCCAGGACTGGCCCAGGACGTGGTAGCGGTTGCTGATCCCTAGATGGCGCAGGAGGTTGGCCAGCTCCTCAACAAAGAGTGGGACCGTCCAGAATTCCGAGCCCCGGGAGGGCAGGTGGGTGGACCTGCCGTTGCCAAGCTGGTCGTAGAAGACGACGGCGCGGCCGTCGCTGGCCAGGGCACTCAGCGGACTGAGGTAATCGTGAGTGGCGCCCGGGCCCCCGTGCAAGAGAATTAGGGGGGCGGGCCCTCCCTCTGTCGAGGACTCCAGGTCGCCGACCACCTGGTACCAGGTCAGGAAATCGTGGAAGGGAGCTGCACCCTCAGTGGTGGCGGCGGACACGATCGCCAAGTCTAGCGTCGGCGTTGCTCGGAGCGACCTAATTGACGGGCGGCTGGGAAGGCGCTGAGGGGACGACGTCGTGGACCCGAAAGTCGACCGCTCGGGTGGGCTGATCCGCCAGGGCGGCCACCACTCGGTACTCGCCACTCGTGGGGAACACCACATTCAGTGCCAGGGCCAGAACGGTGCGCAGATCGGCGCCTGTGGGCAGGCCGGGCGGCCTGGTCGAGCTGAGCTGGGTGGTGATTCCGGCGATCTGGTTGCCCACCGAGTCCTCGACCCTGACCGTGAGCGGGTAGGGCTGGCCGCTGGCGACCCAGGGCACCAGCACGGTCACCCCGACGCCGAGGTGGCTGACCACCGGCTGCCCGGGAGTGACCGCTGCTGGCCGCCAGTGGTCGGTCCAGCCTCCGCCGGAGATGTAGAGCAGCCCGTTGACCGCCTCGACGTGGTTGGCAAGGATCAGGTTCTCGATCCGGGGAGCGTCCATGGCCGACCCAGTCTGCAACAAATCCCCGGAGCCGCCCGTCAGTCGGCGGGTACGGCCGAGGGTCGCGGTGCCAGCATCTCTTCGCGCAACTGCTGCAGGCTGACACTGCCCAGATCCAGCGCCTGGCGGTGAAAGTCCTTGAGGTTGAAGCTGGGTCCCCAGGAGCGTCGAGCCTCCTCCCGGACTTCCAGCCAGACCCGCTCACCCAGCTTGTAGGAGATGGCCTGGGCGGGGATGCCCAGGTAGCGGTCCACCTCGCCGCTGCAGAACTCCGGGGAGCGACCCGAGGCGAGAACCATGAACTCGGTCGCCAGTTCTCGGGTCCAGATGGCACCAGGGTGAAAGTCCTGGTCGTCGGGGATCTGGAGATGCAGGTGGAGACCGATGTCAACCACCACCCGGGCCGCCCGGAATGCCTGGTTGGCCAGCATGCCCAGGTAGTAATCGGGATTCTCGAGATAACCGAGCTCACCCATCAGGCGCTCGGCGTAGAGAGCCCACCCCTCGGCATGCCCAGAGATCAGTCCGAGTATTCCCTGGAACGGGTTCACCCGCCCGCCCAGCCAGACCACATGACCCAGCTGAAGGTGATGACCGGGAACGCCCTCGTGATAGGCGGTGGCCACCTCGGTCCACAGGGGAAAGTGGGTCCGACCCAAAGTTGGATACCAGGTGCGCCCGGGGCGGCTGAAGTCCTCGGCAGGGGGGGTGTAGTACATCGCCGGGCTGCCTCCGGGAGGCGCCAGCATCGCCTCGACGCGCTGGACCGGCTCGGGGATGTCGAAGTGGAGATGGTTTAGGGCAGCCATGGTCTCGTCGAGGAACGCCTGGTTCCAGGCGCGGAAGTTCGCCTCGCCCTCGATGGCACGAGCCGGGTCCTCGTCGAGAATCCGGGTCACCTGTACCATGCTGGCGCCGGGCAGGATCCTCTCGGCAGTCTGAGCCATCTCTTTCTGGATCCGGCCCAGCTCCTCCCAACCCCACTGATATGTCTGCAGGGTGTCGATCTCGATGCCGTTGTAGAGGCGACAGTGGAGCTGGTAGAGCTCGGGGCCGCAACCATCCTGTTCCGGGGTCCGCTCGATGTAGCTCTCCTCCAGGAAGTCGGAGAAGTTCAAATAGGCACGGTCGGCGATCTCGGCCGCGCCTCGGAGCCGGGAACGAAGCTGCTCGCTCTGGCCCTGGTACTGAGCGGCCAATCCTCGGAAGAAGCCCACCTCGGTGTCGCTGCCCGCCCAACGACGGGCCCGACTGGCGGAGATAACCGCCTGGTGCCGGTCTGCGACCAGGTTCTGGCCAGCACCCAGCTCCAGGGTCTCCTGGATTCCCGCCATACAGCGTGACACCTTGTCCATCCGCAGGGCGATCAGCTCCCAGTCGTGATCCTGATCACGCGCCATCAGGTCGAAGACCCGGCTGGCCGTGACCATAGGCCCGAAGACGCTCAGCTCGCGCTTCCAGTCCCCGGAGTCATAGACATCGACCTCGACCTGGAGCCGATCGCGCATGACCGCCGCCGCCAGCCGATCGGCATCCGTTTCCGGGGTCAACGCCTCAACCTGGCGCAGAGTGCTGCGGGCCAGTTCTCCGCGGGCCCCGGCCCCTTGGGGCGAATAGTCAGTCAGTTCGGCGTCGTGACCTAGAAACCCCCGGGCCGAGGCGGAAGTGGGATCGAGGTCGGAGTTTCGCCGCAGGTAGTCATGCGCGATCTCGTCGACCTTGGTCATTCCCTTCCTCTCCTTAGCTCGATAACAATGAAATCTGGTCGCCACGACCAAGGACCGCTCAGCCGAGGTTCTCGACCACCATCGCGATCCCCTGTCCCACCCCGATGCACATGGTCGCCAAACCGTACCGGAGCCCCCGCTGCCGCAGCTCGTGGATGAGAGTGACCAGGATCCTACAGCCCGAGCACCCGAGCGGGTGCCCCAGAGCGATGGCCCCGCCCTTGGGGTTGACTCGCTCGTCGTCCGCGGAGAGGCCAAGTTCCTGGAGAACGGCTATTGACTGGGCGGCGAAGGCCTCGTTGAGCTCGATCAGGTTGATGTCGGCGAGGCTGAGCTGTGCTCGCTCGAGGGCCTTCCTGGTGGCGGAGACAGGACCGATGCCCATGATCCGGGGAGGCACGCCAGCGACGGCCATGCTGCGGATCGCGGCCATGGGCCGCAGATCATGGCTGGCGGCGAAGTCCCGCGAGGTGAGGAGGAGTGCGGCCGCACCGTCGTTCAGCGGGCTGGAGTTTCCGGCCGTGACGGTGCCGTTGGCGGCAAAGGCTGGCCGCAGCTGGGACAGTCGCTCGATCGAGGTGTCGGCGCGGGGACACTCGTCAGTTGCGACGGTGCCCTTGGTTGTCTCCACTGGGATCAGTTCATCCGCAAAGAGTTGCTTCTCCTGGGCGGCCAGCGCGCGGCGATGACTAGTCAGGGCGAACTGGTCCTGAGCCGCGCGGTCGATGGAGAACATCTGGGCCACGTTCTCGGCGGTCTGGCCCATCGAGTCAGTGCCGTAGAGAGCCTCCATGCGGGGATTGATGAAGCGCCAGCCAAGTGCTGTGTCGTGGAGCACTCGCTCTCCCCGGGCGAAGCCACGGTCGGGCTTGGCGGTCACCCAGGGAGCCCGGCTCATCGACTCCACCCCGCCCGCGATGAGCGCTGCGCCATCACCGTGTCCGATCGCCCTGGCAGCATCGGCGACCGCCTGCAGGCCACTGCCGCAGAGGCGGTTGACGGTGCAGCCACCCACCTCCACAGGGAAGCCGGCCAGGAGAACTGCCATACGAGCTACGTCGCGGTTGTCCTCGCCGGCTTGGTTGGCGCAGCCCAAGTAGACATCCTCAAGTTCCTTGGGATCCAAACCCACGCGATCAACCAGGGCTCGCAGAACCAGGGCGGCCAGATCGTCGGGCCGCTCGGACGCCAAAACACCGCCGTAACGTCCGATCGGCGTCCGGACTCCGTCAACGATCACCGCCTCGTCCACTGGCTGTCTCCTAGGTAGGCCCGACCCCGTACTCCCGGGTCCCATCCCGCTCTGGGTCTGGGGGGCGCTCCCTCTTGAGGAATCGGAGCGGTAGGCTCCCCAGCAAGCTTAGACCGGGGAAGGAGTTCGGCTGTGGCCGACGCCCGTCGTCAGAAGGAGAAGTCGTCGTAGATCGAGCTTCTGCCGCGGTCTCCCGGCTGCACCATCTCGGTCACCCGGCGCGGGTGCATCGCCGCGGCTCGGCCGCGCCACTGGCGTGGCGGTCGCTTGTGGCGCTCGGCGGCCGCTCGCCGGGCGCTGGGACGCTCCGGCCGGTTGGTCCGCGAGGGCCTAGGACTGAGACGGGTGAAGCCGCGCCAGGCCCCATCGAGGAGGGCCCCCCCAGCCCGAGCCATCTGCGAAGCAGTCGCCAGAAGGATCCCGGTAGCGACCGGAGCTCGATCCCGCAGAGCGCGCCAGAGGAGATCTTTGAAGAGACCTACAACGAGGAATCCATCGAGCAAGAGGAGAAGGGGTGCCAGGCTGACCAGCTGACGCTGGGAGGCGGCGGCCGCGGCCGCCGCCTTCTTGGCGGCCAGCACCTTGGCTTCGGCGCGCCGGTAGGCGACCAGCTTGAGGTCGATCTTGGGAATCTGGGGAGCGTAGGCGAGCATGCCCTTGGCTATCCCCATGGCCGCGGTTGCCCGGAAGCTGGCTTCAGCCAGTAACTGTGAATCCTGTTGGTTGCTCATGAAGCCGGTCTCGATGGTGACGGCCGCCATGGGGGCATGAACCCAGAGTTGGGGAAGCAGCTGGGTTCCCCGATCACCCATCCCCGCCGGGGCGATCGCGGACGCTAGTGAGCTGCTCAGGTTCGTGGCCAGAGGCGAGTCCTTCTGGTGAGGCATGAAGACGGTCGCACCCTCCAGGGTGTCGTCCGTCCAATCGTTGACCCAGAGACTGATGAGGACAGCGGCATGGCTGTCCTGGGCTACCTGTTCGGCCCGAGCAATGGTCACGGCGGTGTCGGTGGTCCTGGTCATGATCACCTTGACCCCGTCGGCCTCGAGATCCTGGCGGAGGTCGAGACCCATAGAGAGGGTCACGTTCTTCTCCTTCAGTCCGTTGAACGGAGAAATTGCGCCTGGGTCATAGCCCCCGTGACCGGGCATGATCGCGACCACGTACTGCTTGGGCGCCTTGAGATGCTGGACGACCGGCGGCTGAGCGTGCGCCGACGCAAGGACAGTCCCGGAAACGAGACCACCACCCAAGGCGGCGATCCCGAGGGCCAGGGCTGGGACGTGGAGAGAACGGGTTGGCCCCTTTCGCATCGCGACGGCGCCAGTATAGGCGCCTTGGCGGCGACCTCGCCCACGCCTGCGGTTGACAGAGAGAGCCACAATGCGCTGGGTCTGCTCCCGGGAATGGGTCTGAGAGCTGGCCTTCAGCGTCGACCGGAGCGGGGAGCCGCCATCCTTATGAGTGAGGAGACAAGTGTCAGCCAGCCGGCCGCCGGGGTCCTTGAGCCCGCTCCAGGTACTACTGCCGGCCCCTCCTCAGAGTGACTCCCCAACAGCCGCTGAGTTGGTCAGGCTCTACGGAGGGCCTTTCAGCCTGCCTGCGTCGGTCCTCTACGCCAACTTCGTTGCCTCCCTGGACGGGGTGGCAGTAGTTGGGCAGTCATCCGGCTCGACTCTGAGCGGACGAAGCCAGGCCGATCGCTTCGTCATGGGCCTGCTACGCGCCTGGGCAGGGGCCGTCGTGATTGGTTCCGGCACCCTGCGTGCCAGTCCGGGACACGTCTGGAGCGCCGACCACGTCTTTCCAGCCGCGGCCCAGGCCTTCCGGATGCTGCGCCAGCAACTTGGTCTGCCGCAGTTCCCCACCCTAGTCGTGGTTAGCGGATCGGGCAAAGTGGACCTGGACCACCCTGGACTGAGTCGACCCGCGCTGATTCTCACCTCCAAGGAAGGTGAACGCCACCTGGGCACCGCGACCGGCCACCAAGTCCAGGCGGTGGGAGAGGGGGCGACCCTGGACGCCAACCAAATCGTCGCGGCGGTTCGCCGCTCCGGCCATAAGAGAATCCTGACTGAGGGCGGTCCAACGTTGTTGGGCCAACTCCTGCAGGCGCATCAGGTACAGCAGATGTTTCTCACCGTGTCACCCCTCCTCGCAGGTCGCACCGCGGAAGACGCCAGAGCAGGCTTCGTCGAGGGCGTCGACCTGCTCGGCGAGGAGCAGCGAGAATGGCTCAGCTTGCTCAGTGCGCATCACCACAAATCCCATCTATTCCTGCGATATCTGGTGAACTCGGGGAGGCTTTGAAGCCGCGCCCGCCCCCGCCGAGGGGTGGCAGATTGGCCGTCAGGGTATGATCCTAGTGGTGGTTGGAATGGTTGGAGGATTGCAATGAGTGACACCGTGGAAGACGCCGCCGCCGTCAGCGATGCGGAATGGCGCACACGTCTATCCCCCGACGAATACCAGGTGCTCCGCGAGAAGGGAACCGACCCCGCCTTCCAGGGTCAGTACACCCATCCGGGTGCCCATGGTCTCTTCCGCTGTGCCGCCTGTGGCTATGAGCTCTTCCTTTCGGACACTCAGTTTGATTCTGGTTCTGGCTGGCCCAGCTTCACCGCTCCGGTTGATCTCAGTCATGTCGAAACTGACGAAGATCGCAGCCTGAGACGGGTCCGGACCGAGGTCATGTGCAGCCGCTGCGGCGGGCACCTGGGCCACGTCTTCGACGATGGGCCCGGCCCCACCGGCCAGCGTTGGTGCATCAACTCGACCAGCATCAAGCTGGATCCGAAGACTTCCGACTGACTCAGCTGTAGTCTCGCCCGACCCTCAAGCGATCACCACTCGACGAGCGCCCGGATCTCCGGTCGAATCGGCCCCGTGGAGTCCACACCAGCGAAGAGTCGGGCCGACTCCTTGAGATGTTCCAGAGCTGAATCGTGGTGTCCGCTCGCCAGAAGGATGTCGGCCAGGTTGTGTACAGGGCGGCGACCCGATGCCGGTCACCCTGTTCCTGGCCCAGCTCAAGGGCTCGCTCCGACGCCGTTCGGGCCTCCTCCGTCCTTCCCTGCTCGGCGAGCAGGCGGGAGAGGTTGTTGAGAGCGGCCACAGCTGGCCCGGGGTCACCCAGCCCCCGGGCGTGCTCCAGGGAACACCTGGCTCAAATCCATGATTTGCAGTGTGTTCCAGACGGTCTCCCATCCCCTCGGAGGTAGTCACAGGAGCAGCGGAGGAGGGAACATAACGTCACATGAGTGAGGGGACCGACGCCATCGTGGTGGGGAGCGGTCCCAACGGGTTGGCGGCTGCCGTCACAATGGCGGCAGCCGGACTAAAGGTCCTGGTTATTGAAGGCGCGGGGACTCCAGGAGGGGGATGTAGGACCGCGGAGCTGACCCTCCCCGGGTACCAGCACGACCTGTGCTCGACGGCTCACCCCCTCGCCCTGGCTTCCTCCTTCTTCAAGCGATTTGATCTCGCTTCGCGAGGGGTTCGGATCGTCCACCCAGAGGTGGTCTTCGCCCATCCCCTGGATGGTGATCGGGCAGCACTGGTTCATCGCTCGCTGAAGGACACGGCGGCCGGATTGGGAGTTGATCGCCGAGCTTACCGGCACCTGATGGGGCCTTTGGTCCGACACGCCGACCAGATTGCAGATTGGGTCTTCTCGGCCGAACGCCGCCCTCCCAGGAACCCGTTTGCCATGGCCAGCTACGGGCTCCAGGGGATCCGCTCGGCGAGCGCCATCGCCCGTCGTTTTAGGTCGCCGGAGGCGCGCGGCCTGTTCGCTGGGGTTTCGGCCCACGCCATGCGCCCGCTGACCTCGCCGCCGACAGCTGGGGTCGGGTTGCTGCTGACTCTGCTGGCCCACTCAGTGGGCTGGCCCTTCGTGGAGGGAGGGAGCGCCAAGCTGACCGAAGCTCTGGTGGCCGCCTTGGAGGCCAACGGTGGACAGCTGCAGACGGACTGGTGGATCAGCTCCCTGGATGAGCTTCCAGCTGCCAAGGCAGTGATTCTCGACGTCACCCCACGCCAGTTCCTCGACCTCGCCGGAGATCGGGTTTCGGGCCACTACCGGCGCTCCCTGGAGGCGTTCCGCTATGGCTCCGGCGTCTGCAAGGTGGACTACGCCCTGTCCGGGCCTGTGCCTTGGTCCCAGCCCGGTTGCCGTAAGGCGGGCACGGTGCATCTCGGGGGCACCTTCGAGGAGGTGGCTCGAGCCGAGGCTGACGTCGCCGCCGGCCGTCATCCGGTATTCCCCTACGTGTTGACGGTGCAGGCGACCACAGCAGATCCCACCCGGGCCCCAGAGCGTGGCCACACCCTCTGGGCCTACTGCCATGTCCCTGCCGGCTCCGATGTCGACATGACGCCCCAGATCGAGTCTCAGATCGAGCGCTTCGCGCCGGGCTTCCGCGACCTGGTTCTGGCCCGGGTCCACCGCACCGCCAAAGATCAAGAGGCCCACAACCCCAACTGCGTGGGCGGCGACATCGGATCGGGAACTCAGGACATCCGCCAGACCTTCCTCCGACCCAGTCTGCGCTGGGATCCCTACCGGACGCCCCTCGCTGGGACGTATCTGTGTTCCTCCTCGACCACCCCAGGGCCGGGGGTGCATGGTCGGTGTGGCGAGCTGGCGGCGCTGTCCGCCCTCCGCCACAGCTTCGGAATCTCCCAGGCCCCGGATATCGGACGGTTGGCGAGACCGCCCGAACTGGTGACCATCCCCGGCTGATCGGGTTCCAAGCACGGCGGGCAACCCATGCGACCCCCACTCCACTTTGAGATCGATGGGGTAGGAACCTTCACCGAGCCGTCATGAGCCGGCGATGAGAGCTGCCCTACGCTCCCCAAGTGGGTGATCCAGCGCGGGAGATGGCCGATGCCCCGGTGTCGCGCCGCATCCGCGCTGCTGGCCCCAGGCTGGACGAGCTTCGGAGGGTCGTCGACCGGGACTTCGCTATACCCACGAAGCTGGATCTCTCCGATCACGAAATCCTCCGTGCGGTGATAGCCGAGCTGCCGGTCGCGCTCACCGCCGTCGACGCCGACGCCCGGGTGATCCTCTGGAACCCTTCCTGCGAGCGGATGCTCGGTTGGGCCGAGCAGGATGTTCTCGGCGAGCGCCTGCCCTCAGTTGCGGGTGCCCACGAGCGTGCCTTCCTGAGCCAGCTAGAGGTCACGTTCCGTACCGGCGAAGGCCTCCGCGAGTTGGAGACCTTCCGTCAGCACCGTGACGGCCGCCCCATCCCGGTGATGGTTGCCACTGCCGCCCTGTGGGACAAAACGGGCCGCGTATCCGGAGTCCTGGCAAGCTACCAGGACCTCCGCGACCGGCGCCGGATCGAGTCCCGCCTGCGTCGCCAGGCCCACCACGACGAGCTGACCGGCCTCTACAACCGACGTGGCTTCCTGGAGCGTCTTCAGAAGCTGCTGAGTCAAGCCAAGGGGGACACCGCGATCATCTCCCTCGACCTGGACGAGTTCAAGGCCGTCAATGACACCCTCGGACACCCTGTCGGCGACCAGTTGCTCCAGGTGTTCGCCAAACGCCTCCGGGCCGCGGTCCGGCCCGGAGACATCGTCGCCCGAGTCGGCGGCGACGAGTTCGTGGTCGTGATGGCTGGTATTTCACGGTCCGGACTGGAGGCGGCCTCCCGCCGGCTCTTCGAGAAGTTGGGCCACCGCTATGTAATCGGCAACCAGGAAGTGGTGACAGCTGTCAGCGGCGGGGTGGCTCTCTGTCGGGGCGTTGCGGAGGCGGAATACGCCGTGAGCCGCGCTGACGTTGCCCTGTACCACGCCAAGCGCATTTCACCGGGCCGCTACCAGGTGATCGACAGCAAGATGCACAACACCTTCGTCGACCGGGCCGAGATCGCCGGTCAGCTGGCGCACGCCGCCGAGCGCGGTGAGCTGCGCCTGCACTTCCAACCGGTGGTCGCAGCAGGCACCGGCTGGATGACCGGCGTCGAGGCGCTGGTCCGCTGGGCGAGGCCTCGGCGGCGGCTCGTCTATCCGGATCACTTCATCGTCCTCGCGGAGCAGACCGGCAGCATCACCGGGATCGGTCGTTGGGTTCTCCAGCAGGCCTGTGCCACCTTGCGCGACTGGGAAAAGCTGGATCCAGCTGCCAAAGGCCTGCTGATGTCGGTCAACCTCTCCGTGGTCCAGCTGCGGGATCCCCAGTTGCCGGACGAGGTCGAACAGATCCTGGAGAACTACGGGCTCGAGCCGGGCCGGCTCTGTCTGGAGGTGACAGAGAGTGCCCTCAGTGCCGACCCCGACGCCGAGGCCTCGGTGCTCAACCGCCTGCGCGGACTCGGCGTCCATCTGGCCATGGACGACTTCGGCACCGGCAACTCGTCGCTGACAGCGCTCCGCCGCTTCCCCTTCGACATGCTCAAAATCGACCAATCATTCGTGAGCGGAATCGGCACCGGGGAGGAGGACAGCGCCATCGTGGCTGCAACCATTGCATTGGGCCAAGCGCTCGGTCTCAAGACGATTGCCGAGGGTGTCGAGACGGAAGCTCAGGCGGCGTTTCTGGTGCGCAATGGCTGCGACGAACTGCAGGGATACCTTTTCGGGCGTCCCGTGCCCATTGCAGAATTAACCGGGACCAACTGCACGCTCCACTTGCGGGCTCTCAACTGAAACCCGCTCGAGGTGGGGCAAACGCCGCCCGCTGGACCGGTATTTAGTCAGCCAGCGCTGGGCTTCCTTGTCACTGCCCGAAGCGGCTGTGATGCTCAGGTTCGAGTGGCGTACTAAGCCCTTTGCGGGGACAGCAGTCGGGGCGTGATGACGACCTCACTAACCTCGCCCGCCCCTGTCCGCGTGACCTCGTAGGCGTTGCAGCCGGCCACCTCAGTGATCACCTCCGCCAGTTCTACCCCACGAAAGACCAGGCCGACACCGTTGTCGGTTGCGTAGCCTCCCGGCAGCGTCTGATCGCCGATCAGGCGTTGGAACGCGGGGCGGCGCTCGGGCTCGCTGTCGTAGTGGGGGCTGTTTGAGTAGGGAAGAAAGGCCATGCCGTCGAGAACCGGCCGCAGGGGAAGACCGAACCCATCGGTGGTTCCACCGACGTGCCAGCACACCGATCCAGCCGAGCAGCCCATCAAGACGACGCCACGCTGCCAGCACTGACGCAACGCCTCGTCAACTCGGTGCAACCTCCAGACAGCCAGCAGGTTGGGGGTACTGCCACCTGACACCCAGATGATGTCCTGACTCAAAAGATGGGCGGAAATGTCAGCAAAGTTGGGTGAGGTATAAAGCGACAGGTGGGTCACCACCATTCCCATGCGACCAAACGCCGAGTACAGCGAGGTGAGCTCAGTGGGGTTGTCACCGCCGGCGGTGGCAATGATGCAAAGCCGAGGTGCCTGTGGGCTGCTGGTCAGATCCGCGGCATAGCGGTACGCAGGTCCAGCCAGCCAGTCGTTTTGGCCGCCGACACCCGAGTCAAAGCCAATACTGGTGGCAATGATGGTCGGTGCCGTTGCAGGCATGGCGAATTTACCTCAAGGCTGGTCGGCGGGACCCCGGCGGGGACATGTCGACTCTAGCAGCGGGTCCTGTCGCGCTAGCTCACCACGGCCGGGGCCGCAGTGGGTTGATCCGCCAGCGGCATCTCAGCTGACAGACCCCGGCGCGGTGCCAGTACCTCGTCGATAAGCCCGTACTCAAGTGCCTCCTGTGCGGTCAGGAAGTAGTCGCGGTCGATGTCCCTCTCCACCTGCTCCAAGGGGCGGCCGGAATGATGGGCCAGTATCTGAGCCATGCGACGCGTGTTGGCTAGAACCTCCTTGAGCTGGATCTCCATGTCACGGGGAGCGCCTCTAGTTCCAGCGGAGCCCTGGTGAATCATGATCTTGGAGCTGGGCAACGCCATGCGCTTGCCCGGTGCGCCGCCGCTGAGGACCATGGCGGCGGCCGACATGGCCATCCCAATGCAGAGGGTCGAAACCTCGCACTTGACGTGCTGCATGACGTCGTAGATAGCCATCCCGGCATAGGCCAGACCGCCCGGCGAGTTGATGTAGAGGTGGATGTCCCGTTCTGGATCCTGGCCCTCCAAATAGAGGATCTCCGCGACCAGGAGGTTGGCAATCTGGTCGTCGACCTCCTGACCGAGGAAGACGATGCGCTCCTTGAGCAGGAGCGAGTAGATGTCGTAGGCGCGCTCGCCTCGCATCGACTGATCCAGCACCGTCGGAATGACCGACCCCATCAGGGGACCGAAGCCGCTCTGATCCCGATACATTGGGCCTACCTCCGCTGACTCCATACCAAAGGCGATATCTCTAATGTAAGATATCAGGTGGGAGACGAGCGGCCGGAGCCAGCTCTCGGTTATGGGAGGCGCGATGAGCAGTCGCACCCACGACTCGGTGTTTCCCGGCTTCTCTGAGATGGCCGGACGGCGCCGTACCCTGGCCTCAGACTTGACGGCTAGGCGCGTCGGTCTCGGACTCTCCCAGACTGAGGTGGCCGCCCGGATGGGGACCTCGCAATCTGCGGTGGCACGTCTTGAGTCAGGCTCCGCCGACATCCGCCTCTCCACCTTGGAGCGCTACGCGGCGGCGCTCGACCAGAGGCTGGAGTGGCGACTCCAAGCCCGTGGCGACGATCCGGAGACCTGAGTTGGCGGCGGGTGAAGGCTCTGGTCCGCCCTCCCCGACCAATTTTGCTGAGGAGTCGGTATTGGCGGATTGGCTGGAAGCCCAGATGTTCGACCGTCGAGTGATCTGGATCCGGGGACGGCTCGACGAGCTGGTGGCCACCGGGGCGGCCACCCAGCTGATGACTCTGGATGGCACCGGCGATGACCCCATCCAGCTCCACCTCAACAGTGGTGAGGGCACTCTCACCGCCGCCCTCACCCTGATGGACACCATCGTCGCCCTGGGGGTGCCCGTTCAAGCGGTCTGCGGCGGCCGCGCCGAGGGTCCGGCGCTGGGCGTCCTGGCCGTGTCGCACCACCGCCAGGCGGCCCGTCATTCCCGCCTGCGACTTTTCGACGGCGAGATTCAGGCCGGCGGTAGCCCGGCCGCGATTGCACAAGAGCTGGCTCAGCACCAACGCCAGCTGGAGCAATTCGTCGAGGCCGTGGCACGGGCCACTCGCCAGCCGGCAGAGCGAGTGGAGATCGACCTCCGGGCTGGCCGCTACTTCGACGTCGAGGAGGCACTCCAGTACCGGCTCATCGACGAGATCTGGACTGGAGGCGTACCGAGACCCGCCTGATCTCGTAAAGGGCTACTCCGAAGCTGGCCGATGGAGCGTGTAGGCGCCGCCGACTCTCCCGAATCCGAGGCGACGGTAGAGGTGCTGGGGCCAGTCGTCGGCGGCCGCCATGAGGAAGATCAAGTCGCAGGCCGATTGATGGGCCAGTTCGACAGCATCGAGCACAACCGCTGTCGCATACCCGTGGTTTCGCCAGTCGGGCTCCGTCTCGACGTTCTCCACCTGGGCGATCGGAGGGAGGCGGTAGAGATCGCAACGGGCACGAATGCCGCCGTCGACACGCACCACGTGATGACTGACATCGCAGCTTCGCCCAGTCGCCGAGCGGCGCTCAACAAGCTGGCGTAGCGAGTCCTCAGAGATGCGAGGAAACTCGCGCCGCCACGACGCCGCCACGGCAGGCTTGAGGTCTTCGTAGCTGACACGCTCGACCGCTGTCTCCCGATGACGTTCAGATGGGCCCTGGAGAGCCATCACCACCGTGGGATGTATCTGGTAACCAGCGGTCCGAAAGCGATCCAACCAGGAAGCCTCGATTCCCTCGACCTCCATCTCGATAGCGCGGTGGCCAAGCCCGAACTCTCCCAAGACGCGATCTGCCTCCGCCATCAGCAGCGCTGGGTCCGGCAGCTGGTCGATGACCAGACAGTTGTGCTCGTAGGAGCTGGGAAACTCCCCATTGAGCACTGCGAAACCGCCCGTGACCGGGACCACCTCGGTCGCCGATCCCCGCATGATTTGGTGACAGAAATCCCAAATTCGTTCCATCACCATCGGCCCCCTGTCGAGGCCTCCACGGTCATCTCTAGAGAGCATCGCCGGATCATCCCAGGCTGGCGACCGGTCGAACGCAGATGAGCTGCTGCCAGCCGCGCTCAAGGTGGCCGTGATAGCGTCCGACCGGGAGATTCCAAAAGGGAGAGTTGCTAGGTGAAGTCCGTCGTCTACGAGCGGTACGGCGGACCCGAGGTGCTTCATGTCATCGAGCGTGAGGACCCCACGCCGGGCCCCGGCGAGGTCCTGGTGCGAGTTGCCTTGTCCGGGGTCAACCCAACCGACTGGAAGAGCCGCCGGGGATCCAGCTCCGGTCAGAACCAGGCTCTGCCCTTCCCGCAGCAGGTCCCCAACCAGGATGGCTCGGGTACGGTCGTAGCAGTCGGAGCTGGCGTCGAGCCCGGGCGAGTTGGCGAACGGGTTTGGCTGTGGGAGACGGCCTACCAGCGGCCCGAGGGAAGCGCCCAGGAGTTGGTTGCTCTCCCTGAAGGACAGGCGATGCCCTTGGCCCCGGGTGCCTCATTGGAGCTGGGGGCAAGCCTGGCGATCCCGGCCATCACCGCCCACCGCTGCCTGACTGTCAGTGAAGAGGGTCCGCTCCACCTAGGGCCGGGCACCCTGATCGGGCGCAGGGTACTGGTGGCGGGAGGCGCGGGCGCGGTTGGCCATGCCGCCATCGAACTCGCCCTGTGGTCGGGCGCGGATGTGGTGACCACGGTGAGCACGGCAGAAAAGGAAGTGCTGGTGCGCCAGGCGGGGGCCCGCCACGTTGTCAACTACCGCGAGCAGGATGCCACGGCTGAGATCCGCCATATCTTTCCCGATGGGGTCGACCAGATCGTCGAGGTGGCGCCCGCCGCCAACGCGAGCCTGGACCAGGCCGTCCTGGCCGCTCACGGCACCGTCGCCGCCTATGCCAGTGACGACCCGAGCATGGCCCTCGCCATCCGTGCGGGCATGGTGGTCAATGCCCGATTCCAGTTCATCCTCGTCTACACCGAGCCGGAGACGGCCAAGCGCCGCGCCCTCGAGGACCTCCAGAAGGCGGTCGCCCGAGGCATTCTTCGGGTCGGTGCCGATGCCGGCCTGCCTCTGCATCGATTCAGCCTCGAGCAGGCGGGCCAGGCCCACGCCGCTGTCGAGGCCAACATCGTCGGGAAGGTGCTTATCGAGCTCTGATCTGGAGCCAGTCAGGCGACGCGGAAGTGCTCCGCGTCCGATCTTCGAAGTTCCAGTCCCAGCCCCGGGCGATCGCTGGGCCAGAGCGCTCCATCCCTAGGCTCGAGCACGCCGTCGAAGAGCAGGTGGTCGATGCGGACGTGGTCGTGAAAGTACTCGATGTGGCGCAGATTAGGTGGCACGGTGGCCACGGCGGCGTGCAGGGACGGACCACAATGGGCTGAGAAATCGATCTTGTGCGCTGCCGCCAGAGCCGCCACTCGGAGCCATTCGGTGACTCCGGCGCAGCGCCCTACGTCTGCCTGAAGGACGTCGACCGCGCCCCTGTCGAGCATCGCTGCGAAGTACTCCAGGTGGTAGCCGTACTCGCCGGCGGTGATGTCGAGGAGCAGACCATCTCGTAGCCGGTGCAAGCCAGCCAGGTCGTCGGAGGTGACCGGCTCTTCAAACCAGGCGACCTCGAACTCTTCCCGAAAGCGGCGGCCCAACTGCAGCGCCTGGGTCTCGGAGTACGCACCATTGGCATCCACAAAGAGCTCCACGTCTGGTCCGATCGCCTTGCGGACCAGAGCGATCCTCTGCAGATCCTGCCGCCAGGAGCGGCCCCGGTCGGTGCCGATCTTCATCTTTACCCAGGGAATCCCCTGGGCCACCCAGCCTGTCATCTGTTCCACGAGCTGGCTTTCCGTGTACGTGGTGAAGCCGCCGCTGCCGTAGACCGGCACCGACTCGCGAACGGCTCCCAGGAGTCGGTGCAGCGGCTGCTGCAGGCAGCGTGCCTTGGTGTCCCAGAGGGCAATATCCACGGCCGCTATGGCCATCGAGCAGAGGCCAGGCCGACCCAGGTTACGAATGCTGCGGACCATCTCCAGCCAGGCTCGACCCGTCTGGTGGATGTCGAGACCGATCACCTTGGGCGCCAAAGTTTCGTTGATCAGCTGGACCATTCCCGGGTGACCGAAGGCGTAGCCCAGGCCGGTCACGCCATCCTCCAGACGCGGCTCGACCAAGACCACGGTTGTCTTGTCCCAGGCTAGGGTGCCGTCCGCTTCGGGAAGGTCGGTGGGGATCGTGTAGGCCGACACCCGGAGCTCAGCGATCTCATTACCGTCAGCCAACGGGAGTGATCTCCCAACTTCCCTTGCGGTACTTCCGCAGTCCGGCCACCAACTCGGTGACCACCAGGCTCTGGTCCGCTTGCTGAATTTCGATCCGCCCGCCCGGGGGAAGGAGGTGGTCGTCCTTGGCCTGCCGGGCACCGGGAACGTTGGTTGGCTTCACCGCCGCTGATGCTAGTCGTCAAGCTCACCGGAGCGGCGTGAGTACTTCGGAGCGAACTGAAACGCCCAGGCGTCCCTATCGTTAGGCGGATGGGGGGAGACCACCATCTATTGCCCGCGCGAGCGTGGGCGAGGAGGCGCCCATGGCGAAGACGGCCGCCGACTACCTGTGTGAGCGCCTGATCGAGTGGGGCGTCAAGACCATCTACGGATACCCCGGCGACGGCATCAACGGGATCATTGGCGGTCTGCGGCGCCACCAGGACGAGATCCGCTTCATCCAAGTACGCCATGAGGAACAGGCAGCCTTCATGGCGGGCGGACACGCCAAGTTCACGGGCGAGGTTGGCGTCTGCATGGCCACCTCGGGACCGGGAGCAATCCATCTGCTCAACGGCCTCTACGATGCCAAGCTGGACCACCAGCCGGTGGTAGCCATCGTCGGCCAGACCTTTGTGACTGCCATGGGTGGGGACATGCAGCAGGAGGTCGATCTCCTCTCCCTCTTCAAGGACGTTGCTTCGGCCTACGTCCAGCAGGCCAACAGCCCCTCCACCATCCGGCACTGCCTGGACCGGGCGATGCGCATCGCCCAGGCGGAGCACACGGTCACCTGCGTGATCGTGCCCGCCGACGTGCAGGACATGGACGCCGTTGAAACCCAGCCCCCCGGCTTTAAGGCGATTCATAGCGGACTTGGATTTGCCCACACCCGGCACCTGCCCGACGAGCAGGATCTCCGCAAGGCGGCTGAGATCCTGAATACCGGCCAGAAGGTAGCCATCCTGGTCGGTGCCGGTGCACTGGACGCCACCGATGAGGTGATCGCCGTAGCTGACCTGCTCGGCGCTGGGATCGCCAAGGCGCTCTTGGGCAAGGCCGCGGTGCCCGACGACGTTCCCTACTGCACCGGCTCGATCGGCCTACTGGGGACGAAGCCGAGCTGGGACATGATGCAGGAGTGCGACACCCTGCTGATGATCGGCAGCTCGTTCCCCTACAGCAATTTCCTCCCTCCCCTGGGGCAGGCACGCGCCATCCAGATTGATTACTCGCCTCGGATGCTGAGCCTGCGCTACCCGATGGAGGTGAACCTCTGCGGCGATAGCAAGGCGACGCTGGCCGAGCTCCTGCCCCTGCTCAAGCGCCACCAGGATCGCTCCTTCCAGGATGGGATCGTAAAGAACGTTGAGGACTGGTGGCGCCTGATGGACGATCAGGCTCAGCCTGAGGACCACAATGGTCGGATCCGACCGCAAGGCATCTTCAGCGCCATCTCGCGCCGGCTTCCGGACAACGCCATCCTAAGCTCCGACTCCGGGTCCGCCGCCAACTGGTTCGCACGACAGGTCAAGATCAGGCGGGGAATGAAGGCCTCCCTCTCGGGAAACCTCGCCACCATGGTCCCCGGGGTGCCCTACGCCATCGCCGCCAAATTTGCCTTTCCCGACCGGATCTCCGTGGCCATGGTCGGCGACGGTGCTATGCAGATGGGCGGCATGGCGGAGCTCATTACGGCCGCTAAGTATTACAAGACCTGGAAAGACCCTCGTCTGGTCATCCTCGTTCTCAATAACGAGGACCTCAACCAGGTTTCCTGGGAGCAGCGGGTGATGGAGGGAGACCCTCGATTTGCGGCCTCCCAGGACATCCCCTACGTCCCCTATCACCAGTTCGCCGAGATGATCGGACTGAAGGGCATCCAGCTCCGCACCTCGTCCGAAATCGAGGCCGCGGTCAACGAGGCCTTCAGCTCCGACCGGCCGGCCGTGATCGACGCACTCACCGATCCCGAGGAGGCGCCGTTGCCCCCGCACATCACCTTCAAGGAGGCCATCGACTTCAGCAAGTCGGTGGCCAAGGATCCCAGCGCCGGCATCACGGGGGCACTGGAGGCGCTTCGGGAGAAGGTGGACGAATTCGTGCCCGGGCGCTAGTGAATAGCTCGAAGATGACCCCCCGACCACGGACCGTTGTTGCGGAGAAGCACCTCCTAGACCGGATGGTGCGCAACATCCAGCACGGCCGGTTCGAGCGCTCTCTCTGTGGCCTGACTGCCGCGGCCGCCCTGATCACCACCTCCGAGATCTATATCGAGCACTACCGAGCCAGCTTCGGCAACAAGATGATGTGGAGCCCCATCCTGGTCACCCCCCCGGTGGTCGTGGCTGGCGTGGCTGGCGTATTCAGCAAGCGCTGGGCCAAGACCTGGCTCCCGATCACCGCCGCCGTGTACACCATCGACGGACTGGTGGGCGAGTACTACCACGCCCGAGGCGTGGCTCGGAAGCCGGGGGGCTGGTCCCAGGCCTCGTACAACGTGCCCATGGGGCCTCCGATCATGGCCCCGGGACTGATGACCATCGTGGGCTTCATGGGGCTCCTGGCCGCCCTCCTGCGGCGCGAGCCGTAGTCGTGCCCGACTTTCGAAACCCAGACCATCTGCCCA
>DATLRN010000020.1:0-2834 GCA_035534695.1 Candidatus Dormiibacterota bacterium
TGGCGACCCGCCTGAGCACCAACTGGCGCGGGATCAATGCCCCCAACCAGCTCCACCTGCTGCTGGCCGGATATCCCTTCGTGGACGGCCAGCTGCAAATCTCCCAACCTTCACCGGAGGAAGCCGCCGCCTGATTCGAACACCTCGCCTGGATGGCTTTTACACAACTCTTGACAACACCTCTGCCAACTGTCCTGTCATTTTGGCAGCAAGTTCCTTGGCTGCCGCCTGGGGCAGGGTGAAAAAGACGTCGTTTAGAAGGCTCACCACGGTGGGCCACGCCGCAGTGGTCGAGGACGTAGCCAGGGCCGTCGTCAATTGAGAGGAAGCCGCTGCCGTGGCGGCAGGCAGAACCTCCACTACTTGAGCACCCTTTAGTACGTCCTCATGCCCGACGCCCGACAACAGCGCTGTGCCAGCGCTACGAAGCAAGGTCAGGCACTCCTCCTGATCGTTTGGCGAAGCGGCAGGGGAGAAGTTGCACTCCGAACCGAGCTTGAAATCCGGTAGGACGGCGGCCTCATCCCCGACTCCGGAAACGGATTGCCACCCCTGATCGACGTCGCTGTGGTAGGTCTGCTTCGCCGCCGCACCGGAAGGGAAAGTGAGCAGGGTCACCGTCAGAACAGTCGTCTTGGTGGCCACTTCCACTACGCTTTGGAATTGCGTCGGCCCGCCACCCGAGAAGGTTTCGCCGCCGTCGTCTTGAGTAGCAGTCACCGGCGCACCGAGGTTTGCGGCGAGCCCGGCCGAGTGGACCAGCGAGAGGGCATCGAGGGCCGCTGGCGGTTCGGATGGCGACTCAGAGCGACTGAGCAGCCTGGTCTGGCTGCTGTCGCTTGAAGCTGCCAGAACGGTTGGACCGGCCACGACACAGCTGAGTCCCATCACAGCCACCAGCAGACTCGCCTGGGACGGCGGCGACCACTTCGCCATTCGACTCCCTCTGCGTTCCCCTCGACCCGGGTGCGGGAACGTGCCAGCGCCACAGTGACCCGAATCCCCAAATTGGATGGCCACGATCTGGTCGGGCACACCTCGGTTAGCGGTCGAGCGCTGACCACGCTAGCAACGTAGGGGCCACGCCCAGTGCGCTGACCTCCTAGAGCTCGCCCCTCGCCTCGGCGGCCGCCTTGAGGCTCTTGAGAACCGGCCCCCAGTTCCGCTCTGCCATCGAGTCGGCCTCTTCTTGGCTTGCGTTGTTGTCCTGTGTCAGGGTGAGCTTGACCCCGCCCTCTGTCTCGGCGAGCTCGTAGGTCACGGTTAGGTAGTTCTCTGGCTGGTCCGCCCTGCCGCTCATGGAGCTCCAGTAGGTCATCATCAAGCGCCGTTGGGGAACTACGTCCAGAACTGTCCCCTTGTCCTGGTAACTCTTCCCCTCCCACTCGCCAGACCACGTGATCGGGCTGCCCACCTCCCACGAGGTTTCCATGACGGTCCCGTACATGTACTGGCTGACCATCTCCGGGTCGGTCAGGGCGCGCCAGACGGCCTCCGGGGAGACGTCCACAGTGATCTCACTCTTAGCAACGAACGATCCGCTCAAGACCTCTGCTCCCTCAAAAAGCTCAGCTCTTCTCTAATCATCGGGCTCGCCGTCCTTGGAAGTCTCTCGAAATTGCCGAGCGCAGGCTGCTAACGAACTCAGACGTCCTTGATAGAGCCGGTGACGGGTCTTTGAGCCCGCGACCCGTTGCGTGGGAGGCAGACGCTACCAGTGTCTCTGAAGCGCCGACCCGACCTGAACTCACGAATAGCGTCTCGTGTAGATACTAAAACGAGCGTTAGTACACCGACCGGTCCAAACGATCCCTTCAGCCATCCGCCCTTCGCGGCGCCTTCGAGTGCGTAGGCTTATCAACGCTCGGATTAGTAAGTCGCCGAAGCAGACGCCGTTAGAGTCGCCGCCTAGCTGGCCCTCGTTGAAGTCGCTAGCACTGTCTTTTGATCTCGTCCTCTGCATCGCAGCAATTGCTGCGGTACCGCCCAGAGAACGAGCCGCGGGTAGCCTTGGGGAAGCGGCAGCGCGAATTCGAACTCTGCCCTGGCTTCGCCATTACAGTAGGGAGCCACTGGCCGCTTGGGGTTCAGCGCCTGGCTACCCTTGACCACTCACGAGTCCTCCTCAAGTCGTGCCAGGAATGCAGCGGGAGAGTAGATCGGTAACTGTCGGGCAAGACCCAGCAGGTGACCATCACCCGAAACGATCACCGCTCGGGTGGCTCCAGCGAGGGCTATGAGGTAGTCGTCGCCGGGATCCGGCGAGCGGAGCATTGGCAAATCAGTCGGGTCTTCTACTAGTTGGGCCTGACGGCGCAGCAGAGCGAGCAGAGCGGCGGACTCGTGCTCCCAGACACGTTCGCGGATCTTGGGGTAGCCAAGCGCCCGCTCGAGCTCCTCCAGAAGTAGCGGAGAGACTACCAACTCGTAGCTCCCGTCCAGCCAGGCGCGGAAAACCTTGGCTGGCGACCCGGTCGGCGCGAGGAGTGCCGAAATCAGCACATTGGGGTCCAGGAGCGCCCGCACTATTCAGCGCGCAGGGCCCCGAGTTGCGTGTTGCGCCTCGACGGCGAGCTCGAGCGACACGCTCTCGCTGAGTTGATTACGCGCCCACAGTCCGTCGAGCAAGTCGAGGCCGAGATCGCGGCGCAGTGCGTCCTCGATCACTTCGCTGTCCCCTCGCCCGGTCCGGGCCGCGCGCACCTTTACCGCCCGGAGCACATCCTGGTCGATCGTGAGGGTAGTGCGGGCCTTCGTCACTTTGGCATCTTAGCATCATGATGCACAGATCTGCTAACGGGGCCTCGGGAGACTGGAAGGAGCTGGGTGTCGAC
>DATLRN010000021.1:0-5022 GCA_035534695.1 Candidatus Dormiibacterota bacterium
TGCCAGCGTCGGCGTAAGCGAGTAGAGCAGACTGAGGCCGAGCCACCGCGGCGTTCTCAATGAGATTGTCGATTACCACATCGCGCACGACCTGCTTAGCCGAGACGCCGCTCGGAAGTGGATTTGTTGTGGAAACGGTGAACGGCGGCAAGGTGAGCTGAGCAGGGCTCACCGACAACCCGGGGGCAATGGAGGTTGGCTTCGACGACGGCGACCCAGAGGCGGCGGGAATCTTGGCCGGCGCACTACCACAGGCAGCCATCGAGACCGCCATCAGTCCCACCCCGACAGACAGCACGGCCCGTTGCGACCGTCCCCAACCGGTCACCTTGCGCCCCCATAAGTCCTAAGGAGAGCTGAACCATATCCCGTTCCCGCCGGGTTCGACAAGCCCTCAGGTGTCGGCCCTCAGGTGTCGGCCCTCAGCCGGCACCGAGGGAGACTTCGCGGAGGCGCAGGTTGAGATCCTCCGATGCCTGCCGCAGGCAACCCTTCAGCCAACCCGGTTGACCCGGGTTGAGGGTGATCACGCGTGTGCCCCGCTCGCCGGTTGGGCCGTCCATCGTTGAGCCCAGGGCGCGGACCGGCTGCTCCAGGTAGCTCTGGATGAGCTGGGACAGTTCGGGATCGCCTTCCAGCTCTAGCGGGAAGCCGCGCACCTCAACGGTGAGCCCCGTGCGCCGGTCCTGGAGCATATAGCGCTCCTCCATTGCCCTCACCTCCCTAGCTCCCGACCCACTCCCCGACGCACGAGTTGTATCGCTTCCCAGGGCCGCTCCGGTGAAAGCGCCGGTCGGCGGGCCCCTACCGCTCGGTCAGCGGTGCGCCAAGGCTCGAGCAAGACGCGCTCACCCTCCTCCACCGCGGGTCGACTGTGTTCCTCGCGACTGAAGGGGGCATGGAGGAAACGAAAGATCTCGGCCGGCGTCTCCGAGATGGCGTCTTCGGCATAGAGGGAGATGCCGCGCCGACGGCGCAGCGTCAAGTCGACGTCCTCCAGGCACAGCCCTCGCTCCGCCAGCCCCTGCTTCAAAGAGTTCAGTTCCTCGCGACGCAGGCTACGCAGCAGTTGTTCCGGGCCCAGCAGCCCGAGCGAGCCCCGGGCCTTGGTTGCCAACCGGTGGATGGGTGGCGTCTCCCGCATCACGTCGCGGTCCAACTGAGAAGGGGGAGGGAGACCCTCGCTCCCCACGGAGAGGTCACCGTTCCAGCTGGGGTCGATTTCGCGCAGCCGCTCCAGGTAATAGGCGCTGAGGGTGGCCACTTGGCGTCCAACAGGACCGTAGGGGACGGGATCCTGGAGGGGATGGGGCAACCACCCTGACGCTGCCACCAACGCCACGGTGTCTCGCAGCCGGATACCGCCTCGGGGATCCTCCACCAGCGCATGCCCGGCCTCGTGAACCAAGGTAGCCCGGATCAGGTCGTAGCCCAACTCGCGATGCCAGCCGGGCCGGCGCAGGGCCGGGATCAAGGACCAGTCGCGGTTGATCCGCATGATGCCTTCCCGCCAGGTGCCCAGGGTGTCTGGGGGAAACGCGCTCTCGTCTTCCAGGCGGATCTCGTCGATCACCCCGCGCAGGACGTCCTTTACCTGGAGAGGCAACCGATCCACGGCCTCCCAGACGTCGCCCGCGCGCTCCTGTGCTCCTTCCGGCCCGTCGGGGGAGACGTGGACCCGAAGGTTGAACTGCTCACCGGCCCAGGTCCCGTCCGCTAACCCGAGACGACGATAGGTCTCGAGTCGAGCGTACTGCCGGTCGGATCGGTAGGGGCTGAGCGGGACCGACTCCTCCACGCTGCCCAAGTCCCCTGATGGGTACCGGTTGGGGCCGGAGTCGCGAGTCGGCTCAGCTCATATCGGGCCAGGCGGGAGTCTCGGTCTCCCCGCCCTCGCCCTCTTCACCTCCGACCTTCTGTTGGAACCGGGCCGCGACCATTTGCTGGGCCATCGCCTTCGGGATCCCGAACTTGACCAAGGAACGGACCTCGTCGGCCATTACCTTGTCGCGGGCAGTCTCGACCGCGGTGATTAGATCGTCTAGCGAGATCGTGGCCTGCTTCACGACCCAATCCTACCCGCCTCAACCCCAGCTCAAGCAGCGGCCCTGGGGGCGCCGGTCAGACTGGGAGCGGGACCGCAGCCACCAGATTGGGGTTGAGGCAGAACCCCTCGTAGTCGATGGGCTCGGTAATCGAGGGATTCTCCCCGCAGACCGGGCACTCCGAGTCGCGGCGCAGGCGGAAGGTGTTGAACTCCATCGCCAGGGCGTCCACGTGCAGAAGTCGCCCGCTGAGCGTCTCGCCGATCCCCAGGACCAGCTTCATCACTTCAGTCGCCTGGATGAGGCCGACCAGGCCGGGCAGAACGCCCAGAACGCCAGCCTCGGAGCAGCTGGGGGCCTCCTCAGGGGGCGGTGGCGCCGGATAGCGGCAGCGGTAGCAGGCAGACTCGAAGGGAATCATGGTCGTGACCTGACCCTCGAAGCGGAAGACGCCGCCATCCACCAGGGGCTTGCGTAAGAAAACCGCCACATCGTTGGCCAGGTATCGGGTGGGGAAGTTGTCGCTGCCGTTCACGATCACGTCGTATTGGGAGAAGATCTCGGCCGCGTTCTCGCTGTCGAGGTGGACCCGATGTTCGACCACCTTGACCTCGGGATTGAGGTCCCGCAGGGCGATCGCCGCCGACTCCGTCTTCTGCATTCCGATCCGGGCCACCGTGTGAACGATCTGGCGTTGCAGGTTGCTCAGCTCGACCCTGTCGAAATCGACCAAACCGATGGTCCCAACTCCGGCGGCGGCCAGGTAGTAGGCGACCGGTGCACCCAGGCCCCCGGCGCCCAAGATCAGAACCTTGGCGTCGAGCAATTTGGCCTGGCCGACTTCACCGACCTCGTTGAGCAGGAAGTGGCGGCTGTAGCGCTCGCGCTGCTCGGCGGTGAAGTTGTGGGGAACGGTGAAGGGCATTCCCTGGTCCTTCCAGGCGTTGAAGCCGCCTTGCAGGGAAACCACGTCTGAGTACCCCATGCTGCGCAAAGTCTTGGCTGCCAGCAACGAGCGGACCCCAGACGCGCAGTAGACAGTGACCGGCGTGGCGCGATCGGGAATGGCAGCCTCGACCCGCAGCTCCAGGAAGCCTCTCGGGATCAGCACGGCATCGGGGAGCACCCCCTGAAGGACCTCATCAGGTTCGCGCACGTCAAGGAGTCGCCCGGAGCCCTGCAGGCGAGCCTCGAGGTCCCGGGCGGCTACCTCACCAACCTCCCGCCGCGCCTGGTCGACCAATTCCCGGGAACTCAAGGACATTTGGGCCACTCCACCAACACAACCCGAAAGCAAAATCCGACCTACTTACCAAGAATACCCGAGCCGGACTGAGCCGAATCAGGCGGGCAGGCGACGCATGCTGCCGGCGAGCACATGAATGTGGAGGTGGGGGACAGTCTGACCGCCCTCCGGACCAACGCTCACGTAAAACCGGTAGCCCTGCTCGTGGCCAAGGTCGGCGGCCACCTCGTTGGCGACTTGGGCGAGTCTGAGCCACAGTTCCGCGTCCTCCTCTTGGAGCTGGCGGAGGTCCTCGATGTGCTTCTCGGGAACGACAAGGATGTGGGTCTCGGCGACCGGGTGAATGTCCTTGAAGGCGATGATCCCTGGCTCACTGTGAACCTGGTCGCTGGGCAGTTCACCGGCCACTATCCGGCAGAAGAGACAGTCGGAACTCACGTGGCCATGATAGGTCGGCCCCGCCCGCATTCCGTACCGGCCGAGGTGCTATTCGGGACCGCTCACCATATCCAGTCCCACCTCATCTACCCGGCCGATGACGTCGTCCACCAAGACCACCTCACGACCGGCGCGGTCGAGGAGGCTGGCGGCGACCGCCGCCCGATATCCGGCGGCGCAATGGACCCAGGTTGGTCGGTTGGGAAGCTCGCCGATCCTAGAAGGCAGATCGGCGAGGTGGATGTTGATGGCGTTCTTGATGTGGCGCTGGCGCCACTCATCGGGGCGCCGGGCGTCGAGAATCTGGACATCCTGCGAGCGCAGGGCCTCGGCGAGGCCCTCGAAGTTGGTCACCTGGTAGGAAGATCGTCCCAACTGTTCTTCGAGCTCAGCGGGCGGTGCTGGCGACCAGGCTGAGAGCCAGTCGATCCCGATCCTGCTCAGGTCACGGCGGGCCCGGCAGACGGACTCCTCGGGAGTTGCAACTACGGTGAGGTCGTCTCCCCAGGGGACGACCCAGCCAACGTAGGTAGTGAAGAGGTCCCCAGTAGGAAAGTTCACCGTCCCAGCCACGTGGGATGCTCCGAACTCAGTCAGCGGCCGGAGGTCCATCACCCACTGTCCCGCCTTGAGTCTTCGACCGACCTCTTCGATTTCGATCTCAGGAGGGAGGGAAAGCTCGGGTGCTCTCGCCCCTCCCAGATTGAGCAGGGCCATATGTGTGTAATAGCGGGGATATAGGGAGTAGCCGGCCAGGAGGTCGCGGACGAAGCCCTCCTCGTCGTGGGTCATGGCGGGATTGCTATCCCGCTGCGTGGCCAGGGTATGGCTGGGCTCGGTGGCCGGCGGCGGTGCACTGGCGCAGAAGCTGCCGAAGCCGTGAGTCGGATAGAGATCGATCTCCCCAGGCAGCGCTGCCAGACGCAAGGCTGACCGATGCTGGGCGCGGGCGAGCTCTTCAGTGAGAGTCGAGGAGATCAGGTCAGTCCGACCCACCGAACCGTAGAGCAATGACCCACCGCTGAATACAGCCCGGGGAGAGTCGTCGACCAAGAGCAGGTAGGAGAGATGGTTCGCTGTGTGGCCAGGAGTGGCCAGCGCCTGCAAAGTCATGGGTCCGATCACGACCCGGTCCCCCTCTGCCACCGGGTGGCGCTGGAAGCCAACGTCGTCCGCGGCAGCGACCAGATAGCGGGCGCCCAATTGCTGAGATAGCGACCAGCCACCCGAGACGTAGTCGTTGTGGATGTGGGTCTCGGCGACACAGCTGATCTTCACCCCCGCCGAATCGGC
>DATLRN010000022.1:0-55463 GCA_035534695.1 Candidatus Dormiibacterota bacterium
GATTCCCCAGATGACCCCCTCGGTGAAGGTCTTGTGCTCGTAGAGGGCGATCAGCTTGCCTAAGCTTTGCGGCGTCAACCTATCGAGCAGGATCGAAGTGGTGGGACGGTTCCCCTGGCAGACCCGATAGGGGATTTGCCACTCCGGGCTGCCTGCCGCACGGAGTTCCGCCGCCGAGCGGCCAAAGGCCAAGGCTTCTGTCTGTGCCAGCAGGTTCGCCATCAGCAGGTCGTGGTGGCGCCCCAGCGGGTTCAGCGCCTGGCAAAACCCGATGAAGTCGCAGGGGATCAACTTGGTTCCCTGGTGGATCAGCTGGTAGAACGCGTGCTGGCCGTTCGTCCCGGGCTGTCCCCAGATGATGGGACCAGTTTGGTAGTCCACCTGCACCCCCCCAAGATTCACGTGCTTGCCGTTGCTCTCCATCTCCAGCTGCTGCAGGTAGGCCGGCAACCTCCAGAGGTAGCGGTCATAGGGCAGCACGGCCAGGGTTTCCGCCCCGAAGAAGTTGCCGTACCAGACCCCGAGCAGCCCCATCAGCACAGGAAGGTTGGCCTCGAAGGGGGCGGTCCGGAAGTGTTCGTCCATGGCGTGGAGGCCGTTCAACATTTCCCCGAACCGTTCCGGACCGATGGCGATCATGAGCGAGAGCCCGATCGCGGAGTCGTAGGAATATCGTCCCCCAACCCAGTCCCAGAAGGGGAACATGTTGGCGGTGTCGATACCAAACTCGGCCACCCCGTCAGCATTGGTGGAGACCGCCACAAAGTGCTTTGCCACCGCCGATTCATCTCCATCCAATCCCCGCACCACCCACTCCCGAGCCGTGGCCGCGTTGGTGAGGGTCTCCAGGGTGTGCCAGCTCTTGGAGCAGACGATGAAGAGGGTTTCCGCGGGGTCCAAGTCCCGGGTGGCCTCGACGAAGTCGGTCGCGTCGATATTGGAGACGAACCGTAAGTTGAGGTCGGGTCTGGCGTAGTGGCGCAGCGCCTCGTAGGCCATCATCGGTCCGAGGTCGGAGCCACCGATGCCAATGTTGATGACATTGCGCATTGGCCGGCCGGTGCGGCCGGTCCAGATGCCCTCGCGAACGCGACGGGCGAAGTCCGAGACCCGGTCCAAGACTCGGTGGACTTGGGGTACCACGTCCTCGCCGTCGACCATGATCGATTCGCCCCGCGGAGCCCGCAGCGCCACATGGAGTACCGCCCGACCTTCGGAGACGTTGATTCTCTCGCCCTGGAACATGGCGTTTATCCGCTCCCCAAGGGAGCAGGCCTGGGCTAGCTCCACCAGCAGAGGAACGGTCTGTTCGGTGATTCGGTTTTTGGAGTAGTCGAGGAAGACGCCACAGGCCTCAACCGTCAGGTGCTCGGCCCGGCCGGGGTCGGCGGCGAAGAGATCGCGCAGCTCCAGATCCCGGACCTGCTCATGGTGGAGCTCGAGCGCCTTCCAGGCGGGGCTCTGCCTGGGGGGAAGGTGCGGCGCCGGCAGCGACCAGCCTGGAGCGGCCTCCTCAGCGATGCGGCTCATGTCAGTCCCCGCCAGACATCTGGGCCGCCTTGCCGCCTATACAGGCGAGCAGGCTGCGCCAAGATTCGTCGAAGGCCTCGGCCCCCTGGCGCTGCAGGTCGGAGGCCAGCATCTCGAAGTCCAGTCCCGCCTCGGCCAACTCGACTATGACCTGATCGGCGTCCCCGCCGTCCGCCGGCATCAGCGCACCGACTTGGCCGTGGTTGGCGAAGGCGAGGAGAGTTTGCTCCGGCATGGTGTTGATCGTGAATGGAGCCGCCAGCGCCTCGACGTAGAGAACGTCGGAGGCGGAGGGATCCTTGGTGGAGGTACTGGCCCAGAGCAAGCGCTGGGGCCGAGCTCCCTGATTGGCCAGGCGCTGCCAGCGTGCGGAGTCGAGCAGCTTGCGGTAGGCACGGTAGGCCTGAGCCGCCGCTGCGATCCCGACCCGGTCGCGGAGCGCGTCGGGGACCTTCGCGTTCACCAGTTTGTCCCAACGACTGACGAAGAGCGACGCCACCGAGCCGACCTCCGGATCCAGTCCCGCCTCGATCCGCCGCTCTACGCCCCGCAGGTAGGCTTCGGCGGCCGCCTGATATTGAGCAGCCGAGAACAATAGGGTCACGTTGATGGGCAGCCCCGCGAAGATGCACTCCTCGATCGCCTCGACCCCGTTTGCGGTGCCTGGGATCTTGATGAAAAGGTTGGGACGCCCGGCCCGCTGGTGCAATCGGCCAGCGGCTTGGATGGTCGCTGGAGAATCCTCAGCCAATAGTGGGGAGACCTCCAAGGAGACCCAACCGTCCACTCCAGCAGTGCGGTCGTGGATGGGCCTGAACATGTCCGCGGCCACCCTCAGGTCGGCTATGGCCAGTTCGAAGAAGATGTCCTGAGCACCTTGGCCCCTGGACAGCGCCTGGGCGATTTCCCGGTCATAGGCGCGGCTCTCTTCGATCGCCTTGTCGAAGATGCTCGGGTTCGAGGTTAGCCCTGTCAGGGCGTACTCATCGATGTAATTCTGGAGCTGGCCGCTGGTGAGCAAGTCGCGCGTGATGTTGTCCAACCAGAGACTCTGGCCGGCGTCGTGCAGTTCTTGAGTAGACGTCATGGCTCCTCCTGGGCAGGGTAGCTCAGCGCCCGCCATGGCCTGGCGACCGATGCGCGACTGCCGGTACTTGGCACAGCTCGGCAGCCCATCAGATCCCCGGGAAGGGTTCGGTCAGCGACGCCAGGACCGACACCCCTCCAGCTTCGGTGAGCTCCTCCGGAGAATAGTGGCCGGTCGCGACCCCGACCGGGGTGGCGCCAGCCTGCCTAGTCGCCTCCATGTCCCGCGGGGTATCCCCCACCACAAAGACCTCGTCCTTGGCCAGGTCGCGCCCATGCAGCCGAGCGGCCTTGCCGATGGCCATCCGGGTCAGTTCGGTCCGGTCGGGGGAGTCGGAGCCGTAGGCCCCGAAAATGAAGAATCGATTGAGATTGCCCGGCATCATCTTGGTCCGGGCAGCCCCCTCCATGGCCCCTGAGACGACCCCGAGGATCACCCCCGCCTCACTGAGTTTGGAGAGGGTCTCCTCCACTCCATCGAAGACCCGGTACTCCTTGGACTGCCAGATATCTTCGGCCAAGTGGAGCAGGTACTGGGCATAGACGGCGACCATCTCACTGGCAGAGGGCTTGCGACCCAGTACCGCCTCGAAGGTCTCGGTGCCGACCTCAGGGTCCGTCTCCCCGGCGGAGGTGTGCTTGCCAATATCCGCCTCCACCCCATACAGCTTGTCGAAGGCGAAGGCCCAGCTCCTGGCCCCGGCGCCCCCGGTGTGGACCAGCGTCTCATCGATGTCGAAGAGCACCGCCGCCGGCTTGGGCCTCGGGACTGCCTTGTCCAGGCGGCTACCTTCCTCGCTCATTTGGTGGCCGCCTTCTCATCGTGACCGCCGAACTGCTTGCGCAAGGCGGAGAGCGCCTGGTTGGCGAATTCATCGAGACCTCGTGAGGAGAATCGGGAATAGAGGGCGGCGGTCAGCACCGGCGCCGGGACTCCCTCGTCGATGGCCGCGATCGAGGTCCAGCGACCTTCTCCAGAATCTGACACACGACCCTTGAAACCTGACAGATCGGGCGACTCCTGCAGAGCAATCGCGGTGAGGTCGAGGAGCCAGGATTCGACCACGCTGCCGCGGCGCCAGAGCTCGGCCACCGAGGCAACATCGATCTCAAACTGGTAGAACTGGGGCTCCTCCATGGGCGCCGTCTCAGCGTCGGCCTCCTGGGGATGAGCTCCGGCATCGGCGTTGTGGAGGATGTTCAGCCCCTCGGCTAGAGCCGCCATCATTCCGTACTCGATCCCGTTGTGGACCATCTTCACGAAATGGCCAGCGCCATTGGACCCGCAATGCAGGTAGCCCTGCTCCGATGGGCCAGGCTTCCCCTTCCGCCCTGGGGTTCGGGGCGCCGCGTCCACCCCGGGGGCGATCGTCGCGAAGATGGGCTGGAGGTGAGCATATGCCTGATCCTCGCCGCCGATCATCAGGCAGTAGCCCCGCTCCAGCCCAAACACCCCGCCGCTGGTGCCGCAATCGACCAGGCGGATGCCGAGCTCGGCCAGCTGCTTCGCCCGTCGAATGTCATCTCGGTAGTAGGAATTGCCACCATCCACGATGATGTCGCCCTTCTCCATCTCCTTGGCCAATTGAGCGATGGTCGAGTCGGTGATGTCGCCAGCCGGCACCATCACCCAGGCGGCTCGGGGCGGGGTCAGCTTGGCCACGAAGTCGGCCATTGAGGTGGCTCCCGTCGCTCCCTCAGACACCAGCTGTTTGACGGTGGCGGGGTTGACGTCGTAGACGACACATCGGTGACCGTCCCGCATCAGTCGGCGGACGAGATTGGCTCCCATTCGACCCAGGCCCACCATGCCGAGCTGCATCGGGTCACTGCTGGCCATGCCTACCTCCTTGCTCTTTAGAGCGTGGGACTACGGAATTCAGCTGCCCTGAGCAGCAGCAGCGGGACCGAGCCAGGCCTGCTGCCAGGCGGGATGCCCTCGGACCAAAGCTTTGGCCTGAGACGGACCCCATGATCCCTCCGCATAGCGGTGCAGCGGGGGCGGCTCGTTCAGCAGTGGCTGGACGATCCTCCAGGTCTCCTCCACGCTGTCCTCCCGAGTAAAGAGGCGCTGGTCCCCCCGCATGCCATTGTCGAGAAGTCGCTCATAAGGGGTTAGCGGCTGACCCAGCTCCTGGGCGAAGGAGAGGTCGAGGTGCACCGGCTGCGAGATCCGGCGCCGGCTGCCCTGCGAGATGAGGCCGATTCGAAGCCCCGGATCGGGGTCGATCCGAAGCACCACCTGATTGGCCTCGGCCCGGGCTGCCCCGCCCAGGAACGCCAGCGGGGGCGGGTGGCGGAACACCAGCCGGACCTCGGTGACGCGCTCCGCCATCGCCTTGCCGGCCCGAATGAAGAACGGAACCCCGTCCCAGCGCCAGTTGTCGACCCCCACGCGGAGGGCGACATAGGTCTCGGTCTGGGAGCCTTTGGCGACCCCGTCGACCTGGCGATAGCCCTGGTACTGACCGCGCACGCAGTGCATCGGACGGGCGCCGGGAATGGCCCGGAAGACCTCCACTTTCTTGTCACGAAGCGCGTCGGCATCCGCCCCCGACGGGGGCTCCATCGCGATCAGCGCCAACACCTGGAGGAGGTGGTTCTGGACCACGTCTCGCAGCGCTCCTACGGCGTCGTAGAAGGGCCCCCGGTCGTCCACCCCGAAGTCCTCGGCCAGGGTGATCTGAACGCTGGCCACGTGGTCGCGATTCCATACCGGCTCCAGGAGGTTGTTGGCGAAGCGCAGAAACTGGATGTCCATCACCGGCTCCTTCCCGAGGAAGTGATCGACGCGCAAGATCTGGTCCTCCTGGAGCCGCGCATGGAGTTCCTTGTTGAGGGCACGGGCCGACGCCAGATCGTGGCCGAATGGCTTCTCCACCGCCACCAGGGCCCCGTTCGTCAAACCGGCCCTGGCCAACGATTCGACGATCGGAACGAACAGTGAGGGAGGCGTCTCCAGGTAGAACAGCGGCCGGGACACTCCTCGCAGCCGCTGAGCCAGCCGCTGGTAGGTGGAAGGATCAGCGAAGTCGCCGGACACATAGGAGAGCCGCTTGGCGAAGCGGCTGAACTGAGCCTGAGAAAACTTCTGCCCAGCCGAGGTCAGTGCTTGTCGGGCGTGCTCCCGGAGGGCCTCCTCTGACCAGTTGTCCTTGGCCACCCCGATCACCGGACAGTCCAGCCTGCCCCGCTCATGCAAGCGATAGAGGGCCTGGAATGTCATCTTTCGGGCCAGGTCCCCAGTGATTCCGAAGACAACCAGCGCGCCCGATGCCGGTGGGCTCGAGTTGGGCAACCTCGCCTCCAATCCGTCAGGCTTCGCACCAGAGCTGACCCGAAGCATTCCATGGTCCAGCAGGAAGCTGCATGGGCCAGCTCGCCAGCTCGACGATACCGCCTCCACCGTGGGATGTGCGGGCAGAAGCCTTGAGAGGTCCGGCGCGGCCTGGTAAAACTGTGGCGTGCACTACGACTCTGGAACCGGTGCCGCCCGTCTGACCCGCCTGAGCCCCCTGGCTGGTGAGGCGCTGGGCAGAAGGAAGTGCGGGCATTGTGCTGGCATGATCTGGACGTAGGAAAGCCTTGCCGGTCGGCGTAGAGCGGGCCGGCAACCCGACGAAGCGGTACGTGAAGCGAGCACCGGATGCTGGTCCCAACGCGGCCGGGAGCCCGCAGCGCTGACCCGAATGCGCGTCTTGACGGTGGGCCACGGCACTCTCGAAGCTCCGCGGCTATGCCAGCTGATCGCGGAGGCCGGCGTGCACTTGGTCGTTGACGTACGCAGCATCCCCGCCAGCCGACACAACCCGCAATTCAACTCGGAGGAGATGGCGAGGTGGTTGCCGGACTGCGGTGTCAACTACCGTTGGGAGGCAATGTTAGGTGGCTTCCGCAAGGTTTCGCCAGCCTCCCTGCACCTGGCCCTGCGCCACCCCAGGTTCCGCGCCTATGCGGATTACATGGATAGCGTTGACTTCCGGCTGGCCTTGGATCTGGTCCTGAGCGAGGCCAGGCGGCAAACGGTGGCAGTCCTCTGCGCCGAGACTTTGTGGTGGCGCTGCCACCGGCGTCTGATCGCGGATGCCACGGTGTTGCTACATGGAATGGAAGTCCTTCACCTGGGTCACAACGGCAAATTGGAGCCCCACCGGCTCACCGACGGCGTGCGGGTCGCCGCCGGACGCCTTCTCTACGACGTCAAGACCGAGTAGCCAGTCTGGGCAACGTAACCAAGCTCGTTTCCAGCTGACGCGACTCAGTCTTGGTGGTCGCAATCCCACCATTACACGGGACCGATCGACGGGCACCAACGTCATCCGTTTCACAGACAAAGAGGACGGGTCAAACGCGAGGGATTGTGGGCGAGGGTGCTGCTCGGTTGATATGGCGCAGGCGAGCCACAGGAGAGGGCTCACACTGAGTCAATCTTGCCCACCGGTCCAGGAGCGGCTGAAGCTGGCACAACTGCGTTCTGCGGCGCCGCCACCGAAAGCATATCGTGGTCAGATGGCGACATTGCGAGGTGGGACATTCGGGCGTTGGCGCCGGAACGCACTTATTGGCGAGCCCTGAGTCGGCGCGGACGAGGCTAGACCGTGACTATCCCGCCGTCAGGCGACGAGTTTGAGATCCGCTCGGGCAATCAGCGGGCAACCATCGTGGAGGTGGGCGGTGGTATCCGCGAGTACTTTGCGGATGACCGTGCGGTCCTCGACCCTTACCCAATTGAAGCAATGTGTGACGGCGCGCATGGAGCGCCGCTCATACCTTGGCCCAATCGGCTGGGCGACGGCCGTTACAGATTCGACGGCATCGATCACCAAGTGGCGCTCACCGAGCCAGAGAAGCACAATGCCATTCACGGTCTCCTCCGTTGGCGGCCGTGGTCAGTGCTGGAGCGGGAGCATGCTCGGGTCAAAATGGGGACCCGGCTCTTCCCCATGGAGGGTTACCCCTTCCTGCTCGATGTGCAGGTGGAGTACGCACTGAGTCAGGACGGCCTCCGCGTGGTGACAACAGCCACCAACCTGGGCGACGGGCCCTGTCCCTACGGTGCCGGCCAACACCCCTACCTCTCCCCTGGGCCTGGCCTCCTCGACCAATGCACCCTGGACCTAGGCGCCGAAACTCGGATCGTAACCGACCCCGAGCGCCAACTCCCAGTCGGGGCCGAGTCCGTCCGGGGCACTCCCTTCGACTTCCGGGGGGGAAAGCTGCTGGGCACCCTTCGGGTTGACTTCGCCTTCACCGGCCTCGCCCGCGACGCCAGCGGACGGGCCTGGGTCCGACTGACCGGTCCCGATGGATGGCGGGCAGAGCTCTGGGTGGATCAGAGCTATCCGATCATCGAAATCTACACGGGAGACACTCTCGCCGCCCCCCGTCGGCGCCGGGGACTGGGCACGGAACCGATGACGTGTCCCCCTAATGCCTTCCAGAGTGGTGAAGGGGTGATCCGCCTGGAGCCAGGGCAAGCAATCACCACAACTTGGGGGGCGCGCCTGACCCGAGTTCCTCCGTCGACCGCACTTGAACAGTCGGGCGCACCTGGGGCAGTGTCCAACTCCGGTCCCGAGTAACCCAGGTCGTACTTAACCCGGCAGCGGTGCCACCGACAACGTCTAGGTTCGGATTGTCCCCAGGTGTTGGCTAGGTCAGTTCTTGGCACTCACAGGTTGGCGGCGCCCACCGCCGAAAATCCCATCCGACCTGGTCAGGCTGCCCCTCGAGAGTCATTCCCAGCGTTCGCCCCCTCAGCGCCAGGTACCGAGTGGCACCGCTGATCCAGGTGCAAAATCTCATCCAGATGGACCCGGCGTGCCGGCCCCCCCACGGGTCCGACGGCGAGAGGCGGCACGCCGTTGTCCTCCGGTGCGTCGCAGAACTGCTACACTGCGAGAATGCGCGACATCCCAGCTCGGGAACTCCGCAATGACGTCAGTGGCGTTCTCCGGCGAGTGGAGTCCGGCGAACACCTGCGGGTGACCGTAAGCGGACGCCCAGTGGCCGAGCTCAGCCCGCTATCAGCGCGCCCGGCGTCGATCCTCTGGGATGAGTTCGTAAATGGAAGCCAACTCTGGCGGGCCGATCCTGGCTTGGCCCGCGAGCTCGCTGAACTGATCCCGGGCACCACCGACGACATCCCCGTCCCATGAGTCAGAGCGACGATGACATGGCTGCAGAAATCGCTCTAGCCGACACCTCACTCTTCATCGCGATCGAGCAAAATCGTTCCCTGACCGGTCGCCCCCCAAAACGCGTCACCGTCTCGGTGGTCACCGTAGCCGAACTTCGCTTGGGGGTCTTGGCTGCTGACAGCGGGCCGATCCGGGCCCGTCGGCTGGAGACATTGTCCAAAGTAGAGGCTCTAGACCCGCTGCCCATAGATGGGGCCGCGGCGCACGCTTGGGCAGTATTGCGCCTCGCATTGCGCGACCAGGGCAAGCGGATGCCGATCAACGACTCGTGGATCGCCGCTACCGCGATCTCCCGACAGATTCCGGTGGCCACCCAGGACGACGACTATGACGATGTGCCCGGCCTCACAGTCATCAAGGTCTGACCGCCGCGGCGCGTCGCCGCCCCGGGCACCCAGCTCGCGGCACTAGTGCTGAGCACGTCGACCCTCGGCGGGCCAGCGGGCCGACGCGCAACTATTTCGGCACCCGGCCTCCTCCAAACTGGATGCCCTGAACTCGTCTGGCCCGGATCTCCTAGCGAGCCACCGACCAGTGGACTGTCGGCGACTCCCCCACGACCCCCATCCGCTGCCACTGACATCGGCGATGTGCAGGCGGCTGCATCGGCGATGCTGGGGCGCGGGTGCCATCTTGCAACTCGCCCTGCAACAACCCTGGTGGGGTTGTTGCAATGTTCTCCCCCTGCAACAACCCTGGTGGAGGCGCCGGGAATCGAACCCGGGTCCGAGAGCGCGTCTCGCGAGACCTCTACGTGTGTAGCCCGGGAATTGATCTCACCCACAGAGCGCCCCCGGACGGGCTCTAGGCGGGCCAGTTCCAGTAAGAGTCCCCAGGAGCGCTGAAACGCCACACCTGAGCTAGCCCACTGTATTTACGTCGGATCCGGGCGCCGTGAGCACTCGTCCGGTCGACGTCGGGCCTAAGCCCGAGCTTTTGGCGCTACTGCTTGATCAGATCAGGCAGCGTAGGCCAGAGCCGGTTGGCTCTGAGTGTTGGCAGTTAATGCCTTTTCCCGGTTTTACGAGCCCGGGGCTCGACACGCCATCTCGCAACCCACGTCCCCGTCGAAGCCACACGCCCCCACGAGAAGGTTGCCAAAACACTATACCGCGCCCTTCCAATCCCTACGCACGCCGCGCTCCATCTGCCGCCGCGCCTCCCGTTCCGCCAGGGCGTAGCGCTTGTCGTACTCCCGCTTACCCCGGCCCAGAGCGAGCTCCACCTTGACCCGGTTCCGGTGCAGGTGCATGTCGAGCGGGACCAGGGTGACCCCCGGTTGCTTGACGGCTCCGGCCAGGTGATCGATCTGGCGGCGGTGCAGAAGGAGGCGCCGCGAGCGACTGGGATCGTGGTTCTGGCGGTTTCCGAATTCGTAGGGCTGGATGTGCGCTCCATAGAGCCACGCCTGGCCCCGCTCGATCCGGACGTAGGCCTCGGTGATCTGGGCGCCTCCCTGGCGCAGCGAGCGGACCTCGGTCCCCCAGAGCTCGATCCCCGCCTCCACCTGCTCCAGGATGTGGTACTCGTGGCGGGCGCGCCGGTTGCGGGCCAGAAGTCGGGCCTCCTTCTCCTCAGGCATGCCGGCGCCCACCTGCGGTCCGCTGCCGGCCTCTCAGGAACGCGGCGGGAGTCATGGGCGGCCGGCCTGGAGGCTGGACAAGCTCCACTCGAAAAGTGCCTCGAGCCGCCTGAACCAATATCCAGTCGGGTCCTTGCTCCAGTACGGTTCCCATGGCAGTCGTCGCCGCCACCTCCTCCAGACCAGGTCCCGGCGCGCCCCGGAGCAACTTGACCCGCGTGCCCTCCAAGGGAACCGTCACTCCCGGCCAGGGAGTGAGCGCCCGCAGCGCTCGATCGATCTCCGTGGAACTCAGGGACCACTCCAAGTTGCCGTCGCGGCGGCTCAACCGGTGCGAGTAGGTAGCGCCCGAGTCGAGCTGAGGGATGTCGCTCCGATCGCCCGCCTCAAGGCGATCCAAGGCCTGCACCAGCATCTCCGCGCCCACCAGGGCCAGCGTTGCGGTCAGGTCGGGCCGGCTCACAGATGCGGGAATCGGCAGCGGTTGCTGCGCCAGGATGGGCCCCGCATCCATGCGCTGATTCATGCGAAAGACGGTAACGCCGGTCCGGCCGTCACCAGCCAGGATCGCGGCCGCCACCGGTGCGGCTCCTCGGTGACGAGGCAAGAGCGAGGGGTGAACGCCGATCCCCCCATAGGTGAGCGAGTCAAGGATTGCCTCGGGTACCAGCTGGCCGTAGGCGGCCACCACCAGGGCTTGGGGATTTCGGGACAGCACGGAATCCCGCCAGAACTCCTCGGTAAGTCGGGTTGGTTGTTCGACAGCCAGTCCCGAAGACTCGGCCTCATACCTCACCGGTCGGGGCGCGGCGGCGCCACGGCTGCCCGCGCGATCCGGGGCGGTAAGGACCAGCCCGACCTCATGGCTGGAACCCTCCAGCGCCATGAGGATGGGAAGAGAGAATTCTGCCGAGCCGGCGAAGACGACACGCACCAAGCCACCTCCAGAACGGGCCCGGTTGAGGCCCGGCAAGGTTTGAGGAAGGTGCTCAGTCTCCCAGCCTTCACGGGGCGGTGCTGGCGGGCCGCCTTCGCTTGCGATCTAGGCCGGGTCGACGTCGATAGACCAACCACGACCTTCCGGAAGGTGCGGCCGAACCGCTTCGAGACGCGATGCCCGGATGGTCAGCTGCCAGCGATACAAAGAGCGCAACCGCGGAATGAATGCGGGACTCGGCCCGAGGACCTCGACTGCGGTGCCCTCGAGAAGCTGCCGCAGCCTGACCGCTTCCCGCTGGGCCTGGTCGCGAGCCGTGCCATCGCTAGCATCGCTGCGAGTCAGCACCAAGAGGCGGGTGAAGGGGGGGAAGCGCAGTTGGCGCCGTGCCTCCAGTTCTAGCGCGGCGAATGCCTCGTAGTCGTGCGCGCTGGCCAGCTGCACGGCGGGGTGCTCGGGGCTGTAGGTCTGGAGGATCACCTGGGCGGGCTCGTCGCCTCGACCAGCCCGACCGGCCACTTGGGTGAGCAGTGAAAAGGTCTTCTCGGCCGCGCGAAAGTCGGGGAAGTGGAGAGCAATGTCGGCATTGACGATGCCCACCAGGCGAACCCCGGGTAGATCCCACCCCTTAGCCACCATCTGGGTGCCGATGAGGAGGTCAGCGTCGCGCCTTACGAAGGCCTCGTAGATCTCCCGATGGGCATCTCGGTGCCCGACGGTGTCGCGGTCCATGCGCAGGATCTTGGCCCCGGGCCAGAGTTCTCTGGCTTCCGCCTCGATGCGCTCTGTGCCGGCTCCCAGGGCGCGGAGCAGGCGACTGCCGCAGCTGGGACATTCTTCCGGAAGCGTCACCTGGTGATCGCAGTAATGACAGGTGCAGAGGCGTCCCTGGAAGTGCAAGGTCAAGGACACCGAGCAGTTGGGGCAGCCCAGTGCCTCGCCACAGCTGCGGCAGAGGACCACACTCGAGGTGCCTCGGCGGTTGAGGAAAAGAATCCCCTGCCCTCCCTCGAGCAGCGTCTCTGTCACCAGCTGGCTCAGCCGCCGAGAGAAGGGAGAGCGGTTGCCCCAGGCCAGCTCATCCCGGAGGTCCACCACCTCGACTGGGGGCAACGAGCGCCCGGCGAAACGATGGCGCATGCGCAAGAGGCGCAGTCCCTTGGCGTCGACGGCCTGGCGATAAACCTCCAAGCGGGGAGTGGCACTGCCGAGGACGACCGGAACCGAGAGAATGCGTCCTAGGTGCCGGGCCACATCGGCAGCGTGGTAGCGGGGCATGGCGTCGTACTGCTTGTAAGAGGAGGAGTCCTCTTCGTCGACGACGACCACGCCGGGGTCGGCCATCGGCGCGAAAACAGCACTCCGAGACCCCACCACCACCCGGGCTCGACCGGCGCGGACGCGCCGCCACTCGCGACCCCGCTCGGCCACAGTCAGGCCGGAGTGGAGAACAGCCACGATTCCCGGGAAATGAACGGCGAAGCGCTTCTCTGTCTGCGGCGTCAGAGAGATCTCCGGCACCAGCACGATCGCCCCCTTGCCCTGGGCCAACGCCACCTTGATGGCCGCTAGATAGACCTCGGTCTTCCCCGATCCGGTGACTCCGAAGAGGAGAAATTCCTCCGCCCGGGACCAGGTGATGGCGTCTCGGATGGGGCTAAAGACCTCCTCCTGCTCCTCGGTCAGGTCGAGCCGACCAGCACTCCCCCCAACTTCCGGCTCCGGAGTCGCTGGCTTGGACCCAGTTCGGCGCTTGGATGTCGCCTTGCCGGTTCTGAGCGCCGGCGGGATCATGGCCCGGAGAACCTCGGGAAGCGGACAGAGATAGTGCGATGCGATCCACTGCGCCAGGCTGATCTGGTGGGGCAAGAGGAGCGGGTCCTCATCCCGGATCCGCTCCAGAGGGCGCAATTCCTCGATCGGCGACTCCTCGAGGAGCTCGACGACGAAGGCGAACACCTGGCGTCGACCGAAGGGCACCACCACGCGCTGCCCCAGCCGGATGGCCTGACGCAACTCCTCAGGGATGAGGTAGTCGTAGAGGCCAGCTGGTGGCCCTGCCTTGAGGTCGGGTGAGACCCTCGCGATCAGGGGCGGTTCGAGGGTCACCGCGACGTCAGTGGGTGATCCTGGCCCGTACCCAGATTTTGGACCGCATCGAGAATGGCTGCGGCAATCGCCGACTTGGGCTGCCACGGCAACACCACTGTTTGTCCGCCTCTAGCGACCAGGGTCGCTTCGGCCATGTCGCCGCCCATGGCTGAGTGTTCGCCGATCACCGGGTTGGCGACGATCAGATCACAACCCTTCTGGTCGAGCTTGGCCCGGCCGCGTTCAGCCACATCCTCCGTCTCTGCGGCGAACCCCACCACCAGGCAGCTTGCCGGACGATCTCGAGTCAGACGGGCCAGGATGTCTGGGTTGGCGACCAAGTGGAGCTCAAGCTCAGCGTGCTCCCGGCGGTGGAGCTTCTGGGGGGCCACCTCCGCGACCCTGAAGTCGGCGACCGCCGCAGCCATCAGGACCAGGTGGGTGCTGGGTAGGAGCGCCAGGCACGCTTGGAGCATCTCCGCCGCCGTGTCGACCCGGACCACCTCGACATCGGGTAGGTCAGGTGCGTCCTCCACCGCTGTCACCAGATGCACGGTGGCGCCCCGGGCAACCGCCTCCAGGGCGAGATCGGTAGCCATCTTCCCGCTACTTCGGTTTCCGAGATAGCGGACGGGGTCGATCGGTTCCCGGGTGCCTCCGGCGGTCACCAGCACCTGCCAGCCCCGCAGCGATACGTCCTGGCGCAGAACACCGGCAGCGATGCGGATGATCTCGCTGGGTTCAGCCATCCGGCCCTCCCCCACCCGACCGGACGCCAGCCGGCCAGAGACTGGGCCAACCACCTTCGCTCCGCGAGCCACCAGGGTGGCCAGGTTGCTCTGAGTGGCCTTGTTGCGCCACATGCCGCTCTCCATGGCTGGCGCCAGGACCATCGGAGCCTCGGTGGCCAGGAGCGTCGAACTCACAACGTCGTCGGCAAGCCCCAGTGCCAGCCGAGCCATGGTCGAGGCTGTGGCGGGGACGACTAGGTGACAGTCGGCCCAGATGCCCAAGTCGATGTGGCTCATCCCGTGCCCCCTGTCCTGGTCCGCACCCGACCCCTTTTCCTTAGCCGGAAAGAGACGCCAGGCAACGGGATTCCCGGATAGCGCCCGCAAGGTTGTCGGCGAGATGAACGCGGTGGCGGAGGCCGTCATCGCCACCCTCACCTCGGCGCCCTGACGACGCAGAAGGGTGATCAACTCGGGTACCTTGACCACCGCCACCCCACCGCAGACGTGGACGGCAATCTTGCGGCCGCCGAACCCGTGCGGCATCTCCTCAGCCATCTGAGACTCATTGTGGCAGGCGCCGTCGGTGTTTCTAGCGGGCGGTCGGCTCAGATGTGTTGAGAATCTCCGCCAACGCGCCAGCCGCGCGGCTGACCTCGTCGTTGACCACTACGTGCTGGTACCAACTCGCAGCGGCCAATTCGCGGGCTGCGTCCTGGGTGCGGATAGCCAATTCCTCCGGCGTTTCCGTCCCTCGTTGCTCGAGTCTCGCCAGCAGGGCCTCTGGCGAAGGCGGCGCGAGAAACAGGAAAAGGGCGTCCAATCCTGCGTCCCGGAGTAGGGCGGCACCCTGCACGTCGGGTTTGAGAAGAGCGTCGTATCCGTCGTTTCGGATCGCCTCAACCCGCTCCCGAGAGGTTCCGTAATGGTTGCCATGTACCAGAGCCGTCTCCAGGAAATCTCCGGCGGACTCCATCGCCTGGAAGGTCACCAGATCGACAAACGAGTAGTCGCGGCCGTCGACCTCACCGGGACGAGGCAGCCTGGTGGTGTACGCCGGGGGGCGCCGCACCGAAGGGCACAGCGGCAGCAATTCCGCAAGAACCGTGTCCTTGCCCACCCCGCTCGGACCGGAGAGCACGATCAGCCTCCCTCTCCCTGAATCGCTCCTCACAGCACCGTCCCGCTGCGATCTTGCCAAGGCCATGCCGCCCGGCTCCCCAGCTCCGCTCCAACCTCGATCCGAAGCCTCTGCAGGTCCTCCGGTAGGGGGCTCTGAAAGGTCATCGCCTGGCCATCCCTGGGATGGTTGAAGTGGAGCATGGCGGCGTGCAGAGCGGGCCGCGCCGAGCCAGCCATCGATCCCGGTCCATAGAGGGCGTCGCCGGCCAAGGGACGGCCGATGTAGGCGAGATGGACCCGGATCTGGTGGGTCCGACCGGTGCGCAGCCGCAGTTGCAGGGCCGTGTGCTCGGGCCAGCGCTCCAGCACGGTGAACTCGGTGGTGGCATCACGCCCGCCGGCGCCGACAGCCATCCGCCGGGGCCGCTTGGGGTCACGCCCGATGGCCGCCTCGATTCGCCCCCGGTCCTCCCGGAAGCCACCTTGCGCCAGCCCCCAGTACTCGCGCCCCATGGTCCTCGTCCGTAATTGTCGGGCTAACTCGCGGTGCGCCTCCTCAGTCCGGGCCAGCACCAGGAGTCCACTAGTTCCGCGGTCGAGGCGATGGACTATCCCCGCCCGCTCGGACCCACCCGCCTGCGACCATTCGCCGCCCCAAGTCTGGACCAACTGGGCCAGGGTGCCATCGCGATGTCCCGGGCCGGGGTGCACCACCATGCCGGCGGGTTTGTCGACAACGACGACCAGCTCGTCCTGGTAGACCAGCCGCGCTTCCTGCGGGGTCGACTTCTCAGCGACCGCCGCCGGCTCCTCCTGGAGCTCGATCAGGTCCCCGGCGCGGACCGTCTGAGACGGGCGGCGGACGACCGTCGTCCCGACCAAGACCAACCCTTGCCGAACCAGCCTTTGGGCTTGAGATCGGCCTCCTTCGAGATGTGCTCCCAGGATGACGTCGAGCCGCAGCCCGGCCTCAGATGGGTCCGCTTGGAGGAACCTGGTGGTCGGGACCGTCTCAGGCACGGGCCTGACCAGCTGTGGTTATGCGGATCACCAGGATGACCACCCCCACCGTGATCCCGGAGTCGGCCACATTGAAGACCGGCCAGTGGGGTAATTGCATGAAGTCGACGACATAGCCCTGACCGACCCGGTCCACGGCGTTGGCCACGGCCCCGCCGAGAAGCGCTCCCACGCCTACCTGAACCCAGCCGGGCTGCAGGGCCAGAAGCTGCCATTTCCAGGCGACCACCACCAACAACACCACCGCCACAGCCAGGAAGAGCCAGTCCGCGTCGGGCAGGATGCTGAAGGCGGCGCCATTGTTGATGGTGTAGTAGATGTGGATCGGCAAGTTGGGCCAGAGCTGCTGGCCCAAGGCCAGCGAGTGCGTGACCCAGAGCTTGGTCAGGCGGTCGAGGACGAAGACTACGGTCGCCGCCACCCCGGTCCACCGGGGCCAGGTGTGCGACCTGGTCAAGACGCTTCGAGAGCCTCCCGAGGCGTCCTCGGTCTCAGTCGCGCTTGGCCTCTTTGCAGGGGACACAGCGCGTCGCGTAGGGCAGGGCGCGGAGCCGCTCGATGGCGATCTCCTTGCCGCAGTCCTTGCAGAGGCCGTACTCGCCGCGCTCGAGCCGTCGCAGGGCGTCCTGGCACTGCTCGAACATCTGCTGCAGGTTCTCACGGATGGCCTGCAGTCGCTCGTGCTCCTCCATCTCGCCAGCGTGTTCAGTCGGATGCTCATGGAAGGGAGCTTCTCGCCCGGCACCGTTGGTCACCACGCCACCCACTTGGCCCAGCTCAAGTTCCAGTCGCGACTGCTCCGACTCAACCTGGCGGCGGATCTCAGCTAGGTCGCTCTGGCGAGTCGTAGTGGCGATCTCGGTCATTCTCAAACTTCCTTGCTTTGTGGCCCCCGGCCGGGAGCCCAGAAATCCGTGGGATTGCCGCCGCTGCTTGGGGGCGGGAGCATTATGGGCCGTCCCGGGGTGGCTGGGGAAGACCTCAGCTCGCTCATTGTGCGTCGTCTCCGAATCGGCGCAGCGCTACCCAGATCAGATGCTGGGGTACCTTGAGTTCAGACCACTCCGAGTAGCCGGACGGCAGCGCTGATTTTGCCTCGACCCGCTCCCAGGCGGCCACGAAACACTGCGCCTGGATCTGGGCCTGACCCGCCTCCATCGCCATGGCCAGCTCGTCGTCGGTGGCATACCGGACCTCGATCGCCTCCCCGGCGCGCAGGCCGCTCTTGCGCCGGAAGTCCTGGAGCTGCCTGGTGAATGTCCGCAGCAGCCCCTCGCGGCGGAGGTCTGGTGTCAACTCGAAGTCCAGGGTCACACTCACTCGTCCCGGATCCGTCCCGGTCGCCGATGAACTCACTTGGCCCACGTTCAGTTCCTCGGCCAACACCAGGGCCAGCTCCGGGGAAAGCTCAACTCCCTCTATCCGAGCGCCGGTCAAGGGTTGGCGGATGGGCACTCCGTGCTCTTCTCGGAGAGCGCGGGCATCCTCCGCCAGTCGGCGGAGCACGCCCATCTCCTGGATCAATTCCCGGTCGAGCTGCTCCGCCCGGACGGCTGGGTAGGTCTCCAGGTGAACCGACACCGCCTCGCCGGGCTGCTCCGGGGTCAGCGCCCGGAAGATGGCATCGGCGACGAAGGGCGTGAATGGCGCCATCAGCAGAGCTGTTTGCTGCAGTACCTGGTGCAGAGTTGAGCAGCTTGCGGCTACCTCCTCGGCACTTCCCCGGAAGCGGGCTCGCGAGCGGCGCAGGTACCAGGTGCTGGTGTCGTCGACCAACTGGGCGATAGCCCGGCAGGCGCTGTTGGCGTCGTAGACGTCCAAGGCCGCCACCGCCTCCGTCACCGTCTCCTGGAGGCGGGCCAGGATCCAGCGATCGAGCACGTGACGAGGGGTTGGCACGGCGGTGTCTGGAGCGGGGCGCCAGCCAGCGAGATTGGCGTAAGTGATGAGAAAGCTCTGGGTATTCCAGAGCACGTTGAGGAAACGAAGGGCGCTCTCCGTTACCCGCTGCGGCGAGATCCGGTACTCCAGCCCTACCGTGACCGTGGTGTAGAACCACCAGCGCAGGGCGTCCGCTCCGGTTTTCGAGATGAGCGCGAACGGATCCACGATATTGCCCCGGGACTTGGACATCTTGCGACCCAGCTCATCGACCACCAGGCTGGGAACGACCACGTTTCGGAAGGCGGACTGGTCAAAAAGCATCACCGACTCCGCCAGCAGGGTGAAGAACCAGCCCCGGGTCTGGTCAAGTCCCTCACTGATGAAGTCGGCGGGGTGCCGCGAAGCGAAGACATCCTGGTTTTCGAACGGGTAATGCCACTGCGCGTAGGGCATCGCGCCACTGTCGTACCAGGCGTCGATCACCTCTGGCACGCGGCGCATCTCACCACCGCACTCACAGGCCAGGGTTACCTCATCGATGAAAGGCTTGTGGACATCGGTGCCCGGCGCCAGGCCCAGTTCCGCCAAGCTGCCGATGCAGCGCTGCGTCTCGCAGGTGGCGCAGATCCAGATCGGCAGCGGCGTCCCCCAGTAGCGTGCTCGGGATAGGTTCCAGTCCTGGAGGGACTCCAGCCAGTTGCCCATCCGGCCCTCCTGGAGGTGGGCGGGAACCCAGTGGATGGTGCGGTTGTGCCGGATCAACTCCTCTTTGACGGCCGTGGTGCGGATGAACCAGGAGTCGAGCGCGTAGTAGAGCAGCGGGGTGTCGCAGCGCCAGCAGAAAGGATAGGTATGACGGATCTGCTCCTCGCGATAGAGGAGACCCCGGCGGTCCAGATCAGCGCTGATCAAAGGATCGGCGTCCTTGACAAAAATCCCTTGAAAATCCTGGACCATGGGAAGAAATCGCCCGTCCAGTCCGACCGTGTGGCGCACCTCGATACCCGCCTCTTGACAGAGTCTGAGGTCATCTTCGCCGTAGGCGCCCGCGGTGTGTACGATGCCCGTTCCTTCCTCCGTGCTGACAAAGTCGGCCGCCATCACAGTGAAGGCCTTGGGTTGCTCGGGCAGATAGGGAAAGAGGGGCCGGTAGCGCAGACCGACCAACTCACTGCCGGGCATTTCCCGCTCGACCTGGTAAGCGCCTTCGAGGATCTCCTGTCGCGCCTTGGCGAGAATCAGACGCTCATCCCCCTGGCTCACCTCGACGTAGGGGATCTCCGCTCCCACGGCCAGGCCCAGGTTTCCCGGCAACGTCCAGGGGGTCGTGGTCCAGGCGAGCAGGCTGGTCTGAGGATTGTCGCGGAGGCGAAAGCGCACCGTCACCCCGGGGTCCGGTGTGTTGTCCTTGTAGGCCCCGGGCTGGGCCAGTTCGTGACTGCTGAGCGAGGTCTGGCAGCGAGGACAGTAGGGGGCCACTCGGTAACCCCGGAAGAGCCAGCCCTTTTCATGAATTTGCTTGAGACTCCACCAAACCGATTCGATGTACTCGGTCTCGTAGGTGCGATAGGCGTTCTTCAAGTCGAGCCAAAAACCGATCCGGTTGGTCAGCCGCTCCCACTCATCGATGTACTCCATGACGCTGGCCCGGCAGAGGCGGTTGAATTCCCCCACCCCCATGCGTTCGATGTCCTGCTTGGAAACGATGCGCAAGCTGCGCTCGACCTCGAGCTCGACGGGCAGGCCATGGGTGTCCCAGCCGCCCCGGCGTTCCACCCGTCGCCCTCGCATCTGCTGGTAGCGGAGAAAGCAGTCCTTGAAGGAGCGCGCCAGCACGTGATGAACGCCGGGCAGGCCGTTGGCGGTGGGCGGGCCCTCATAAAAGACGAAGGGTTCAGCGTCCTGGCGCAGCTCCTGGCCGCGCTCGAAGATGTGCTCCCGCTGCCAGAACTCGAGCACGCGCTCTTCCAGTTCGGGGAAGCTGACCGGGTTGGCGACCGGCTCAAATGCCGACATCAGGGCGCGGTGCGATCTCCAGTGAGAGCTCTACCTCCCGCTGCGAAGGGGAGCGAGGTGCGGGCAGCGTAGCATGACCGACCAGGATCTCCCGAGCAGCACCCAGGAGATGATCGTGCCGGTCGACGAGCCGTCTAGCGAGCCCGCCCCTTGGGGACCGGAGATTGACATCTTCTGGGACGACATCCAGGTCGGCGAGGTGACTCAGTTGGGGACCCACCTGATGACCACCGAGGAGATCCTCGAGTTCGGTCGTCGCTTCGACCCCCAGCCGTTTCATGCCGACCTCGCACGGGCCGAAACGACAGTCTTTCATGGTCTGATCGCCAGTGGCTTCCACTCAGCCTCGGTCTGGATGCGTCTCTACTGGGATGGCTTCCTTCATCGCGCCGCCAGCCTTGGATCGCCTGGCCTGGACGACCTCGCCTGGTTGGCACCGGTGCGTCCCGGCGACCAACTGACCGCCTCCATGGATGTGCTTTCCGCCCGCCTCTCGGGGAGTCGTCCCAACCGCGGACTGGTCCAGATCAGGGGCCAGCTGACAGACCAGGCGGGCGTGGTCAAGCTGCGGATGACGGCCTGGGGACTTTTTGGGCGGCGCCCAACTTCTGACAGCCGCTGATTTCACCCCATCCGGTGTTCCAGCAACTCTTCCGCGAGGCACCTGCTGGAGCCCCGGAACTGCAAGAGGAGCTGGTAGGCAGCCTCCGCCAGGTGAAGCGCGCCGAATGGGACCCATCAGCGGGGGTTGCAGCCTCTACCTCTCCTACCCCTTCCTCCTCTCGGTCGAGGAGGCCGCCGCCACGCCCTGCTCCGGCCTGCTGCTCCGAGACCAGGTCGGGTTGCTGGTCGCCGGGCTCCCGCTGTACCACTGGGATGGTTCTCGCGACCCGGGCCTGGATCACTACGAGCCGTTCGCAGCTGGCGCCAGGTGGGTGCTGGGGCGGAGGGCCCGGCCTGCCCCCTGGCTGCCGACCCTGATCGCGGGCTCCAGGTCCGGCTACTGCACTGAGTTCGCGGTCGATCCCAGCTGGGAGCAGAACCGTCCTCACCTCATCGGCCGCCTCCTGGGGGGCGCGGCCAGGGTAGCCGAGACTTTGGGCGCATCCAGCCTGGGGGTAATGTGGCTCACCTCAGCCGCCGCTCGGCAGGCGATTGGCTGGCTCAAGCGGCCGGAGTACCTGCTCCTGGCCGGGCCCAACTGCGCCATCGAGGTTACCTGGGACTCTTTGGAGGGCTACCTAGCCCAGCTGAGCTGGTCGCGACGCCGATCAGCCCGCCGGGAGATGGAGCGGTTTCGGCGGAGCGGGCTACGGGTGGAGTTGGCTCAGCTCAACTCCTGCCTCGATGAGATGGCACCGCTGGCGGCACGCCTGCAGCAGAAGTACGGTCACGCCCTGACTCCTCTGGAGATCACGGAGCAGCTCGCGCCCAGGCCTGGTACCTCAATTCGCACAGCCGGGTCGTCCTCTGCCGCCAACGCGGCCGGCTGGTCGGCTTCTCTCTCCTGTACAGCTGGCGAGGCGCGCTCTACGGGCGACTGGCGGGCTTCGACTACCAGGCCACCGCCCAGAGCGACGCCTACTTCAACCTCGCCTTCTACATTCCTCTCCAGCTGGCTCTGGACGAGGGGCTTGGGCGGTTCAATCTGGGCATGGCCACCTGGCGGGCCAAGGTGCTCCGCGGGGCCGGCCTGGATCCAGCTTGGTCGATCGCCTGCCCCCCCTCGCAAGTTCGGGGCGCGTGGGCCAGGATGGCCAAGGCGCAGGGGGACGATCCCAGTAGGTGGTGGGCCGAGCAGTTCCCCCGCCAGGTGGATTGGGAATGCGACTGGCGCTGGACCAGGGCGGGCCTCGCCGGTAACGTCCCGGCCACAATCCCCCCGCAATAGGCGGCGGCGCCGCATTCGGGCGAACCCGAGGGGTACAAATGCATCCGATGCGGTCCGACAAGCGGCGGCTGGTGCTGATCATCAGCGGGGCCGTCCTGCTCAGCTACGTGATCCTGGTCGCCACTCAGATCGACCAGCAGAGCCTGCCCGACTTCGCCGCCTTCTATGCCGTGGCGAAGGCACTCGGCGCGGGCGGACTCACCGCTGCCCACCATCTCTACTCCCTGCACTTCCAGCTGCATGCCGAGTCGTTTCTCGACCGTGGACAGGGCCGCGCCTATTTAGAACCGTTTGTAGCCCTGCCGCCGGCGGCGTGGGTCGTAATCCCCTTCACGGTGCTCTCGATGTGGACGGCGTTCTTCCTCTGGTCCGGGATCTGCCTCCTGCTCTGCCTGTTCGGCACTATCTGGCTGGTCCGCCAGGAGAAGCTGGGGCCCAATGCCATTCCGCTGGCCCTCACGATCGTGGCCTCCTACCCCACCTATCTGGCCTTCGGAGAGGGTCAGTACGACCTGCTTTGGCCCCTCTGCCTGGCGCTCTTCTCGTCAGCCTGGTGGTGCCACTCCACCCGGCAGCGCTGGACTAGAACTGCGGCGGCAGCCCTCCTCTTCACCTTCAAACCGGACCTGCTCTTGCTGATGGTGGTCCCGGCCGTCGCTGCTTGGCACCGCCGGACGGTGCAGGTGGCAGTCGCCTGCCTGGCAGGGCTGGCGGCGATCACCGTGGCGGTGGTGGGGATTCCCGGCCTCCTGCGGCTGCCCCAGATCGAGTCCTACACCCTCTTCCACCGCTTCCCGCCCACCCCCGATGAGACCGTTCTGGGATTCTTCTGGCGGCTCACTGGCCACGGACGACTGACCCAGGATCTGGCCTTCCTATCCATCGGCATGGCCCTGCTGGTCTTCTCGTGGGCCTGGTGGCGCAACCCGCCCCAGAGTCAGCTGGACTGGAAGCTGGCGTTCAGCTCGACAGTCTGCCTCTCTCTACTGGTGGCACCCCATGCCCTCAACCACGACCTCATCCTGCTGGCCGGCCCAGCGGTATGGACAGCGGGCGCGCTGCGCGCCGCCGGACGGGACCTCCGCTGGCTGGCCTTCTGGATCATCCTGTTCAACGCGGTGGTGATCGTCGACTCGTCCCCCCGGGTGATGCTCCCGATTCCCCTGGTGCCGATCGCGCTCCTGGCTGCCTCGGTAGTCTCATGGCGCGCGCGGCGCACCCTGGTTGCCCAGCCGGCGGTGACACTTGAGCCGGCAGCCCTGATGCCCCCAACCGTCGTCCCCTAGCGAGGGTCAGCGGCTCCGCCCCCTGTCCTGGTGATCCTCCACCGCTGTGTTGACGGCGGGATAAATCAGTCGTGGTTGCACCCCCGCCCAGGCGGACCGGAACGTGTTGCTCCGTGATGATCGCAGTCCTCTTCGCAGGGATCACGGCGCCCAATCTGCCGGCCGCGGTGCCTTGGTACCACCGCCGTTTGGGACGGCCGTCCCATTCGTGGTCAACGACGACGAGGTGAGGTGGAAAATCTGTAGTTCTAGGTAGCACTACCTGCTCGAAGGTCCCGACCGGACGGGATGCGCGGTGGTGACCATGGCCAGGGTCCATCTCCACAAAACTGTTACTGAGATAGAGATCGCGGGCTCCGCAGCGCGGCCCTCCCGACCATCACCGGAGCCGGCCGCCAGGCCGCTCTTACGGGTCCCACCGGCAACCCGATGGCGTTGATCGGGGTGCTCGCTGCCGCCCGATGAGCGCACCTTCCTGGGCCGAGCGCATGGTGACCTAGGGGTCCGATTCGGTGCTCGGAGCGCTCCGACAAACCGGTCCCACGGTAGGCTGAGTTACGACTCCGCAGGCACCGCGGTGACCAGCCATGAGCGAGGCCACGCGGCGGCGAGGCGGGAGTCCGTGGTGATCAGCGGCACCGCCAACCGGTAGCTCAGCTCGACACACAGCGCGTCGCCCAGGCGCAGGTCGTGCCTTGCTACCGCCGCTACCAGAAGCTCGCGCGCTGGGTGGGCACGGAAGGGCGCCGCGACCAGCTGGCGAACCTTGCGTTCCAGGACGGCCGGTGAGAGCTGGCCGCCCCGGTGCAGCGCCCGCAGGGCGACCCCCACCCCGACCTTCTCGTGGTCCGCGACATGCACCTCTCGGCCCCTGATGGTTTCGCGGACCGACCGACCCTCGGCAGTGCCCAGCAATAGGTCCAGGAACGCTGCCGTCTCCAGCACCAACCCCTCAGTCATGCCACTCACCCACGTCGGCCCGATCCAATGCTTGGCGGATTGCGGTCCGGCCCCCGACCAGCTCCACGGGCTGGTCCAGATCCCGGAGCCAGTCCTCGAGGCGGGCCGAGTCCAGGCGGTCCCGGATTGCTCCCTGGAGCACGTGGGACAGGTTCAGTCCTAAGGGCCGCACCGCGACCACCAGTTCGTCGGGGAGGTAGACGTTCACTCGCGGCATACACACACTATACACACTTGGTTCTGGCGAGCGGAGAGAGCGACCGATGAGATGGGGTTCCGCCATAGGGTTGGCCCAACCAGTGTGGGACAGCGACCGGGCCGCCCGGTCCCCGTGGCGTGCTGTCAGGGCACGAGGAAGCCGGGGGCCGCCAGGTGAACCGGCCCCGGGTTCGCCGCCCGGTCCCCATGGCGTGCTGTCAGGGCACGAGGGAGCCGGGGGCCGCCAGGTTAACCGGCCCCCGGGTTGAACTCAGACCGCCGGGCCCCTTAGTTCAGCGAGGCTCACGCAGGAAGGCCGGTATGTCCACGTCCTCGTAGACGTCGGGGTTCTCCAGCTGGGGCTGCCGGGTGCGCTCTGGGAGCGGCTCCTGGAGGTCCTGGGGCCTAGTCGCCTTGTACTTCTCCGCCAGCGACCGGTTGAGCTGGGCGTCGGGGCTGAAGCCGGTGGCGATGACGGTGATCTTGACGTCGCCGCCCATGCGATCGTCGACCACCGCCCCGAAGATGATGTTGACGTTGGCATCGGCGCTCTGCCGGATCAGGTCGCAGGCCTCGTTGACCTCAAAGAGGGTCAGGTCAGGGCTGGCGGTGATGTTGAGCAGGATCCCGTGGGCGCCGGCGATGGAGGTCTCCAGCAACTGGCTGGAGACGGCGTCGCGGGCGGCGTCCTGGGCCCGGTTGTCACCGCTGCCGTAGCCGATGCCCATCAGCGCCGGACCCTGGCCCATCATGATCGCCTTGACGTCGGCGAAATCGAGGTTGATCAGACCCGGGAATACGATCAGGTCGCTGATCCCCTGCACCCCCTGGCGGAGCACATCGTCGGCCTTCTTGAAAGCCTCGATCATGGTGGTCTTCTTGTCGGTCACGGCGATCAGCCGGTCGTTGGGGATGGTGATCAGGGTGTCTACCATGCCTGAGAGCTGGTCAACGCCTCGCTCGGCCGCCTCCATGCGCTTGCGGCCCTCGAAGGTGAAGGGCTTGGTCACCACACCAATGGTGAGCGCGCCGCTGGAGCGAGCGATCTCGGCGATGATTGGGGCGGCCCCGGTTCCGGTACCACCACCCATGCCTGAGGTCACGAACACCATATCGGCATCGTGGAGGACGGCGGACAGCTCCTCGCGGGACTCCTCGGCGGCCATCTCCCCCACCTCGGGATCGCCACCGCAGCCGAGCCCCCGGGTCACCTTGCGACCGATGCGGATCTTGGAGGGCGCTTCGGATGTCTCCAGCGCCTGCTGGTCAGTGTTGACCGCGATGAAGTCCACCCCCCGGAGCTTGGCCCGGATCATCCGGTTGACGGCGTTGCTACCGCCCCCGCCGACTCCGATGACCTTGATCCGAGCGTTGCCTTGGCTGGTGGGATCTAGATCGTGTTGAGGCATCGCGTCTCCTTCAGGGTCAGAACAGCTCGTGGAGCCAGCGATTGAGCCGGCCCGCACTGCGGGTGGTTCTCGCGTTTCCGCCGTCCCTCCGGGCACCCGACCGCTGGGCCCAACGGAGGAGTCCCGCCGCCGCCGCGTGCTCGGGCATGCCGAGCTGGTCGGCCAAGCCGCCCATCCCCTCGGGGACGGCGAGCCGGACCGGCATCTCAAGGATCTGATGGACAGCTGCGGCGAAGCCCCGGAGCCGGAAGCCACCCCCGGTGACAACCAACCGGGCGATGCCCTGACCGTCCTCGTCCAAAGCCTGGCCGATGAGTCGGGCCATCTCGCGGGCTCGAGGCTCGATGATCTCAGCCAGCCAGCGCCTCGGCACCTCCTCGGCCCCGACATGGGAGCTTCCCACCAGAGTGATCATCTCCTCGGGGAGCACCTGGGCGGGATCGCAGTGGCCGTGCCGGCACTTGAGCACCTCGGCCTCGTCCTGATCACAACGCAGACCGGTGGCCAGGTCGGTAGTGACGTTCTGGCCGCCCACCGGGATCACCAGCACCCGGCGGATAGTTCCGCTCTGAAAGATGGCCACATTGGTGGTCCCCGCCCCCACGTCGATCACCCCCACCCCGGCCTCCAGTTCCTGGTCGCGGAGAACGCCCTCCGCCGACGCCAGCGGCTGCACCACCACGTCCTCGATGCGCAGCCCGGCGGCGTGCACGCAGTTGACCAGGGCCGCCAGGTGGGCGCTCGAGGCAAGCACCAACTCAGCGTCCATGCTGAGGCGAGCCCCCTGGATGCCGCGCGGATCGCGGAGGCCGCGCCGGGCATCCACCTGGTACTCCCGGGGAATGATGTGGATCACCTCCTGACCCTCTAGGCCAGGCAGCGACCGGGCTCCCTCCAGAACGCGGTTGAGATCGCTTGAGCCGACCACCCCTCCCCGGGAGGTGACCGAGACGACGGCCTGGCTGGCCTGACTCTGGACGTGGCGACCGCCCAGGGTGAGCAAGGCGGACTCGATCTCCACCCCACTGGAGCGCTCAGCCGCGTCAAGTGCCTGGGATATGGCGTGGGTGGCGGCATCGGGGTCGGTGATGACACCCTTGCGGACCCCGGAGGAGGGGGCCTCCCCCACTCCGAGGATCCGCAGTCGGGGACCGTCCTCCTCGGCGACCGCGCAGCAGACCTTGGCCGTGCCCAGGTCGAGTGCCACCAGGTGGCGGCTGCTCAATGCGACGCCGAGGGAAGGGAAGCCGACGCCGGGGCGCGACGACGCTCGGTCATCAGGAGAATCCCCAATTGTGGTGCTGAATTTTTTGGCAACGTCTGGTTGTGGTCAAGTTCGGGATGGGGCCATGTCGGCCCCGTCGAGAAGCTCTGTCGAGGCCGCTTCGCAGTGTAGCCGCAACCTCAGGCCAATACAAGCCCCAAAGTGGCCCAAAACCACATCATGTTGTGGGTGAGGTGGCTCCGACACCCTCAATTTTGCGTCTGACCACCAGCCGATGCCCGCTCTCCCGCTCAGTAGCTGATCGACACTTGGGCGGGATCTTCCAGATAGATCTCCTTGATGCCCGCCGTCTTGAGGTCGACCTGGTCCCCGAGGGCCCGCAGCGCTTCCAGCTTCTGACCGGTCGACTGGATCTCGGCGCTGGTCAGGACCGGGCCTAGGTCAGCTGTCCAGCCGGCGTTGGATGCGATCTCCAGCGCTCCGCTTGGGGAAAGCAGATAGCGGTCTACGGCCACGCCGTCGTAGGCGGTCGGGAAAGCCTTGGCCAGGGCGACGAGGGCGCGGGTGAGCCGGCCGGGCAGCACCAGGGACCCGGCCCTGGGGGCGGGAAGTGCACGCTGATCCTGAAGTACCGGCAGGCTGGTGGGCGCGAGGTTCGGGACCTGGCCCAGGGAGGCCCCGGAGGCTGCTAGGGATTCCTGTTCAGAACCCTGCTGGTAGACCATCACGGCGGGCAGCGCGGAGATATTGAGCACCAGGGTGCTGGGCCAGCGGACCTCCACCGAGGCCTGGCGCACCCAAGGTTGGCTGAGCAGGCCGCGGGACATCGCCGGGGCATCAAGCAAAATCGTGCTCTCGCCCCAGCGCGCCCCCGCATCCGCCAACAGCCGTTCGCGGGAAACCACCGAGGACCCCACCACCTCGACTCGCTGCACCTTGAGCCAGGGGAGTGCGAACAGTACCACCGCCACCAGAATTACCGCGGCCAAAGCGACGGCCAGGATCTTGGGGCCGCGACCAACCTCCCGGAGGACATCCAGGGCTGGGGCTTTGCGGGGAGCCGAGACCCGGTGCCGACCCAGGAAACGCTGCCGAGCAGCGTAGCGTGCGGCCCGTCGTTCGGCCGCCTGTCGGGCCACCTCTTCGATCTCGTCGTCGGGAATGCGGCCCCAGATGGGCCGGCTCGAACTGCGCGCGCTGGCGGCCCGGCGGCGCCGGGTCGGCGAGCGGTCGGACCGGGTGGGCTCGGGCGGCCTCCAGTCCTCGAACTCATCGGGAACGACCGCACCGAAGGACCTTCCGGGGAAGGACTCCTGGCGCGCGGGCGGACTCATGGCTGCCCCTCAGCTGTGACGTAGGTGGAAATCGGGACTGCCGACGGGGATGATCTCGAGTTCGAGCTCAACCCCGAAGCGCTCTTGTACACGTTGACGGATTACGTCCGTCAATGCAAGCACTTCGGCGGCGCGAGCCCCACCCAGGTTGCAGATGAAGTTGGCATGGTCGAGCGAAACCTGGGCCGCACCCTCCTTGAGTCCCTTCAGTCCGGCGGCGTCGATGAGCCGTCCGGCCTGATCCTCGGGGGGATTTTTGAAGGTGCTGCCCAAGCTGCGGACCCCGGTTGGTTGACTCGCCTTGCGCTCTCGCATCACCCGTCTCACCATCGCGCGCGCCTCGGCGACATCGCCGACTTGTAAGCGCAACCAGACCTGGGTCACCACCGCGCCCTCGAAGGGAGCTTCCTGCAGCGCCGTCCGCCGATACCTGGGCCGCAGGTCGTCTACCCCAAGCTGCAGCACGTCGCCCCCGGGGAGGACCACCTCGGTCTTCTCCAGGATCTCGCCCATCTCGCTCCCGAAGGCACCGGCGTTACCGGCGGCGGCGGCGCCCGCGGTACCTGGGATGCCGACGCCAAAGGCCAGGCCCTGGAGGCCCAGGTAAGCGGTGTCGAAGGCAGCGCGGGGCAGCATGGAGCCAGCGTCGAGGCGGACCAGACCCTCTTCCTGGTGCTCTGCCCGGGTGGCCGGGAACTTCAGCACCAGCCCGCGAATCCCCCCATCGAGAATCAGGCAGTTGCTGCCCGCACCCAGCACCGTGTAGGGGAATTCCAACTCCTGGCAGGCTCGGAGCACGTCGGGGAGCAGGATCGTCGAGGCCGGCTCCCAGTACCAGTCGGCAGGGCCACCGACGCCGAACTGACTATGCCGGCCGAGGGCCTCGTCAGGCCGCAAGGCTCCAGTCCTGAGGGGCTCCGCCAGAAGCTGGCGGAGGGGATCGGGCAGCTTGCCGGAGCTCACCCTGTCCGATCCGACAGAGCCTGCAGCATCCTCGCCGCCACATCGTCGAAGCCACGGACAGAGCTGCAGACGATGACGGCTGGAGGATGGAGACGTGCCATCACCTCAGCGATGGCCTGGGTCGCGGTGTCGACCAAGATCAGCTCCTGCTCGGTGACCAGGGCGGCCACGTCGGCGGAGCTGACCGTGCCCTCAAGATGGCGCTCCCGGGCCGGCTCGATCGGCCCCAGGATGAGGACATCAAGGCCGTCGAAGGCGCCTCGGTACTCAGGCAGGAGGGCCCTGGTCCGGGAGTATGTGTGGGGAACGTGGACCATGACCAGCTGGACCTCCTCGCCGAACTGTTGACGGGCACCGGCGATGGTGGCTCGGATCTTGGTCGGGTGGTGGGCATAGTCATCAACCACGGTGGCCCCGGCGACCGAGCCCAGCACCTCAAATCGTCGCGCCGCCCCTCGATAGCCGGCCGCCGCCCGCGCCGCCGCCTGGGGTTCGGCGCCCAAGCGGACCGCGGTCGCCAGCGCGGCCAGACCGTTGGCAGCGTTGTGGTTGCCGAAGCCGGGTAGCAACATTTCCAACTGTTCCCCAGCCGGGCTGCTTGCGATCACCTGAAGCCGCCCTGCCCGGTTGGTCGGGGGCTTGATCAGGTTCCAATCGCCACTCCCCAAGCCAAAGCTCTGCAGTTGGGCAGAGCTGCCCTGGGCCAGCTCTGCGGCGAGCGGGTCCGCTGCGTTGTAGATGAGCTGATCCTCACCTCCCAGGCCCGCCACCAGCTCGCGGTAGGGTGCGACGTAGGCGGGCAGATCGGGATAGAGATCGGGATGGTCCAGCTCCAGATTGAGCAAGGTCACCACCTGGGGCTGCCAATGGAGAAACTTGGCGCTCGGATCGAGCGCCGACGTCGTGTACTCGTCTCCCTCGAAGACGAAGGGACCGCCCGGCCGGGGATCTCCCAATCGGGCGGTGGTGGTGAAGTCCCTGGAGGTCGCGCCCAGGCGAAACCCGGGGCCACAACCGGCCCGGTCGAGCATGAAAGCGGTCAGAGCCGAGGTTGTGGTCTTGCCGTGGGTGCCACAGACCACGGCCCGCTGCCGGCCCCCGGTCAGACCCCGGTAGGCTTCCGCCTCACTGAGCAAGGGCAGGCCGAGCTGGCCCGCGGCCAAAAGTTCTGGGTTGCCGGCCTGAACCTGGTTGCCCAGAACCACCAGCTGGGGCAGTCCCCAGCGCTCGAGGTTCGCCGGGTCGTGATGCCGGCTGAACTCGATCCCCGCTTGCGCCAGGGTGTCCGTCGTGGGTGGATAGGCATCTTCATCAGCACCGGTGACGCGGTAGCCCAGCTCCAGGCAGCACAGGGCCAGGCCGGAGACGGCATACCCGCAGATGCCTAGGAAGTGGAGGTGAGCCGGCGGGGGCGGCCAGCCGGCGGGCGCCGTCTCAACCAAGCTCAGCCTCTCGTTTGGGCCAGCTGCTGCAGGAGGAGAGCCACGTCCTGGGCCGCCTGGGGCCGGGCCATGGAGCTGCTGGCACGGGCCATGGTGGCCCAGCGCTGGGGGTCGCCGAGGACCCGCAGCACCGCCTCCTCAAGCAATTCCGGCGTCAGATCCGGATCAGAGATCAGCAGTGCTGCCCCGGCCGCCTCGAAGGGCTCGGCGTTGGCGCTCTGGTGCTCGCTCGCATGGGGGTAGGGGACGAGCACCATGGGTCGTCCCAAGCACGCCACCTCGGCCAGGGAACTGCCGCCGGCCCGCATAACCACCAAGCTGGCCGCGGCCAGCCGTTCGGCAACGTCGGTGACAAAGGGCGAGGGCTGATAGGCATCCCCGACCGGAAGTCCGCGCTCCTCGGCGACGGTCACCACCTGATCGAAATCGGTGGGGCCGGTGAGGTGGACGACCTTGAGCTCGGGCAGGTGCTTGAGCAGGCTAGGCAAGGCTTCGAGGAGTACCTCGTTCAGACTGCGGGCGCCCTGGGATCCCCCCATCACGAGCAGGGTTGGCGGTGCCTCGGGAAGCTGGGGTCGACTCGCTAGTGCGGCGAAGGAGGTACGGACCGGATTGCCGGTGCAGACGACCTTGGCGCGGGGCAGCAGGGCGGCGGTGGCCGGGAAGGAGCTGGCCACCCGCTGGACTCGGGGCGACAGCCACTGCACGGCCCGGCCGGGAAGCATGTTCTGCTCGAGCAGGACGACCGGAACCCGCCGCCGCCGGGCTGCCAGCGCCACCGGCACGCAGACGTAGCCGCCGGTGGCCAGGACCACCTGGGGTTGGAATCTACGGACCAGCCGGACCGCCTGGCCATAAGCCAGAGGCAGGCGCAGCGCCAGCCGCGGCGCCGAGCTCCGGGCGCTCGAGCCCATGCTGCCCAGGCGAAGACCGCTGAAGTCGAGGCCGGCCTCCGGGACCAGCGAGGCTTCGGGGCCGTCGGCGCGTCCCACGTAGTTGACCACCACCTCGGGATCAGTCTGCCTCAGGGCCTCCGCCACTGCGATGGCTGGGGTGCAGTGACCGCCCGTTCCGCCCCCGGTGATTAGCACGCGCATTACCGAACCCCACTCGACGCTGTCGCGCCGAGACGTTGAGCAGGATGCCGGTGGCGGCCAGCGAGAGGGCCAACGACGTCCCGCCGTAGCTGATGAAGGTAAGAGGTACCCCGGTCGAGGGGATAGTGTCGGTCACGCCACCGATGTTGATCAGGGCCTGGCCGACGATCCAGATGGTGACCCCTCCCGCAAGGAGAACGCCTAAACGGTCGGGCGCGTTCCGGGCGGCCCGAACCCCCCGCCAGGCGAAACCCGCGAAGAGGAGGAGCACGAGCAGGGTGCCGACCAGCCCCAGCTCCTCGCCGATGATGGCGAAGATGAAGTCGGTATGGGCCTCGGGGAGGAGCTGGGCCGGGGAGACCGCCCCATTCAGGCCGGTGCCGAAGATTCCGCCCACCCCCAGTGAGTAGAGGGCCTGCACGGCCTGGAATCCGCTGCCCAGTTTGTGGGCGAAGGGATTCAGGTAGCTGAGCAAGCGCGTCGTGCGGTAGGGCTCGGCCCGCACCAAGAGCAGAGCCCCAACCACGCAGGTACCGGCCAGCCCGGCCAGGTGGCGGACTCTGATGCCCGCCAGCCAGAGCAGGCCGAGAGCGGTCACCGAGAGGACGACAGCCGAGCCCAGGTCCTTCTCCATGACCACCAGAAGAGCCACCACCGCGACCTTCCAGCTGTAGTTGAAGACGCCATCGCGCAGGTCCTGGATCCGGGAGCCGAGCCGATCCAGCCAGACCGCTCCCGCGACCACCACCAGGAACTGGGCCAGAACGCTGGGCTGGAGGTCGAAGGACCCGAAATAGATCCAGCGCCGGGCGCCCTGGACCTCGTAGCCGATGTGGGGCACCAGAACCGCCGCTAGCAGCACCAGGGTGGCGATGGTCAGGAAGGGTGCAAGTTGGACCCAACGGTGGTAGTCGATCTTGGCGCAGATCACCAACCCGACCAGCCCCAGACCCAGCCAGAGCAGCTGGCGTTCGAAGAAATAGGCGGGGTTGCCGTAGTCGGTGTAGGCCAGAGCCTGGCTCGCCGAGTAAACCATGATCAGCCCCAGGCCGCAGAGAGCCAGAGTCAAGAGCAGCAGCCAGACGTCCAGTTCGGGCAGCGGGATGTGGCGAATACCAGTGCGCTGGCGGGACTGGCCGACCGGGAGCCAGCGCTCCACGTGGGCGATCAATGGGCGCCCCCGGGAAGGCCCGCCGCGACTGCCCAGTACGCGCCCAGCGCCGCCGCCAGTGCCGAGATCGCCCAGAAGCGGAGGTCGATACCCCACTCGCTCATGCCACCTTCCTCGAAGTGGTGGTGGATCGGACTGGCGCGAAAAAGGCGCCGCCCGTGGGTGAGCTTGACATGGGTCAACTGCACGATCACCGAGCCCGCCTCGGCTACGAATACGAGCGCCAGGATGGGCAAGAGCACCAGAGCCCCCACCTCGATGGCGGAAACCGCCAGGGCCAGGCCGACCGCCAAGGAACCGGCGTCGCCCATGAATACGCGGGCTCGGGGGCGATTGAAGAAGAGGAAGGCCAGCAGCGCCGCCGCCAGGCAGGCGCAGGTCACTGCCAGTTGGGAGCGGTGCTCGACCATCGCCAGCGCCGCGCAGGCGGCCAGTCCGGGGATCCCGCAACCAGCCGCCAGGCCGTCGACACCGTCGGTCAGATTGGCAGCGTTGGCAGTTGCCAAGATGGCGAAACCGGCCAGGGCCAAGCCCAACAGGCCCAGGTCTCGGGGACCCAGTCCGGGGATTGTCTGGGTCGTGGCCGAGGTGGCGAAGACCCCCAGCGTCAGCAGGGCGGCACAGGCGGCGAGCAGGAGCAGCTTGGGCCGGAAGCGCACCCCTTCACCGCGCCGCACTTTGGCGACATCGTCGACCAGCCCGGCGCCACACCCCAGAGCGGCACCCCCCGCGACCAGGCCGCCGGCCGGGTCGCGGGCCACGATGGCCCAGGTAACCAGCAGGGCGATCACGAAGAGAGCGCCGCCGGCCGTGGGGGTCCCGATCTTGGCCATGTGAGATCGGGGGAGATCAGATCGCTCTACCCGGCGAAGACCGATCCGGCCCAATCCCGAAATCGCCAGAGGGTAGACGGCGAGCGTCCCCAGGAACGTGCCCGCCGCCGCCAGCCAATTCACCCGAGGCATCTTATGGTTGGAGCTTGAAGCGGTCGATGAGAACCTGGGTGAGCTTCTTGACGGTGGGGACAGCGTCGTAGAAGGAATAACGGAGACTGGGGGCCACCTGGGGCTCGCGGAGGATGCAGATCATCGAGTACTCGGGGTCGCTCTCAGGCAGGAACTCGGAGAAGGAATCGATGGTGTTGTCGGTGTAGTTGCCGTTCTCAGCGACCTCGGCAGTTCCCGTCTTGCCGGCCAGCTCGCCCTTCCAGGCTGGCCAGATGCGCGCCTCGGAGGCGTCGGCGCCGGGGTCATCGATGACCCCGGCCATCATTTGGGCCAGGGTAGCGGCCGTTTGGGCCGAGACCACCCGCCGGGTGACCGGCTTGACCATCGTGGTGGGCTTGCCCCCGCCACTGATTGAGGTGACCACATGCGGTTGGACCCAAACGCCACCGTTGGCGATCGCATTCACGGCTGCCAGCATCTCGATCGGCGTGACCACCACTCCCTGACCAAAGCTCGAGGTCGCCAGCTGCAGCGCCGTCTCCTGGGATGGCGGGGGCAGCGGCTGGCTCTCCTCGCCGGCCAGGTCGATGCCAGTGGGCTTGCCGATGCCGAAGTTCTCCATGGTCTGGTAGAAGGTCTTGGCCCCCTCCAGCTCCTCGACGTGGAGCGCGCCCACGTTGAGTGAGTTGTCCAGGACGTACTGGTAAGAGATCTCGCCGTGGTAGATGTTGTCCCAGTCGTGGATCTGCACCCCATCGACGCTGGCGGCCGCCGGGGTCTCATCAAAGGTTGCCGTGGGCGTGATGACGTTGTTCTCCAGAGCCCCCGCAAAGGTCACCACCTTCATCACCGAGCCGGGCTCGTAGAGGTTGGCGATACCGGCGTCCTGGAAGAGGGAGTCGTTCTCGCTGGTGTAGTCGTTGGCGTTGTATGACGGGGAATCAGCCCAGGCCACGATGGCCCCGGTGCGGACGTTCATCACGATCATGGTCCCGGAGGCGGCCATGTCGGCCTTGACCTCGGCGGCCAGGTCCTGCTCCACCGCGGTCTGGATGCTGGGGTCGATGTCAGTGTTGAGATCACGACCGTCGACAGCTGGCGTCTGGGGCTGGTCGTTGAGCACAACCGCGTTTCCCTGGAGGTCGTGGACCACCGACTCCTTGCCCGGATGGCCCGCCAGGATGCTGTTGTAGTAGCCCTCGAGTCCGTACTGGCCGACTCCGTCGGAGTTGACGAAGCCGAGGAGGTTGGCGGCCAGGGTGGTGCCCGGGGAGGCCCCGGGTCCGTAGGTACGAACCTGCAGCGGAATACTCCCGATACCGGCCAGGTCGAGGTGGCGCAGGCTGGCCTCCACGGTCGAGCTCTGATCCCGGGCCAGGTAAACAAAGTCCAACGGCTTGGCCAGCAGGGCGTCCAGGGCAGTCGTCGAGAGGCGGAGTAGGGGCGCCAGCAAAGTCGCCTCCCGCAAGCGCGACTGGCCGGGAATCTCCTTGGGGTCGGCGAAGATGTCGTAGGCGATGGAGTTGCCGGCGAGCACCTGGCCATCGTCGTCGAGGATCAAGCCCCGAGCGGCAGGGATGGTCACCGGCTGTTCCTGCTGGGCCACGGCGGCCGCGGCCAGTTGCGGGCCCTGGCTCAGCTGCAGGTCGACCAAGCGCGCGCCCATGCCCAACAGGGCCGCGATCAGGAAGACGGTGAGCCCCAACACCCTGCGGCTGACCGGCGGGGTGGCGCTCTTGGAGCGCTGTGACCCGGCCAGATCAGCGGGACGGCGCCGCGCTGCCGGGCGAGGACCGGTCCTGGATTGGGATCGGGTCGCCACCCGCTCAGCCGCCCCGAAGGGCGAGGATCACCGGGGTGAGGGGGTCGGTCTTGGTCACCGGCGGGTTGACCACCGTCCAGGTCGAGGGCGGTGCCATTCCCAGGCGGGTTGCCGACTGCGCAACCTGGCCGGCGCTCTGTACTTCCTGGAGGCGTTGGGCCTGGCTTGATGCGGTGTTGAGCAGCTGGGATTTGGCCGTCCGCAGAGAGGCAATCTGATACGTGAGGGCGGTGGCCTGGGCGGTCTGGGCCGCGTACATCACCCCAACCGCCACCAGCGCCGCCAGGCCGGGCAGCAGCAGCCAGGCGACCAGTGAGCGAGGCAGGCCGCGGCGGCGAGGGTGAGCGGCGACGGACTCCTCCTCGTCGAAGGGCAGGTTGGGAATCCAGAGGCGGGGCTCGAGCGCGATGGTGGTCATCTGACTTACTTCTGTGCTGGAAAGTGGAGCGGGACGAATGCCAGGACGGGAAACGACGGTAGGTCGCCGCGGAGAGTGCGCCTAGGGGCCGGGGGTGGGCAACCGAACGGCGACCCGCAACTGAGCGGAGCGGGCGCGGGGGTTGCGCAGGACCTCTTCCGGAGTGGGTTTGAGGGAGCGTCGCGTGAGGAGGGAGAAGGTGGCCCGATGGGCGCAGGTGCAGACCATTTGCTGGGACGGACAAACACAGGCTTTTGCTAGGACGTTGAGGGAGCGTTTAGTGGATCTGTGTTCGGACGGTTGGAAGGAGAGCGTCCCAATTCGCCCACCGGGCCGAAGAATTTGAGTGGCAGCGGCAAGGCCGCGTTCGAGCTCTTTGAGCTCGTCGTTGACGGCGACGCGCAGGGCCAGGAAGACCCGCGTCGCTGGATGAATGCGCTTGGGCCAGTACCTGCGCGGCACAGCCTGAGCACAGATTTCCGCCAGTTGCGCAGTGCTCTCGATAGGCCTCTGCTGGCGCCGCTCGACGATGGCGCGGGCGATCCGGCGCGACTGCCGCTCCTCGCCTAACTGCCAGAAGAGATCAGCCAAGTCGAACTCGCTGTAGTTGGCAATAATCTCAGCAGCAGTGTGGGTTTCTTCGTCACTGCCCATGCGCATGTCGAGGGGACCGTCGGTCTGAAAACTAAAGCCGCGACGGGGATCGTCAAGCTGGAGCGAGGAAATCCCCAGGTCCATAACCACAATATCGGCCTCAATCCGGTGCTGGGCGGCGATCTGTACCAGCTCCGAGAATCGACCTACTTGTGCGGTGAATGCTTCGCCAACGGCGGCAAAACGCCGCTCCGCCGCGGAGACAGCGGACGGGTCTCGATCTAATGCCAAGACCCGCCCGCCTGGGAGGACGCGGTTGAGAAAAGCCGCCGACACGCCACCAGCGCCGAGGGTGGCGTCGACCACCACCTGGCCCGGGGCCGGAGTGAGCAATTCGAGCAGCTCGGCCAGCATCACTGGCTCATGGGTGCCGGCCACATGTCGGGGCGGCGAGTCAGCCCGCAGCAGAGGGCGCCGGGTGGATCTGGGCATCGTCGCCAGCATGACGCTCACGACGGCCTTGCCTCGCCGACCAAGGGAGGAGCGGCGCTAGCCTTCTGGCTGACCACCGTCTGGCGCATCGCCTCCCACTCGTCGGGGTTGAGCGGGGCGGCCTGCAGACCGAAGCCCTGCTCGGAGTGGACCTCGACCACGTTGTTGACGCCGATGAACACGACGTTGTCGGTGAGATGGGCGTGCTGGCGCAGGTGGGGCAGCAGCAGGATGCGACCTTGGGCGTCCCAGGTGATCTCCTGTGAGGCTGCGTAGAGCCGGCGCAGGTAACCGCTGTAACCGGACTGCGCGATCGGGTCATAGCGCAGCTCAGCGGTCATCGCCTCCCACTCGGGCTGGGGATACATCAAGAGGTAGCCCGCCGGATGACCGGTGACCCAGCCGCCCCGGAGCTCCTCTCGGAAGCGAGCTGGGACAGCCACCCGGCCCCGTTCATCGAGGGAGTGATCGAAGCGCCCAAAGAACGCCATCTCGCCTCCCTGTCCCACCTGTCATCTTGGATGGCTCTCTTCCCTATTCACCACAATTCCCCCGAGTGGAGGTCTCGGGGACTGTAACACGCCCGAGTAGGCAGGTCAATCACTTTCTGCCACTTGTTTACGAAATCGTATCCAAGTGGAGGATCGTATTGGGGGAATCGTCCCTAAAACGCGCAGATGCGTCACCGCGCTAGTCCCCAGGGGGAGGCGGCGCAGGGGGGATTACCCCCCTGCGGGGAGATGGAAGGTGAGCGGTAAGCCGAGTTCTGTGCCCCTCGGGCCTCCCGCGCTGGGCTCCCCCCGAGGGGTGATGACCATCCATCTGCGACGGCGGTCACCCGCCGTCTCTAGCGACCCACCCGGGTGCTGCTGAGCGAGCCACCCAGGGGTGTTTGTCACCCACACCCTGCCGGGTCTTGCTCCAGGCGGGGTTTACCTGGCCAGCCGGTCACCCGGCTGCCGGTGGGCTCTTACCCCACCATTTCACCGTTGCCAGCGCGGTCGCTGGCTGTGTATTTCTGTGGCACTCTCCCTGAGGTTTCCCTCGCCGGGCGTTACCCGGCGCCTTGCTCTGCGGAGCTCGGACTTTCCTCGAACGGGCCCAGCCCGGCCGCGGTCATCTGCTCGCCATCCAGTGCCATCGTAGCGCCGCCCCCGACCGGCGCCGATCAGCTGGTCAGCCGACGACCGCTTTGTCGTCCTTTGGCTTCTGGTTCTGGCAGGCCTCAACGGCGAGCTGGTCGACCCGATTGTTGCCGACGTTGTCGCGATGCCCGCGCACGTGGCGCCAACTCAACGCAGGCCCCAGAGAGGCCGTCAGCTCGTCGATCGCGGGATAGAGATCGGTGTTGGCCTTGCGCTTCCAATGCTCGCTGAGCCAGCCGATGACGTTGCGGGAATCGGTGTGCAGGCGAAGTCTCTGATCAGGTTGGCGATGGCGTCTGAAGGCGGCCATCGCCTCGCGGGCAGCGATCAATTCCATGCGATTGTTGGTGGTCTGAGGCTCGCCTCCGGATCCCTCTTCGGAAGCCTCCGGCCACTCGATCAGGTAGGCCCACCCGCCTGGACCGGGATTGCCACTGCAAGCGCCATCGCAGTAGCCGTCAACCCACCGCCCGGGAGCTGCCTCAGTCACAGCAGGAGGATGCGCTCGCAGTTCTCACAGGTCACCAACTGGTCTTGGCGCGCCTCCTGGATCAGCCGCGAAGGCAAGGGCAGGCGGCACCCGGTACAGGTTCCGCCAACCACCTTGGCCACCGCCGGGCGGCGCCGGGCAGCGGTCCGCTCATAGGTCCGCAGCTGAGTCGCCGTCACCGATTCGGCCAAACGCGACCGCTCCTCCGCCATCGAGGAGATCTCCCCGATCAACTGGGGAGCGTGGAGCCGATCTGCGGTGCGCTGCTTCTCCACCTCCTGCTCGCGCTCGGCGAGTTGGCCCACGACCTCAGCTAGCTCGGCAGCGGTCCTTTCCTGGCCCTCCATCTGAGCCAGTTCGTTCTCCTCCAGAAGTTGAATCTTCCCGCGCAGCGTCTCCAGCTCGTGCTGGCGTCTCTGCAAGTCGGCGGGATGCCGAACGCTGCCGTCGTAGATGGCCTTCTCGTGGCTGCGCGCCCGCCCCGCCAGCTCGGCCACTTCCAGCTCCAGCTGCTTGAGCGCTGAAGTCTGGTGCAGCCCATCTGTCTCGAGCCCCGCCCGCCGCTGCCTCAGCTGGCGCACAGTGGGATCGGTTTTAGCTCGCTGGGCAGCGTCCTCCTGCTCGACCAGGAGAGCTTCGCGGCGTCGTTCAAGGGCCTCGATGGCGGCCAGTACCTCCGCCACCTTCATTTCGGTGTCACCAAGAACGTCTGATAGAGACGAGCCCTCTCCGCCACTTGGCGCTGCTCTCTCACAATCCAGCCCGCCTCCTCCAGCCAACTCTGCAGTCGGGCGACCCGCTGCGCCGGCTGGAGGCAGAGCCACTTCAGACTCCGCGCTATGGCGGCGTCGCGCTCCAGCATCTGGGCGATACTCCCGCCACCCAGGCCGGCGATTACAGCGCCGCGAAAGTCGAGGCCAGCCAGCGGGGCCAGCCCCTCTCCCTCGAGGATCTCGACACCGCTGGCGGAACCGAGAAGGCGACGGAGCTCGCTGGAAGGCCCGAGATTGATCTCAGTGGCGTACACCCGTCGCTGCGGGGACTGGCGCTTCAGCTCCAGGGCTAGCCGGCCGTGCCCGCTGCCGATGTCAGCAACTGCGTCCTCTGGGGGACAGAGTTCGAGCAGCGCCCGAAGGCGGGGTCCCATCCGAGCCGGTCCACCCGCGATCCGACTGGCGGCGTCTGCCACAGTGGCTTCCGGGGGCCAGGAGGCGATGGTCATCGGCCGAGTCTACGGACTGGGACGAGGTGCTCCGGGAACGTCCTACGGCTCGGCCCGGCATGATGGCCGGGAATGACATCTCGGCAGTCGGGGGCTCTCCCTCAAGAGCGCATCGCACCGTACTGGTTGGATGGCGATGAGCGCGGCGTACTTCTCCTCCACGGCTTTGCCGGAACCCCCCCAGAGATGCGCCCTTTGGGCGACGAGTTGGCCCGCCGCGGCTTGACCGTCTACGCCCCCCTGCTGGCCGGGCACGGAACATCACCCGAGCAGCTGGAGCAGACCGGTTACCGCGACTGGGTTGACTCGGCCAATGAGGCCCTCGACCGTCTCTACCAGCGCTGCAAACTGGTCGGGCTGGCGGGTCAGTCGATGGGTGCCACTCTGGCTCTCCACCTGGCAGCGACTCGCGCCGAACCGCGGGTGGTAGTGTCTCATGCTGGATTCCTCCGGCTGCGCGATTGGCGGGGTCGCCTGCTGCCAGTCCTGCAGCACCTGGTGCGCTGGGACGAACCCTCGGGGGAGGTCGACCTGTACGAGCGCGAGGCGATTCACCGCCTCTACAGCTACGACCGCCGACCGACTCGGGCCATCAATGAATTGAGCCAGCTCGGTCGTGTCCTAGAGAGCGAGCTCCCCTCCATCTTTCGACCGCTCCTCCTGCTCCAGGGCGGTCGCGACAGCATCGTCGACCCCAGTCAGGCGGAGCGGATCATCGCCGGGGTCACCTCCGACATCCGCGGCCTCCAGGTGTTTCCCCGAAGCGGTCACGGCCTCAGCGTCGACGTCGACCGCGAGGAGGTGGCCCGAGTCGGAGCCGACTGGCTGGAGCGCTACCTGCAGAACTGAGACCGTCGATCGGTCAGCGGCCGGAGAGAAGCTGGCGCAGCTTGGCGGCGACCTCCTCTCCGAGGACCGGATTGTCGGGCGAGCCCTCCGCGGGCAGCGGCCGCTTTCGCTTGGCGGAGGTCGACTCGCTCCCTCCCTCCGCCTCCCTGCCTCGAAACACCAGGCCGCAGCCGACGCACACGTAGATCGGGGCACTCCGTCCTCGGCCCCGGTACTGGAGGTGACTCCAGCGGATGCGCTGGCCACAGACGCACAGTCGCTGGGCCGGCACCGAGGGAAGTCCGAGGAACTCGCTGGGGCCCACCCTTCAGGACGCCGTGTCGAGCGGCGCGGTCATGATCAGAGGATAGTGCGGGGGCTGAGCCACTCGGCTGCTCTGAGCCTGATCGTAAGATGGAGGAACCGTGCGCGTCGATGAGCTGACGGGGGCCTCCATCGGCCGCTACCGGGTAGGCGGGCGACTGCAAGTGCTTCCGTACGCCAGCATCCATCGCGGCAGCGCCATCGCCGACGGACGACCGGTACTGCTCTGGACGTTTCGGGATCCCTACGCCACGGCGGCCGGGTTCCTGGAGGCGCTGCAGAAACTGGCGGGCGATCCTCGGGCTACACCTGTACCGGGCCTCCTCCACGTGCTCGAGATCGGGAACCAGGACTTCCGTGACCCCTTGGTCTACCTGGCAATGGAAGACGCTGCGGGAGGCTTCCTGGTCAGTCTGCTCCAGGCGAGGCGGGCGCCCGGCGTCTTCGCGACCACGGAACGGCTAGCCAGAACACTCGACCAGATGCACGCCTTGGGCATGGTCCACGGGGACGTCCAGCCGGCCACCGTCGCGGTCACCGGGTCGGGACCAGTTCTTGCCGGCCATGCCATCAGAACGGTGGTCAGCCGGGTCACGCCGGAAGCCGCCTGGATCGACGTCACGCGCTCGTTCCGGCCCCCCGAGGTCGCACCCGGTGCGGAGCCGACCAGAGCTAGTGATCTCTGGGGACTTGGGGCTCTGGTCTACTACCTGCTGGTGGGTCGGCCCCCCGTGTGGGAGGGCGATCCGGTGCCACCCAGCCGGCTCCGGCCTAACCTCCCTCCTCGGGTGGATCGAGCGGTGATGCGTGCTCTGGGCACGGACCCCGAGCAGCGGTTTACCAGAGCCTCCGACTTCTATTCGGCTCTGCGGGGAACCTCGACTCCACCAAGAGCGACCTCCCCGGCCCTGGGCCGAACCCCTGACCGAGCCCAGGAGCCACCAACTACCGGGGTGGGATCCGGCTCACCCCCATCGAGCCCCAGCACGCCGCCTCAGCCGGAATCAGCGCCGCTCACAAACCAGTGGGTGCCGGATGCCGTGGCCGCCGCAGCCTCGACGCCGACGGTAGCCCCCGGACGACCTGCCGGTTCCGCTGATCCTGGATCGCCTCTCTGGCCGACCGAGCCACCACTCACCCCAGCTTACCTACGGTCGCAGGCCATGCCAACGCACGTGGAGGACGGCGGCAGTGCTGTGATCGCGAAACGCGAGTCCACCCAGTTGATCGCCATGGAGCCGTACCGATTCGAGCCCAAGTTCCGGCGCCGGGGCGGCTACGTGGTGCTCTGGTTCTTGGTCGCCGTTGTCGTGGCGGGAGCGGTCCTGCTGGTCACCGGTAGGCTCGGCGTCTGACCCCGGCCCTGGGCTTCCCACCGACTGAGGGAGAAGGCAACTCAGCGTTGCTGGAGCTGATGCTCGGCAGTCTGGCGCCCATTGAGGGTGGGGTCCGCGGCCCGGGTCACGACACGCTCCGTCCGGCGGCGGTGCTGGCACTGATCGACCCCGCCCAGGCCGGGCTGCCCCTCCTACTGCTGCGGCGCAGCTCGGCTCTGCGAGCCCACCCCGGACAGGTCGGTCTGCCTGGTGGCAGTCCCGCGCCCGAGGATGGTGAGCTGTGGCGTACCGCGCTGCGTGAAGCCAACGAGGAGCTGGGCGTGCCGCCAGAGGCGGTCGACCTGCGCGGCCGGGCCACTGTCGTCCCCACCTGGAACTCCGGGTACTTGATCACCCCGTTCGTTGGGTTGCTGCGGTTTCCCTTCCAAGCTCAGCCCGCTGCCGTCGAGGTGGAGTCGTACTTCTGGTTCCCGCTACTACCCGGCGGTGCACCACCAGCGCGGATCGAGCGCGAGATGACGCTCTCGAGTGGCAGCTTGACCATGCCCGGCTACGCCCACGCCGAACACTTCGTCTGGGGCGCCACTGGGGCAATCGTCGACGATCTGCTGGCCCGCCTCAGCCGCCCTAGTTGAGACCGCCGCCACTCTAGTTGGTGGCGGCGACCGCGCTGGGAAGTGATGGCGGAGGGGTGAGCCCAAACCCCACCGCACGCCGCTCGCGACGAGCCTCAACCGGCGGCATCAGGGCTCGATCGAGCACCTCATCGACGGACCGGACGAAGACCACCTCCATGCCATCCAGTAGAGAGGAGTCGATTTCGAAGAGGTCGCGCCGGTTGCGCTCAGGCAGGAGGAAGACCTTGATCCCGGCCCGATGCGCCGCCAGCAGCTTGTCCTTGACTCCCCCGATGGGCAGGATCCGTCCCCGCAGGGTGACCTCGCCGGTCATCGCTAGGTCGTGACGGACAGGCCGGTCGCTGGCCACCGAGACGAGGGCGGTCGTGAGCGTCACTCCCGCCGAGGGGCCGTCCTTGGGAATGGCGCCGGCGGGAACGTGGATGTGGACCCCGTGGTCGTCGAAGAAGTTCTCCTTGATCCCGTAGTCGGAGCCGTGGACCCGGACCCAAGAGAGAGCCGCCCGCGCCGACTCCTGCATGACGTCGCCAATTTGACCGGTGAGTTGCATCTCGGTGCGTCCTGCCATGGCCAGGGCTTCGACGGTGACCAGATCGCCGCCGACGTCAGACACGACGACTCCGGTGGCGACCCCGACCCGATCCTCGGCCTCGGCTGAGTCGTGGTCGAAGCGAGCCGGGCCCAGGTACTCGATGAGATCTTCCGGCAGGACCTTCACGCCCTTGAGCTCCGGGTTCTCGACCAGCCGCCGGGGCACCTTGCGCATCACCTGGGCGAGTTGGCGCTCCAGGCCGCGCACGCCAGCCTCGCGGGTGTAGTTGCGGATGATGCTGTGCAGGGACTCGTCGGGGATCTCCAGCTCGTTGGCATCGAGGGCGTGCTGCTCCATCTGCCGGGGCACCAGATGCTGCTTGGCGATGCCCAGCTTCTCCTCCTCGGTGTACCCGGTGATCTGGATGATCTCCATGCGGTCCCGCAGGGGCGCCGAGATGGTGTCGATCACATTGGCGGTGGTGATGAAGAGAACCTGGGAGAGGTCGTAGGCGACTTCCAGGTAGTGGTCGGAAAACTCCCGGTTCTGCTCAGGATCGAGCACCTCCAGGAGGGCGGCCGAGGGATCACCGCGGAAGTCGAGGCCGACCTTGTCGATCTCGTCCAGCATCATCACCGGGTTCTTGGTTCCGGCCTGCTTCATGGCCTGGATCACACGACCGGGCAGAGCCCCGATGTAGGTGCGCCGGTGGCCGCGGATCTCAGCCTCGTCGCGGATGCCTCCCAGGGATACCCGCACCAGCTTCCGCCCCAAGGCGCGGGCGATGCTGCGGCCCAGGGAGGTCTTACCCACTCCGGGAGGACCGACGAAGCAGAGGATGGGCGTCTGTAGGGGACGGGGCTGCGGACCGATGTCCTCACCAGCCGCTTCCGAGGCCGCTTTTTCGCTGGGCGGAGGCGCGGCCGGGGCGGCTGCTTCGGCTTCGGCTGCGGCCAGGGCTCGGCGCTCGACGACCCGCTTGCGAACGGCCATCCACTCCAGGATTCGCTCCTTGACCTTGGGCAGCCCGTAGTGGTCTTCGTCGAGAATCCGGGCCGCTTCGCGGATATCGACCCGCTCCAGCCCGGCGTCCTTCCAGGGGAGATCGACGAGCCACTCGACATAGGTGCGTACGATCCCGACCTCCGGAGAGGCACTGGGCAGCGACTCGAGCCGGTCCAACTCCTTGAGGGCACGAGCATGAACCGCCTCGGGCATGCCAGAGGCATCGATGCGCTCGCGCAGGTCGTCCTCGGCGGTGGCATCGCCGCCCACCTCGGCCAGCTCCTTGCGAATGGCCTTGAGTTGCTCACGCAAGATCGCCTCGCGCTGGCCCTGGTTGATGGTCTGGGCCACGTCCTGCTGGATCTTGTTGCGTAGCTGAGCCACCTCGAGCTGGCGGGCCAGCAGCGGGACCAGGCCGCGCAAGCGCCGCTCCACGTCGGGCTCCTGGAGCAGGGCGATCCGGTCCAGGGGGTCGAGGTCGGGCGCGGTGCCCGTCAGGTCGGCCACCTTACCCGGCTCCTTGGCGCGGGCCACGGCGACCGCCAACTCGGGGGGGACAGCAGCTCCCGCCGCCACATAATCGGCGAACATCTGGCGGACTGAGCCTGCCAGGGCGTCGATCTCGGTACCGACTGGCTCGGTATCGGGAAGGTCTACGAACCGGGCGGTCCAGACGTCGCCAACCTCCAGCTCGATGAGACGGACTCGGCGCAGGCCCTCGACCAGCACCTGGGCACCGGCGGTGCCTCGCCGGAATGCTCCGATCTGGGCCACCGTGGCGACCGGGTAGAGATCAAGGAGCTGGACCTCGTCCAGCTCACTCTGGCGCTGCACCGCCAGAATCACCTTGCCTTCCGCCGCGACCGCAGCCTCGAGGCCGTTCACCGAGCGGTCGCGACCGGCCCCCAGGGGAGCGAGCTGATGGGGCAGGACGACGTTGTCCCGAAGTGGCACCAGGGGTAGGGATTCAATCTCAGGGGTGCGCGGCTCGGGGCGCCGCTCAGGAGTGATCGTGGCTGCCGTCTCGTCGGCTTCGACTTTGTCTGCGCTCAAGGTTTCACCTCAGGGTCAGGGGATCCGGACACTGCCCGGCACCATCGAGTCTGCCCGTCCGGTCGGGTCGCCAAACCTGGGTCAGGCGGCGGCTCGGCTCCGTTCCTCGGCGGCATGCTTGAGTGACCCAACTTCAGCGACCACGCTGCGGGTGGCCCAGCCCTGCAGCAGCCGGTCCAGCAGGGGAGAGATGAGGGGATAGCCGAAGTCGTATTCCTCTTGATGGGTGAGGAGAACTCCCCCAGCCTGCTGCTCGAAGAGAAAGACTGCGTGGAAGTTGCGCAAGCGCCCCTCGAGCATGGTCAGCTCAACCTGGTCGTCCGCGAGCACGTAGCGGGCTCGGATCGAGGACTTGAAGGGACCCAGATTGCCATTGATCCGGGCCACCAACTCATTTTGTCCCCGCGACTCCACCACCATTCCCTGGACCTTGGTGTCTCCATAGGTATAGGCGGTGGGATCGAGGACAGACTTGCGAACCATGTCGATCGGGGCCTCTACCAGAACACTGGCCCTGGCGATCATCAATTTCTGGCGTCGTCCTCCATGCGCAAACAGACCTTGATCGCAGCCGAGCGGCCCGGATTGGCAGCCAACCTGAAGGCTTGTCGGTAGCTCCCCAGAGCAAGGCCGTGGGTGCACCAGCTGTTCAACTCCTGACCGCGCTGGTGGAGGATCTCGAGTGCCTGGTCGAGCAGGTGGGACGACCCGCCCGGGTTGGAGCTGCGCCCGTAGCCGTTGCTGCCGATGATCTCGGCCTCCTTGTAGTAGGCGAGGGTGTTCTCAGTTCGCGCCGGCTTGGCTACCCCTACCACCACGATACGTCCCCGGGGAGCCAGGCAGCGCAGGGCGAGCTCGGTGGTGGCGCTGCTTCCGATCGAGTCCAGGACCAGGCCCACTCCTGACCCCAGCATCCAGGGACCACCCCGCCAGGGCCGCACCAACGGAGCTCCGGTACGGCCGGCGACCTCAGCTAAGACTTGGGCAGCGTTAGCCGGCAGGGGCTCGGCACCGAGGCTGGTGATGAGCTGGTCCTGGTGCTCCCATGCCGCGGTGACCCAGATCGGCACCTCCGGCCAGCGGGCCCGGGCGGCGAGGGCCAGGCTGAGGCCGATGGTGCCGGCGCCCAGCACCAGGATCGGGCTCTTCGGGTCGCTGCCGGCGCGCTCCACCGCGTGCAGGCCCACCGCCAACGGATCAGCCAGTACTCCGATTCGAGGATCGCTCAAAACGGGGAGTCGGTGGCACTGGCTGGGGTGGGCGTGGAAGACCTCGGCGAACCCGCCTGGCAATCCGTGGATGTTGCCCAGGTGCAATCCCCTGCCACTTCCCCACGGCCCTCCCTCCAGCTGGCGGCGACAGTGAGGCGGAAAGCCAGCGGCACAGGCCGGACAGAGGTCATCCAGACCCCTTGCCACACAGCCCACCCAGGGGTCGACCGCGAGCAGATCACCCACCTGGAGTCCCGACGTCGAACCGGCGTCTTCGACCACGGCCACCATCTCGTGGCCAGGTACGTGGGGAAAGGACACCAGGCCGCTGAGGGGGTTGTCGGAGGCAGCCTGGAGTAGGACCTCCTTGACATCACTGCCACAGATCCCGGCCCATAGGGAATGCAGGCGGACCCAGTCAGGGCCGGGCGGCTTGGGCACGGGGACCTCGCGCAGAGAAAGCAGGGAGCCCGGTCCCAGCGCCCAAGCTGGCCGGACCCGACTGGCCAACCCGGCCCAGGCCAGGCGATGGGGAGCGGGGTCGAAGACAAGGGCGCGCACTCACCTAACGTTAGCGGCGCCTGGCTGCATGGCCCGCCTCGTGAGCCACTCCCCAAACTGCTGCAAAGATAACGGTCGGGTAAGATTAGGCCCGGATCTGATAACGACGTTTGAGATCGCTTCCGAGTACGGTCGCGGTGGGGGATTGTTTAGGTCCGTTAACGGACACCCCGCTTGGGGGAGAGCTGGCTATTGAAGACCGTCCGGCCCCGACACACGGGATTCTGCTTCGGCGTAAGGGACGCCCTCGAGCTGACCTCGGAGGCGCTGCACCCGGGTGAGCCGACGGTCGCCCTGGGTCAGGTCGTCCATAACGCTCGCGCCCTGGAAGAGCTGGAGCGGAACGGTCTGGGCCGGGCCGACCAGCTTCCGGCGGCCGGCGGTCCCCAGGTGGTGGTGACCGCCCACGGGGCGACTCCCGAGCTCTTCGAAGAGGCGCGCGACCGCGGCCTCACCGTGGTCGACACAACCTGCCCTCTGGTCCGCCGGGTGCAGCGCCACGCCGTCGAGTTGGCAGAGGCGAATCTCTCGCTCGTGGTGGTTGGGGATGCCGCCCACACCGAGGTGAAGGCGGTCGTCGGATGGGCCTCCCAGCGACCCGGATCCGAGGTGGTGGTAATCGCCACCGAGGAGGAGGCCGACCGGCTCCCCTGGCGCGAGAAGCGCGGGATTGTCTCCCAGAGCACCTTTCCCCAACCTCGCTTCCAGCAGATCGTCGGGAGACTGCGGCTCAGCTCCGGTTCGGTCGAGGTTCGGGACACCACCTGCCCGGTGGTCAATCAGCGCCAGCGCGAGGCCGTCGGAGGGCTTCTCGATGAGGCGGACGTGGTCATTGTGGTCGGCGGTCGCGGCTCGGCCAATACCGCCGCCCTCGCCGCCACCTGCGCCGAGCGCCGGCCTACGTTTCACGTCGAGTCGGCGGCGGAGCTGGAGTCCTCCTGGTTCCAGCCCGGGCAGTTGGTGGGGATCACGTCCGGAACCTCTACGCCAAGTTGGGTCGTCGACGAGGTGGAGGCAGCCTGCCGTGATCTCTGATCAGACGGAGCGGGCTGAGATCCGCCGTTCCGGGGAGTTGGCCCACGCGGCCCAGGCAATTCTGGGCCGCTATCAGGATCAGATCCAAGCGGGACTGATCGAGGTGGTGGAAACCTTCCCCGCGGAGGTGGCGGAGCCCGCCCGGTATCACCTCGGACTGCTGCCTGGCGCCCGGCCGGGGAAGGCCCTGCGGCCGACCTTGACGCTGCTCTTGGCGGAGGCGTTGGGAGCGCCTCCGACCACGGCCACGTCCTTGGCGATGGCAGTCCAGCTGGTACATGACTTCTCCCTCCTCCATGACGATATCGTCGATGGCGACCGCTCCCGGCGCGGCCAGCCTGCGCTCTGGGTGCGCGACGGCATGCCGGCCGCCCTCAACACCGGCGATGCGCTGCTCACCGCCGCCTTCTGCGTGATCTCGACCGCCGACCTGCCCACCCGGATGGTGACCAGGGCGACGCGCCAGCTCAGTCAGGCGACCTTGGAGATGGTGGGCGGGCAGCAGGCTGACATCACTGCCACCGGGGCGCCGGCAGCCGATCTTCCCCAGCACCTGGTCATGGTCGAGCGCAAGACCGGAGCCCTGATGGGTGCGGCGGCTGCCCTGGGAGGTATCGCCGGTGGCGCGTCACCGGCAACCATCGAGGCCTGCGAGACCTTCGGTCGCATTCTGGGGGTAGCCTTCCAGCTGCGCGACGACGTGCTCGGTGTCTTCGGCGACAGCGCTGAGACCGGCAAGCCGGTGGGGAACGACCTGCTCCGCGGTAAGCAGGGGCTTCCCATGGTGCTGGCACTCTCCGGCAACGGTGAGTTGGGCCGGACCGCCCGGGGCTGGCTGACTCCTCCGGGGATGCGCCGACGGGATCTGCCCGGCGCCGTGGAACACCTCCGCCAGGGTGGGGTAGCGGAGCGCTGCCAGGGCCTGACCACGACCTGGACCGAGAAGGCCCTGGCGGCTGCCGCCAAGCTGCCCCTCTCCGAGATCGGCGCGATGGACCTAGAGATACTCGGCCGCTGGTTGGGGGAGCGCTGGAATTGACTCTGGAGTTAGACCCAATCAGGGCGCCCGCGATCGACATCGAGGCACCTCCCCGAGAAGAGGTGGAACAGGCACTGGACCGAGCCGTCGCCCGCCTGCTCGAACGCCAGCTGCCGGACGGCTCCTGGTCGGGAGAGTTGGAGAGCAACGCCTCGATCACCGCCGAGTACCTCTTGCTCCAGCGCTTTCTGGGGCTGGCCAACCCGGTGCGCGAGGCGGCCGTGGTCAAGTACCTGCGCGGTCAGCAACGGGATGACGGCAGCTTCGGGATCGCCCCCGAGGTCCAAGGCGATGTCAGCATCACGGCTGAGGTTTTGGTGGCTCTGCGAGCGGCCGGGGTTCCCGCCCGGGACCACCAGGTGCAAGGCGCCTGGCGCTTCGTCGAGGCTAACGGCGGGCTGCGAGCAACTCGCCTGTTCACCAGGATGTGGCTGGCCTTGGGGGGACTCTGGCCCTGGCACGAGATCCCGGCCATCCCGCCCGAGTGGATGCTAGTCCCTCCCCAGCAGTTGGGGAGCATCTATGACCTCGCCTCCTGGGCCCGGGCGACCACCGTCCCATTGACCATTCTGCGCAGCCTGCGAACAGTATTCCCGCTGGACCGGCCGAGCCGGGATGAGCTGCCGCTCGGGCCCCGCCGCCCGGGGGTGGGAGCGCCGACCTGGAAGGTGGTCGACCGAGCCCTGCGCACCTATGGCCGCCTGCCGCGGGTGGGTGTCCGGGAGCGAGCCCTGGCCCGAGCCGAACGCTGGATCGTCGAGCACCAGGAGGCGGATGGCTCCTGGGCGGGCATCCAGCCGCCCTGGGTCTACGGGCTGATGGCGCTTCGAGCCCGCGGCTACCAACTCGATCACCCGGTGATGAAGCGAGGACTGGAGGCCCTGGAGACCTTTGGCATCGAGGATGAGCAGGGATTTCGACTCCAGGCCTGTGTCTCCCCGGTGTGGGATACGGCCTTGGCCCTCTGGGCCCTGCTCGACGCGGGCATCCCGGGTGACCACCCGGCGTTGGTCAAAGCCGTCGACTGGCTGGTGGCTCGCGAGGTCTCCAAAGCCGGCGACTGGGCCGTCCGGCGGCCGGGAGCCCCCCACGGCGGCTGGCCCTTTGAGTTCTACAACGATCAATACCCGGACACCGACGACACGGCGGTAGTGCTCTCGGCATTGACCGTGGCCGGCCATGACCGCCAAGAGCAGTCCCCGGTGGGAGCCGCCATGCGCCGAGCGGTGGACTGGCTCTTGGTGATGCAAGGCTCCGACGGTGGGTATGGCGCCTTCGATGCCGACAACAACCGGAGCTGGGTCGAGCACCTCCCCATCGCTGACTTCGGCGAGATGCTGGACCGCCCCAGCCCGGATGTCACCGCCCACGTGATCGAGGCCCTGTCGAGACTGGGTGGGGAGGACCTGGTGCCCACCCGCGATCGCGCCCTGGCCTGGTTGCGGGCGTCCGAGGAGGGCTCGGGCGCCTACTACGGACGCTGGGGAGTCAACTACGTCTACGGCGATGCCGCGGTGGCCACCGCTCTGGCCACCACCGGTGAAGCCGAGGACAGGGAACGTCTGGGCCGGATCGGCGAATGGGTCCGGCTCAACCAGCACGCCTCGGGCGGCTTCGGCGAGTCCGTCCTGTCCTATCACGACCACGCCCACATCGGCCGGGGTGAGCCCACTCCCTCGCAGACGGCCTGGGCCTTGCTGGCGTTGCTGGAAGCGTACGACTCCTGCGCCGAACCCGAGACCAAGAGCCTCTTTCTGGCAGCCACGGAGTCCGCGGTGGGCTGGCTCTTGCGTGATCAGCAAGAGGATGGCGGCTGGACCGACCAGCAGTTCACGGGAACCGGGTTCCCGCGCGCCTTCTACCTGCGCTACCACCTCTATGCCACCATCTTCCCGGTGATGGCTCTGGCTCGAGCGCTTCGTCCCCGGTCGCTTTCAGCCGGGGGAGATCGCTGAGGGTGACTGCGGCTGGAATTGCCAGCGAAGGTGATGCCAGCCCCTCCTCGGTGCTGCCGGAGTACGACCGGGAGCGCCAGCAGGACGCTCGCCGAGTCGAGAACTTCCCCATCGCCGCCTGGCTGCTGCGCCCGGGTCGGCGCGTGGCGAGAGCCGCTATCTATGGCTTCTGCCGGCTGGTTGACGACCTCGGCGACGAGAGTCTCGGTGATCCCAAGTCGGTCTTGGCTCTCGCCCGCGAGGAGCTCGATGCCTGCTACTCGGGCACGCCTCGGCACCCCGTCTTCCAGCGCCTGCAACCCGTGATCGAGCGCTTTCAGCTCGAACCCGGTCCCTTCCAACGGCTCATCCAGGCCAACCTGCAAGACCAGGACGTGACCCGGTACCAGTCCTGGGACGAGTTGGACCAATACTGCACCCTCTCGGCGACGCCGGTGGGCGAGATTGTCCTGGCGCTGGAGAACATCCATGATCCTGAAAGAATTCGCTACTCCGACTCCATCTGCACCGGGTTGCAGCTGGCCAACATGTGGCAGGACCTGGCCGCAGACCGCGAGCGAGGGCGGCGCTACCTCCCCCTCGATGTGCTCCATGAGCACGGGGCCAGCGAGGAGGAATGGTGGAGCGGCGCGGTGAGCCCGGGAATGCTGGCAGCCCAAGCCCACGCCGTGGGCCGGGCTCGCCGCCTCTTGGTCGATGGCTGGCCCCTGGTGGCTGAAGTGCCGGGCTTGATGCGGATGGAGATGGCCACCTTCATCCTCTGCGGTCTCGCCGCCAGCAACGCCGTGCTCGTTGCCGGGGCCAGAGTTTTTTCAGAGAAGGCCGCGCTGGCACCCTCGCTGCGTCGTCGGGCCATCTGGCAGGCGTCCTGGGCCTGGCGCCGGTCCGGCCCGCCCCGAGCCGCTTGAGCGCGACCGCGCCAGTCGGCAGTCTGCCTCAACCCGCATCTGCGGAGGAGCTCCAGGCAGCTCACCGGGCCTGCGCCATCGAGGTGCGCGCCTCAGCAGCCAACTTCTACTACGCCTTCCGCCTCTTGCCCCTGCCCAAGCGCCAGGCATTGCACGCCGTCTACCGCTTTTGTAGGGCAGCCGACGACATCGCTGACGGGGAGGGCAGTCCGGAAGCGCGGCGGCAACTTCTGGAGGACTTCCGAACCACTCTGGAGCGAACCTTGGCCGGAGATCCCCCCAGCCCCGCCTGGCTGGTCCTCTGGGATGCTTCCCGAAGCTTTCGGCTCGATCCACGCAATCTCCACGAGGTGATCGACGGCTGCGCCGCCGACTGTGCGCCCCTCCAGATCGTCACCGCGGCCGATCTGGAGCGCTACTGCTACGGGGTCGCCGGTTCGGTGGGCCTGCTCAGCGCCCAGATATTCGGCTACCAAGATCCCCGCGTCCCCCAGCTGGCGGTCCAGCTCGGGCAGGCGATGCAGCTGACCAACATCCTCCGCGACCTCAAGGAGGATCACGACCTCGGTCGCTGTTATCTGCCGCTGGAGGATCTGCAGCGCTTCGGCTGCGAGGTGGCCGATCTGGGGATGGGAATCCGCAGTCCCCATGCCGATGCCTACCGACAGCTGATGGCGTACGAGGTCGCCCGGACAACGCAATTGTTCGTGCAGGGCCGCCGCTTGGTTCCCCTGGTGGATCGGGACGCCCGGGGCTGCCCGGCTGCTCTGGCCGCCCTCTACCAGGCCCTCCTGCGAGCCATCGAGGGGCGCGACTTCGACGTCCAGTCCCGGCGAATCTCCCTGGGCCGGAGTCGGAAAGTTCGACTCGCGCTGGGTGCCTGGGCCGGCGCCACACTCGGCCTCTGAGGCCGGGTAGGGTCCCAGCCGTGGACGCTGTGGTGGTGGGCGGCGGCTTGGCGGGCATCAATGCAGCTCTCGAACTAGCCGACCAAGGCGCGCGGGTCGTCCTCGTCGAGCGGGCGCCGGTGCTGGGGGGCCTCTGCCGCTCCATACCTGACCCGGTGGCCGGGCGAATCGACACCGGCCAGCACGTTTACCTCGGCTGCTGCACCGAGCTGGAGCTCTTTCTGGGACGCATCGGGGTTGAGCCGGCTTGGCGGCAGAAGCGCTTGGAGCTGGTCGTGGCCAATTCCCGCACCGGGACCACCCGTGAGCTACGAGCCGGCCCCCTCCCCGCCCCGCTCAACCTTTTGCCAGTTCTGTTCCGCTGGCCCGGGCTGCCCACTCGGGAGCTGGTCCAGGCGGCCCGGCTCGGCACCAGTTTGCGTTCCCTGAGCTCCGCCGACATCGCTCTGCTCGACCCAGTTCCCGCACTCTCCTGGCTCTACAGCCTGGGCCAGGATGAGGTCACCGTTCGCCAACTCTGGGAGCCCTTTCTGGTCTCCGCCTGCAACGTCGGCTTGGACCGCTGCAGCGCCGGACTGGCCGCCTACGTCATCCGAGAGGGCCTCCTGGGCGGCCCCGAGGCAGGGGCCCTGCGGATTCCCGGCACCGACCTCACGGCCTGGCTCGACCACCCCAGTCGATCTCGACTGACCCAGGCCGGCATTGAGGTCAGGCTGCGCTGGCGGGCAGCGGAGCTAGCGGTGGGATCCCGGCGACGCCATCTGGTCCGCACCTCGGAGGGAGAGGAACTCGAGGCGGACACTCTGATCTTGGCCGGTTCCGCAGCCTCGGCCAAGCGACTTTTGGGGAGCCGCGAGACAACCGACCCAGTGCTGGAGCGGGCTGCTGCTCTTCCCAACTCCCCCATCGTCAACCTGCACCTGTTCACCGACCGCCCCTTTCTTCCCGGGCCGGTGGTTACCGCTCCCGGCTCGCCTCTGCAATGGCTGTTTGACCGGTCTCGGTTGGGTGAGGAGGAGCTCTTCGTCGAAGGCGAACCGGTCTTTCACTCGGCGGTTTCGCTCTCGGCTGCCAAGGAGATCGTGGGAGTTGGCGAGTCGACCGTGACCGAGACGCTTTGGCACCTTTGTCAAGAGCTCTTCCCCGCTGCCCGGCGGGCCCGGCTACGGCACAGCCGGGTTACTAGGGAAGCTGCCGCCACCTTCGCCGCCCTCCCCGGCTCGGCGTCGGCCCGCCCCGGGCCGGCCACCCCCTTGGAAGGGGTGTGGCTGGCGGGGAACTGGACCGATACCGGTTGGCCGGCGACCATGGAAGGTGCCGTCCGGAGTGGTCGGGTGGCCGCCCTGGCGGCCCTGCGGAACTGAGCTACACCGATCGCTGGTACGACCTGAGGGCCCAGGTCGACAGCCAGGCACAGAGGACGGCCAGCACGGCGAGCAGGCCGAGGTGAACCTCGATGTAGGTCCAGTTGGGATTCGCGCCAATTGAATGGCGGCTGATCTGGACTGCCCAGTTGACAGGGTTGTAATTGGCCACCTGACTGAGCCACGCGGGGAGCAGGTTGAGAGGCATGAAGGTCGCGGACAGAAATGCCAGGGGCAAGACCAGGAAACTGCTGGCGATGACCGACTGCTGGGTGCGCAGGATCAGGGCCAGGGCATTGGACAATGAGGCGAAGGCGGTGCCGAGGAGCAGGGCTGACACCACGCACAGCAACAGTCCCAGCGGACTCTTGAAGGCGGCCCCGGAGAGCCAGCCCAATCCCAGGATGATGAGTGACTGCAGGGCGGTCATAGCAGCGCCGTAGCTGAGCTGGCCGCTGAT
>DATLRN010000023.1:0-8163 GCA_035534695.1 Candidatus Dormiibacterota bacterium
TCCGCAGGGGCCTGGTCGCCGGGCCCTGGGGCGAGCTGGGCCTGCGCCCCAGCATCGGAGTGGCCAACGCCGAGGCCGGGGAGAGGGTTGCGGACCTCGTGCACCGGGCCGATCAGGCCATGTACCGGGACAAGCAAGGCAGTCCCGGCTCGGACGGCCGGCCGGCGTCAGCCCCCACGGCGGTGGCGAAGCGCCTGAGACTACCGCTGGGCTCCTGAGCCCCTCATCGGGGAGGGGATCAGACCCCGGCCATCCCCACGATGGGCTGGGCCAGGCGGATGGCGCCGGCGGAGCCCAGGAACGGCGCATCCCCGTAGGAGAAGATGCCTCCGTCGGAGGCCACCAGCCAGTAGCCGGCTCCGTCGGCGGACCACCGCAAACAGACCACCGCACCCCAGTGTTCGACGTCCGACGGGGTGGGTCGCTTGGGCGACAACTTGGGCGTCTCGAGGCGGCGCATTCCTAACAAATTCCTAACATCCCTGCGAGTAAGAGCGCTCAAAAGGGAGCAACACCGATCAACAGAAATGGCCTGTGACCAGGGTGTTGGCGATTTAGTTCCCCTCAGGTCGCCTGGCCTGATCAGGCTTACAACCAGCAGGTCGGGGGTTCGAGTCCCTCAACGCCCACCAAACAGAGACCCGTTAGAAGGGCACTTCTCGTCCGGGTCAGCCCAGAGCAGCCGTCGTTCCGGGACGGGTCGTCTCAGTCGAGAGCGGACTGGACGCGGTGGCGGTTAGCGGCCCACCATTGGCGGCGCCGGTCGTGACGACTCATTCCCCCAAGTTCGTTCCACATCTTGGTGAAGTTGGGGTCTCCAGCCTCGACTTTGCTAAGGACCCACGCGCCGCTGCGGGCCACCAATCCATCGAGGATCGAGAGCAGCTCGTGCCTGTCTCGAAGCTTCAGACCATAGGCGTCGGCTACGAGCCGGACTCTCGCCGGTCGGTCGGCCGGCAGCCAGCCCAACCGGGCGGCGTCAGCGTCGTCGTCCAATGGAACGCACATGGCCGCGAACCGAGCCAGGTCCCATACGGCTCGGCCAGGCGCGGCGAAGTCGAAGTCGAGCAGCCCAATGGCCGTCCCCTTGTGGAACACGACGTTCTCGAGGCACACGTCGTTGTGGCAGATGACCGGCCCGCCGGCGGGGTCGGCCATCTCCTCGCTCCAACCGGAGCTGGACAGGTCCAGTCCACGCGAGGCATCGTGGAAGCGGCGGATGAGTGCGCTGGCCGAGGTCAAGGCGTCGTCTGCTTGCGCCCACGCCGGGAACGGGGGCACAGCAACATCGCCCGGGATGAACTTCAGCCGTTCACGTCCGTCGTCGTCGATGCGCAAGGGCTGGGGTACACCTTCGAAGCCATGAGCGCGGACCGCGGACAAGAAACGGTGAATTGACAGAGAATGGGGATTGGAGGGTCGCATCACATGATCGCCGACGCGGGTCACCGCGCCAGCGTTGGCTACCCCCCCAGCCAGTAGTTCTTCCTCCACCATCACATCCTGCTCCATAACCGCCACCACCCGGCGGCTGTGACCGAGTGGGAGACGCGCTCAGATTGGATCGTATAACTTCAGCCCTAGGACCTGGGCGACCCGCCCGGGCCCGAAAGAGGAGGCTATGAGCGCACCGCTGTCCGAGCCGACACTCCACCAGACTCCTACGCAGGTGGCCGAGGATACCTATGTGATTCATGAGGTTCAGCACGCCCTGGGCCAGCCCCTATCCGTCTACATCAATTCCGCCGTCATCCTCGCGGACGAGCCGATCCTGGTTGACACCGGATCGCTGCGTAACCGGCGCGGTTGGTTGGAGGACGCCTTTGCCCTAGTGGCCCCCGAGGACGTTCGTTGGGTGTTTATCTCCCACGAGGATGCCGATCATGTCGGCAACCTCGAACAGGTAATGGACCAATGCCCTCGGGCAACTCTGATATGTAACTGGGCTCTTATCGAGCGCCATACCAATGCCTTTGACTTCCCCTTGGATCGCTGTCGGTGGCTGGATGAAGGCAGCTTCTTCGATGCGGGCGACCGGCGGATGTCGGTGGTTCGGCCCCCGTTGTACGACTCGCCGACCACCCGCGGTCTGCTGGACAGCAAGACAGGGGTGCTCTGGGCCGTCGATGCATTCGCCACTCCGGTACCGGGCGGGCTCGGTGCTACCAGCACGGCTGCATATGTCTCCGATCTCGACGGTGACTTCTGGGCCCACGGAATGACCATGTTCGCTCACAATGCCTTGGCACCGTGGCTCCGGCTGGTCGATCGCCAGCGGTTCAGCGAGGAAGTTCAGCGTACCGCTGATCTCGGCGTGTCGACCATAATCTCCGCCCACAGCCCGGCCATAGCGGGGGGCGATATCGAGCAGGCCCTGACGCTGATGCGGGAGCTCCCCGATGCCGAGTGCCCTCCGGCGCCGGACCAGGCGGTCCTCGAGCTCATCTTGTCCGCCACCCAGTCGTTCTAGGCCGGCCTCGGTGCCGGTCAGGCAGGTGTCGTTTGCCCAGGGTCAGGCGCACCTATTTCTGAAAGCGTGGTGACATGGATCAAGGTGAGGTGTCCTTCGGGGGCTCAGTTGCAGAGGGCTACCGCGACTACCTAGAGCCGGTGATCTTCCGCCCATGGGCGGAGCTACTGGTCGACTTCGTCGGAGTCGAGCCGGCCCAGTCGGTGCTTGACGTGGCTGCCGGCACCGGGGTCGTGTCGCGTGCCGCCGCAGGTCGAGTCAGGGCCGCTGGCAAGGTCATCGCCAGTGACGTCAGCGGAGCCATGCTGGCCCAGGTGCCTAACGGCTTTCCCGACGACGTGTCCCTGCAGACGGTGGAATGCTCGGCAACGGCGCTCGACCTACCCGATGCCTCTGTGGACGTTGTGTTCTGCCAGCAGGGGCTCCAGTTCGTCCCGGACAGGGCTCAAGCGGCCAAGGAGATGCATCGGGTACTCCGCCCCGGAGGGAAGGCGGGGATCTCGGTGTGGCTATCGTCACCGAGGGTCGAACCATTCATCGTCTACGGCGAGGCGCTGCAGGCAGCCCAGGTGCCGGAGCCCTTCCCGGGTGCGTATGACTCTTCGAGCCTCAGCATGGACACTGACGAAGTTGAAGGTGTGCTCAACGCCGCTGGCTTCGAGCAGATCACGCTCAGCGTCGAGCAGCTGGTGCTGCCGTGGCCGAGCGTTCTCCACGCGGTCCGCGGTGCCTTTGGCACTCCCTACGGGCCGGTCATCGATGCGCTGGACAAGGCGACTCGTGAATCGGTGCTTGCTGACGTGGAGCGACGAATGTCCGACGCCGCCAGCCAGGCGAGGAGCACCGTTATGACGTCCATACTGGCTCGGGGTAGCCGCGCCTGAGTGCGCCGGGACTCACCCCGCGCCCGGCGGTGGTGGTATGGTGAATGGTATGGCGACAAAGAAGGTCACCATCACCATGGAGCAAGATCAGCTGGAGCGGATACGGGACCTGGTCGCCGACGGGGCTGCCCCGAGCATCTCGGGTTTCGTTCAGCATGCTGTCGGCGTAGCCCTGGATGACGTAGCGGGGTGGGGTGCCATGCTGGCTGCAGCCTTGGTTGAGACTGGTGGGGAGCTGTCCCGCCAGGAGCAGCGATGGGCGGATGAGGTGCTAGGTATCAAGAGGGCCGCTAAGAGGTCCGCTAAGACCTCGGCGGCCTGATGGCCGGAATAACGATGGACGCCGGGGGCCTGATCGCCCTAGAGCGGAGCGACCGTCGTGTCTTGGCGCTCCTCGTGAGGGCCCGGGAGACCGGCGCTCGGGTCACCGTCCCGGCCTCCGCCCTGGCCCAAGCGATCCGCCAGCCCGAACGACAGGCCCGCCTAGCTCGACTGGTCCGTCAACCGACCACGGACGTGGTGGCCCTCGATCGCGCTGATGCAACCAATGTCGGCCGGCTGCTCTCGGCCAGCAGGACAGTCGATGTGGTTGATGCGCATGTCGTTGTCTGCGCTCGCCGGACCCAACAGCAGGTAGTCACTTCTGATCCCGCAGACCTCCAAGCTCTGGACCCTGGCATCGGCCTGATCACGGTCTGAGCACGGTCCACTGGCGTCCCGGGGTCGGCGGTTGGCCACGGTCTGGTGGACAACCGCAAGAGGGGTGAAGTGCCCAGTCGTTTTGGGCGATACTGCACAGATGACAGACCGCAACGTCTTGGGTGGCGCGCTGGAGCCGTGTGGCACGGACCCTCTCACCGGATTCTACCGAGACGGGTGCTGTACCAGCGGGCCCGAGGATCGTGGCAGCCATACCATCTGCGCAGTGGTGACCGCCGAGTTCCTTGACCATCAGCGCCGAATCGGGAACGACCTGACAACGCCGATGCCCGAGTACGGCTTTCAGGGCCTGGTGCCGGGCGACCGTTGGTGTGTAACGGCAGGGAACTGGCTGCGGGCCCACTACGACGGGGCCGGGGCTCACGTTGTGCTGGCCTCCACCCATGAACTGGCGCTGGAGATCGTCCCGCTCTCAGCCCTCCAGGAACATGCCGTGGACGTTCCCGCCAGCCCGGGCGAGCTGGAGGACTGACAGACGTCAATCCATTGCGGTGCAGGCAGGGGTAATCGAGTGGGGTTCTGGAATCTGACGAAAGCGGCCAGCACGGCCGGCCTGATAGTCGCGCTTGGCTCGGCCGCGGGGTGTTCCTCTGGTTCCACGACGCCCGCATCCGCCAAGACGAACCGTTCCACCTCGTCGACCATTCAAAGAAGGGAATCCTCGACCGCGGCGGCAGCTCACGCCTCGCTGGTGGCCTCCGAGATGTCTGTCGGAAACTTCACCGTCGTGCGGGCGGGCTTCGATGCCACCATGCTGGCCGGCCTCTCGGAGCAGCAGTTGGGCGCTGCTTGGCAGCAGATGACTGCCACTCTGGGGGCCTTCCAGCACGCCAGTGCGCCGATCTACAAGTCGATTGAGGGCTATGCGACCTACTTTGTGCCGATGGTCTTTGCCTACGGATCTCTCGAGGTCCAGGTCGTCTTCAATGGCCGGGGCCAGACCGCCGGATTCTTCCTCCGCCCTGCCGGATTCGACGCCAGCACCTAGATGCCCCTCTGGACCTCGGTGGCGGTTCAGGAGGATCAGCCGAGTGCCGGGTAACGGGCAGCGCTCGGTCCGAGTAGTTGCATATCGAGCCGAGGAGGCCAGCAGCCCGGATGGCTTCGCTCCCCACCTCAGGGCTTGTGGGCCGGGGGGCTCCTGGGTCAGGGTGACGACCGTACCCCCCAGCCGGGAATGCATCGGCAAGACTGTCTGCCATGGCCTTCGGTCAACAATCTGGCCCACCCGCGTCGGCCAGACAAGTGCAAGAACTCCTGGGTCTCCTCAAGGAAGCCGGCCACACCGACTTCCGGGACGCGCGGGGTCCAATGGGGTTCACGCAGCGGCAGGCTGCCGGCAAGTTCACCCACGACGAGGCGGTCGCGTTCATCGACCGGCTGCAAGACTCCGAGGCCGATGGGATCACTCCGGTCGCTTCGGCGGCGCGGCGGCTGTCTGCTCAAGAGCAGACCATCCGCCAGGTGCCAGCCGAGCAGCTCGCGGCTGAGCTTCGTCGTCGTCGCTGGACTGTCATCGAGCCATAGACCCGGCCGGCGGGGCCGCTCCTAACAGATCCACGCGGATATGGGACACCTGAGAAGCATTGGGACATTGGCAATGGGCCGCTGGCTGCCACCGAAATTCCTGGCGGCGTGACTGTGTGCCTCCTACTGTCGGTCCACTTCGAGGCTGAGGAGGAGAACATGGCCAAGGTGCCTGCGATTGTCGAGGTGGGAACTGACTCCTTGACCACTTCTCGGTAACCCGAGAGGGGCTCAAGCCCTTCCAAGGTGTCGGTTCCCGCAATGGAGCGCCCTGCGCTGCCGGGCTCAAACGCGCCCGTCTGCCCGTCCGACACCGACCGAAGGGAACAATCGTGGTCAGCATCTTTCGTTACTCGGAGATCTCCGAGGCCAACGCCAGCATCCTCAATCCACTCTCTGAATCCAAGCTCCTCCAGCTGGGAGACATCTGCCGGCTGAGCTCCGGCATGACACAGCTCGACCTGGCCTGCGGTAAGGGCGAGATGCTCTGCCGGTTCGCCCACCGCCACGGCCTCACCGGCACCGGCATCGACATCTACCCGCCCTTCATCGAGGCCGCCCGCTTGCGGGCGGCTGAGCTGGGGGTATCCGATTCGGTCGCCTTCCAGGTGGCCGACGCCGCCTCGGACTCCTCCGGGGCCACCTACGACCTGGTGAGCTGCATCGGGGCCACCTGGATAGGCGGTGGCTTGTCCGGGACCCTGGAGATGATGACGCAGCGCTTGTCTCCGGGCGGGTCGATTCTCGTCGGCGAGGTGTTCTGGGCCGCCGAACCGGACCCCGACCTCCGCCGGGAACAGGAAGCCCTCCAAACCTTCTCCGACCTGACCGGAACCGTGGACCGGATCGAGGCCGCCGGCCTCGAGCTGGTGGAGATGGTCCTCGCCAACCAGGACGACTGGGACCGCTACCAGTCGTCCCAGTGGTTGGCAGCCCATGAATGGGCCAGGGCCAACCCCGATGATCCCGACCTCGAGGAGATCCAGCGGATGACGGCAGAGTTCCGCCGCTCCTACCTCAGTGACCTCCGCGCCTCCATGGGATGGGGCGTCTTCGTTCTCCAGGAGGCCTGAGATGGCCGGCACCCGGCGCCATGACAACGAGATCGCCGTCGATGAGGGACTGGCCCGCCGCCTGCTCCAGGCCCAGTTCCCAGAATGGGCAGACCTGGGCCTGGTCCTGGTCGAACCCTCAGGGACGGACCACACCATCTTCCGGCTGGGCCACGAGATGGTGGTCCGCTTCCCGGTGATGGAATACGCCACCCGCCAGGCGGCCAAGGAAGCTCGGTGGCTGCCCTTCCTGGCTCCCCAAGTCCCACTCGCCCTGCCCGTTCCCCTGGCCATGGGCGAGCCGGGGGAGGGCTATCGATGGAACTGGTCCATCGTCAGCTGGATCGAAGGCCAACAGGCCAGGGCGGACAACCTGGACCCGATTCCAGCCGCCTTGGACCTGGCCCGATTCATCCGGGCATTGCAGGCCTGTGACCCCACCGATGGGCCTCCAGCCGGGGCGGACACCGGCCAGCGGGGCCTTCCCGTCCGGGTCTGGGTCGACGCCGTGGCCCACTACGCCGAGCCCATGAAGGACGACCCTTTCATCCGCCGGGCGCTGGAGGTGTGGCACGAGGCCTTGGAGGTCCCCGATTGGGACCGGCCACCGGTCTGGTTCCACGGGGATCTGAGCGGAAACCTCATTGCCCGAGAGGGCCGGTTGGTCGGAGCCATCGACTCGGGTTACGGCATCGGCGACCCCGCTTGTGATCTCATGCCCGGGTGGATCCTCTTTCGCGGAGAGGCTCGCCAGGTCTTCTTCGACAAGGTCGGTCTGGACGAGGCCACCCAGGAGCGGGCGCGCGGATGGGCCCTGGGGCCGGCGCTCATTGGGATGGGGTATTACCGGAAGGTTCCCCACCTGCTGGCGAACTGTCGGGGATCCATCGAAGGTGCACTGGCCGAATAGTTAGCCAGGCGGCCATCGTGCAGCTCATGGAAGCCGTTTCTGACCAGGTCGTCCGCGTCACCAGCCCCGGCAGCTCCGTGGCTAGTCTCAGGTGCCGCATCTGGCGCCTTGGCAGCTACGGTCGATCTCAATGAGGCTTTCCGACGCACGGAAGTTCGCCCTATCGTTGCCCGAGACGACGGAGGAGCCGCACTTCGCGGCTGGATCATTCCGGGTGCGCGGCAAGATCTTCGCCACGATCCCGCCTGGCGGTAAGCAACTTCGCATCTTTCTGCCAAACGATGAGGTTCAGGCGCTAATCGCGGCGGAGCCCGCAACCTACGAGCCGGTCATCTGGGGCAAGCGAGTTGTCCAGGGAGGAGTGTGCGTCAACCTCGGTGCCGCGGACGCATCAGCGGTGCGCGAGCTCCTCGAGGAAGCATGGCGCCGACGGGCACCAAAGCGAGTCATCGCGGCGTTCTGAGGTTCCCCAGGTTTTGTGGACACCTAACAGGCTGACCCAAGGGTTGGCTGGAAGGATGTCCCTCAATGGGAATCACAAGACGGAAGTTCACGCTGGAGTTCAAGACCGAGGCCGCCCACCGGGTGATCGACACGGGC
>DATLRN010000024.1:0-15315 GCA_035534695.1 Candidatus Dormiibacterota bacterium
GACGTAGGTGGTCCATTCCAAGGTGGTCTGCGTGAGTAGTGCGTCGGCGGTTCACGGGGTCGCGGCACCGTCTGCTCCGGGCGCCACAAAGGTCAGGCCCCACTCCCATTCCACGTCGGTCGTCAGGTCTGACGTTCGCGACGCGCCGGCGGGTTCGGGCCCCCACTGGGCGGTGATGGCCGTGGTCGCTGCGACCACAGGCGCCGCTGGTGCAGTTGGGGTCATCTACATTCGGCCTCCGTCGTCCCAGTGGAGCACGTTGCTCATCGTGTTCGCCCTGGTTGCGCTCCTGGAGGCGCGAGGAGGGGTGCCATTACGGGTCGGGCGTAGCACGATGAATTTCAGCGCCAAGGCCTACGCCAGCATCGGTGCCGTCTATCTTCTGGGACTTCCGGCAGCAGCTGCATCGAGCCTGGCCTCGCTCATCATGAGTGCCGTCGTAAGGCGCGCTGTCGACATCAAAACCGTCTTCAACGGTGCGATGAGTCTGCTGGTATACGCCTCGGCATTTTGGATTTTCGACGCGCTGGCGATACGACCTGACCCGACCATTGGGTGGCTCTTATTGGCAGGAGCGGCGGGCGGTCTCGCCGCCTGGGTCACCAATCAGGCCCTCCTTGGGTTGGTCATGATCGCCGACCAGGGAATCCGGAACTTCCGCCACGGCGATTTCTTCAGCTACGTGGTCGACGCCATGCCCTACTACATTGGCTACGGCTTGACTGGCATTGGCGTGGTGGCCGCGGCCTTCTGGTTGGGTCCGATTGGCGCCCTGCTGACGCTGGCAGCGCCGGTGGCGATTGTTCAGACCGCAACCAACCGATGGATGCGAGCGCAGCAGGCCCGCGCCGTCGAGGCCCAGAGCGGCTTCAACGCGACCTTGGTCAGCCTCTCGAAGGCTATCGACCTTCGGGACAGCGATACCGAAGGCCACTGCCGCAGGGTGGTGGACTATTCATTGATGATGGGCCGGTATCTCAAACTCTCAGATGAGGACCTGCTGCGCTTGTGCCACGGGGCCCTCCTCCACGACATCGGCAAGATAGGCGTCCCCGACGCGATTCTCCACAAGCCAGGACCGCTCACAGAAGACGAATGGCGTGTGATGCGCACTCACCCGCAACTCGGAGCATTGATGGTTGCGGATGTCCGTCAGTTGGAGATGGCCCGCGAAGTAATCCTGGCGCACCATGAGCGCTTCGACGGCAAGGGCTATCCGAGCGGATTGATGGGGGCTGAAATGCCTTTGGCGGCTCGAGTTTTCACCATTGCCGACGCCTTCGATGCCATGATCTCCGACCGGCCCTACCGAGCGGCCATGTCACTAGAGGACGCCCGGGCGGAGGTCGTGCGGTGCTCCGGGACACAGTTTGATCCCAAGGCGGTCGAAGCCTTCAACAGCATCACGGATGTGGAACTCGAGGCCGTAGCACAAAAGAAAGAGCAGCCCACCGAGGAACTGCTCTCTCTTTGAGGTACCGAAAGAGGGCCAACGGCCCTCCGAGGCGTTAGCCTACCGGCGCCACTCGTAAAGGTCCCACGTACTCATACTGCGTTGGCTCCCATGACGTCAACTGCGTGCTCTGCACAGACCCACCTGTCGCAGAAACCCTTCGTAGCGACCATACCCTGAACGGAAAAGTTGTCGCAGCCAGCTGACTTCCAAGTGACGCGCAAGTAACATCCCAAGCTCGGCAGCGCATTCAGACACCTCAAGTTCTTCCGGTCGTGCCTGCCGTCGGCGGCGCTTCCGGATCCTTACACTGCCGATCGAGATCTGAGCCGTCGAGTAACTTCAGGGCTGGAGGGGCCGGTTTGGCCGACAGGCGGGCGGATTGGAGTGCGCCCCTTCGGGTGCCCCGTTTTCGGGCCCTTTGGACCGCTGGTCTGCTCTCCTGGTACGGCGACTTCCTGACGCTGCCAGCCCTGGTGGTCATCTGCTACCGGCTTGGGGGAGAAACCGGTGTGAGCCTCCTCTTTGTATTTGAGTCGGCGCCTTTGCTGGCGCTGCTCCCAGTTGGGGGGCACCTGGGGGACAGGGGTGATCGTAGGCGACGCTCGGTGGCACTCGACCTCGTTCGGGCCTCCCTGGCCTGCGTAACGGTGGTGGGGGCGGAGGGGCATCTTCTCCTTGCGGTACTGGTAGCGGCGGCCGGGGCCAGGGCCGCGTCGGCGCTATACGAGCCTGGCCGGCGACGGCTGGTCGGTGTTCTGCTGCCCGCATCCCTGGTTCCCGGAGGTAGCAGCCTCCTCTCGGTGGTCTCCGAGTCTGCCCTGGTCGTGGCACCAGCCATCGGCGCACTGCTCCTGCTCTTCCTCCATCCCACGGTATTGATCTTGGCCGACGGGGTGACGTTCTTGCTGTCGGCGGCGTTGATGGTGAGGGTAGGTGGCCAGCCGGCGGCGTGGGTCGCTCGCGCGTACACATCGGAACGGGCCCGCACCAGCCTGCGGAGGGGCTTCCAGATGCTTCTCTTCGAGCCTGGAATGCGGCTCTTCGCAGTTCAGGCAGCCGTTGGCGCGGCGCTGGCAACGGTTCTGCAGGTGTATTTCGTCCCGCTCGCCGGGTACCTGTTCCACGTCCGGACGGATCAAGTAGGTTTGATGTATGTCCTGGTGGGAGGAGCTTCCATCATCGGAAGCGCAGTTGCCTTGCGCCTACCCCAGGTGCGTCGCAAGAGCATCCTGATCATCGGATACATCCACCTGGTGGTCGCCGCCGCGGTTGGACTGATGCTGGGGGCGGACCTGGTCGCAGCCGCGTTGGTGATCTTTGCTGGGAGCGGAGCCTTGCAGGAGGTTTGGGGGTTCAATCGGATCCAGACCAAGACTCCTACAGAAGGTGTGGGCCAGGCCATGGGAGCGGCGCTCTGGTTCATGTGCCTTGGTCGGGCCCTGGGGGCGTTAGTCGCCGCCTGGGGAACTGCGCACCTGGACCGAGAGGACTTTCTGTTGGTTCTCACAGGGGCCGCGGTGGTAGTTTGCTTAGCGGTGACCCTGCTGGGCCAGTTCGCATGGCGTAGAAATCCCGCCTCCTGGCCCCCGGGCGGTCCACCCTTGCCCTTTTAGCCGTAGAATCCCATCACACTTCAGGACCTTGTACAGCTTGTCAATTCCGACTTCGCCCACCGGCGGGAGCGCCGCCACCCCAGTGGAAGTACTCAAGGTCTCTGCCACCTCGCAGCCGGTGCGAGTTGCCGGGGCGATTGCGGGCGTGGTCAGAACCGCGCACCGGGTTGAGATCCAGGCGATCGGAGCGGGGGCAATCAACCAGGCGGTCAAGGCGATCGCCATCTCCCGTGGCTACGTGGCCCCGGGTGGACTTGATCTGGTCTGCATCCCCTCCTTCATCGACATCGCGATCGATGGTGAGGAGCGGACGGGTATTCGGCTCGTGGTGGAGGTCCGCTGACGGCTTCTGCGGGGCCCAGATCGGTGTTCAGTCCGCTGCCCTTGGTGGAAGCCAGACCTCAGCGGTCGCCCATCTCGCTCAGCGGTGATCGGGCCCCCCGGGTAAACATCTGGCAGGTCGGTTGCCAGATGAACAGCGCCGATGCGGCCAGCTTAGCCGAGCAGTTTTCCGAAATTGGAATGGTACCTGGAGTGGAACTGGAAAACGCGGACCTGGCCGTACTGGTGACCTGCGCCGTCCGACAGCACGCCGAGGACCGGGCGAGCAGCCGGCTGGGCGAACTGGCAGCGTGGAAGGCAGCCCGCCCAGGACGGGGAATCGCCTTGACCGGCTGCATGGTGGGCGAGCACGGATCTGGTCTGCTCCGCCGCTTTCGGCACCTGGACTACGTCTTCGACATGCGCGAGCCGGATGGCTTCTTCGCTCGCCTCCGTGACTTGTACCAGGGGGCACTGGAAGGACCGATCCCACTGCCCGCGTCTGACCGGCTCTTCGCTTACCTGCCGGTGATCCTCGGCTGCAACGAGATGTGCACCTACTGCATCGTTCCCTTCGTCCGGGGACGGGAGTCCAGCCGGCCCTCCGCTCAAATCGAGGTCGAGGCTCGGCGCCTGGTCGAGCGGGGAGTAGTCGAGATCACACTTCTGGGCCAGAACGTGAATTCCTACGAGAGCCCGGAGGACGGAAGCGGCCTGGCCATGCTCATGGCGAGGGTGGACGGCGTGCAAGGGCTACGTCGGCTCCGCTTTCTCACCTCCCATCCGCGAAATGCGTCTGACCAACTTCTGGACGCCATCGCGGAGCTGCCCAGCGCCTGCGAGCAACTTCACCTCCCGGTGCAGTCCGGGAGTGATTCCTGCCTCGCGCGGATGAAGCGGGAGTACACGGTGGCGGACTACCGCGCCGTACTGGAGCGGGCGCGACTTCGAGTCGGCGGTATCTCGCTGAGTACAGACGTGATCGTTGGCTTCTGTGGGGAGACGGAGGCCGAGTTCCAGGACACTCTGCGGATGCTGGCCGAGGTGCGCTTCGATACCGTTCATATCCAGGCCTATTCACCGCGCCCTGGAACTGCGGCCTACCGCCGGGAGGACGACGTTCCCCTGGAGGCCAAGAAGGACCGCTTGCAGGCGGTGCTGGAACTCCAGCGCAGGATCAGCGAACAGCGCAATCAGGCGCTGGTGGGCGAGACGGTGGAGGTCCTCGTCGAGGGTATTGGCAAGGACGGTCGGGCCTATGGTCGGACCCGCCAGAACCGGGTCACCTGGCTGGGACGCCCAGCTGAGGCTGGGGAGGTGGTTTCGGCACGGGTGACCTCGGCCAGCGCTTGGCAGCTCGTGGCCGCTTGACCTCGATGGGCGCCGCGTCGCCCGAGGCCACGGGGACGGCGGAGACGCCGGACACGCCCGCGGTACGCCAGTACTGGTCCGCGAAGCGCAGCCACCCCGACTGCCTGGTGCTGTTTCGGATGGGCGATTTCTTCGAAATCTTCGGCGAGGACGCCCAGCGCGCGGCGCCCATCCTCGGAGTTGCGCTAACCGCCCGAGCCTTCGGCAAAGCGGGACGGATCGCCATGTGTGGGGTTCCCCACCATAGCCTTGAGCCCTACGCCCGCAAGCTCCTTGATGCTGGCATCAAGCTGGCTGTTTGCGATCAGGTGGAGACGCCGCGGCCGGGGAAGCTGGTAGCCCGGCGGGTAGTCCGGGTTCTCACGGCCGGGACTCTGCTCGAGGATGGATTCCTGGCCCCAGGGACTTCGGCGCGATGCGTCGCTCTCTGTGGGGATGGCCAGCGCGTGGGGCTCGCGGCCCTGGACGTCAGTACCGGAAGCTGCCAATTGGGAGTGGTCGGGGCAGCCATGGATTCGCTCCAAGTCGGCTACCAGTTGGCTGCCCTAGAGGCGGCCGAGGTGCTGCTGCCCGAGGGCTCAGCCTTTCCTCCTGGGAGTCCGGCCGGGACAGCGATTACCCGCCGCGACCCGTCCCGGTTTGATTCCGACCGCGGGGCGTCCCTGCTGCAGGCGATGGGGGCTGAGCTGCCTGGGGACGGCTCTGACGGCGAAGCTCTCAGGCTTGGCCAGGCGGCCCTGGGAGCGCTGATCGACTACTGCGCCGAAGGGGAGCTTGCCCTCGACGCGACCTTTCTCAGGGTGAGCTGGCGAGTCGCGGGAGCGACGATGAACCTCGACGCCTCGACTCGAAGAAATCTCGAACTGCTCGAGACTCCTGGCGGGGGTACCTCGCTGTTCCAGCTGATCGACCGCACCCTGACCCCGATCGGGGCCCGCCGGCTTAGGGGGTGGCTCGGGGAACCGCTCAGCCAGCTAGCCGAGATCCATGAGCGCCAAGCGAGCGTCGGCGAGTTGGCTCGGTCAGGTGCCCGACGCGTTGAGGTTCGCTCCGCGCTGGCGCTCTGCAGAGACCTGGAACGACTCCTCGGGAGGTGCGTTCACGGGGCGGCCAGTCCACGCGACTTGGGCAACCTTATGACGACCCTGGAGCGGTTGCCAGACTTGGCCAGATCCCTGAGTGGGGCTGAGTCCCAACGCCTGACCGCCATCGCCAGGGACCTGGAGATGGCACCGCTCGAGCTGCCCACACTGCTACGACGGGCTCTGGCAGATGAGTTGCCCGCCCAGGCACGAGATGGCGGCTTCGTGAGGGCGGGATTCGACCGGCAACTGGACGAGATACGAGAGGCCAGTTCAGGGGCCAGGGAATACCTATCCCAACTGGAGGAGGCGGAGCGCCAGCGAACCGGGATAAAGGGCCTCCGCGTCGGCTACAACCGCGTCTTCGGCTACTACATCGAGGTGCGCAACGCCGCCCGCGACGAGATTCCGCCGGAGTACCTTCGCCGGCAGACGCTGGTAGGAGCTGAGCGATACGTCACTGCGGAGCTGCGCGAACACGAGAACGTCGTCCTCAGTGCCCACGAGCGAGGAGTGCTCCGGGAGCTGGCCTGCCTCGAGACCCTGATCGCCGCGATAACCGGTGAAGCGGCTCGGATCGGGCGAGCCGCATCAGCCCTGGGGGAATTGGACGCCCTTCAGGCCCTGGCCGAGAGCGGGGTGGAATTGGGCTGGGTGATGCCGGTGATCGATGCCGGGTTGTCCCTGGCATTGGTGGGTGGACGCCATCCCCTAGTTGAGGCCGGTCTGGGCGGGGGTCGCTTCGTCCCCAATGACATGAGCATGGATGGCGAAAGCGAGCGCGTCTGGTTGCTGACCGGGCCTAACATGGCGGGCAAATCGACGTTCCTGCGTCAGGTGGCGCTCATCTGTCTGTTGGGCCAGGTGGGCTCAATGGTGCCCTGCGTCAGAGCGAGCTGGGGATTGATCGACCGGATCTTCACCAGGGTCGGTGCTCAGGATGACATCGCCGCTGGCCGGAGCACCTTCATGGTGGAGATGGAGGAGATGGCCCTGATCCTGAGCCAGTCCTCGTCCCGCAGCCTCCTGATCCTGGATGAGCTGGGCAGGGGCACCAGCACGTACGACGGCATGAGCATCGCTCAGGCAATCCTGGAATACCTGCACGACCACTCCGGCATGGCCCGACGAGTGCTCTTTGCCACCCACTATCACGAGTTGACTGCGCTCGAGCGGTCGCTGGCGGCACTGCGAAACTACCGGGTGGAGGTGGTGGAGGGTGGCGTCGGCGTCGAGCCCCGGATCACTTTTCTACACCAGATCGTGGCCGGCGGGGCGGATCGCTCCTACGGGATCAACGTAGCTCAACTCGCGGGCCTGCCCCAGGGTGTCGTTGACCGCGCCGCCGAGGTGCTGGCACGACGTGAGTCGGAACGCCCTCTTGGCGGGGGCGGGGACCAGGAGCAGCAGCTGGCGCTGCCCTTGACGCCGACTCACCCGGTGATGCTTGAGTTGGAGGGTTTGCGGGTGGATGGCATGACGCCACTGGAGGCCCTGCAAAAGATCGCCGAGTGGCAACGCCAGGCGGGGGAGTCCAACTGAATCGGGATCATGGCCTGGCTCCAGCTCGGGAGCCACCGGATTCCGGGCGAGAGCACATCCAGCGCCTTGCCCCGGGGGTGGCGAATGCGATCGCCGCTGGCGAGGTGATCGAGAGACCCGCGTCCGTGGTCAAGGAGCTGATCGAGAACAGTCTCGACGCCGGAGCGAGCCGGATCTCGGTCGAGATCGACGGAGGTGGTAGTCGCCTGATCCGGGTGACTGACAACGGCAGGGGGATGCCAGCCGGCGAACTGGCTCTGGCCTTTCAACGTCACGCGACGAGCAAGCTCCGGGAGGTTGGCGATCTGTCGAGGATCTCGACCTTCGGATTCCGCGGCGAGGCCCTGGCCAGCATCGCCGCGGTGGCGGTAGTGACCGCACTCTCGAGAGAAGCCACCTCGTTGGCGGGAGCGTCCCTTTCGGTCAGCACCGGTGAGGGGGGAAACGTGGTTCCGGCGGCGGCCCCACCGGGAACCACGGTCGAGGTTCGTGACCTCTTCCGGAACACGCCGGCTCGTCGGGCGTTTCTGCGGAGCGAGCGCACCGAGGCCAGAGCTTGCCTACGAGTGGTGTCGGAAGCTGCGCTGGGTCGGCCGGACGTGCGCCTTGAGGCCTTCTTGGGCGCCAGGAGGGTCCTGGTCAGCCCGGGCGGTGGGGACATCGTCGACGCAGCCCGGGCGGTGCTGGGCCGGGCGGTCGCCGAGCAGTTGCTGCCGGTTGCCTGGGCGGTCGGGAACATCGCGGTCAGCGGAGTCCTGGGGGCGCCGGGTGTGGCCCAGGCCAGCCGCAATTCCCTCGTCCTGATGGTCAACGGTCGACGTGTTCATCAACGGGGACTGCTGGCAGCCGTCGAGGGGGCCTACCGGGGAATGATCGAGGTGGGCCGCCATCCCCTGGCGGTGATTGATGTGCGTTGTGCGCTGTCCGATGTCGACGTCAACGTGCACCCGACCAAGCGCGAGGTGCGCTTCCGCGAGGATGGCCGCTTCTTTGATGCTGTGCAGCGCGCCTGCTGGGGCGCTTTGCGCAATGCCAGACCCGCAGGCATAGAACTAGCCGTAGAGGTGGGTCGGTTGGAGGTCGGAGCAGACGTACAGCCACCCGACGGGCGGGTAGAGGGTATGTCGAGCGGACCTGCCCAAATCGACTTACTGGGTGAGCAGCTGGGTCTCAACGATGATGCTCTACGCCTCGCTGACGCTGTCAATTGGCGCTACCTAGGGCAGGCTCACAATCGATATCTGGTAGTCGAGACTGAGCGTGGGATCGCGCTTCTGGACCAGCACGCCGCCCACGAGAAGATCCTTTACGCGCGTATCGTCGAATCTCTGACCGATGGGCCCGAGGCTGGGACGGCACCGAGCCAGGGTCTGCTAACTCCGACGCTGCTGGAAGTAGGCCCGCTCATGGTTGCCGGGTTGGTCGATTGCGGCGAGCTACTCCGTCGGACCGGCTTCGATCTCGAGGCCTTTGGTGAGGCAACCATTCGCTGCTCCGCGGTCCCGATGGGAACGCGGCTGTCCGAGCTTCCGGCCTTGCTCGGTGAGGTCCTGGGAACGTCGGGAGGGGACCGGGAGCGCCCAGCCACTCAGACACACAAAGTGGCGGCATCCGTTGCCTGCCACACAGCGATTCGCTTCGGTGATCCAGTAACTTCCGAAGAGGTGACCAGGCTGCTGATTGACCTGGCCAACACGCCTGGAGGAATAACCTGCCCCCATGGTCGACCTTCGGTGCTGCTGCTTTCCGAACGGGACCTCCTGGGCGCCTTTCGGAGGCGGCCTTGAGTTCAGCGGCAGGGGAGGCCGAGGAATGGCCGGATGTCCGGGTGGTGGCCGTGATGGGTCCGACCGCCTCGGGAAAAACCTGGTCGGCCGTCGCACTGGCGCGGGCGCTCGATGGGGAACTGGTGAATGCAGACTCACGGCAGGCGATAGCCGAACTATCCGTCGGCGTCTGCAAGCCCACCTCTGAAGACCTCCAAGGAGTGCCCTGTCACGGTTTGGACTGGGGTCACCTTGGCCGCCGGTTCACAGTCGTGGACTACGTTCCAATGGCCCGGACAGCTGTGGAGGCAATCGCAGGCCGGGGGCGCGTCGCGGTGGTGGTGGGCGGTACCGGTCTCTATCTGCGATCGCTGCTCCAGGGATTTGACTTCGGCGGGTTGCGTCCTGGGCCCGGTTGTGCCGTGATGGCCACACCAGCAACGTCAGACGACGATTTGTCTGCCCACCCATTGGCGGAGCTCAGGGATCTGGATCCTGAGAGGGCTAGCACTGTGGATGCCAAAAATCCAAGACGGGTGGCCCGGGCCCTCGAACTAGCTCGGCGCGGGGCCCGGCCGGGCCAACTGAGTCCAGGTTGGCGGTCCCGGAAGCTTGCATTGCGGGTGGACGCAGGGCGCCTCCGGGCCCGCATAGAAGCCCGCTCGGAGCGCCTGGTCGGGGACGGGCTGGCGTTGGAGGTGGAGAGTCTGTTGCGGCATGGCTATTCCGCCCCTGTCCTGGCCGGTTGCGCAATCGGGTACGCTGAGGTTCTCGATTGGTTATCTGGCCGCTGCCAACGCGTTGAGGCAGTTGAGCGCGTAGTCCTCAGGACTTGGCGCTACGCCAGGGCCCAGATGACCTGGCTCCGCAGCGAGGTCGACCTGGTGTGGATCGATGCCGACGCCAGCCCTGACGAGGTGCTCGGTCAGTGCCTTGCGGCGGTCGGCGAGATAGCGGCTTAGAGGTGGCTATGAGCGTTTTCGACGAGGCGATGCAGCGTGAGGGAGAACGTGCCTTCCTGCTCGGGTGGGCACCTTCCGAGCGAGATCTGGCCCACGTGGAGCTGGAGATGGACGAGCTGGGTGACCTGGCCCGTACGGCCGGTGCCTCCGTAGTGGGCTCGAATGTTCAGAAGCGTGCCAACGTCGACGCCTCGCTCTTCTTCGGCCGGGGCAAGGTCGCTGAGGTGCGCGCATTGCGTGAGAGCCTTGAGTTCGGAATGGTCATCACCAACGATGACCTCTCACCTCGCCAGCAGCGAAACCTGGAAACAGAGCTGGATCTGCCGGTGGTTGACCGAACCGGGCTGATTCTGGACATCTTTGCCCAGCACGCCCGCTCCCGGGAGGGCCGGATACAGGTGGAGGTGGCCCAACTGCAACACCTACTACCCCGACTCACGGGGACCACCGGTCTATCGCGATTGGGTGGGGGAATTGGGACCAGAGGCCCCGGAGAGCAGAAGTTGGAGACGGACCGGCGGCGCATCCGAAACCGGCTCCGCCTCCTCCACAAGGACCTCAAGGAGCTTCACGACGAGCGGGCTCTACACCGGGATGCCCGTCGGCGTCACCCCTTTCGCACTGCTGCCCTGGTGGGCTACACCAACGCTGGCAAGTCAACTCTCCTCAATGCCATGACGGCCGGAGGCGCGCTTGCGGAAGATCAGCTCTTTGCCACCCTGGACCCGACCACCCGGGCGGTGCGTCTGCCCTTCGGCCAGCCCTGTCTCCTGGTGGACACGGTCGGTTTCATTCAGAAACTACCTCACGAGCTGGTGGCAGCGTTCCATGCCACCTTGGAGGAGGTCGGTGAGGCGGATCTTCTGGTCCATGTGCTCGACGCCAGTCACACCGGCGCGGAGACGCGCCTCGAGACCGTTCACTCGACTCTGCGGGAGCTCGATCTCGACGGCCGGTCGTTGATTCTGGCGATCAACAAGGTCGACCGCTGTTCGCCCGAGAGTCGGCGCCGTCTCCTGAGCTTCCATCCCGAGCGATACCTAGCCGTAGTTATGGTGAGCGCGTCCACCGGTGAGGGTCTGGAAGAGCTCCGGGGTGCCATCGCCGAGGCGCTCTCCCGCGACATGCTGGCGGTAGAGGCGACCATCCCATATGACAATTGGAAGGCGCTCTCCAACTGGCGTCGCTATGGAGTGGTGGAGGGAGAGGACTTCGCCAGTGACGGGGTCCACGTCCGGGGACGTTTGCCGGAGTCGCTTGCCCGCGGCATCCTTGCGGGAACGGAGGCCGAGGTTCCGGCAGAGTAGGGCGAGAGCTACTGGCGAAGAACCCTGATCACCGCCACCACCTTGCCCTCCACACTGGCGTCATCAACAATGAGGGGTGCGAAGGCGTCATTGGAAGGCTGCAGCCGAAGATGCCCCGCCTCCCGGTAGAGACGCTTGACGGTGACTTCGCTCTCTCCAGTTTCTGGGTTCTCCAAGCGCACCACGGTAACGGTGCCGTTGGTAACGTCAGAGGTAGGTTTGACGACCACCAGATCGCCGTCGAAAATCCCGTCGTCTTGCATGCTTTCGCCCCGCACACGTAAAAGGAAGGAGTCGTCGCCACCGGCAATCTCTGGTCCGATGGCGAGGTGTTCCTCGATGTTTTGCTCAGCGAGAAGAGGAGCCCCGGCAGCTACCTGGCCCACCAATGGAAGCCAGTAGGCTCCAGCACCATGTGTGGCGGGGACGGAGGAGTCGGTGAGGAGAACCGTCCGTGACTTGGTCGGGTCGCGACGGATCATCCCCTTGCGCTCGAGAACGTTTAGGTGGTTTTGAACGGTTGAGCTCGAACTGAGACCCACCGCCCGCCCAATCTCCCGGACGGAGGGGGGGTAGCCGCCGTCGAGGCTTCGGGAGCGCAAGTACTCGACGATTTCCTGTTGCCGCGGATGGAGGCCTTCGGACATCTTTCAGAGCTCCCTTGCGAGGCGATAGCGGCCGGGTGACTGCGGCCCAGAACAAATGATCGCCCGATGGTAGCATCACTGGGCCACTAGCGCAAACGGCTGTTCGGCCTATTGGGGCCCTGCGGGGAGCCTAAGGCGGAGACAGGGCGACCCAGCTGAGGTCAACTGAGCCGCGACCAAGCCCAACTCTAGGCTTGACAAAACGAACAAGTGTTCGCTAGAGTACGAACCGATGTTCGCCTCTACCCAAGTCCCCGGAGCTGTTCGCAACCGCGAGCACCGGCGCCGTGTCTCCCGAAGGAGCTCAAGACCATGGGGATTTTTGCGGAAGATGGCCGTCCTAACCGTGCTCTTGGGAGCGATCATGACCCAGGTCGTTCTGGGCACGGCCGGGTCGAGCGGCCCTTCGGTGGTGGTACGGCCGGGACAAACGTTGTGGGGGATAGCGGCCCAGCATTACCCAAACTCTGACCCACGCGTCGCCATCGCTGCCATCGAAGCGAACAACCACTTGGGGGGGGCAGGTATCACCCCAGGGGAGAGACTCCTACTTCCCCCAATTTGATCGGAGCTCGAAGGCTTTAGGTCTCCCGAGGAACTGTAGGCTGGTCTAGTGGAACTAGCGAGGAGCGCGATTGAGCGAGTGCGCTCCCGCGCTGCCAAGACTCAGAGCGAGCGGCGCATTCCCGGCCTCGTCGTGGCCATCGCGGACAGGGGTCACGTAATCGATCACATCTCGATTGGCCAGGCGGACATCTCCAGTAACCTGTCCGCTGGCCCCGACGTCCAGTACCGCATCGGCTCGATCACCAAGACAATCACCGCTGTGGCGGTGATGCAGTTGGTCACCGCCGGGAAGATTGATCTCCGGGGGCCCCTGAGCCAGGCCTGGAAAGGGGGCCCCCACGACGACATCTCGGTGGCCGATCTCCTGACTCATGGGTCGGGCCTGCAGCGAGAGCCAGGTGGGAGGGTCTGGGAGACACTGAGCTTTCCTTCCCGGGACCAACTGGTGGAGGTCGCCAATCAGGCCGAGAGGCTCTATCCCCAGGACAGTTGGTTCCACTACTCGAACCTGGGATTTGCACTGCTGGGGGAGATGGTGGCTCAACGGACCGGTACCACTTGGGCCGAGCATGTGGCGGAGCACATTCTGACCCCGCTGGCCATGGGCCGCACAACCATCTCGGTGAGCCCTCCCGCCGCCCAGGGATACTCGGTCGAGCCATACACAGATGCGCTCGTCGTTGAGCCCCCCGTGGACTGCCAGGGAATAGCTCCGGCGGCACAGCTTTGGAGCACTGCCGAAGATCTTTGTCGCTGGAGCGGACTGTTGGTAGGCGGGCGACCTGATGTACTAGCAGGTGACACCCTGGCCCAGATGAGCGGCCTGCGCACCATGGCCGACATCCAACATTGGAGCTGGGGCTTCGGCTTGGGCCTGATGCTGCTGCGGGACCAAGACGCGGTATACGTGGGTCATACCGGGTCGATGCCTGGTTTCTTGGCCGCCGTTGTCGCCCATCCGGCGAGCGGACTCGGAGTTGTGGTTTTAGCTAACACGACGGCAGGGACCAAGGTTGGTGCCCTGGCCGCCGAGCTACTGAGCATCGTTCGAGATCAGGGTTTCGTTCCTCCGGCGTGGGCACCCGCTGGACCGCCGCCGCCCCACATCGAGCCGATCCTGGGACGGTGGTGGTCGGAATGGAACGAATGGGTCTTTCGCTGGCGCGATGGCCATCTGCAGGCCATCTTCGCGGAAGGCGGTCCGGATGACGAGGTCACCACTTTCGAGGCGTTGTCACCGCACGAGTTCGTGGCCATCACCGGCCCGGAGCGCGGCGAGCGCCTGTTTGTGGTCCGAGTTGGCGCAGAAGGTATTCCCGGGCCTGAACTCAAGCTCTACTGGGCGACTTACCCATTCACTCGCGCGCCTCAGCCGTTTGCCGGTCCACCACCAGTTCGCGATCTAGAAGTCTGAACGACCGCGTACCACCCCAACGTGGCTGGCGGGTGGTCACGAGCGTGACCGCGATGGCCGCTCCAAAAATTCATTCCGTCACGGCTTCGGCATGGCGGGGACACGGGGGCTGGCCACGGGAGGTGGTATGACTTCATAAGTCCCGTATCGGCAGCTAGGAAGGGTGGAGAGTTCCCCGACTGACCGCTAGAGCGAGTCTTTCGGGCCGGCCGCCGGACAACCCGGCTCACACTCCGGTCTCAGCACCCTAGGAGGATCTGATGAAGGTCCAGTCGCCGATCGCGAACTACCGTCACGTCAACAAGCCGGGTGCCTTATTTAGCGGGCCCTGGATCGAATTCTCGACGGGGCAGACGCCATGCCAACTGGCTAGCTCCTCATGAGTACCAGAATCGGCCTGCCAAGGTACTCTCGCCGTTTCGGCGTGATCGCCGCGATCGCGTCGGGCGTCGCTCTGGCCGCGCTGCCGACGGGCGTCCTGGCCAACGTCGCGCCCCCGACGCTGCTCAGCGCCGCTAACTTTGCAGCGATTGCCGGCACGGGAATCACCAACTCGCCGGGAACCGGAACCTATATCAACGGCGCCGCCGCCGTTGATCCGGCGAACGCATCCTCGGTCACGGGCTTCCCGCCGGGGTACTACGCCAGTCTCGATGCCGCCGACGCTGTCGCGCTTCAAGCCCAGACGGACCTCACGGCCGCCTACACCGAGGCAGCCAACGCTACTCCATTCATCAACCTGACGGGTACCGACCTGGGTGGCCTGACATTGACTCCGGGTGTATACCGGTTTACCTCCAATGCCCAGTTGACGGGGACCCTGACTCTCAACGGTGAGGGCCAAGCAAATCCCACGTTCATCTTCCAGATGGAAGCTGAGCTGACCACTGCCAGTGGCTCTTCGGTGGTCTTCGAGAATGGCGCCAGCGGGTGCGCCCTGTATTGGCAGATCACCAGCGAGGCCACCTTGGGAAGTACGACCTCGTTTCAGGGCAACCTGATGGCGCAGGCGGGCATCACCATGGGTTCTGATTCCACGATCGGTGTCGGGGGAGGGGTGAACGGAGGCCGCGCCTTGGTGAATACGGCAGGTCTCTTGTCGATGGATACCGCCAATATCATCGATGAGCCAACCGGCGGTTGCGTTTATGCGGCGTCGACTACTACATCGACGCCGACCTCGTCCACGACCACGCCGACGCCAGGTACCGGAGCCTATGCGGTAGGACCGGGTGGCGTGCCGCTGGACCTCATCGCCCTGACGCTC
>DATLRN010000025.1:0-4026 GCA_035534695.1 Candidatus Dormiibacterota bacterium
CCCGGGTGGACGATGGTCGCAATCCACTCGTGTTCTGCAGGCTAGCACTAGTGCCGGGATCCAAAGATGTATGTCATCGAAGTGTGACGCAGCGGACCAAAGCCGCGAGACGTGGCCCTGGCCCACGGTCGCCACGGGTGGCGATGATGACCGCGATCAGGCTTGCGCTGACCACAATGAGGACCCGGAGCGGCAACGCCGCCCGTTGGACGCAGGGCTGGAGTGGGCGGATCCGGGTGGCGGCCTGGCCCACCACCATGGTGCCAGCGAACCCAGCCAGCTTCTGGCCGCCAACGCCCAGGCTCATATGGACCGGGTAGCAGCCAGCTGGCAGCACCTGGCCGTTCAGGGACCAGAGGTAGGAGATGGAGGTGTGGGGGACGAAGGTGTCGAGCTGCCGGTCCAGTACCAGGACCGCTTTGCTGCGGAACCTAGGTTGAAGCGCCCGCGTCTCTCCTTGGCCACCCGGTGGGCCAAGTGCAGGGGGCCGAACTCCTGCACTCGTTGCTGGGGGTCTCGAAAACCTCTCCCGCCGCCCCCACAAGCCTGTCCGTTCTCTGGTCAGCCTACGGTGACCTGATTTGAGCCTGCATCCTTGCTCTGGTACATCAACTTGTCAGCACGGCCCACGAAAGACTCCGGGGAATCGTCGGGACGCAAGCGGGTCGCCCCTATCGACATGGGGATAGCCACGCTCTCAGTCCCCACGTCAAGGTTCGAACATTCGACCATGATCCGCACGTGCTCGGCCATCTTGCCCACTGTTCGTTCGTCCGGGACCCGGTATACGATGGCTATGACTTCATCACCTCCCCAGCGGCCAACGGTGTCCGTCGCCCGCAGGGTATTACTCAGTGTGCTGGCGACCATACGTAGGAGCTGGTCCCCGACATCGTGTCCAAAGGTGTCGTTGCACTGCTTGAAATGGTCGAGGTCCATGAACAGCAGCCCCGCCCCATCATTGTCTCGGTTACCCTCTGCTATCACCGCGCGTAGCTTCGCTTCCAGGTGCAGCCGGTTGCCGATGCCCGTGAGTGAATCCTCCAGCCCGCTCCGACGCAATTCACCCAACTCCCGGCGGGCCGTCGTCATCCTGGTGTTATTGCTAAACGTCTCCACCGCGCCGATGATCGTGCCGTTCTCATCTCGCAAGGGAGCGCCGCGTACCAGTACGGGCACGCGGTGGCCATCCGCGTGGTGCAGGAAGATCTCCGCCTCTCGTACTTTCCCATCCTCCATGACGCGAGCGAGCGGACAATGGTCAAGGCAGAGCTGTACGCCATGGCAGTGACGTGATTGAGCATATTGGCTTGACAGGCATGGCCGACCGCCTGGGTGGCAGAGTAGCCGGTGATCCGTTCGGCCCCCTTGTTCCAATAGGTGATCACTCGATCACGATCGACGAAGTAGACCCCATGGTGGAGGTTGTCGACCAAATCTTTGTAGAAGTCTTTGGCTTCCGACACGGACACTCCTATGGTTCTCGGACACTGGGAGGGCTGGGTCCAGGCTCGTACCCAGCGGGCTCAGCCAGCTGGGAGAACACCCGGAAGCAACCGCCGCCATCGGCCTTCGCCTGATACATGGCGGTGTCGGCCTCCCCCAGCAGCGTCTCCAGACTGGTGGTCTCCCCGGAGGTGATCGCGATGCCTATGCTCGCGCCGACGACCACCTCCTGACCCGCCAGGGAGTGGGGTTGCCCCAGGGCAGCATGGACCCTGGCGGCAGTCGCGGTCGCCTCGGCTGGTTCGCCCACACCATCGAGCAAGAACACGAACTCGTCGCCTCCTAAGCGCGCCACCGTATCCGCCTCCCGGACACAGCCCTGCAGCGCGGCCGCCACCGAGCACAGCACCTCGTCACCCGCTTGGTGCCCGAAGCGGTCGTTGACCCCTTTGAAGTCGTCCAGATCGCAGAACATGATTGCCAGTAGGCCGTGCTGCCGGCGCTCCCGGGCCAGCGCCTGGCCGACCCGGTCCTCGAACAGCACCCGGTTGGGCAGGCCGGTGAGCGGATCGTGGAAGGCCTGCTGGATCAGTTGCAGCTGCGACCGCTCCTCCTCGGTGACGTCCTGGAACTGGGAAACGAAGTAGAGAGGCTTCCCGGCGTGATCACGGACCAGGGTTGCGGTGATCTGGACCGAGACCAGGTGGCCGTCCGCATGCAGGTACCGCTTCACGAACCGCTCCGGCAGGTCACCCTGCCCGAGCAACTGCCGCGTCAGCTCGCGGTCGTCAGGGTGGGTGAGGCCAAAGAACCCCAGCGCGAGGACTTCGGTCGCACTCCGCCCCACCATCCGGCAGAGGGCGTCGTTGACCTGGAGGAAGCCTCCCTCCGGGGTGACTAGCGCCACCCCGAGGGGTGCCCGCTCGAACGTCAGGCGGAACCGCTCCTCGGCCTCCTGGAGCATAGCCGCCGCCGCCAGCTCCGTGGTCACGTCCTGGGACTGGGAAACGAAGTAGAGAGGCTTCCCGGCGGGGTCACGGACCAGGCTTACGGTGATCTGGACCGAGACCAGGTGGCCGTCCGCATGCAGGTACCGCTTCACGAATCGCTCCCGGGTGCCGCCCTTGCGGAACATCTGCTGCGTCAGCTCGCGGTCCTCGGGGTGGGTGATGCCCAAAACCCCCAGCGCGAGGACTTCGTCCGCGCTCCTCCCCACCATCCGGCAGAGGGCGTCGTTGACCTGGAGAAAGCGCCCCTCCGGGGTGGTGAGGGCCATGCCGAGGGGCGCTCGCTCAAATGTCACCCGGAACCGCTCCTGGGCCTCCTGGAGCGCCGCCGCCGCCGCCCGTTCGGCGGTCACATCGCGCACCGTGCCGAGCCTGCCGATCGCCTGCCCCTGCTCATCGAGCAGCACCCTGACCGTGACATCCGCCCAGTAGCGATTCCCACCGGCGCGGTGGTGCTCGACCAGCGAACGCAGCTGCCCACCGCCGCCCAGTGGCTGCTCAAACGGAACGCTGCCAGGGTCGGCGTGCTGATCGGGATGCAGGCTCGCCAGGGTTCGCCCAACCGCCATCTGTGGCGAGGCCAGCCCTTGGAGTGCGGCCCAGGCAGGATTGGCGTACGTGATCACACCGTCCAGATCGGTCAGGCACACCCCATCGGGCAGCTGATCGGCGACCCGGGCAATCCCACGAAAGCGTTCGCTCGCGAACAGGCGGGAGGTGGAGGAGCGCTGCACATCGACCAGCCGCCCGGCGGCCACCCCCACGATCACGACCAGCGCCAGCATGCTGCCGTGCGTCCAGCGCTCCAGTCCGGTGTCGAGAAAGAGGAGGTCGGGGAGCATCAGGGCCACCGCCCACATGGCTGTCGGCAGCGAGCCGCAGAGACCGAACTTGATCGCCGCGTACCCGACAGGGACTACGGCCAGGACAAGCGTGGCCACTGCGGGCACATGGGCGAGATCGCTGCCGTAGACATCGTCCGCAAAGTGGATGCCAACCACGGCCAGGACCAGCAGCTGGGTGGCCCAGAAGGCCCGGGTTCGCCAGGGCACTGCCGCAGCTCCCGCCATCACGCGGCGCAGGAGAGCCGGAATGTAGGGGAAGCTCATCGCCGCGCGCGGACCGCCGGCATCACGCTGGACCGTCTTCGCGTGCCCGCTGCGCAGCCTCTGCCGGCCTCACTCAAACCTGGAACCGCTTGCCCTGATCTGCTTGCGCGCGAAGAGTTGCGCCTCACTGGCCCGGAGGAGCGTGTCCACCTCGGTGCCGTCGTCAGCCCACACCGCGATCTCCGCGGACCACGAGGGGATCCTCACCTTGCGGCCATCCACGATCATAATCCGCCCAGCGACTCTCGACTCTAGCCGCTGCGCCAGCCGGGCGGCTTCCTCTTGGTCTGTGTCGGGCAGGATCACGATGAAGTTGTCACCTCCCAAGCGCGCCTTCCGCCTTCCGGATGCGCTCCCACTTCAGGTCCGGCAGCGCCGCCGGTCTGCCCAGCAGGTAGCCCTGGCCGTAGGGTACGTTGAGCCTGCTGAGGGCGGCCAACTCGGCGGTGGTCTCGATCCCTTCG
>DATLRN010000026.1:0-13897 GCA_035534695.1 Candidatus Dormiibacterota bacterium
TAGGAGTCTGGGCCGTGTCTCAGTCCCAGTGTGGCTGGTCGTCCTCTCAGACCAGCTACCCATCATCGCCTTGGTGAGCCGTTACCCCACCAACAAGCTAATAGGCCGCGACCCCGTCTCGAAGCGATAAATCTTTAGACCCAGGCGGATGCCCGCCCAGGGCCACATTCGGTATTACCCCTACTTTCGCAGAGCTATTCCCAACTTCGAGGTTGGTTGGTCACGTGTTACTCACCCGTCCGCCACTAGGCCTTGCGGCCTCGTTCGACTTGCATGTGTCAGGCACGCCGCCAGCGTTAATCCTGAGCCAGGATCAAACTCTCCGTCATTACCAACCCGACCGAAGTCGGGGAGGTTGCAAAGAATTTGTTGGGCCCCTTCCTGTAGGGGCATGTGGACGCAGAATCGTCTCCACTCTTCAATTGTCAAGGTGCAGGCTGGACTCGCCTCTGGAGCTAACCAGCCACCGGATCCCCGGGACTCGGTGCGGACGGTGAAGTATAGACCCCACCTCCCGGGAAGTCAATGTTGATCTCATAGGGGTAGTGGCTCAGTTTGATCGACCTACGGAACCTGGGAGCGGTCCGAGGCGATCGACGCCGCCTCGTCGAGCCCAATCTGCGCTGGAAGTGCCTGCGAAGCGGAGAGCACGGACCTCGGGTGCCGTCGGCAGAGGATGGGATCCCGCTCTGGGCCAAGTGGCCGTGCGACCGCGCTAGGGACGGCGCCCCCCAACCGGAACGAGACCGCCTCGGGGTTTCGACGACGAGGAATAAAGTGCCCCCGCCGTCACGGCCTCGAGATCCTGGGGGTCCATCGGTCGGAAGTAGAAGAAACCCTGTACCAATCCGCCCGGCGTGAGCTTCTCGAACTCGGCCGCCTGCTCTGCCGTCTCGACCCCCTCCGCCACCACCACGAGATTGAGAGCTCGACCGAGTTCAACGACGCTCTGCACCACGGCCGCGCCGGCCGCGCTCGAGGTAAGCCCGGCCATGAAGGAGCGATCGATCTTGAGGATGTCCACCGGGAGTCGCTGGAGCTGCCCCAGAGAAGAGGTACCAGTCCCGAAGTCATCCACCGCGATCCGGACTCCGATCGCTCGGAGCTCGTGCAGCCGAGATGCGACCGCCTTCGCGTCCCCGATCACGGCGGACTCAGTCACTTCCAGGACCAGCTGTTGGGCGGGAAGCTCGAACTCACGAAGCGCCGACTCCACCTCTCCGACGAACTCGCTTCGGGTCAGCTCGAGGGCGGAGACGTTGACGGCCAGGTCCAGCCGGCCCAGCTCCGGATGGCTCGCGCGCCAGGCGCGCATCTGACGGCACGCCTCGCGGAGAACCCATCGCCCGATGGGGATTATCAGACCGACTGCCTCCGCGACCGGGATGAACCGATCCGGCCCGATGCGGCCCCGGTCAGGATCGTCCCACCGAAGGAGAGCCTCGAGCCCGGTGAGGCGGCCGTCGCTGACGGTGACGACCGGCTGGTACTGCAGCGCCAGCTCGCCCTGCTGGAGGGCCCGGCGCAGCCCAGATTCGGTCTGAAGCCGCTCCAGGACACGTTCGTGGAGGCTGGGATGGTAGACGCGGTACACCCCTTTGCCTTCTGCCTTGGCGGTGTACATGGCGATGTCCGCGTTGCGCAAAATCACCTCTGAGCTCTCCACCTCGAGCGTGGTTACGATGCCGATGCTGACACCGACTCGGGTCGCGGCCGTCCTACCCACCTTGATCGGGGAAGCGACCGCGGCGACGATCCGGTCGGCGAGGCCGACCGCGGCGACGGAGGTCACGTAGCCCTCCATCAGGATGGCGAACTCGTCGCCGCCGAGCCTTGCGAAGGTGTCCGCCGGGCGCAGGCATCTGGCGATGCGCGAGGTGATCTCGACCAGAAGGCGGTCACCGGCACCATGGCCGAAGCTATCGTTCACGTCTTTGAAGTTGTCGACGTCGAGCACCAGCAGGCTGACCGGGTCCTGGCTCTTTCGCCGGCTGACCAGGGCATGTTCGAGTCGATCCCCGAGCAGGACGCGATTAGCGAGCCCGGTGAGCGGGTCGTGCAGGGCCTGGTGGCGGAGCTGTTCTTCCAGGGCGGTCTCGGTGCTGATGTCTCGTGCGGTCAGCACCAGGGCCAGGGCGGTGGGGTCGTCCAAGAGGTTGGTCAGCATCACCCGGAAGGTGCGCTGGGCTCCATCTTGGCCCCGAATCCGGCAGTTGATTGCGCGGGTGGACCCCGGACGACCCCGGACCTCGACCAGGGCGGCGTCGAGGACAGGCTGGTCGTCAGGCTCCACCAGATCGCGCAGGGACGGGGGCACGTGGCTGGTGGCCGCGCGCCCCAGGAGCGCTTCCACGGAGGGGCTCATGTAGACGAGACGGTCGTCCTGGCCCACGGCCAGCACCAGGTCCGACGCCGCCTGCACCAAGGCTCGAAATCGTGCCTCACCGGCCGCGCGTCGTTGCACCGAGCCGAGCAGGGCCAACGCCATCGACGCGGCCAACCCGAGGGCGACGATTGCACTCTCCAGGCCGTTCGGAGCCCGGGAGGGACCCCCAACGACCAGGACCTCGACCCAGAGCTCATCGACCACCAGAGGCACGAGCAGGAGGTCGCTCAGGGCGGGGTCAATCCCGGTAGCCAGGCAGATCTCGTCCCAGCCCGCGTCCTGCTGGCACAGGTGCCGGGAACCACCGCCGGGGCCGCGTACCAGGTTCGCCAGAGTCGGTGAAATGGGCACCGTAGGGAGGGCATCCGCCACCTTGAGCGAAGCCGCCAGAGGCTCCGCCGCCGCCGCGACGAGGTCCAGGCGCACCACCGTGAACCCAGGACTGAGCGAAACCATCTCGAGTGCGGAGGCATGGATGATCTGGACTGCCTTTGCGGAGTCATGGCTCCCCAGGAGCGCCGCCGAGGTCTCTCGAAGGATCCTCTCCCGGGTCAGAATGCGATCCTGCCGCTCCAACGAGTGCTTGAGCACCTGCATGATCACTGCCAGCATCGGGAGCCCAGGTACGATCGAGGTCAGGCTGGCCACCGAGAGAAGCGGCTGGGAAGGCACTTCGGCGATCCCAAGCGCGATCAGATTGGCAGCCGCGAACTCGACGAAGACCAAGAGCGCCTCGCGGGGCCTCCCGTACAGCGATCTCAGCAGGGCCGCCGAGTAGACGACCCCGAGGGTGTATTCCGGGTCTTTCGCCGCCACGCCGACGACCACCAGTGCCAGGGTCACTAGTGCCTCGCCGGCTACCGGGAAACGGCCGCGTAGGTACCCGGACGTCCACCACCATCCCAGCCAGATCACTCCGGCCAGGCCCGCCAGTCGCAGCGGGGTAGATTCCCGCGCACTCACGGTGAGGATCACCACTTGCGTCCCGAGGGCGAAGAGCGTGACGCCCAGGAACAGCCAGCGCAGTCGGCTAAGAAGGGCCTCGGGGGGCCGCAGGCGACCCCTCAGTTGGCGAAATGCGGCAGCGCCGACGGATTGCATCCCAGGACCCCAATTTGGCGACGATGGACATCGTCACGGTAGGTGCCCAAGTGCTTTCCATCGTGGGCGCATTTATCACGTTTTCCGGCGACGGCGCTGCGACGTTGTGCCCACGGCTCTGGCACATGCCGGGACGGCTGGGCCGCTGCTCCCCGGACTTTGGCGAGGTCGGCAAGCGCCTCCTGGGTCGGGATCTTGCCCGCGCGAGGGCCACGGTGGGGAACTTCGGCCCGATCGATCTGCGCTGGGGCCGTCGTGGAGAGGGAGCGACGGCCCGGCTAGCAGGACAATCCCATCACCTGCGAACGGGCCCTGGTCCCCGAGGGCGCGATGGTAGAGGTTCGCAGGATCCCCCAGGCCGGTTCACGATGGCCCTGGGGCCCAACGAGGGCAGGCCTGGATGTCGGAACCGGTGTTTCAGGTTCGCCGCCACGCTTGGGTGAGTTGCAGGGTCCCGGTGGCGAGTGCGGCGGCGGCGGCGCCCTATACCATCCCCACGACCGGCCGTTGCTTGGAGGACGAGGTTTGCAAGCGGACGAAAGCAGCCGCCTGCGGGACCGCCTGGCCGCCCACCGGACTCTGCTCGCCTGGCTCAGGACGGGGATCTCGGTGGCGGCCCTGGGATTCGTGGTGGCCAAGTTCGGCCTCTTTCTCGACCGACTGGCCCCGGGGCGGGCCAGCAGCGGGACAGCGCATCTTTCCGGAGGCGTCGGGGTCGCCCTGACTCTGGTCGGGGCCCTGCTGATGGGGGTCGGATTCTGGCAACACCGGACTGTCGCGGCGCACATCGGCGACGGCGGGGACGTACCTGAGTGGCCGATTGTGGCCGCCTTTGTGGTCTGCGCTGGGGTGGCCGGACTCCTCGCCGTCTATCTCATCGTCAGCGGATCCTAAGCCCGGGTCGGGACTGAGGCGCTGTCGGAGGGTGGGAACCGCCCGCGCCTGCGAAGCCGGGAACTCGGCCCGGGGTCCGATCGCGCCGCCGCGCTGCGGGCGGTCTTTGCCTGACCGTTGCGCTCGCCTTCCCTTCGAGGCACCCGCTCGCGGCCGTGTCCTTCGGCGAACCCGACCTCGGTCGACGCCCAACCGCCACCCGTCGGGGTGGGTTCCAGGAGCAGGTGCCTCTCACTCGGAGGGACTGGCGTTCTGCCCCAGCCGGACCACCTCGCGGGTGCTGGCCGACAGCCGCGCCGCCTCGATAACAACGAGGGCTGCGAGCGCGTCCTGAGGATCCACAGGCGGGGGCGTGGCGGCCGCGAGTGCCGCCGCCACGCCCGAGTAGAAGTCCTGATAGGCACCGGGCAGCGTCGGGATCACTTCCCCGTACTCGCCAGTCCCCAGGAATCCGTGGTCCTCAGCCGCCTCCTTGCCCCACCCTTCTGAACCGGGAAGCAGTCCGGCGACCAACTGCGCCTCCTGCCCGTCGAGCCCGTACTTGGTATAGCCGGTCCGGTCGCTCAGCACCCGAAATCGGGGACCGAGCTGAGCCACCAGGGCACTCATCCAAAGGTGGCTGCGGACGCCTCCGGCGTGGGTTAGGGCTATGAAGTCGTCGTCGTCGACGGCACTGCCCTCCCGGCGCCGGTCGAGCTCGGCGTACACAGCGCTAACTGGGCCGAAAAGTTGGAGCGCCTGGTCGATCAGGTGGGAGCCGAGGTCGTACAGCAGCCCGCCCGCCCGCGCCGGATCCGGGATCTCGCGCCAGCTCTTCTCTGCCACCTCGGGGCGCCAGCGTTGGAACCGGGACTCAAAGCGGTGGATCCGGCCCAACCGGCCCTGGTCGAGCAGGCTCCGCAAGGTGAGGAAGTCGCCGTCCCAACGGCGGTTCTGAAACACCGTCAGGGGAACCCCGGCCGCCCTGGAGCGTTCGATGAGCCGGCGCCCGTCTGCGGCCGAGGCGGCCAGCGGCTTGTCGACGACCACGGCCAAACCGGACTCAATGCTCCGCAGCGCCAGGGGCAAGTGGAACTGGTTCGGGGTGGCGACCACCACCAGGCCGAATTCGTCCGCGTGGTCGAAAAGAGCGTCGGAGTCAGCCAGTACCTGGGCCTCGGGATGGTCGTGCCGGGCCCGGGCCGCCCGACCCGGGTCGGCGGTGACGATCGCCGCCACCTCGAGTTGCGGCGTGGCGGCGATCAGTGGGGCATGGAACACTCGCCCCGCCAGGCCGTAGCCGAGAATCGCGACACGACGGGGCGGTGGCGCTGCCATCCAGCTGATTAGACCCGAAAAGACGGGCCGGTCGTGAGCGCGCCCAGCACCGGTCGAGAACCCGGCTTAGACTCGCTCGGTGGGCGCGCAGTCGCCTCGATCGTCCCCCCTGTTTCGTCACCGGCTGTGGCGTTGGCCGGGCTCGCGGCCGGGGAAGATCCGCGGCTGCTGCAGCTGCTGTTCCGGATGCCTGCTCGGTTTTTTAGTTCTGAGTTTGGCTCTGCTCGGATTCACCATTCTTCCCAACGCCTATCCGAGCTATCCAGCGTCAGCTCGGAGGCCAGGGACCCCGAGCGGCACCGTCTCCGGCCATGGGCTCCCCTGGCTGCACAGCACCGGCCGGCTCATCTCGGACAGTCAGGGACGGCAGATCCTGCTCCGGGGTATGAACGTGACCGGGCTGGAGCAGGCCAAGGACATGCGTCCCGGGCCAGTCCCAAACGCCAGCGCCTTTTCGGCGATGGCAGCCGACGGTTTCGACGTGATCCGCCTCCCGATCAGCTGGTCGCGCCTGGAGCCGCGTCCGGGGCGGATGTCTCAAAGCTACCTGCAGCTGATCCGCTCGGTGGTCAACGATGCCGCGACCCACGGGATCTACACCATCCTCGACCTCCACAACATCGACTGGAGCATCTTTTACGGCGGCGACGGAGCCCCCGGCTGGGTCACGGCCGGACCTTTGCCGCGCAGCTTTCCCCTGGGCTCTCCCTGGAACCGGCACCTGGCCCCTGGGGTGCTGGCCAGCTACGGTATCTTCTGGTCCGACCTGGGCGGATGGCAGCAGGACGTGATGAAGGTCTGGACCTATCTCGCTGGGGCCTTTCGCAACGACTCGGCAGTCGCCGGTATTGACCTCTGGAACGAACCCCATCCGTTCCCGGCCCCACCCGGGCTGTTCGAGAAGAAGCTCCTCCTCCCCTTCCTGGCCAACCTGATCACTCACCTGGCCGCCATCGCGCCCCACCAGATGTGGATCACCGAGCAGACCCTCGACTTCGGTCTACCCACCTATGTGGCCGCCCTTCCGTACCCAAACCAGGTCTACTCCAGCCACGTCTTCGCGACCCTGCTGGAGCCACCCTGGCAGAAGCCGACCCCGCAGTACGCCATTCCCTTGACCCTGCTCCAGCGCCAGGCTGAGGAGGCGGGAGCCGCCCCCTGGGTGGGCGAGATCGGCGCCGGTGCCGGCCAGGCGAACCAGGCCTGGGTTGCCCGGGAGATGAATCAGCTCGACCGCTTCCGGCTCGGCTGGGCTTATTGGGATTGGGACGAAGGCGGGAGCTGGGCCTTTAGACGCCTCACCTCAAGGCTGAAGATCGTGGCTCGCGCCTATCCCCGGGCCACGCCCGGCACCTTGGGTCAGCTCAGCTACGACTACCAGGACGGCAAGCTGGTGCTCCAATTCACCGGGAGCGCCAGCCGTAATGCCCTGCTGGTCGAGGTGCCCTCTTTCTACACGAGCTTCCGATTGACTTCCTCGGATCCCCTCTCCGACGTGTCGGCCCAGCTCGACGCGCAGAGCCATCTCCTGACGATCCGAATCGCCGATCATGCTCGCCAACACCGGCTGGTGATACGACTGAGCAACTGATCCCATTCCGCAGAGATAACCCCGAAGGCAGGGCATGACCCCGTGCCGACGGGAGTTGGGCAGGGTTACTTCGTTTCCAGATCGTCCGGGCCCCCAAGATCGACCCTGAGAGCGCCCGGCGTGACGGGTAGAGCAGATCCTGGGCTCCCCCGGGCGGGCAGGCTTCGGCCCCGGGAACGGCGCTCGGAGCCGGCATTGCACCTGTCGGGCGCGATCAGGAGCGGCGTCGGTGAAGAACCACGGTGGGCAGGGCCACTAGCGCGACGGCGCCGGTCCGCAAGGAATGGTTGCGGGGTCATCAGGCGAACCACCCCGGGCAAGTTGGCGTCTCCATCGGCTAGGCGTATGGAGGCCAGAAAGCGCGATCTGACTCCCCCGAGCTGGGGTGGCGGACGGTGGGGATGCTTTGGTGACTGGCCAGCCGCCGCGACGCCTGGATCGAACCAAAAATGCCTGACGGACCGAAGTTAGGGCGGCCCCGCGGGCCCCTACTCCACCGCAATCAAGGAACCCACCCGGCCCCAGGTCCATCGGGCTGGAATCGCATTCACCAGACCAATTGCCCTACCCCGGCCGCAACCGCTTCTCATCCCACTAGATCGGTCTTGGGGTTGAGGGGAAGTATCACCGGCGCCCGCGGGGGCTGCTTGAAGTTGAAGTCCGTGATCAGGTTGCCCACGGTGGGCGCGTTCTCGCGGACATCCGGGCGCGAGTCGGGACGGCCGTCGGTGAGGGGATTGATCCGCGCACCCTGCAGGAAGTCATCCTCGATGAACTTGAGGTAGGCGTCCTGGCTGAGCACCTGGTGGTCGATGTAGCCAGTCCTGGCGTAGGGCGAGATCACCAGCCCCGGCACGCGCAAGCCGTAGCCGGCAGCGTCGACCTTGGGTGGGACCACATTGTCGTAGAAACCGCCCCAGTCGTCCCAGGAGAGGAATATGGCGGTCGAGTTCCAATCGGGTCCCCGCATCACGGCGTCGATCAGGGAGGTGACGTAGGACTGGCCCACGCTGACCTTGGCCGGGGGATGCTCACTCTCGACGCCGTTGGGCACCACCCAGGACACCGCCGGCAGCGACCCCTTCTGGGCCGCGGTGTAGAAGTTGCTGACGCTCTGGATGTTGCTCAGCTGATGATCGGCGTGCACGTCGATGAAGTCGGGCAGCGGATTCCAGATCTCGGGAGTCCCGGGGGTCTGGGCGGCCGGCGCACAGCTCATCGCGGCCGCGTCGACGCAGTCCGGCTGGGTGCCTGGAGCCACGTAGTAGCCCCAGGAGACGTGGTGCGTGTACATGAGATAGGTGAGGTCGGTCCAGGCGTACTGGGGGACCACCGTGTTGGCGGACTCCTGATCGGGCTGGATCAGGTCGGTGCTGCAGCTCATCGGATTCTCGGGATTGGTGCAGTGCGCCGACCAGGCCGAGACCATGTCCAGGTGCGAGACCAGACTCCAGCTGGCGCTCGACTGGAACAGGTGGTCCTGGAGCACGAAGTCCTTGGCCAGGGTCCAGTAGTTGGGAATGTCGGCCCCGGTGTGGTAGCCCATCACGTCGGGGGGCCCGGCGGCGGTGCAGGCCGGGTCGAACTGCGACTGGCAGCTGCGGCGCGCCGCGGCCTGCTGGGCCACGAAGCCGTTCATCAGTCCTCCGTTGATGTCGGCCACCGCGTTGGCGGCGCCGTGCGGGCCGCCCAGGTTGACGTCCTGGGTGTCGTGGAAGGGCCGGACACAGCCGCCCTGGGCGGGATTGGGGACGCAGACGGTGGGAACCCCGTTGACCATGGGGATCCCATCCGCCCCTGGAAAGGTGCCGAAGTAGGAGTCGAAGGAGCGGTTCTCCTGCATGATCACAATCACGTGCTTGATCTTCTGAATGCCACTGTTGGGAGCGAGCGCGGGGTCTGGGGTGGAGGCGACCGCCCAGCGCACCTTGAGCCGCGGCGCGGCATTGGCTGTGAAGACGAACCCGGCCGCCACAGCGGCCAGGACGGCAACCGCCGCCACCACCAGATGCCAGCGTGCGACGAGGCGAGTGCTCAAGCGGCGAGGCCAGGCACGGCCGTCCGCGTGTAGATGTAGGCCGCCACCCGGGCGCCCCCGGATCCGTTCGGAGCGGCGGGCACCACGACTGCGAATTGGCCCACCGCGAGCCCAGAGATCGGCTCCGGGGTCGTGGTTAGGGTTGGTCCCTGGCGCTTCAGGCTGAGAGCCTGGGTTGCCGGCCCAATCGCCACCGGGATCGGGCCGCGAGCTGATCGGATCTGGATCAGAGAGGGACTAATTGACAGAATCCGGCCCGCGATCGCGCCCGGTCCAAAGATCGCCAGCACCGGGCTGACCCCCTTGCGCCCTCCTTTGGCCCCAGCGCCTGGAGTCGCGCTTCCCGCGCCGGAACTCCCGGGAGTGATGTTGACTCCACAGACCGTCTTGAGAGCTGTCGGGAGCGTCTGGGTGGGGCCACAGGGGAAGCCGCCCGCCGCCGCCGCCTCAATCGCTGCTGTCAGGGAGGATGGCCGGACCGGGACGAGCGCCTGGCCGGTCAGGATGCCGACCCCAAGCAGGGCAATCCCGGCTATCGCCAGGCCCGCCAGCCGGGCCGGACGCCCCTTTATCCAAGTGGGTCTGGTCGCACGCTGACCGGAGAGAGGAACCGGATCCATCGCGGAAGCTGGGGTTAAGGCGTCTGGAGCAGGAGCGGGTTCGGGTTGCGGGGCGCGAGGCTGAGTTGGCATTTCGGAGTCAAAGTAGCTGCTGGACGCGCCTACCCCCTTAATCGGCCCTGAGAGTGTGCCTGGGGACGGCAACGCGCTCCCACCTGGGCGGCCACGCTGGACGGCTGGACACAGCCCAGGTAGGGACGTGCGGGAGCGAACGGTAGGGGGGCAGAGGCGCGGGCGCGTTGGTCATCCGTTCCAAATCCAAGTCACGATCAAGGGCACGCCCGGAGAAAGGCGCGCGGCAGGAGCGGATGATCTCTGCCGTCGGGCGGTGGTCTTCTCCATCGGCTGGCTAGTTGCGGGGCCCGGGACTGGGGGTGGATGGTGCCGGAGCGCTGGAGGCCGATACCGTCCGGGCAATTTGACGTTATGCCGACCAGGAACGCCGCCCACAGGCGACCGCTCCTCGCCAGCCGAGGGTTAGGCAGCGGCCCCAGGGCGCAAACTCCAGGAGCCACTGCCGTTGTCCTCTTCCATCTCCTCGCCTCGCTCGAACTCCCAGGCTAATCCGCAGCCCACAACACCTACGGCGCTGGGTGCTGGGCGTAGCCAGGGGACGACGACCGAGCAGTCTTCCGACAGCCGGGCTCGTCGATTCGAGCCCGACCTGATCCGGGTAGTCGCCCTGGTGTTGGTCGTGGTGATTCATGCCAGCCCCTGGCCCCGCCAGAGCGACGGCGCGGCGAGTTTCTACTCGCTGCTCGCACTTCTCGCCCGGCCCTCGGTGCCACTCTTGGTGATCCTGAGCGGACTGCTCTTAGCCCCGGGCGAGTCACGGCCTCCAGCCGACGCCAGCTTCTGGCGTCGGCGGCTGGGCCGGACCCTGCTCCCTTGGCTGCCCTGGGCGCTCGTGTACTTCCTGGTTGACGTCGTCTTCACCAACATGGCACCTGGGCTCGGCTCGAGCTGGGGATGGTGGGTGGGCGGGGCCGGACACCTCTACTTTCTGCTCCTGATCCCGCAGCTCTACCTGCTGCTGGCGATCTGGCCCAACTCGCGCCGCGGCCAGAAGTGGGCGCTCTTAGCGGCGGTCCTGATCCAGGTCGGCGTGCAGTTGGTGCGGGTGGTCGCTACCCTCCCGGCCCCCGGCAACTCTCTCACCCTCTCCTTCGGGTATGAGCTTGCGCCGTTCTGGGTGGGCTACTTCGCCATCGGGCTGTGGCTCGGTCCTCGCCTCGGCGGGTTGCGAACGGGCTGGTTGACGCTCCCGGTCTGCCTGATCGCGGTCGCCGCCAGCGCGCTGTTGGTGCTGCGCGACCCGCTCAGCCAAGTGGCGACTCACTGGGGCCCCTGGGTCGAGGGCACCGGCGCTTTCCTGAGACCCTCTCTCCTGCTGCTCACTTTGGCGGCGTTCGTATTCCTTTGGCGACTGGCCAAATGGGTGGCGTTGGGCTTCCAGGCAATCCAGCGAGCGATCGGGGGGCTCAGCCGCCATGCCCTGGGAATCTACATCGTGCACCCGGTCCTGCTGCTGGGAATTGGAACCGCGCTGCAGGGATCACCGGGGCCTCTCTCGCTCGAACAGCCGTTGCCAGGCAGCCTGCTGCCATTCGCGCTGCTGATCGGACTCGCCGTGCTGGGAGCGTGGGTGGTGACCCGCGCGCTGGCAGCCATCCCCGCTCTCGCCTGGACGGTCGGCGAGTCGGTCCAGCCTCTGCGCTGGAGGTAGGCGGCAGCCCAGCCCACGAGGGAGCCTACCGCCGCGACGCCCCCCGCCCCAGCACGGTGCCATCCGAGCCAGCTCGACCTCGGTGGACTTCCCATAGACCTTTTGACCAAGTGCGGACCAGCTGTCCACGGGTTTCAGGGGTTGGGTCCAGAACGCGGAATGGCCCTCGTCCCGAATGTTTGACCCGCGCACAGCTGCCACCTACGGCAGTTGGCTCGTGGTCCGGCGGGAGGGGCGGACGGTGGCGGCGATCAAGAGCCCGGGAGGGAGAGGGCATGGTGCCAGTCCCGTAGGCCCGGATCGTGGGCAGCTCAGTTCCGACCGGGATCGTGGGTACCCGCGGGCGGGGCTCCTAACTCCCCGGGAGTCCGTACTGACCAAACCAGCCAGCCGCCCAGGCAGAGCGCAATCGCAAAGAAGCCGAAGATCATGGGAAACCCGGCGTTGGGCCGGAGGCTGTTGCCGAAGTCGAGCAGGGGCCCGGCGATCACTGTCGCCAGAATCCCCGATCCGGCGGTCGCTAGGTTGGAGATGCCCATGAACCTGCCGGCCGAGTCGGCCGGCACCAGGTCGACCACGAACGCCCAGTCCACCGAGAGCAACATCCCAAACGCGCTGCCGATGAGAAAACCGACCGCGTACACCAGCACCAGGGAGTTGGCGAAGATCAAGAGCAGGGTTCCCAGCGCCCCCAGCCAGCACGCGAATCGGATCACCAGCCGGCGCCCGACCCGCTGTGAGATCCGGGCCGCGGGCAGGGTCACCACGATCGCCAGCAGGACGACGACCGCCAGCAGTGTGGAGGTGGCTCCGGCCGCCCGATTGGCGACCGCGCTGCCAGCCCCGGGGTAGAAGGTGGCCTTGATGTAGAGCAGGGCGAAGTCGGTCAGCCCGGTGATCCCCATCAGCGCCAGCAGCCGAGACGCCAGCAAGCGGGTGAAGTCGGGATTCTCGCGGGGTCTGAAGCTGAATACGCCAAGGAGGGCCAGCCGGCGACCCGGCAGGGGGCCGGGGGCCGGTGAGTCGGGTACGAACAGCTGGGTCACCAGTAGGGCCAGGACGAGCACCACTCCCACGCTGAGCAGGGCGAGCTGCACGCGGCCGATGGCGATCAAAGTACCGGTAAGCAGGAACCCGATCGCGGTGCCGATGAAGACAGCCAGCCCGTAGTAGCCCGAGGCGCGCCCCCGGTCAGCGCTCGCGATCTGGTCAGGTAGCAATCCCTGGTACGCACCCTCGGCGGTGTTCGAGCAGATCTGCAGGGCGCAGTAGGGAATGATCAGTGCCCCGTACGTCCCGGCCAGGGCCAGCCCCAGCAGGCAGACCAGGTCCCCGAGCGTTCCGGCCACCATGAAGGGCTTTCGCCGGCCCCAGCGGACCCGGCAACGGTCTGAGAGCGCTCCGGCGGCCGGCTGGACCAGAATCGCCACCGCCGCCCCGAGCGCTGAGAGCAGGGCGAGGGCAACCCCGCGGTGCGCCTCATCCACCCGGGCCAGGATCAGTCGGGGCAGGATCAGCGCCCCCATCCCCTGCCAGAGGTAGTTGATCGCCAGCCAGTAGACCGAGAGGGCGACCATGCGCGGCACGGAGAAGCGCAGGCTACCCGGCGCCCGGGCAACCTCCCCGGCAGTCATGACGGCAAGCTCACTCTCACCGCACCTCTTGACGCCCCGATCAGGCCCGAGGAGATCGCCTCCAGACCTGGCGGAGTCTACGCCTGGGGTTGGGGCCCCGTCCGCTCATTAGGCGGACGACTGATCCCGGTCCCAGCCGCAGAGCCGCCGAATTCCCCGGCGAAGTCCTCAGCCAGCTGAATCGGACCCTGGCATCGCTCCTGCCAAGTGCCGATCGGCTCGTGATCGTCGGATCGGCATCCGGCATCTGGAAACCGGGTCGCGCGTCAACTTCCATCGCGGCCACCCTGCTCAGAGAGTCATGGTCGAGTGCCTGACCGCCCGCCTGACGCTCGCCTTCCAGCACTGACGCACCCGATTGGCGAGAGGGGTGAAGTGGGCATCATGCTGCGCGGCAGGCCCGCACACCGAGCTCGCTGGCGACGCTCCAACTGCGCAGCCTGACCCTGCCCCTACCGACGTCCTCTGGGGAAGGTCAGCGGCGCCCGCCAGCATTCGCCCAGTCCGGGCCCCGCCACCACCACGACTGAGCCGACGAACCGCCCCGCCGCGACTAGGCTGCTCAGCCCCGGACGGCCCCTTCCGGCTCC
>DATLRN010000027.1:0-29352 GCA_035534695.1 Candidatus Dormiibacterota bacterium
CAAGATAGCTGACGTATGAGGCCAGGGCCGAACGGAATCGGGACTCGTAGGTGCTGAGGCTGGTCGGGGAGAGAGACGACAGGTTTCGGAAGCGCGAGATGAGGGCGTCGACATCGAGCCCTTGCACTTCGAGGTCCTCCCGACCATGGTCTAGCTTGAGGATCTGGGACACGGCAGCTCGATAGGCGTGAGCCATGGCCGGTCGGCAGCCCGCCTCGGCCACCCAATCCCAGTGCTGGACGAACGCCAGGCCAGTTCCTCGTTGCGGAGCGGACGGTGGTTGATCATTCATGATCCGCTTTCATCACCGATAGAACATTCATATTCCCGGGTATGAACCGGCCCCAGGGGATAGGGGCTGCCAGCCCCATGGGTCCTTGGCCAGGGCCGACCCAGCCATCGCGGGCAGAGTCCCTGGTACCTGGCCCATCTCGGGCATGGACGATCACTCGACAGCTCAGGCCGCCGGATCCGCTCGGGCCGCCCCCCAGCCGCGGCCTCAGATAAGGTGCGACGGGTGACGACGGCGGGGCGGCATTTCGGCTGTCCGGGGCACACGCCTCACGCGGTGTCGGAGCCCTCCCCGACGAGCCGGAGCCGCCGCGGATCCGCAGGGAGTGTGTCCCAATGCTCCTCACCTACCAGTTGGGGAAGCTCGCTGGCAGGGAGGTGCTCTTCGAAGAGGGCGAGGGTCTGGCCGAGCCGGGTCGGCGCTGGGGCTATGACCCCGTGAAGTTCCAGCTGGTGGGCCACCCTGCCGACGGCCTGGCAGGCGTCCCATGCTCCAACCTCAGACAGCAGGTCATCCACCGAGAGGCCCACCGTCTCCCACGCCTCCGGGTCCCTCAGGTCGAGGACGTCAGTCACCGCGACCTTGCAGATCAAGAGCCTCCGCGGGGCGACCATCTCACCGGTCATGCCCTCCTCTGAGAAGGGGTCGACCAGGTGTCGGTACGCCTCGACCACGACCGAGGCCCGCGGGCGGCCGAGGTAGAGCACGTTATACCCTCCGGGCGGTCCCCACCGCCCGCCGGTGTTCGACCCGGTCAGCTCGAGCCAACCATTGCTCACATGGCGTTCGAAGTGGCCCCTCAGTTCGGCGCGGGGAGCGGCCGCCACCATCTGGGCGAGGCGCCGCTGCACTCAGGTGGCACCAGCTCGCAGTCTCTCGACCGCCTGGACCACTGGCTCAAAGTCGCCCGCGATCAGCATCTCAATGGGCCGGCGCCCGCCGATTTCGGGGTTGCGGGAATGGAGCCAGATCTCGATCCCATCCGAGCGGTAGACAAGTTGGAGCTGGCGCACCATGTAGTAGACGTCCACCAGCCGGTCGCGGCTTGCCGCAGCCGGCCTGGAGGTGCCTGCCGCCCAGTTCTGGATCTGCCTCTCGCGGACGCCCGTAATCATGCCGATCTCATTCGCGGTGAGGCCGTTACGGCGGATCTCCTCCACCAGCGACGGAAATGAGAAGCCGGCCTTGGTGGCAACAGCGGTCACGGTGCATCACCTCCTCACGCGCCCTGTGATACAGGTTAGATTGCATACTAGATTACCGGAAGTATAGCGCCATAGAGGAACGCTTCCAGGTGTGGCAGAGGCTGACCAGGGCAGATCTCTTGATCAGGGCGGGATGTGCTGATCACCGGGTGATCAGCGATCTCGTGGCGCGTGGCGTCGGGCTTGCGTTTACCAAGGTCCGCTCACCCATCGACCAGGGGTTGCCGATGACCTGTGGAATGACTCACGGGCCGTTGCCGGTCTCGTCTATCAGGGCGAGGTCAACCAGGTGAAGCAGTCCGTGGTGCATCGCTACCGGTTTGATCCCGAGCAGCGGCACAAGCTCTCGCCAGGAGAGAGGGTCAAGGATCCCGAAACCGAGCGGCTGGCGATGGAGAAGGGCGTGAAGGCTTCCAGCCCGGGCACCCTGGTGCGTATCGATCCGGTGGCGGGGAACCTAGATCTCAAGCGAGGCAGGCGGTTAACCGCATCCCATCCCCGCCACCTCATCCCCGCCACCTCATCCCCGGAGATCCCTATAGCACCTCGGACCAGCGGGCGGCTCTCCTCAGGCTCGCCCGGTCCGTGGTTGAGCACGGGATTGACGGACCCGGTCCTTACCGCTGCGTGCGCGATCTGTTGCTGCGGCGACCGCCGCGGCTGAGAGGTAGGGTCGATCAGGAGGGTCTGCTGGCTCCTGGTGAGGCTGCCGAAGTGGGGGCGGTGAGGCTGGCGACGGCCCTAAACCAAGGGTGCCTGGCCATCCAGGGGCCCCCGGGCTCGGGCAAGACCAGCACCGCCGCCAAGATGGTGGTCGAGCTGGCGGCGTCCGGTCACACCGTGGGGATCACGGCCAACAGCCATGCCGTGATCTCGCACCTGCTAGAGGCGGTGCTGACCGAATCCAGGCTTCAGGGGCTTGAGCTCCGAGCCTTTCAGAAGGCTGATCCCGGTCAGGGGGCCACCGACCCTGGGGTGACACGACGAGGCGACGTGGCCGAACTACTGGTTGATCTCCACGATGGCGTGAAGGTGGTTGGGGGAACGGCCTGGGTCTTCTCCAGGCCGGAGCTGGACCGGCGCCTCGACTACCTGGTGGTCGACGAGGCGGGCCAGCTCTCCCTGGCCAATGTCTGCGCCCTAGCCACCTCCGCGCGCAACGTGGTGCTGGTGGGCGACCCGCGCCAGCTATCCCAGCCCTCTCAGGGCACGCATCCCGAGGGAGCCGGGGTCTCCGCCCTGGAGCACGTCCTCGAAGATGCGGACACCATGCCCCCTACCCTGGGCGTCTTTCTGGACCACACCCACCGTTTGCACCCCGCCATCTGCCAGTACATCTCGGAGATCTACTACCAGGGGCGCTTGCAATCCCTTCCGGGGTGTGAGCGCCAGACAGTCCTGGGGTCGGGTTGGCTCTCTGGGTCCGGCCTACGCTGGGCTCCCACGGAGCATCAGGGCAACGCGGCCTCGTCCACCGAGGAGGCGGTGGCCGTGGCGGAGATCGTGGGGGATCTGCTGCGCCGGACCTGGGTCGACCGGCGCGGTGCCGAGCGACCCATTGGGCTAAATGACATTCTGATGGTGGCTCCCTTCAACGCTCAGGTCGCGCGGCTGGCGGCAAGGCTTCCGGCCGGTGCCCGAATGGGTACAGTCGATCTCTTCCAGGGCCAGGAGGCGGCGGTGGTGATCGTCTCGCTCACCACGTCGAGCGCTGACGACACCCCTCACGGCCTGGATTTCCTCTTCAGCCGGGAGCGGCTCAACGTCGCGGTCTCGCGCGCCGCGGCGCTTTCGGTCATAGTCGGGTCCCCGGCACTGCTCAGGACGCGCTGCCACACGGTGGGCCAGCTGCGCCTTGTGAACGGGCTCTGTAGGTACGTGGAGCTCGCCGAGACAGGTGGCGACACCCAGCTGCTGCACAGCGTCCCGCCGCGAGCAAAAGTGCTAGCCTCGGGTGAGGAGGTAGATATGTTCGAAGCGGACGACATCCGGGATTGGCTGGCCCACGACGTGGTTGACGAGACTGGCGACAAGGTGGGCGAGTTAGAGGCGATCTACTACGACACCGCCAGCGACGAGCCATCGTTCGCCACGGTGAAGGTGGGTGTGCTCTCCCACCGGCTAGTCTTCGTCCCTCTCCAGGGGGCCAAGGTCGGACCGGGCTTTCTCAAGGTTGCCTACGGTAAGAAGCTGGTGCAAGGCGCACCTGCCATCGAGACCGATGGCGGGCTGCAGGCGTCCGACGAGGCGCCCGTCTTTGAGCACTATGGACTTGCGTACCAACCTGGCGCGAGCGGGGAGCGCCGCCTGGCCCGCCGCTGACCCGTGGCTCATCGAGCGCCGTGGGCCAGGCCGCGATTGGATAGGTCATGTTTCCAGCCGGGTCTGGATTGGGATGTGCCTGCCATTCCAGTCATCGCTGAGCAGGCCCATGACGTGGGCATCGACCCAAACCCCACCTACCGTCCCCACGAGCGTCGGCTTTTCGGAGAAATGGTTCGCCATCCCACTGCCGTAGCCTGATGGGGTGCAGCGAAGATCACCGGTGGCAGAGCATGCTCTTCTACTGGCTGCTCGAACAGGCGGTAGAGGCCGGGCCAGTCACGTACCGCTCGCTCGTGGCGGTACCTGGATCGACCAGGAAGACGATGCCGGTGCCCCCGCCGGACAAGCTGGTGCACTGCGATACCTTGGCGGGACCGCCCCTCGACCGGCCATGGCGCCAACGTACCTTCCGGGGGGCGACTATCTAGCTATTGCAATGAGCTGGAGAACCATTTTCGGAGAAAGTGATTTCAGGTCTGATGCGGGTGCCCTCCAATTCGGCGTGCAATGAATCCGCTTCCCCAGCGCCAGACCGAGCTATCCCGAGCCGGCGTGTCGAGTTCCATGGCGAGCAATCCGCCCGCGGAAGCGCTCTGGGTTTCAGGGGGCTCACAAACTATAGTTGTCGGTGCCAGCGGCACCTCCGGGAGGTTGAGTTCTGCCCGCCGTCACTATCGAGTCTCCGCATGGGGCCATCCCGGCCTATGTCGCCCTTCCATCGTCAGGCGGCGTGCATCCGGGAGTCGTGATCGTTCATGACGTGTTCGGGATGACCGCCGACCTGCGGAGCCAGGCCGACTGGCTGGCCGCCGCCGGATTCCTGGCGGTGGCTCCGAACCTGTTCAGCCACGCAGGCAAGATCAGCTGCGTGCGCAAGGCCTTCCAGGACCTGTCCCAGCGCCGCGGCCGTACCTTTGAGGATGTGGAGACGGTGCGGGTCTGGGTCGCCTCAGAGCCTCGCTGCTCAGGTCGGGTGGGGATCATCGGATTCTGCATGGGAGGCGGATTCGCCCTGCTGCTGGCGCCCCGTGGGGGATACTCGGCGGCCAGCGTCAACTACGGCCAGGTGCCAGAAGACGCCGAGGAGTTCCTGGGCCGGTCCTGCCCGCTGGTGGGTAGTTTCGGTGGCAGGGACCGCACGCTGAAGGGCGCGGGTCAACGGCTGACCACGGTCCTCACCCGCCTTGAGATCCCCCACGATGTCAAGGAGTACCCCTCGGCCAACCACGGCTTTATGAACCGCCACTCCGGGATCCTGCCGATGATCATGGCCAGGGTTGGCGGCATCGGCTACGAGGGGGTGGCGGCCGCGGATGCCAGGCAACGGATCGCCGCCTTCTTTCGGCAGCACCTCCGGGTGGAGCCGACGACGAGCTGACCAGTGCGTGGGACATGGCGGCGAAGGTCGGCCGTTGACGACACCGGGCTCCACGCGAGGCTGCCGGAGGCACCGGCCGGCAGAAGTCGCGGGCCGGTTTGTCCCAGCGGCAGTCAGCGGAGATAGCGGTGACCAGCGCCAGCCCGCGGGCCGGCCTCTCTCATCGAGCGCGTGACCGCGAGTCACTGGCTCAGCGGCCAGCTCTCCATGTTCCAGGCCATGTCCCAGAAAGCCCACTCATACCGCATGGCCGTGAGAAAGCTGACCTCGGCGGCGGCGATCCGCTCCTCGGGTTGGTGCACGGACTCGGCGTCGATAACCTGGCGCACGCGGTTCACAATCAGATCGAAGTCTGGGTCCGCGTACACACCGATCCACTCCTGATAGAGGACCGAGGGAGATCCTCGCCGGGCCAGCATCTGACCGACGGCGGAGTAGACCCAGTAGCAGGGCAGAACCGCAGTCAGCGCCTCCAGACGGCCAGCGGTGAGAGTGGACGCCAGCAGGTAGTTGCCGTAGCCCAGAGTGGTCGGGGCGGGGAGTGCGGGGACAGCCGATCCACCCATCGTCAGGCCGTCCAGCCACCGAGACTCCGCCTCCTGCTCGGACTCCAGGACGGTGACCGCGTCCTGGCTGAAGAGCAAGGCCTCGTTTCGATCCGCCGCTCGAACGGCGAGGGCGCAGAGCGAGCGGGCGTAGTAGTCCAGGAAGATCTGGTCCTGGGTCAGGAAGAAATGGAATTGCGCCTGGGGGAGGGAGCCGTCGCCGATCCCCTTCACGAATGGATGCGTGCTGATCTGCTCGAAAATGCGCCGCCCCGACATCCATAGCTGATCCGTGAATGCATGCCCTGACACGGCGTCGATCTTCGCACCGCGACGGTCGGGGCTGGTGGAACCACCTGGTCCCCCGCTCCCTGGGATGTGGCCGCTCTGCGGCCGCCCGTGAGCTGGGGGCACTCCGCCTGCCGCCCCGGGCTCAGGAGTTTGCCGCCTGGGGGTCCTTTTCGACATATTTCCAGCCGTGGTGATCACTTCGAGCAAGGCCAAGGCGCGGCTCCCCGCGCCAGTGGGCGAGAACCGGCGCCTACCGGCGCCCTTTCACCCCGGCCGGTGCCCGTGGCCGACCGCGCGGAAGGTGACAACCACTCCGAGCGGCTCCCCGCTGGGCACAGAGCTGCCCGCCGCCAGCCCCGACTTCACACCGGGTGGCCGCGTGATCGCGGCCATCCCCCAAGGGGAGGTACTGACCTATGGGCAAGTGGCGCGGCTTGCCGGCTAATCCGGCGCCGCCCGAGCCACTGGCCGCATCCTGTCAGCCTCGCACGGACTGCCCTGGTGGAGAGTCGTCGCCGCCAGTGGCCGACTGGTGCCGGGCCTCGAAGTGGAACAGGCCCGAAAGCTGGTGGCGGAGGGGATCCCGGCCGAACCCGTGCCGGGCCCTCAACCGCGGGTGCGGTCCATTTGGTCTCAGCCTTCCCCACGCCCCAAGGGCTGAGTCGGAAGGTTTGGGTTCCGCTGACCGCGGTCGGCAGGGCGGGCGCGCAGACGCTGGGCGGAACGGGTGGAATTCCTGGCCCCGGGCGTAGGTCGAGGATCCTCTTGGCCTTGCCCAGGGAGCGCTCCAACGAACCCGGCTCCACCACATCAAGGTCGACAGTCACCCCCAACGCCTGCTTGACCCTAGCCACGAGTTGGTCTCCGAGCTGCGCCCTGGGTGCGGCGCTGGCGGCACCCGGCGCCGCCTCCACCCGGACCGTCATCTCGTCCATGCGGTTGGGGCGGCTCAGAACGCAGAGGAAATGGGTGGTGAGACCCGGAGTCTTCAACACTATCTCCTCGATCTGGGTGGGGAAGACGTTCACTCCGCGCACGATCATCATGTCGTCGGTCCGGCCTCTAATGCGCTCCATGCGACGCATCGTTCTGGCCGTGCCTGGGAGCAGCCGGGTAAGGTCCTGGTGCGATAGCGGATCAGGGGCGTGGCTTCCTTGGTGAGACTCGTCAATACCAGCTCACCCATCTGGCCGTCGGGTAGCGGCTCCCCAGTCACGGGGTCGACCACCTCCGCGTGGAAGTGGTCCTCCCAGATGGTCAGCCCATCCTTGGTCTCGACACACTCCTGGGTGGTCGCTTTCACCGAGAATCACCGGTCGCTTTCAGCGAGAACAGGTGGTCGCTTTCAGCCGGACTGGCCGGTCGCTTTGACCGGAATGCGCACAAAGGCCGGCCCGGAGGAAGCCGACCTCTTCGTGCGGTTCCTCGGGGAAGTCCTCAAGTGGAATGCCGTGACGTGGAGGGAGGGGGCTCCGGGCCGAGATGGCGACCCGAGGTACGCCCTGCTCCACCGTGTGCCGCAGTACAAGGGGGCGTTTGTGTACGTGAAGCCGCAGCAACGGCAACTGCTGTTTCGGCTGCTTTCGGATGCGGCTGATCCGTCGCCGCGCTGGTCACGACCAGGAAGGGTCGCTCTTACCAGGTGCAAGTCGGACTCTCCTCAGAGGCGGCGCTGGAGAAGGCGTTGGAGCTGGCTCGGTTGGCCTACGACCGAGTAGCTCCGGAAGACTAGAGACGGTGTAGGTGATCATGAGTAGTGCTCAGACCTGATCACGAACACTGCCCAGTTCCGGGGGGATCGTGAGATCGGGGTCGTGATGACCTGCACCTTCAGGTCAGCCGGTGCGGCTCGACTTGGGATTGGGAGGTGCCTCCCTATTCGTCGCCCTTCTCTGGTTCCGTGGGGCCGCTGATCATGTCGTAGCTGACCTCCCGGATTCGGTCGACTAGCGCGCGCACGTACCCCTCTTCGATGGGTTCGTCCAGCGTGCTAGTCCAGTGGAGGCTGCGCTGCTCGAAGAAGAGAGCTGCGCGTGCGGTCGAGAGTCGAACTCTCGCCGCGCCCGTCTCCTCCCACCTCCTCCTGGTTCGCTGGGCTAAGGCGGCGACGTGGGCAAAGCCCCCATGGTGCTCGTAGGCGTTGTACGTCAGCCCGAAGTCCAGGATCTCCATGAGGGGCGCGTCTGGACGTGGCACTGCAACTGGGTCTCCTTCCTCCAGGGGCTGGGTGCGGTCCATCTCACTGTTTCCGCTCTAGCGTGCGCGGCCACCGCTGGTCGTGGCGGCGCCGGTCCCGGCGCGCGTCCACGGCCAGCGGTCCCTTCGAGTGGTGAACTTGCGCACGTCTGGAACCAGTGTGGACCCGTGAGCCAGTCGGTATCACACCACCTCCAGTCCCTCACTCACCGCCGCTCGCACGGCGTCGAGGTACGCGGGGCTCCACGGCCACCCCAGGGCACGGGTCCACACCACGGTGTGGTCGCCGACCTGGCGCCGCCACACATAGTTCCCTCGACGCCCGTCGACCCGCATGTCTTCAGTCCACTTGACGGCCGGGACTTCCTGCTGCGTAAGCCGAGGAAGGTGCGCACCGGTCGTATGTCGCTGCGTTCCAGCCCTTGCCCCGGCCGAAGCCGTGAAGCAGTAGTACCCGCGCGGTCTTGCGAAGCTCCGGGAGCACCTCCTGGACCAGCCAATCGGTGCGTTCATCCGTGGGGGCATGCCCATCCAGCGACCGCTTGGCTCCTCTCGCAGAACGCTCTATCTGGTAGACGAGGTCGCCGAGAGCCGGGCTGGCCCCCACGTCCAAGAGGGATCGCCAGCCCTCCGACTCGTCCGCCACCACCCGAGCCAGGTTGCACCAGGTGTGGTTCACCGCTCGCCTCTGGATTTGCTCGAAGTCGTTCGGGTGGACATGGATGGGGCGCCAGGGCTCGGGTGGCAGGCCGCGATCCACGCAGCTCGCCCAGTACTGACTCCCGGTGACCATCGGGCGCACTAGCGCCGTCGGTGAGCCGGCCAGGATGAGGACCGCTTGCAGGGCCTGCCAGGGCACACCCCCGGGGTTGCGGGGATCATCGGCAGCCTCGGTGCCAATGGCAACTATCCTTGCCCCGTCCCAGCCCACCCCCAGCTGCTGCTGGTTGAGGAACCGTGCCAGCTCCGGGGAGCCCGACATCGCCCCCAGAGACCCCATCCCAAAGGCTATCGCCCCGGGCGTGGTCGCTCCACCCCTGATCAGGGCGGTCTCCAGCGTCTGGATCAGCGCGGAGGCAGCGTCCTTGGCGGGTGCAGAGGCACCCGGGCCAGAGCGGAGGGCCTCGAGGTTCGCCAGGTAGTGGCGTGCGGATCCAACTGCGACCTCCGGATGGGCCAACTCGTAGGCGACCACCGGCGCAGTCTCTCACACAGGTGGCTCTCGTGACGCCCTGGCCAGGGGCCAGGTATTTCAGTCCGCGGGCTGGCTGGACCCGCCTGCCGCTCCCCTCCCCCAGCCGCTGTCCCAGATAAGTTGCGGCGGGTGGGCAGGGAAGATCGTAGCTATCCCGATGTTGCCTGCCTGGGCAACAATGAGGTACACTACTCGTGCTGTGGAGCGGGCGAAGGAGACATCTCGGCTACTTCGAGAACTGCGAGAGAGCCGCGGGCGATCGCTAAGGAAGGTCGCGGCTGATCTAGGGATTGCACCGTCACACCTTTCGCGCCTGGAGCGGGGAGAAAAGTCACCCAGCACCAGCGTAGCGCGTCGTGCCGCGGAGTACTACGGCGTCAGTGACGATCTTGTCGAATTGGCTCAGGGACGTGTGCCCGCCGATGTGCAAGCGATTCTAAGCCTCCACCCCGAGCTCCTTAATCTTCTACGTACAAAGTATGCAGCGCCGGTAAACGCCGAGGACGCAGTAAACAGATGATCAGTGCGAGCTTTCTGATTGGTAGCTCCATCGGCGACTACGACCTCCTCGACTGTATCGGCGAGGGGGCTTTCGGGACTGTATTCCGTGGTACTCACATTCCCACGGGGACAGGTGTTGCCGTGAAGGTCTTGAGGCTCGGAGCTACGCTAGAAGAGGTGCGGGAGTTCGAGAATGAGGCCCAGTTGCTTGCTAGGCTCACGGGCACCACCAACGTAGTCGAGCTTCTCGACTCGCAAACGACCTCTGTGACAAACCCCAGGCTCCTAGGGTCCGCGGTTCCGTTCCCAATCCAGTTCCACGTAATGGAGCTGGCTGATCGATCTCTAGACTACTTGCTCGCCCACCGCGACAAGATTCCGTGGACAGAGCGAATACTCCACTATCGCAATGTGGCCCTCGGCGTCCACCAGATGCATCTAAGAGACATCGTGCACAGAGACCTCAAGAGCTCAAATTGCCTCTTGTTCAGTCGACCCCGTCACGTCGTCGAGACCAAGGTCTCAGATCTCGGCCGGGCACGGGACCTAACCCAGGCGTCAGGGGCTCAACTAAGCTCGTATTCGATCGGACGCGGTGATCCGCGATTCGCTCCCCCGGAGTTCCTTTGGATGCAAGGGATCGACCAAGGACAAGCACACCGGTGCTCTGATCTCTACGGCCTCGGTTCGTTGCTCTTCGAAGTAGCGACAGGTCAAGGCCTCACCGGGATCGCCTTGCAGCCACGGTTAGGTATCATCGCAGCCGACCTTCGTCTGCCATCGTCACGCTGGCCGGTTAAATACCGGTCCCGCATTCCGGAGATCAGGAACTGGTTCGACGTCGCCTACCAAGTCTTCGCGGCAGAGTTACCCGCTTCGATCCGTACCGAAGCTGTGGCGCTAGTGCGTCAACTCTGCGATCCAGACCCCGATCGTCGCACGCCATACACTAGGGCTGGGAACTCAACTGTCCCTAATAACGACCTCAATTGGATTGTGCGGCGAATAGACATCTTGGGCAAGTTGCTGACGACGATATCTCAGGGACGTCACTCTTGACCCTACTAAACACTGTTTTGGACGTAAACGGCGCTTTCACTATGCAGCTTGGAACATCTCCAGCCGTGCCAAGCAGTGCCGACATGTCACACGCGCACCTCGTGTCCTACCCTGCCGTGGCCGTCGCAGATTTGATCACCTTACAGAGTCGGATACCCGCATTCCGAAAGTCGCAGATAGTAGACCCGGGCCACGAGCGCCGTATCGCATACGAGACCCATGAGCGAGAAGGAATTGTACGCCAAGCCCGCAGGCTCAAGGAGTACGCACCTGAATCCGTCACCACCGTCGCACGTCTCGCTCAGGCCCTGCTGCTTACCGGCTCTCGGGACGAAGCTGCGATAGAAGCAAGGGAGGTCTTTCGTTTGCATGCGAGAGAAGCCCTCGAGAAATACAAGGCGGCTAGTGAGATGCTGTCTTGGAACGCCCCGAGTCTCTACGTCGCCGCAATGGTCCTGGCCGGATCAGGGAAAGCATCCGAGGCTGAAGTTCTCCTCTCCAAGACTCATGGACGCACTGGCCCGCTCAATTTGATTTATGCCGCACTTGCGGAGCAGCGGCGCGATCATGCCGAAGCTCTCGCGCGGCTATCCAGCAGCGTCGATCCCGAAACCGCGTCATTTAGGGGATACCTCTTACTTCGTCTGGGACGATTCGGGGAGGCGATCCACAATTTGCGAATTGCGACTCGTGGAGGATCCCCTAGTCTGGCGGTACTCATGAACCTCGCGTATACCCACGCCGCGCTAGGGTATCCCGAAAAAGCGGTGCGCTCGGCAAGAGAGGCTGTTGCGACTTTCCCGCTCAATCGAGAGGCTAGCTCGGCGCTCTGTGCCTACCTGTCGGCAGTTGGAGAGTGGGATGCAGCATCCAGTGAAGCTGAGAGGTCGATGGCTGCATCCGGAGGGTACGATCCCAAGTTCTCCCTCATATTAAGCCAAGCGCTACTCGCGAAGGGAGATCTACACGCCGGGATACGGGTCCTCCGACGATCAGTGCAAGTCCCCAGCAGCCTCGTCGAGAGCGGTCCGCTGGCCGACGCTGAAGGCACACTTGCATTCCTCGAGTGGCGGGCTGGATCACGCTCGCGTTCATCCTCGACAGACGTAGTGCTGCGATTACTACGTGGCTTTGGCGGGGGATCGATTTACTTGGCGCGCGTATACAGCGAGATGCTGGATCGGATTGGGGATTTCGGAGATCTGCCGGTAATAAAGGATCGTCTAGAAAAACAGACTGATGCCGAAACCGTTCTTCCGCTTACGGTGAAAATCGGGTTACTTGCGGCAGACTTTGAGCGTGCTACTGAGGATGCTCGGCGATGGACAAGCGCTTCGCCGCTAGACCCCAGAGCGGCCGGCACGGCGATAATCCTGCTCTCAGACGCGATGGGCGATTCTGGCAGGGCGGCCCATCTTGGCCTCGATGCCCTGAAGCGTATGCCGGGGAACAGTGGCCTCCGCAACGACGTGGCTTATGCTCTCGTATTTGCTGGGCATCTCGATTTGGCCAGGGAGGTGATCCGGATGACCGACGATGCTACCGCTCCCCTTGTCGCGACTCGAGGCCTGATCGAGTTAGCGGCCGGAAACGTCTCGAAGGGTCTCCAATACTATGACGACGCCGCTCGACTCGGAGGGACCAAAGGTCAAGACCATGCGGATCCAGGTGAGTTCGTCTCCATGCTTCGGATATATGAAGCCGTCTCGATCCACCGCTTAGGCCTAGCCGACAGGCCTGAAGTTGAGGCCGGTCTCGCTGAGCTTAGAATTCCGAAGAGCTTGGAGGACAAGTACATGGTCGGGATGCTCCGCCCTGCCGCTGAACGAGCCGGCATGGCATGGCCCGGAGACTAGGCTGGCCTTCGTGATAAGTTCGACGTGAGTAGCGACTTATTCCGCCAGCAGAGATCCCTCTTCTGCCAACCGGACCTCGAGCGGCTCGCCCCATCCCCGGAGTTGCAGCGGTTGGTGCTGCGGGACCTCAGCGGTCCCGCCGGGCAGGTCTCCCAGACCTCCAATTCCACCGCCGCCCATAGGAAGTCGTGGCGTGTGCAGCCCCTCGTGGTCGGGTTAATCCCAGCCCAGAGGTCAGCGGCGGGCATGAAGTCAGGGAGCGCCGACCGGGTCCTTGATGAGATGACGGAGCAGAGCGAGGTCGTCGGCATTCCGCACTCGCTGGGCAGCGTGGCGGTGGGAACGGTTGGTTAGGCGGTCTGATGTCGTCAGTGCGGGGCTTGCTTGGGCCGTCACCAAAGCCCACGGGATAGGCTGTGCGAGTCTTCCGCCGACTTCCGGATCTGCGACAAAGTAGGGGGCCTCGAGGCGGCGTCGCCAATTAGGGTGGCAATCCCAGTGAGCGTGACCGTAGGCCTTTCCTTCGACGGAGACCGTGAAGTCGTCAGGGCTCCAGTCGCCAGAGGCCAGCCAGGTCCGGTCTGGATGGCCATCGTTCCATTGCAGCTCCGAGTTCCACCGCTCGATGTATGTCGCCACTTGGGATCGCAGGTCCGGTCCTGGTGGAAGGTCGTCAAGGATCAAGTTCGGTCGGCGACCGAACCGATGTCGGGCCTGGGCATGTCCAATTCGCTCCGCCACCCGGAACCAGGCGGCGAGGAAGTACGACTCCTGGCCTGTATTTCCGTGGGCCTTGGCGATGAAGAACAGGTCGTCCGCCTCGCGGGTCCAATTACGCACATTCGTGCGGCAGATTCCCCAGGTCATGGGGACTTGTTCGAGGTCGGGGTCCTCGCCTAGATCGGCCCAGGGATCGCTGCTACCCCCGCCCGCTAGGTAAACCAGTAGGTATGCAACTGGGCTCCTAGACATTCCAGCAGCCTAGCCGAGACCGCCGCTGCCCGCAAGCGGGCCGAGATTGCGGCTCGCCACTCCCCGATCAGTTGCGGCGGGATGGGGGCCGTCTCCGCAGGCGGCGTTGGCCTGATCTGCCAGGTGGCCGACCGCGACTCGGAAGGTCTGTTGGCGGACCAGCCGTGGATTCCGTGCCCGTGGGCCATCAGGTGGGCTCGTCAGACTGGACCGGCTTCCGGGGTCCCGACAGCTGCACCTGGTGGCTCTCGTCACCGACCACGGCACAGTCGCCCAGCGCTCCCTGCTCACACCCGGCCAGCAAGCCATCCTGCAGGGGCTCGACCTCCCGAGGGGCGCCTCGCTTCTACGACTTCCACCCTGGCACGGCTAACCGAGCCTCAGTTCAGCTGCCGGGCCTGTAGTCACACGGACCCTCTTGGCCATGTGCTGATAACGCCAGTATTATTGAGGTCTTTATGCCTTGCGACCGCCGCGGAGCGGTGGAAGCCAGGCCTGACGGAAGGGCACGATGAACCCTCAATGTGAGCCTCCAGTCAGGAGGCCATGGGTGGCAAAGGGTGTGGGGTAACGCGAGTTACGGCGCGAATCGACGACCAAGGTGCGACAAGAGGTGCGTCGCTCTCCGCGACCTATGTCCGAAGGGCGCGGTGCTTGGGCGGTCGCAGGTCGATCCGGAGCTGGGCGAGGCGCTCGTGATCGTCGGCGTATCCCTGCTGGGACAGGATGCTGACGAGGTCTTCTTGGCGCGGTTGGCCAAAGGCGAGGCGGTAGAGCGCACGCTGGCCCTTGAGCCGCAATTCGCGCTGCTGGTCCTTGCTCAGCGGGAACGACGGGATCCAACGTTCGATCTTGGAGTCGCCGGGGTAGGTCCACCACGGCCACAGGTCGTTCATGTCGGGCTGGCGACGCAGTTCAGCGGCGGCAAAGGCTGCAACCCAGGGATCTCCGACGGCGGAGCTGAGCGCCTCTTCGCGGTGTGCGGCACCGACGTTTTTTCGGACCGCGTGGCCCTTGAAGCGATGGACTCGACCTTCCCGCTGTTCGAAGTCAGCGGGATTGGCGGGCAGGTTCCAGTGGACGAGGGAATGGCACCACCAGTGGAAGTCCATTCCCTCCTGGCCGACTGACGTCGAGGCGAGGACCATCGGCCAGAACGGTGAGTTGAAGGCGGCTTGGACGTCGGACATACGCTCGACTGACTTATCATCGGTCTTGACGGTGCCCTTCGCAGATCCGTAGCGCAGCGCGAAGCGAGGGTTGAAGTGAAGCGGCGCATCGGGATGGGATGGGTCGAATCCCTGGAGTGGGGCACCGCGGAGAGCGATCGCGGCTCGCACGTCGACAGCCAGGGCGAGGATGGCATCGTCGCTGGCAGGGTTCAGGTTGCCGACGAGGTGATGTAGGTACTCGTCGAGGACGGCCTGGAGATTGCCGCCGTGGCAGTACTCCAGTACGACCTGCCAATAGGCAAGGTCTGAGCCCTGGCTGTCGAGCAACGCCATGACTTCCGGTCGGTTGAAGAGCGAGCGGAACCCGGCTCCGATGACCGCTGCGGCTTGTCGCACACCGTCATCCGTGAGCCCGGGGATGCCGGCAGTGACACGGCGCAACGCACGCCACGCGACGTTGGCGGGACCAGCGAGTCCCACCAGGGCGACCCAACGGGTGAGGTCTGGCGGGTGGGCTCCGAGGTCGACGTCGTCGCGAGCCGCCTGGTCCGCCGCGTCGAGGTGGGTCACCAGCCCGCGGTCCTCTGAGGCGCTGTCCTTCTCGGAGATGACCTCGGCAAGTTGGTAGTGCTCGTCGGTGCCGTCGATGGCGAACGGCGCGGCCCAGAACCAGGTGTCGCGGCTGAGTGAGGAGCTGGCCTGTCGGGCGGCACCAACACGCGACGCGACCCGGGCCTCAGCGTAGGCAATGGCGCTCTCGGCGGGGAGGACTTGGGCTGGCACCTGGCGAGCGAAGTCCAGCGGGTCGGTGAGTTCCGCCAGGCCTGGGGTCGGCAGGAACAGGACGAGGGCGGTCATGCCCGCCGGGCGTCCCTCCTCCATGCGGTAAGCGAGCCGGGGCCGGGTGGGACCCTCTCCGGAGAGGGCAGCTTGCATCCGGTTGGTGGCAGTCCAACTGAGCAGCGAGGCGATCGCGGTGGGAGCAGCGGCCCAGCTGGAGAAGATGAGGTGCTTGGTGACGGACGCGGGATCGATCTTGGCGTAGTGACCGGCGGGCTCGTGGTACGGCATCGAGGGCGGGAGCCAGAGTAGCTGCCACAGGCCGCGATCTACGGTGTCAGCCATGAGCTGACGCAGCCGTGCGTTGCCCGGCTCGATCTCGTCTTTGCCAAGTAGATCGGAGCGGCGGATGACCTGCGCGTTGGTAAGCAGTGCCTGGCGGCTCGGTGGGTCGAGGTCGTGCTGTCGGAACTTCTCGGAGAGCTGGTAGCCGTCCATGAAGTTGAGGAAGTACGGAGCTGACTTCCAGTATTCGACCGACAACGCGCCGCCGACCTCGTCGGCGATGCCCTTGAGGGCAACGAAGCCGAGGAGGTCCTCGGGGGTCGGTGGGGCGGGCTGGTCGGATCTCTCGCGGAGCATGTCAGCCATTCCCGAGACGGGACGCTCGGTTCGGCACATGACCTTGCGCAGCAGCTCCTCGGCTTGGTTCTTGGCGGCCTGAGGATCGCCGCCAGTCACGGCCAGGCGTCGGAAGTCGGCCAGTGCCTCTCTCAGGCGCCAAGTGGTCCCGTCCCCACGGGGCTGTTCGAGGAAGTCGACGGTGGCGATGAAGTCGGAGTAGTGGTCGTCGCCGGTCAGGGCGCGCTCTTCTGCGAAGGTGAACATCTTGTACGGCGTTGCGGAGAGCAGCAGGACCTTGACGTCCTTGGCGGTGAAGAGGTCGTGGGCAAGCTCGCTGACCTCGCGCCCGGCGTCGGTCTCCGGCCGTTCGAGGAGATGCTTGAAACGTTGGAACTCGTCGAGGATGACCAGGTCGGGTTCGAGGCAGTCGACGCTGACCTTAGCGAGTTCGCGACGGAGGGAGCCGACGATCACGAGACGCCGCCGGTTCTGGTCGGCATTGAAGCGGGAGCGTCCCCGCATCTCGTCCGTGAAGTCGAGCAGGTCCGCCAGCACCCGCGACCGGCGGATCGCAGACCGGAACCTTCTGGTGACTGTGGCGTCGGGGAGTGCCTCGGGATCGTCTAGACCAGCGCAGATCGCGTCCCACCGCTGCTTATTGACGTCCATCCTGAGGATGCGCTGCAGCGCGTTCCGCTGGGCGCGGCTGCCCTCCATCACGGGCTCCAGGAGCCAGTTGAGGAGAGCGCGCTCCTCAACTCGTCCGCTGCGATGGCCCTTGTCAAAGGAGGTGCCCGGTGTGAATGCGACGAGGTTCACCGTCTTGCTGCCGTCTGGCATCTTCCGGTTGAGGTCACGCAGCTGAGTGGCGAGCATGGTGATGCGCGTAGACAGCGGCTTTGTGCCATCACCGCGCACGTCGAGCTTGGCGATGTTCTGGCGGGCGATGTCGGCGTTCGAGCAGATGTAAATGATGTCGATGCGGTCGACTCGGTCGTCGTGCTGCAGCCGGTCGATGGCACCAACGATGACGTGTCGCGCCACCAGGGTCTTGCCCAGACCGACCTCGTCGGCGACGAGGAACCGGTCGGTGGTGATGCTGTCGTCGTACAGGCGGCGGAGGACGTACTCGGCGGTGTCGACCTGGAAGTCCTTCAGGACCGCAATGGCGGAGTCACCGGAGTGATCGCTCATGGCTTAGTCCCCAGTCGTGATCGGGCGCCGACAACCGAGAGCCAGAACGCGTCCCAGCCGTCGGGCAGAACCCTCCTGCCCTGTTCGGTGGCGGATATTTGCTTGACGAGCCGATCGATGTCGTCGATCGTGGCGGGCGATGAGGCCAGTGCGATAAGGACGGCCTCCAGGACTCCGGAACCGCCGCCTTCCCACCTTCCGAAGGCACCGAAGGCTCCTGCGCCCTGGCCCTCGGGGAACCAGCCTTCGCGGCCGGCGAGCTGGAGCAGGAGCAGGATGAAGCGGAGGAATTCGCTCGTGTTGCCGATACGGCGGGCGAGTACTCGATCGAGTCGATCAGCCGGATCGCCGACCAAGCGGGCCAGCACGACTGAGCTGACCTCCACCCTCGCCGCTCCCTTCCCGGAGGCAAGGCGCATAACGAGAAAGGGTGTAATCTCCTCGACCTCGGAGAGCTGCCAGCGTTGGTCGAGGCGAACTCCCAAGGCCAGCCGGTGACGCTGGCCGGTGATGGTGAGAAGCTCGACCGTGAGTTCGGTCTCCCGGGGGAGGCTGCCGGCCGCGCGCAGCGGCTCGTCAGAGCGAACCCAGAGCAGCGGGTGTTCGCGCTCTCCCTCAACTGTGGCGGTGTAGGTGAGCGCGCTCAGCTCACGGAGCGCATTCTCGAATGTGCGCCGGAGTTCGTCTTCGGCGGTCTCAGTAACGGCGTCGCCGAGTGTGTGCGGCAGCAGGATGCGACCGAACCCGGTCGACTCGCCGAGGGTTGCTTCGACGCCGTAGGTTCCGACCCTGCCAACTATCTCGACGAGCAACTCATCGTTTCCGCCCCATGCCGCGTCGGTGGCGTTCGCGGAACCGAGGAAGACGTGCGCTTCCTTGTTGCGCTCGACGATGTAGAGCTTGGCGTGGAGCCCGGAGAGTGACCATCGCAGTCCGGCCTCGTCGGAGTCCGGATTGGGGATGGCGGCGGTCTCGTCGAGCACTCGAAGGTCGGCGTTCTGTTCGAGCGAGTCCCGCAAGTGGTCTCCGAGAGCGTTGAGTTCTTCGCCTCGCGACAGCAGAACGCAGACGCCGGCTCCATCCGGCCATGCCGCATCGAGGCCCGTATCGTTGAGGAAGGGCGAGACGACGAGTCGACGGTAGCCCTGCATGTTCGGGGCAGCGGCACGGCTGGGACCGAAGAGGTGGAAGGCTAGCCAATCCCTGCCAGGGATGACATTGTCCGGGCGTTCCCACTCGACGAACCGGACACCTTTGGCCAGTTCGGCGATCGCGCCGCGACGGTCCGCCGCCACGCCCGCGGGGACGCGCGCGGCCAGTGACGTCAAGAGATCGGCGATCGGTCGATTGACGGCGTGGGGACGGGGTGTGCGGCGACCCTCCAGGCTGATGACGACATCCCATGCCCGGTCATGGGTGAGGTTGCGGGAGCCGCAGACGAGGCGGTACCTCTCCTCGCGGTCGTCGTTGGCGAACCGAAGCACCCAGAGTTTGGGATGGAAGAGGTGGCCGGGGCTTGGCGCCTTCACCTGGTGGACCATGGGTTCGAGGAAGGCGAAGAGGTCGTTGTGCTGGGAGGGCACCGACACGTGCCCGGCCTGGCAGAAGATGTCGATGCGGTCGGAGTAGTTCCGGATCGCCTGGAGGATGCTGAGCGGGTCGGTCGACGAGCTGAGGTCGGCGCCGGCCAGTCCCAGCGGTATCGGCAGGAGCGCTGTGAGGTGCAGCGTGAACGTAGTGGCAACGGCACGTTCGAGGCGGAATCCGGCATCCGGCGGTGCGAGGAGATCGACCAGCAGAGTCCGGTCGTCAGGCGACAGCATGTGCACCCTCGGCTTGGGGCTGGTCCAGACCGTCGGCTATGTCGGTCAGCATGCGCTGGACCTGCGGCCATCGAAACAGGAGCTGTCTGGTCCCTGCGTCACCGGTCCACTCCTGAAGGCGCTTCTTGTTCGCAAGACGAGCCTGACCGCGCTTGTGCTGAATCTCTCTATTCCGGATGAGGGCGCGAGCAGCCGGGGAGGTGTCGAGATGTCGCAGATCCTCGACGATGAGGTGCGCCCACTCATTGAGGAAGATTTGCGTCTCGCGCGGAATGTGCACCCGATTGTCGAGGATGCACTCCCAGAAGTCAGCGATCCGTCCGGCCCACGCGTTCAGTCGGATGCCAGAGGCCGTGGCGGTCCACTTGTCGAGACGTACGCGGTAGTTGCCGACCGAAGTGCCGTCCGTCGGTTCGAGATGGATTCCCCGCCGCTCCTCTGCGAGCATCAGGTTGTAGAGCAGGGCGGCGCCCTGGGTGGCGCAGGAGAACTGCTTGGCGTGTTGGGCCAGCTCTATGATCGACTGCGGAGTGCCCGTGGGGAGTTGGGCGTCCCACATCGCGTCTGCGGCGACGAGAGGCTTGCCCCGGCCGAGGTCGCGGATATACGCGGTGAGCAGGCTGGCGGGCTGGTTAGGGCGGTCGGAGGAGATGATCCGTTCGCACAGCCACTCGGCCTCATCGCGGGTCAGGTCGAAGGTGGCGACCTGGAACTGGAAGAGGTCGGATGGTGGGTCGGGGATGTCGCGCTGCCAGAACGAGGGGATGCGGTCCCCGATCTCGTCCTCGCTGTCGAGGGCGGCGAGACCTCGAGCGACGTGGCGACCGTATTGGCGGATCGTCAGCGACGGCGAAAGGAAGATGCCGTAGCGGACGAGTCCGCCCCAGAAGATGGCCGATGGGAGGGTGCGGACGTTCTTGCCGGCCTCGGCGCCGATCAGGCCTGCCACGTCACCACCGGCTCGCAGGGCCTCAATGAGGTTGCGCTCCATGTCGATGGTCTTCGCCACGAGCTGTTGGGGGTGGCGATGCTCTGCCCGGCGAAAGAGCCAGGGCACGAACAGGAAGTAGCGGGCGCGGGTCTGGATGACCGATGTGCCCGGAAAGAGTGAATTGCTGATCGCATCTCGGACGGTCCCGATGCCGAGGTCATCGACCGTGTCCCTGTCCGAAAAGAGCTGAAGCATCTCTCGGACCCGCCGCTGGTCTTCCTCTGAGTGGTCCAACCAACTGATCATCGATCCCACACCTGGCCTCCCTGTCCGAGCGGGGCGTTCTGGCGCTCCCGACGGGTCAAAGATACTGCGGGGTGGCGCGTGGCCTGGGGGCTCAGTCCGAGCCCGGGGTGTGGAACCGCCTGCGCTGGCTCGGCGAACCCCGGGCCGGAAAGGCGGGTCGAGATCGCCCTGGCCCCTTGGTGCCGCGCCAGGGCAGGCAAGCCGCCGTCCTCGCACTCGCCGGCACCCTCGGGGCCGAACAGCTTGCGGAAGACCAGGGCCCCGAAGTCCGCGCACACCATCCAGTAGATGGACTTGTGCCACCGGGGCGTCGAGATCGGGTGCTCGACGTTGCGCATCAGCTGGGTGAGGTGGATGTCGGCCCCTCGGACTAGCTGGCGGTGATCGCAACTCTCCGCCGGTCGCTCCCGGGAACCTGGGTGGTCGAAGGACGACCGGTTGGCGCCGTGCGGCGGCTCCAGGGGCGGCCTCGGCTTGGGTGTCGCCCCGAGCTGCGCCACCACCTTCGGCGTGAGGACGGGGGGCACAACGATGTGGCGCACGACCGGCCAAGTCGAGCAGCCTCCACCGGGTCCTGAAGACGACAGCTTGGACCACGGCACCGTGGGTCGTAGCATCTCTGCCAGTCCCGCCCATCCCTTTGAACTCAGGGGAGGTCCTGTGCACCAGAGCGACGGCCAGCTCGTGGTCGGCCCGACCGACCTGGTCAACTTCCTGGAGTGTCCGCATCTCACCGAACTTTCGCTGCGCGTTGGTCGGCGGGAACTCGCGGAGCCTCCGAAAGCCGTGGAGGAGACCGCCGCCCAGCGCCGTGGGCTTGCACATGAGCGCGCCTACCGGGTCTCCCTGGAGACGCTGGGCCGATCGGTCACAGCGCTAGACACCGGGCCCGACCCAGCCGCGAGGGTCCAAGCGACCCTGGCAGCGCTGGCGACCGGGGCGGACGCGATCTTTCAGGCAGCCTTTTTCGACGACTCTCAGGGACCGGTTGTCTGGGTCGGGTACGCCGATTTCCTGAGCCGCGTAGAGACGCCGAGCTCGCTGGGCCCGTACTCCTACGAACCCGAGGACACCAAGCTCGCTCACCACGTTCGGCCCGGAGCGGTTCTGCAGCTGTGCTCCTACGCCGAGCAACTGGCCAGGTTGCAGGGAAGAACTCCCGACCTCGCCCACGTCGTACTCGGGGATCATCGGCGGGAGTCGCTTCGTCTGGTCGAGTTCAGCGCCTACTTTCGTAGTGCCAAGGCTCAGTTCCAACAGGCTCTGGCCGACCGAAAGGCTACCTACCCCAATCCCGTTGAGCACTGTGCACTCTGCCTGTGGCGGGAGCGATGCGACGCGCAGCGAGCAGCCGACGATCACCTGTCCCTGGTCCCCGGCCTGTCCACGGAACAGCGTCGCCGGCTCATCGAAGGGGCCCCGATCTCGACCGTCACTGGGCTAGCCGCCTTCACCGGGACCAGGGTTCCTGGGATTTCCACCTCGGTGCTGGAGAAGCTCCGCAGGCAGGCAAGTCTTTTGGTCACCCGCCGTCTCAGCCCCCTCGAGCCGCCTCCGTACCAGCTGCTGCCGACCACCGAGCCGGGCCTGGGGCTGGGTGCCCTCCCCCAGCCGGATGGGGGAGACCTGTTCTTCGACATAGAGGGCGATCCGTACGTGGACCCGAGTGGCCTGGAATACCTGCTCGGGGTGGGTTGGGCGAATGCACGGGGAGAGTTCGAGTACCGAGCTTTCTGGTCCCAGAACGAGGCCTCCGAGAAGTCGGCGTTCGAGGAATTTATTGACTTCGTGGTCGAGTCACGCATGCGATGTCCCGGGTTGCACGTCTACCACTACGCCCCGTATGAGCCCGCAGCCCTCAAGCGGCTCATGGGGCGTCACGGAACCAGGGAACGAGAGGTCGATGACCTCCTGCGCGGCCGCGTGCTGGTCGACCTGTATCAGGTGGTGCGGCAGGGCGTGTGTGTTGGAACCCCGTCCTATTCGCTAAAGAAGCTGGAGTCGCTTTACATGCCACCTCGCACCGAGGCGATCACCGATGCTGGCTCGTCCATAGAGGAATACGAGAGGTGGCTGGAGTCGGGCGATCAGACCATCCTGGACGAGCTGGAAGCCTACAACCGGGTAGATTGTGACTCTACCCGCCTCCTCCGAGACTGGTTGGAAGCCCGGCGGCCTGAGTATGAGCAGACATTCGGGACCGTTCCTCCCAGACCTCTATCACCGGACCGGGAGATCGCGGAGGTCCCCGACGAGCACGAGTCGGAGACAGATGGCCTGAAGGCCCTGCTGGATGCCAGGGCGGACGGGTCAGATGGGGCACCCGCCGTCGCCACCCGTTTGCTGGCCAATCTTCTCGAGTGGCACCGCCGGGAGGCCAAGCCAATCTGGTGGCAGTTCTTCCAGCGCGTCCTGAACTCCGACGCCGACGACCTGTGGGCTGACTCAGACGCCGTTGCCGGTCTCGTCTATAAGGGCGAGGTCGAACAGGTGAAGCAGTCCGTGGTGTATCGCTACCGGTTTGATCCCGATCAACCGCACAAGCTCTCGCCCGGAGAGGTGGTCAAGGATCCCGATGCCGAGCGGCTGGCGATGGAGCGGGGTGTGAAAGCTTCCAGCCCGGGCAGTCTGGTGCGTATCGATCCGGTGGCGGGGACCCTCGATCTCAAGCGAGGCAGGCGATCCGGAGCGCCCCATCCCAGCCACCTCATCCCCGCAGGTCCATATAGCACCTCGGATCAGCAGGAGGCACTCCGCAGGCTCGCCCGGTCCGTGATTGAGCACGGGATGGATGGGGCCGGTCCCTACCGCTGCGTGCGCGATCTGTTGCTGCGGAGACCACCACGGCTGAGAGGACTGGTCGATCAGGAGGGTCTGCTGGCTCCTGGTGAGGCTGCCGACGTGGGGGCGGTGAGGCTGGCCACGGCCCTAACCCAAGGGTGTCTGGCCATCCAGGGGCCCCCGGGGTCGGGCAAGACCAGCACCGCCGCCAAGATGGTGGTCGAGCTGGCGGCGTCCGGTCACACCGTGGGAGTCACGGCCAACAGCCACGCCGTGATCTCGCACCTGCTGGAGGCGGTGCTGACCGAATCCAGGCTTCAGGGGCGGGAGCTCCGAGCGTCTCAGAAGGCTGATCCCGGTCAGGGGGCCACCGACCCCGGGGTGACACGACGAGGCGACGTGGCCGGACTACTGGTTGATCTCGACGATGGCGTCAAGGTGATTGGGGGAACGGCCTGGGTCTTCTCCAGGCCGGAGCTGGACCAGCGCCTCGACTACCTGGTGGTCGACGAGGCGGGCCAGCTCTCTTCGGCCAATGTCTGCGCGGTCGCTACCTCCGCGCGCAACCTGGTGCTGGTGGGTGACCCGCGCCAGCTCTCCCAGCCCTCTCAAGGCACGCATCCCAAGGGAGCCGGGGTCTCCGCGCTGGAGCACGTCCTTGGAGATGCGGACACCATCCCGCCAAACCTCGGGGTGTTTCTGGACCACACCCACCGCCTGCACCCCACCATCTGCGAGTACATCTCGGAGATCTACTATCACGGGCGCCTGCAATCCCTTCCGGGGTGTGAGCTCCAGACGGTCTCGGGACCGGGAGGGATCTCTGGGTCCGGCCTGCGCTGGGTCCCGACCGATCATCGGGGGAACCGAGCGTCGTCAGAAGAGGAGGCGGCGGCTGTAGCGGAGACCGTGGGGGATCTGCTGCGGAGATCTTGGATCGACCGGACCGGCGCCGAACGGCCCCTCGGACTTCAGGACATCTTGGTGGTGGCTCCGTTTAACGCTCAGGTGGCGCTGCTGGGGAGAACCCTTCCTCCCGGCGCCCGAGTGGGGACGGTCGATAGGTTCCAGGGTCAGGAGGCGGCGGTGGTGATCATCTCGCTCACCACCTCAAGTACGGACGAGATTCCGCACGGTATGGACTTCCTGTTCAGCCGAGAGCGCCTCAACGTCGCGGTCTCACGAGCCCAGGCGCTGGCGGTGATGGTGGGGTCCCCGACTCTGCTCGTGACCCGCTGCCACACGGTGGACCAGCTCCGCCTTGTCAACGGGCTCTGTCGGTATGTGGAGCGCGCGGAGGCAGATGTAGGGACGGAGGGGACCGGAGAGTAGTCTCTCCGCCGGCGCCTGCTCCGGGACAGGGACTTCGCAGTCAGTCCCTCCAGATCGGAGAAAATGAGAACGTACGCCTGGTTGGGAGTTGGGCGTAGGTGCAGGTGGCACTCGAAGTGACTTGGAGCAGACTCGGGTCCCGGTCGGCGGCCATGTACACGACGGGTCCCCCAGAGCGAGAATGGAGGCTTATGGCAGAGTCAGGCCGTCCACGGTCGCGGGTCCTCTTATGGCCCACCCTACTTGTGCTCGACCAGAAGGGTGGTTCTGCGACAAATGAAGAGATTCCGGCGGCGGTGACGACCTTGATGGCATTCACCCTGGAGCAGCAAAGCGAGCTGCATAACGACGGACCGCGCACCGAGATCGAGTACCGCCTCGCCTGGGCACGTAGTCTGCTCAAAGGGATGGGCCTGGTCGACAACAGTCGACGGGGAGTGTGGTCACTGACGGAGGCTGGCCGGCGCTTGGTGAGGGAGCTGAGGGAGTCCGGGAACCACGAACGAGAGCTTGACGTGCGACTGAACGCACTTCGCCTCCAATATCGCAGCCGGCGACGCGGGAAGCAGGGGGTGGCACACGGAACGGATGTGCAAGAGGAACGAGAGGACGAGACTTCAGGTGACGAGTCTTGGAGGGACGAGCTGCTGGATGCCCTCGGGAAGATGGAGCCTGCTTCCTTTGAACGGCTCGCCCAGCTTCTATTGCGCGAGGCGGGCTTCGTGAGCGTATCCGTCACTGGACGATCTGGCGACGGGGGCATCGATGGATTAGGTGTCTATCGAGTCTCGTTGCTGAGTTTCCCCGTATTCTTTCAGTGCAAGCGCTACCAGGGAAGCGTCGGCCCCGGTGCCGTGCGCGACTTCCGCGGCGCCATGGCCGGAAGGGGCGATAAGGGGCTGCTCATCACCACTGGCACGTTCACCCAGGAAGCAAAGCACGAGTCGACCCGGGACGGGGCTCCGCCCATCGACCTGATCGACGGGGGGAGGCTCTGCGACCTGCTGAAGCAGTACGGAATTGGTGTCACCTCCCGTCCGGTTGAAGAGGTGCATGTGGATGAAGAGTACTTTCAGCAAGTCTGAGTCCGCCCCTCCGTGTGCTCTCCAAGGAGAGGATCGAGGCGCACTTTGCCGGCAGCGAGCATCGTTGCGCACGAACTATGACCTCACTCTGGCATAGGTCCTCGGACGGATGGACGGTACTGGCACCGACAGGGTTTTCAGCCAGGGGAGTGCTCCACGACCTTGTCGAAGGCGCGCCCCAGCTGCTCCCCGCCGCTCGTGATTGCGGGCAGGGAGGTCCACCTGGGGTCCGGTTGCTCGGAGTTACTGGCCATTGACCCGACGCGACTTGACGATTATTGAGCTCAAGCGTGCCTCCAACGCCGAAGCCCGGCTCGCTGTGGTCGCCCAGGTAGTGTCCTGCGCTGCTTTACTGGATCACATGGCATACGACGACCTAGAGCAGCGCATTCTCGGCGATCATCGGCGCGCCCGAAACCTCACTTCCCTTGCGGTTGCCGGACGCGCTGCAGCGCAGGGGCAAGGAGGCCCTGGCCGCCACCACCTCGTGAGCGGGCCGCTCCCGGCCCCCCCTCGCCCTCCCCCATCAGTTGGGGCGGGCGGGGGAGACGTCGGCTCGCTACCAGGCCCCCACCGGGCAATTCGGCGCTATAGTCGCCACTATGAGGACTTCCAGGCTGACGAATCCTGACTTGACTGCGACGGATCTGGCCGGCGCAGCAACAGCGCACTCGGTCCCATGTCTCATTTGCAGGTAGGGCGCCAGGAGGTGCCATGACCGACCCGCCCCCGTCGGAGTCGCCTGCAGCTGCGGATGATCTCCTACGGCTCGGTCCAAGCGAAGTGCTCGAGATCGCCCTGCTGCGTGTGCCGGGCCTGTCCACGAGCCATATCGCCAATCTGCATGCTGCGGCTGTTGACCTACCGCACCGAGTTGGGGCGCTCAAGAAGGCGATGAGTGACATAACCGGTGCGTGAGCGCGTCACGAGTATCGAAGTCACTGCTTTTCGCGGCGTACCTGGCTCGCTCCAGCTCGACTTTGCCAGGGGCCGCAGCACCATGCTGTTTGGCGAGAACGGCACAGGGAAAAGCACGATCGCCGACGCACTTGAATGGTACTTCACCGGACGACTTGACTTCCTAAGTCACGAAGGACGGAAACACGCGATTCGCAACCTGGGTGCCAAAGGAAGTCTTACCACAAAGGTCGTGATTGTAACGGACGGCCGCCTCGGGGGTGAGGTCCAGCACCCCGACTCGCCGCCACAAGCTGCGATCGAGGCCGGTCAGAATACTCCATTTCTTCTCCGCGGCCGGACGCTAGCAGATTTTGTCGACAAGCGCAAGGCCGAGAAGTGGAAGTACCTCTCAGACCTATTGGGCTTACGTGCCGTAGACCAGCTTCGATTAGACCTCCAAACGGCAATGAACGATCTGAAAAAGGCGTTGATGGCCACCCAACAGGAGCTTAGACAGCGTGAATCGATGCTGACTCAATTCGAAGTTGCGCCAACCGAGGTAGATGTCCTCAAAGCCATTCGAACCAGATGCGCGGCCGTAGACTTCCCGACACCGGAGACTTTCCAGGCCGCGGTAAGCCCAACGTGGGCAAAGCAAATGTATCCGGGTTCGGAGTCCTCCGAAACGGCCCATCGCGTCGCCGCTGTACGGGCCTCTCTTCCGGCGCTCCAAGCGACGCCAAACCGCGCGCCAATTGATCGATGGAATGCCGCTCTTGACACGAGTGACGCATCGTCCCAGTTGCGCTTGAGCCTGTATTCAACAGCCCAAGAATACGTCGAGTCGATATCCCCAACGGATACCTGTCCACTCTGTGGCCAAGGTATTAAGTCAGACGAGCTTGCAGACCGCATCAGACTGGTCATCGGCGGCCTAGCGGACGCGGCTAAGCGAATTCAGTCCGCGCAGGAGCCTGCCGCTATGACGTTCGAGGTGCTGAAGCAGATGGCGGGAGCGGCGAGGGCCGCCGTTAGCCAGGCGGCGGGCTTGTCGATCGTCCTGGAGGCTCCCCCCAGCGGCACACCGATCGAAGAGGCTGAGGAAAGGCTCCGCCGACATTCGCAGATAGCCTGGCCTCCTCTTTCAGCGTACATCCAAGAGCTCGAAGTCTGGACAGCGGGGGCAATCCTCATACTTGACGCTGCCGCGCCAGTTCCTGCGTCAGAAAGAGATCGGTCGATACTCGACTTGGGACTCCTGATTTCCGCAGCACGTGAGTGGACAAGGGCCAGATCTGAGGAGACGCGAGCAAAGGCCGCCGCGGACATAGCAACCGCAGTGTTCACAGAGTACCAAGAAGCACAAGCTAAGCACCTGGAGCGCATCCTGGAGCGCATCTCATCGCGGGTAGGGTACCTCTACACGAAGCTTCATCCAAATGAAAGACTATCAGAAGCCAAGATAGTCCGGTCTGCTGACAAGGGGCTGGAGCTCTCCATCAACTTCCACGGAACGGATCAGAGTCCTCCACATGGGGTTTTGAGCGAGTCCCACTTGAACTCGTTGGCTATCGCCTTGTTCCTGGCAATGGCTGAAGCATTCAATAGTGAGTTGGGATTCATCGTCCTGGACGATGTCGTAAACAGCTTTGACGCGGACCACCGGGGCCAACTTGCCCAAGTCTTAGTCGAAGACTTTGCCAATCGCCAGCTTCTGGTATTCACCCACGATGCGCTCTTCTATGATCGGATTAGACGCTACTCATCCGGATGGGGGTTCCTGGAATTGACATCGTGGTCCTACGCCGAGGGACCACGTCTGGCGCTTTACGAGACGAGCGCGCTCCTGGCAAAGGCCGAAGCTTCACTATCTGACGACAGGATCGGGGCGGCTCAAAAGGGCCGCCGAGCCCTGGAGGAATTGCTTCAAGAAGTTTGCGAAGGCTTGGGTGGGCGGGTGGCGTTTCGCCGGGGCGTGAAGAATGATCGCCGCGAGATCGGGGAACTGATTCCTGCAGTCCGGAGTCTGCTCAAGAGTGGTGATTCCGCGGCGTATAAGGTGACCGGCGAATTGCTCACTGGGATCGAGGCTGATGTTGCCACCGTATTTAATGTCGAGGCGCATGCTTCTGCGACCAGTGCGTCGGGTGCCGAGATCAGCACGGCACTTAGACGTGTCTCGGCCCTTGAGGGTGTGTGGACGTGCAGCAGTTGCAATACGCGAGTCTGGCATTCCGGATCGTCAGACTCGTGGCAGTGCAGGTGTGGTGCCCATGGCTTTCCCGGGCGGTTGGACATTGGCATTTTCACGGACACGCTATGAAGAAACGGTTGATGGGCCGATGGGCTCAGCCTTCGGATCATGCGAGGATGCGACTGTAGAGCGGCCCTGGTGTTAGGGATCAGCAATTGTGCAGGGTTCTGGTCACGAAAAGTGCAGAGGTCCCTGACGGCGAAAGTTATCTAATCACAGCAGGCCCTCCCTTGCGAGTGGTGGGTTCCTGGTGAGCTCGCATCCGGTAGCTGTGGCCCCGGATATTGAGCACGGTGGCATCGTGCAGGAGGCGGTCGACAATGGCGCCGGCGACCACCTGGTCGGCGAAGACCTG
>DATLRN010000028.1:0-13972 GCA_035534695.1 Candidatus Dormiibacterota bacterium
CCAGGCACCTCCTATGTACCAATCATGGTAGAGCGCGCTGTTCGTCCCCTTCCAGAACACATCGATCACGCCGTCCGCCTGACCCACCGCAGCAGGGGGCCCGCCCAGAGGACCTGAACCCAAGCTTACCGGCCCCTCCCAAGTACCAGCTGGCGCCCACTTGTAGCACAGGTCGCCGGTGACGCCTTCATAGAAAGTGTTCACCTGGCCCGGGTAGCTCACAGTGTCTGACGGGGAGCCAGCCACGACCCCCGAGCCATCGTTGGCGCATCCGGCGGAGTTCCCTGTTGGACTCGAGCCCAGCGCAGTTTCAACTACGACACTAGACAGACCAGTCGATCCAGAGGGGCTGACGGCTGTGATACTGCTGGACGAATTCACAGTGAATTGCGATGCCAAGACCCCACCGAATAGAACTTCTGATGCGCCTAGCAGGTTACTTCCGCTGATTGCCACTGTGGTCCCGCCCGTCTCCGGACCATCGCTCGGGTTGACGGAGTAAACCTGCGGAGGTTGGCCTTGCAGCCCTTCCCCGATCTGCGTGACTCCGGGAACCGACGGGTTCTGGGAGGTGGCCTGTTGCAATTCCGCCCACGAGCACGACGGCCATAGACTGGTATCACCGCCCGGCGGTGGGCAAGAAGGGGAACTCGCGGAGGCCTCCGACATGGCGGCGATGAAGCTAACGGGTTCCAGCGCCGGAGTCTGGTCGACTGCCCACTGGTTGAGCGACTCCCACTCAGCCGCGTTGGCATTGTAATAGATCTCGGGAAGGGCGCACGTACCTGCCAGGCCACCCGCTATTTGGTACACGTCCTCTTCGGTCCAAGTGTCGCCTGGGCTGATCCCCCCCGCCTGCACGAAGGACTCGTTGAAGTCTCCGAAGTCGGCAAGGAAGCCACTACCATTCAGGCATGTCCCGGCCAACGTCGCCGCAGTGGTATATCCCTGCACCCAAGAAAGCGTGTCGGCACCATCCCACCACTCATAGACACCGGAGTCAGCACCCGCCTCCTCCATATCGTCAGCGCCCCAGAGCGACACCGGGGCGGTACCCGAAGCCCCTGCAGAAGGACTTACCACATCCTGGTACCAAGCGGCGCCGGCTCCAGCAAGTGACACGGGCTGATTGTTGGCGTCGACACCGTTATAGCTATTACTTGTGCCGGGAGCCAAGTTGATCGGAACGGTTCCGCCAGCATGGTCGGACTCGTAACCGCGCAGCCACGCTCGCACTAGATTAGCCAGCGACGTGTCCGGCGTGCACACAGGTGAGCTTTCACTTCCGAACATCTCCACCCCAAAAATCACGGGCGAGCTACCTGGCACCGAACACTGTGAACCGAAATCAAGAACGACAGTTCCCCTGGCCTGGGGAGTGGCAGTCAGCGCACCTTGTTCAAACAAGGGGCAGCTTGTCGTCGTCCCATCTTGGCACTCTGATAGGTATTGAGCGTACTCATAGTAGGAAGGTGTTACTGCAGGCGACGTGGCGACAGTAACGATCGCCTTCGGAGATCCAGTCGTGACGGCGCTACTCGACGGTGAGACGCCCGGCTCCCCTGGCGAGGATGTGCCATCTGGACAATGCCTCTGAGGGGATAAGGACACCGCACCATCGACGACGCTCACGGCGTGAAATTGACCGGTCGAGTCGACGACACACCCAGCATCGCCGCTGGCGCCAACCACTTCCAGCGGACCTGACGATGGAATGTCCGTGACCAGTCGAGCTTGACCCTGTATCACGGCGACAGCCCCATCTAGCGGTACGGCCGGGTCACTGCCAGCGATCAGAAATGAAGTCGGCCCGGTCTGCCAACAGCTGTCAGGCATGATTAGCATGCTGCTGATCGGTAGATCCAGACATTGCACCCGCGACGAGTTCGCGGCGAGGGCGACTGGGGACGCTAGAGCAGCCGCCGATGACACGGGTTGGGCGCCCGCCGCGGCCGCGGCGGTTGGGTCGTGGTGCCGGGAAGGGAAAACACAGCTCGCTGCGGATAGCAGTAGCGCCACCCCCAACAGGAGAACTCCGAGTCGCCTTAATCTAATGAACACGGACCCTCCGTAGGGGAGTCTCGGGGTGTGAGCCGGCAGCAGTTGGCCGTCGCCACCAAGGATATCGTGGTGACGCTACGTACATTAGATGAACTCCGCAGCAGTCCTGTTACGGTTCGCTAGTCTACCGACCAAGAGTCATTCAGTAGGCTCGAGCACCGGACGCCTGCCCCGGTGTCAGGACGCCGTCGGCTCAAAGTGGCCTAGCTTCCCTGGGCCTCATCTGGAACCGGCATCCGGAAGTCGTGGCCCGAAGACCAAGGCGACCAGGGCATCTCAAGCCAACGGCCTGCCCGCACAGATCGCTGCGTGTTCGCACGTCGGTCTTTACTAGGATCACGGGTCAAACGCGACTCCGAGGTCATGTGAGTGAAGGACAGGCCCCAGTATACTGTCGGTTCCACTGGATGTGCGCCAATGATCCGCGGCCGCCAGTGAGAACGAAGCATTGCTCTCCCCGACGGAGGCTGAGTTGGCCGAGCGAGATCTGTTCCAGGCCCTAAAGATCTGAAGGGGTCACCAGACTGAAGAAGCCGACCCCCTCCCCAGCCGTCATGCTTCCCAGTCCCCGTTGGGCTATGTGGGCTTCACGGGCTCGTCTACACCTTGACCTGCTCGTCAGCATCCAGATCTGCGCGCAGTCCCCCGTCCTCTATTGGCTAGCGGCCAGTGGCTTCTTCTTCCAGGATGACTTTCTCAATCTCCAGCAGGCGGCTAACAGCCCCCTCGACCTGCACTATCTCATGACTCCCATCTTTGTCCACTTGCAACCTGGTGTTCGGTTTGAATATTGGCTGATTGACCGCGTCATTGGGCTCCAGTACAATGTCGTGCTGGCAATCCTGGTAGCTCTGATCGCCGCCACTTCGTGGACCATATTCGTCACCTTACGTCGGCTGCTTCCGCCGACCCTGGCCCTTCCGGTGGTCATAATGTTCACCGGATTATGGCCCGGATGGGTCGGGGCGGTCCCATGGCTCGCTGCGTCACTCGCGGTAGTTCCGTCCTTGTTCGCATGCAGTTTGACCGTTTACGCTTTTGTTCGATTCCTCCAGAGCAATGAACTCCGCTGGACCGTCCTGACCGCCCTCTTCTTCGCGGCCGGGCTGTGCTTCTATGAGGGAACGATGGTCACGCTTCCTCTACTGATCTTGGTCCTCGCTGCTTGGGTTGTCGAGGCCCAGTCTGGCAAGGACTGGAGTACCCACTGTCGCCGGGCCGCAGTACCTATTTTCTGGTGCGCTGTCGCTGCGACGTCATTTATAGCTGTTGACTTCGCCAAAGGTGGCGTGAGCGTCGGAGCGACGCCAAGCCCGACGCAGTTTCTGGAATTCTTAGGCAATGCGTGGTTCAGGGCCTTCGTTCCCAGTCTGGCCGGCGGACCCCTGACCTGGACATACGTCGGTCCTCGCGCGGGTGGGTCAGCGCAACTATGGCTAATCTTCGTTAGTTCCACAGCGCTTTTGGCCCTCGCCGCATATTCCGTATGCCGCAACGGCAGCAAGGCACTCATCGGCTGGGCGATGATCGGCCTCCCTTTTCTTGCACTCATGGGACTCATCGGCTGGGCTCGGATCGTTGAGTTTGGCACGGCGCTCGGGCAAGATTACCGATATGAGGCGACGCTCATCGTACCTGCGTCGTTGGGACTCGCCTTCGCCCTGATGGGACGAAGGTCGCAGCGCCACTTCAGCCGGTTTGACAAGCAGATCGCGACTGGTCTCACTCTCGCATTCACGGCCGCTTTTCTACTAGGGTTCGCCTACTCTGACCCGCCAGTGGGACTTCAATGGTCTCGAGCTCCCGCGAGAGCTTATGTGGCCCGGCTCATCTCGGGTGTTCGGTCGGTCGAGTCGGCCCACCCAGGCAAAGACTGGTCTATATACGATACGGAGGTCCCGGCGTCGATCTTGTTCTCCTCTGAGTGGCCATATACAAGTGTGATTCGCGTCACACGACTGTGGCATCTGAATGTTCCGTCCATGACCTCCAGCCCGCAGATGTACGCCGTCCGTAGTGACGGCTCCGTAGTCCACGCCACCTTCCGAGACGAAGATCGCTTGCCAGGTGCGTGCGTTAGAGCTGGCGGCACCTTGACTCGTACTAATGTGGCCCTTCCCCGTGGAGGGGCCTGGATTGTACGGCTGGTCGGAGCTCGCACGGGGAGGGGGAGAGTATCGCTGGCCGTGGCGACGCGGTTCGGAGGCGCTGTAAGTCGGCCGCTCGCGTCGGCCACCGTGCCCGGGTACGCTCGACGCTCTCTGTTTGTCATCTACTGGCCAGTAGCGTTTCGCGAACTGTCACTGCACTGGAGTGGGACCCGACCTCTTTGCTTTTCAGGGATCGAGATCGGATCTCCCTCAGCTTTGCCTCGCCCCTGAGCGCGATGTTCACGAAAGCCAGCAACGTGCTGGTGACCGGGCGATACCCAGATCATTCCGTCGCCCACGACGGAATGATCCACGGCACGCGTATTCCCCTCCGCAGGGGGCTTGGTCTGCTGCATTCCTTCGGACCCTCACACGACGGCACCGTCGAGATTCGGAGCCGGACGGGCAGTAGACATGAAGGTTCTGCCTGTTCAGCTAGAACCTTCAGACACACCGGTGGCCGGCTACTCGCACCCATCGACAGGGTCTCCTCATCTCCAGAGATGGCCGCAGCCCTTCGAGGACACACCTAGCCGACTCCAGGGAGTCTGGTCAGTCTCCGAAGCATCTGGCGAGGCAGGTTTCGCCCGTCTGCCCGATTGGGTACCGCCTATGGCACCGCCGGCTCGTGGTGGTATCGACGCAACCTCCGAGGAAGCAGGACTTGCGAGACCAGCCTCAAGCTCCTACGATCAACCGGTGCCTCGCAACCGTCGACAGCGGTCCAGGGCCTGTGTACCGGCGTCAAGGGTGAACCTCGCCCAGCCGTTCGTCTACGCCGGCAAAGCTGGGGCAGACGGTCATCGGGTTCGAAGCCAGCTGGATCTAGACAAAACGTACCTCTGGCGTGACTGAGGAACCCGATCGAGTGGGGCTCGGGCACTCCGATCGAACGATCATGCCAGCCGAGCTAGAGAGCGTTTACGAACGGCGGTTCAATAGGTCAGACAGCGATCGCAAGAACGCGGTCTGGCTTGAAATCGTCCGATACCTTCAGCGCTTCATCCCTAATGAGGCAAGTGTACTAGATATAGGATGCGACCAAGGAGCATTTATACGACACGTTTCGGCCGGAGAGCGGTGGGCAAGCGACTTACGCGATATGAGCCGATGGCTGCCTGAAGACATTCATTTTGTCCAGTCTTCGGGCCTCGCGTTGGATCGCGAACTTCCTCACGACCACTTCGACGTGGTATTTATGAGCAACTACTTGGAACACCTACTCTCCCGCTCTGAAGTAGTCCAGCAATTGACTGTTGCGCACCGTCTGCTGCGCGTGGGCGGTAGGGTGATCGTGCTACAGCCCAACATAAGGCTAGTTGGCGGTGGCTACTGGGACTTTATTGATCACCATATCGCGCTAACGGACAGGAGCCTAACAGAAGCCGCCGGCTTGGCCGGCTTCGAAACTGAGCGCCTGGTTAGGCGGTTCCTGCCGTATTCAACCCTGGGTCGTTTGCCACAGCGGAGAGTACTCGTCGCCTGGTACTTGCGTCTACCGCTGGCGTGGTGGTGGCTAGGCAAGCAAACCCTTTACGTGGGTCGCAAGATCACGTGAATTTGCTAGCGGTCCACGCCCACCCCGACGATGAGGCGGTTTCAACCGGTGGAGTTCTTCATAAGTACGCTAAAGAGGGAGTTCGGACCATCCTCGTCACCTGCACTGGCGGCGAACTCGGTGATGGTCCAGGCGGCCTCAAGCCCGACCAACCTGACCACGATCCGGAAGCCGTGAGGCAATGGCGGGCCGGCGAACTGGAGGTTTCGCGCCGGGCTCTTCATATCTCGGAGATCGAACTGCTGGGATACCACGACTCAGGGATGGCCGACTGGAATCAGGCAGATGCCCCGGGGGCCTTCGCGGCCGTGGATCTGGCTGAGGAGGTGGCCAAACTTTCGCAAATCATGGAGAAGTACCGTCCCCAAGTGGTGATCACGTATGCGGAGGATGGCGGCTACGGCCATCCCGATCATATTCGGGCCAACGCGGTGACGCGCGGGGCAGTTCTGGCTACAGGGATTCCCCAGAAGCTTTATTACACCGTGTTCCCGAAGTCCCTGGCGCAGCGGGTAATCACCCAGATGAAGGAGCTGGGAATAGACCCATGGGACCTTGGGCAACTAGATTTTGATCCCGACAATCCTCCCTTTGGCGTTGCCGACGATCAGGTCACGACGGTGATTGATGTGACGGAGGATGTACCTGCCAAGCTAGCCTCGGTGCGCGCGCACGCCAGCCAGATGGACAACGCCTTTTTTGCGCACCTACCAGACCAAGTGGCTCCGCTCATTCTGGGCCAGGAATACTACATCCGGGCCATCGATCTGACTGGCGAGCCTGTTCCTGAAGTGGACCTATTCGCCGGTATTCGCTAAGATGTGTCCCCGTCAGCGTCAGGTGCCCTGAGCAGGCGCACAGCTTCAAGAGCACGGTCTGCATGGGCCGACATGTGGGTTTCGCTCTTGATCACCGCGAACACCTGTCGGCCTGTGTCGATCACGAAGGTCCAACGCTTGACTGCGATTGGGCCAAATCGACGCTTGACTCCGAGGCTGGCCGCGACTACCCCGCGGCTGTCACTAAGGAGCGGAAAGTCCAGCGAACACCGCTCCGAAAAATCCAACTGCTTGGAAATCTGATCTCTGCTGATCCCGACCACCTGAGCGCCCGACTTGGCAAACTCACCTATGAGGTCTTGGAAGTGGCGAGTCTCAACACTGCATCCCCGGCTGCCGGCTGACGGATAGAAGAAGAGGACAACGCATCCGTTTACAAGGAGTTGGGACAGCCTCCGAGGCTCGCCCTTCTCGTCTGGCAGTTCAAAGTCCGGTACCACGGCTCCCTTGTCCACATAGTCACTGTATCGCGTCTCGGCTCAAGCACGATGCAGAGAAGGACAGCCTGTCGGGGTTTTTCGCCTCGTGGGTGGACGCGCATCCCGCCCAGGTGAGACGGAGACTCGGAACAATGAGGAGTGGGTCAGTGAGCCGGGTGGGCTAGCGCCCAACGATCCCGTTCCGCTGTGAGTTCCCGAAAGCGGAAGCACGTTTGAATATGGTCGTTCACTAGCCCGACAGACTGCATATACGAGTAGCAGATCGTCGGGCCGACAAAGCGAAAGCCTCGGCGGCGGAGATCCGCGCTCAGCGACTCCGCATTCGGAGTGGTCGAGGGAACCTGCTCTGGGACGGACCACCCGGAGATCAAAGGGCCACCGTCCACGAACGTCCAAACGTAGTGGTCAAAGCTGCCGAACTCCAGCCCGACGCGAATCAGCGCCACCGCGTTGCTGATCGCCGACTCGACCTTCTGACGGTGGCGAACGATCCCCGAATCGAGAAGCAGCGCTTCGCGACGGCTGGCGTCGAACGCAGCCACCGCGACAGGGTCGAAGTCAGCGAAAGCTCGCCTGTACGCTTCTCGCCGTTTAAGGACGGTGAGCCAGCTGAGGCCTGCTTGCGCACCTTCGAGGACAAGAAGTTCGAAGTGCTGGCGGTCCGAGTGCACCGGCACGCCCCACTCCAGATCGTGATAGGGCTGGAGCCATGGCCCGCGAGCCCAATGGCAACGCGGGCATGCGGCGCTACTTAGTACTTCCCCACTAGTCTCTTCCACGACACGAACAGTAGTCGCCCACTAGCCCCACGCGGGCATTGTGAGACTCCTGAGAGTTCGGCCCCAAATTGCATCGACGAGAGGCCGCACGCAGGGGGGCTACTCGGGCTGCTTGACCTCGGCGGCCGGGATTACGGTCTCGGTCGTTCTCGTCTCGGTGGTGGTTGGAGTGCTAGTTACCGAATTCGTCACCGCACGCACTTCGTCCATCGTCGAATTTGAGGCCTTCTTGAATTCCTGGAGGGCCTTGCCGACACTGCTCCCCAACTCAGGAAGGCGCTTTGGCCCAAAAACGACGAGAGCTAGCAAAATCAAAAGCAGAAAAAGGACGATGTGTGTCGGAGAGAGCATGTCCATACCTCCCAGGGTAGACCTCGAACGAGTATAGCACTGCATTCGAAACGCTCCTGAACCGGCCCGGGTTTTATCGAGACTCCAGATAGTGTGAAACAGCCAGCAGGGAACCGGGTCGTCATCGTATTGGGCGGCTTCGAACTCAGCGGGGACAACCCTGACCAGCTCGGCGTGGAGCCGGCGCTAGTTGAACCAGTCGAGGTACTACATCGGTGGCGGCGATCCGTCCTCGAGTCTCCGAACCATAGCTACGGCGACCGTCGTCTCGGGCCGGGTGCGTTTCCAGTGAAGTGCCGCCACCACCGACAACTGCTGCAACTGGCCAGCTCGCGGAGCGCCGATTGCCCGTGACCGGGTACCAGTTACCCTTAGCCACGCGTAGCGTTGACCGCATTATGGAAGTCGGACGACGGGCCTCGCGGGGCGTGGTGCAGGGGTAGCACGCCACTTTTGGGAAGTGGAGGTCGGCGGTTCAAATCCGCCCGCCCCGACCAGGCCCGACTCCCCGGCCGAGCCAGTGCCCCCGGCCAAGGCAGCGAGAAGACGGTCACGTTTCCGTCACGCGACGAGCACCAGTGTCTGCCAGCTGAGTACCGACCCGAGGCACCGACAACGTGAGCCGGGTTGCACTTCTCAGTAAGTGTCTCCCCGGCGGGTGGGCGGCGACCTAGGGAAGCTTGGCCAGCAGTTGATGGGCCGCCATCGCCCGGTGGCTGATCTCGTCCTTGTGGACGCGACTCATCTCCGCCATGGTCCGCTGCTCCCCGTGGGGAACGAAGATGGGGTCGTACCCGAAGCCTCCCCGACCCCGCGGTTCGGCGAGGAGCGTGCCGTCCAAACGGGCCTCGGTGACAATCACTTCTGCGTTCCCCCCTGCCACCGGAACCGCCAGCGCCAGGGCACACACGAAGCTCCCCCGGCGACGATCCTCCGGAAGTGCGCCGACCCGTTGTGTCAGCCCCACCAGCAGCTGCTTCGGCGTTGCCCCCTCGCCCATCCACCGAGCGGTGTGGATTCCTGGCCAGCCATCCAGGGCAGCCACTTCAATTCCACTGTCGTCGGCCATTGCGGGAAGTCCGGTCCCGGCGCACACGGCACGGGCCTTGATCTCGGCATTGGCAAGGTATGTGGTTCCGCTCTCCTCCCAGTCGACCTCGTGGCCGCCCGGAGCCTGGTCGAGTTCGAGGAGGCGCCAGGAGACCGATCGCAGCAGCCGGCGCAATTCCGCCGCCTTGCCCGGGTTGTGGCTAGCCACCACCACATGGAGGGGTTGTTCAGCCCACCGGTCCGTGTTGGTAAGACCGCCTAAGTCGCTCAGCTAGATGACCCCAGCGCCGACGACTGCTCGGCCAGGATGGCACTGATGCCACTCTTAGCTAGGGTTACCAAGGACGTCAGCTGTGATTCGCTGAAGGGTGCTCGCTCGGCGGTGCCCTGAACTTCGATGATTCCTCCGTCGCCGCTCATCACCACGTTGACGTCAGTACTCACCTGCGAATCCTCCAGGTAGTCAAGGTCGAGCAGCGGAACACCGTCGAGGATGCCCACGCTGACCGCCGCCACCTGGCGAACGAGAGGTGACGACGCCACCAGCGCAGCCTCCTCGAGCCGACGACAGGCGAGAGCCAAGGCCACGTACCCGCCGCTGATCGCCGCCGTCCTGGTACCGCCATCGGCGTGGATCACGTCGCAGTCGATGATCACCGTGCGCTCTCCCAGGACTCGTAGGTCGACCGCGGCACGCAGGCTGCGGGCGATCAACCGCTGGATCTCCTGCGACCGGCCCTCGACCCGACCTCCCCGCTCTCTGGGGCTGCGCTCGTGGGTTGAGCGGGGCAGCATTCCGTACTCGGCGGTGACCCAGCCGGTCCGGGAACCTCTGCGGTGGGCGGGTACCCTTCCCTCCACCGTGGCGGAGCAGAGCACGGTGGTCGCCCCCATGGTGATCACCGCGGATCCCTCGGCCCAGCTGCGCCCCTGGGTGTGGATCAGAACCGGGCGCAGCTGATCGGGAGCTCGTCCATCGCTACGTGCCATCAGCGATGGAGCGCGTGGGCGATGACTAGGATGCTGCCCTCATATAGCAGCAGCAGGGCGATCGACAGAAAAGTGGGCGTGAAGGGGTCGGCGCCGGGGGTCACGATGAGCGCCACCCCGACCATGATGAAGTAGGCAGCCTTGCGCCACCTCCTCAGCTTGGCGCTGCTGAGGATCCCAACCGCGCCCAAGGTGCAGAGGACAACCGGCATCTCGAAGGTCACTCCGAAGACCAGAACCACGAGAGCCAGGAAAGTCAGGTAGGCGTTGAGGTCGGGTAGGTACACCGCGTTCCCCCCTAGGAAGGTCGCCAGGAAGGTCAGCCCGATGGGAAGGATGAAATAGGCGAAGAGTCCCCCCAGAGCGAAGAAGAAGAGTGTCCCGAAGATGAAGGGGAAGGCGAGATTGCGCTCGCTCCGGCGCAGGCCGGGCTTGACGAAGGTCCAGATCTGCCACACCGTGATCGGCAGAGAGAGGATCACCCCGGCAGCTGCGGCGATCTTGAAGGGGATCGAGAGGCCCTCTATGGGACTGGTGATCACCACGCTCTGGCCGAATGGCGATCGGGTGTGTCGGAGGGCCATGTGGAGGGGTCGCTCCAAGATCCAGATCATCTGATGGTTGAACACGAAGGCGACGGCGGTCGCAACCACCCAGGCCACCAGGCTGATCAAAAGGACCCGACGGAGCTCCTCCAGATGCTCGATCAAAGTCAGCTGGCGCTCGTCGGAGGAGGGAGGGTTCTCTTGTGCCCGTCCCCGCTGGCCCAGTCCGGCGACCTGATCCGCGGCCAAGGCTAGAAGCGAGCGACCGGCGAAGGTCGGGGAGACGGTCCAGCCGGACGCTCCTCCCGATGGTCGCGAGCGATCACTGCAATTGCCTCAGGAGGAGCCATCGAAGGTGCCCGGAGTATAGCAGCGGCCTGAAGTCGCTCCGCCGGCGCTCCGACTTCGAAATAGAGGGCTCTCAGAAGGAGCCCAGGGCCACCAGTCCGGCGTCGAAGGCCCTCACCACAAGGTCCACGTCAGAGGCGTCGTGGCGAGCCGAGAGGAATACCGACTCAAAGGCTGAAGGGGGCCAGAAGACTCCACGCTGGAGAAGCTGGGCATGGACCCTGGCGAACGCCTGACGGTCGGAAGCCAGGGCGGATTCGTAGTCGTTGACGGGGAGTGCCGAGAAGTACACCGTCAGCATGGAGCCCTGCCGATTGATCTGGAGAGCGCGGTCGTGGCTGTTGCCGGCCGCCAAGATGCCCGCCTCCATCTGGGCCCCGAGTCGCTCCAGGCGCTGGTAGTGGCGTGGGTCCTCCAGCTCGGTGAGGACAGCGGTCCCTGCCGCCACGGCGAGCGGGTTACCGCTGAGGGTGCCTGCCTGGTAGACGTCGCCCTCGGGGGCCAGCTGGGACATGAGGTCGTGACGGCCCCCGAAGGCCCCAACCGGGAGGCCTCCACCGATCACCTTGCCCAGACAGGTCAGGTCGGGCGAGATACCGAAGAGCCCCTGCGCTCCTCCCGGCCCCACCCGGAAGCCGCTGATCACCTCATCGAAGATGAGCAGGCTGCCGTGGGAGGTCGTGAGATCGCGGAGCGCCTTCAGGAATCCCGGCTCGGGCAGGACCACCCCCATGTTCCCGGGGATCGGCTCCACGATCACCGCCGCGATCGTGTCTCCCACCTGGGCGAACACCTCCTCCACACGGGGCCGGTCGTTGAAGGGGAGGACCAAGGTGTCGGCCACCGTCCCGGCCGGTACCCCGGGCGACCCCGGGATTGAGAGGGTGGCGACCCCGGAGCCGGCCGCCGCCAGCAGCGAGTCGGAGTGGCCGTGGTAGCAGCCGGCAAATTTCACCAGCGCATCCCTGCCGGTCGCCGCCCGGGCCAGGCGGATGGCGCTCATGGCCGCCTCGGTGCCGCTGCTGACCAGGCGCAGCATCTCCAGCGAGGGCATGCGCCGACCGATCAGCTCGGCCAGCTCGACCTCGGCCTCGGTCGGGCCGCCGAAGGCCTCCCCCAGCTCCAGCTGCCTACGGATGGCCTCCACCACGGCGGGGTGCAGGTGGCCCAGGATCAGAGGGCCGTAGGCGAGCACCATGTCCAGATAGCGGTTGCCATCGATGTCGAAGAGGAACTGGCCCTCAGCGCGGTTGAAGAAGGGGGGGGTGCCGCCGACGCCCCGGAACGAGCGCACCGGACTGTTCACCCCGCCAGGCAGGGAGCGCCGGGCCCGGCTCATCGCCGCCTCCGAGCGCTCCAGGGAAAAGCCCCGGGGCTCGGTCAGGGGAGCTGCTCCCGGACGGTGATGTGCATCTCATCCCCCTTCTTCACCTTGGCGGCAATGTTGAGGCCGGAGACGACCTCGCCAAAGAGGTTGTAGCTGGCGGGCAGGCTGAAGGAAGACAAGGTTACGAAGAACTGGCTGCCATTGGTGTTGGGCCCGGCGTTGGCCATGGCCACCGAGCCCGGCTGGTAGGCGCTGCTCTTGTAGAGAGGACTGACCACCTTCTCATCGTCGAACTTGTACCCTGGGCCGCCGGTCAGGTCGTTGTTGGGGCTTCCCCCCTGGATCACCGGCCCGCCCGGTGCGGTCGATGGATCTCGTCCCCAGCGCAAACCGTCGAAGAAGTGGTTGCGGACCAGAGTCACGAAGTTGTTCACCGTGTGCGGCGCCCATCCGGGGACCAGGCAGATCACGATGTCGCCATGGGCGGTGGCGATCGTTGCCTGGTAGAGGCGCTCGGAATCGATGGTGAACGCGGGGGCCTTGGCGTAGTGATGCACCGAGGCGGGCTCATCCAGGGGCCTAAGCGGTTCGCTGAAATTGGCCGTCGAGCAGTCTGCGCTGGTCACAGGGGAGACCCTCCTAGTGGCGGCGACGTTGATGAAGTAGGCGCCCACACCGACCACGGCGGCGATGAGCAGCCCGGCCAGGACCGCGCTCGCCATCCGGCCGCTCCGAGGGAGGTTCATGCGGCCTCTCCCAGCCAGTGGCAGATCTCGCGGGCGAAGTAGGTGAGGATGAAGTCAGCTCCGGCCCGGCGCATGGCCAGATGGGTCTCCATAACAGTGTCCCTGAGCTCCAAGCCACCGCCTGCCGCACCGGCCCTCAGCATGGCGTACTCCCCGCTCACACTGAAAACACCGAGCGGCTGGTCAAAGTGCTGGCGGGCGTCGAGGACCACGTCCAGATAGGAAAGTCCGGGCTTGATCATGAGCAGGTCGGCCCCTTCCAGCACATCCATCTCGATCTCCCGCATCGCCTCGCGGCGGTTGGCGGGGTCCATCTGGTAGCTGCGCCGATCGCCGAACTGGGGCCGGCACTCGGCGGCGTCTCGAAACGGCCCGTAGAACGAAGAGGCGTACTTGGCGGCATAGGCGAGGATGGCAGTCTGCTCGAGCCCAGCCTCATCCAAAGCGGAGCGGATGGCTGCCACCTGGCCATCCATCATTCCCGAGGGAGCGACGATGTCGGCCCCGGCGGATGCCTGGCTGACGGCGGTCTTAGCGTAGAGCGCGATGGTGGCGTCGTTGTCGATCTCTCCCTTCTCGGTGAGGATGCCGCAGTGTCCGTGATCGGTGAACTCATCAAGACAGTCGTCGGCGATCAGGAGCAGGCTCTCCCCGACCGCGGTGCGCAAACTGCGGAGCGCCCTCTGGATCACACCCTGGTCATCCCAGGCGGAGGAACCCTCGGCGTCCTTGCGGGCGGGGATGCCGAAGAGGATCAGGCCCGGAATGCCCAGAGTCACGGCCTCCTC